>LNDP01000001.1 GCA_001464665.1 Acidobacteria bacterium Ga0074141
ATTAGGCGGTCTTTGGATCTCGCTGTTAACCGTCGGTGCGTTTCTTTGCAGGCAGCCTCTCAAGATACTGATCGCTGATCGTATCGGGATGAGAGTTCAGGAACGCGCAAAAGCAGCGATATTTTTCTTGTCTGTCTATTCGGCGGTCTTTATGATCGGTCTCCTCGGAACTCTCGTGAGCATCGGGTGGGAGCCGTTATTGCCTTTTGCATTTGTCCTGCCGCCCGTCGCCTACCAGATCTTTAACGACATTTCACGACGCGGTAGGCAACTACTCCCTGAAGTTAGCGGTGCTGTCTCGATTTCTGCTTCCGCCGCCGCGATCGCCCTTGCGGGCGGACTAACGTGGCCGCTTGCCGCATCTCTGTGGGTTATTTTTGTAGCAAGATCCATCCCGTCGATCCTCTATGTTCGTAATCGTCTGCTTCTTGAAAAAGGCAAGCCTTATTCCAGAACAGCACCAACCGTTGCGCACATCGCGGCCGTTGCCGTTGTCGGCATCATGACTTACCTCGAACTCAGTTCGTTCCTGGCGTCGGGTGTTATGCTGGTTCTTCTTTGGCGATCAGTAACAGGGCTTTCTCCTGACCGAAAGAAGCTAAAGGCAATGCAGATCGGCATCTGGGAGATCGTTTATGGCACACTAACCGTTTTGTTCGTGGCGGTTGGATTCCGTATCGGTTTTTGATTCTATGAGGCCAAAAAGAGGCAGTTGGGTCCCTGGTCTGCAAAACCGGCAAGAAACCTAACATGGGCCGGGTGTTAGTGAATTAGCCATTGAGCCTCAGAGACTAAGCACACACCGCCGTGCTTTTTCAAAATGGGACGAACTGATTCGACGATGAGACTGACACTTTCGCTTGGGCAAGCAGTCATAACATAAGAGTTGGCAAAGACACCGGTCAATTCGTCGCCGTCGCGTAGCCCGCGCTCGCCCTTGCCCGTCGCGTCTTTGATGACCGTGTAACCCGACACCCCCGCTTTGTCGAGCAGTTTTAGCACCTTCGGCACTTCAAGTTCGTCGACGATGATCTCAATTTTTTTGACCGGTATCATAACTATTAGCTCCAGAGTCGATTGATAACAGCCAGGTACAGCGGCATCCCGGCGATGATGTTAAACGGAAATGTGATGGCGAGCGACATCGGCACATAGAGGCTCGGATTCGCTTCTGGGATCGAGAGTCGCATCGCCGCCGGAACAGCGATGTACGACGCGCTAGCGCACAGGATCGTGAAGAGAAATGCGTCGCCTTGCGATAATCCTAAAGCGTATGCGAGTGGAATCGCAAATGCCGCATTCATGACGGGTAGCAGTATTGCGAACGCGGTCAAAAACACACCGGCCCGTTTCAAATCTCCCAGCCGCTTAGCCGCCACGATGCCCATATCGAGGAGGAAGAAGCACAAGACACCGGTGAAGATATCGCTCGTAAATGGCTTTAACGCTTTCGCTCCCGCTTCTCCCGATAGTACGCCGATCAATAAACTACCCATGATCAGGAAAACCGAGCCGTTGAAAAATGCGTCGCGCCAGAGTTCGCTCCATGCAAAGCTTACTCCGCGACTCTCATTGGAGCGAAGTCGATACAGTAAGACAGCAACGATGATCGCCGGAGATTCCATCAGAGCCATTGCCGCCACCATATAACCGCCGTACGGTATGCTTAATTTCTCTAGAAATGCGGAGGCCGTGATAAATGTAACGGCGCTGACTGAACCGTACGTGGCTGCTATCGCGGCGGCGTCGGCAACTGAAAGTTTCCGCCGAAGAATGAAAAAAGCGTAAAGCGGCACAACCGATGCCATCACGGATGCGGCAGCGAGCGTTATAACGATTTGCGTTTGAAAGCCACTCACCGCAATCCCGACACCACCTTTGAAACCGATAGCGAAAAGCAGATAAAGCGACAGAATCTTCGGAATCGGCGAGGGAATTTCCAGATCCGACTTCGACAAGACCGCCAGAATCCCCAAAAAGAAGAAGAGAATTGGTGGATTGAGCAAGTTAGAAAAAATCAGAATTGTATCCATTGGGGTAATGATAACTGCGGAAATAAGCACCGCATTCTTCAAGAACTTACTCTGCCTTCCTTCGACATTCTGACCGATTCAGACTTAACTACATTTCTCGTGTTAATTTCATATCCTTCGGTTCGGCGATGACTATCGGCACGTGCTCGATTTCAACATTGCTTGCATCCAGGCCGTAAGCGTAATCTTCGCGGACGCTGAACCAACGGCGGAGGAAATAGTAAGACTGCATTATGAAATTCTGTTTGAACGGCAACTCGTTTTCGTGACTCAAGAACGAACTATGAAGGACGAAACGCACGTCGCCGTCGATGTCATATTTCTCCAACGCGGGATGGCGGCTGGTAATGTTAACCTCCTTGTTCTTTTGCAAGTCTCTTAGAGCAAGGTCGAAAAAGAAATTGAGCCGTGGTTCAATGCGGAATCCGAGCGTAAACGTAATAAAATAGACGTCTTCTTGCTCCAAGATGTCGACCTTGTATTTCATTGTGAAAGGTTCGTTGTCAGTTTTGACCTGAACAAACCAATAGACATCGGCTCGTTTCGGCGTCTTTTTCATCACCGAGCGAATCGTTTCCTGTTCGATCTTATTGGGCGAATCTGAACTGGTCAGGTAGACAAGATGCGTCGCGTACTGGGGCAAGGTCGTGTCGTTGCTGAGTTCCGTGAGCGTCTTAAAAAACGGCCCCGTGCCTTCCATAACCGTTAATGAACGGCGTAATACTCTGCCTTTGTACCAGATCCACATCACCGCAAACAGGATGAATCCGATGAAAATTGAGATAAAACCACCTTCGGGAAATTTTTCGAGATTGGCGATAAAAAATGCCCCCTCAATAACCACAAAAACCAGAGTGATCAGTGCCGTCAGAACTATCGGAACGCGTCGTGAATAAAGATAGACAGCCAGCAAAACTGTTGTCATCAGCATGGTCATAGTGACCGCTAAGCCGTACGCGGCTTCCATATTCTTTGATTCGCGGAAATAAAAGACCACGAATATGCAACCGGCCATCAACAGCCAATTGACCTGAGGAATATAGAGCTGTCCGCGAAAATCGGTTGGGTAACAGATCCTCTGCCGTGACCAAAAATTGAGTCGGATCGCTTCCCCGACTAATGTGAAGCTTCCTGAGATCAGGGCTTGCGAAGCGATGATCGCCGCACTTGTCGCAATCAAAATAGCAAACGGCAAGATGACGGGCGGCACGATAGAATAAAACGGCGCAGCTCCTTCGAGTATCGTTCCCACGTTCGACATTAACCACGCCGATTGCCCGGCGTATGACAAAAGCAGGCATATTTTGACGTAGGCCCAACTTATCCGAATGTTGCCGCGTCCAACGTGTCCCATGTCGGCATATAGTGCTTCGGCCCCGGTAGTGCAAAGAAAGACGGCTCCGAGCAGGAAGAAGCCATGCGGATAATCCACGATCATCTGATAGGCGTAATACGGATTTAACGCTCGCAAAACCGAAAAATCCTGTGCCAGTGACATCAAACCGATGACGCCTATAAAGGTGAACCAGATCATCATCACCGGACCGAAGAGTTTGCCGATGAGCTGTGTTCCAAACTGTTGTGCGACAAATAGAGCGATCAAGATCGCAATGACGATCGGCACGGTCGGAATCGTCGGCGAATAGATCCTCAAACCTTCGATGGCCGACGAAACCGAGATCGGAGCGGTAATAATTCCATCTGCAAGCAAAAACGCTCCACCGATAATTGCGGGGTACACGAGCCAGCTTCCCGAGTAACGCTTGATCAGCGAATAAAGCGAAAAAATTCCGCCTTCACCGTTGTTGTCGGCACGTAGCGAAAGGTAGGCGTATTTGCCGGTCGTTAAAAGCGTCAGCGTCCAAAAAACAGCCGAGAGTCCTCCTAGCGCAAGCACGGGATCGATCGTCCTAGTCCCCACAATTGCCGACATAGCGTAAAGCGGCGAAGTTCCAATGTCACCAAAAACAATCCCCAATGTAACCAAGAAGCCCGCAAAGGTGACTTTATTGATGCGCTGATGCTTATCTGTGTGCTTCATATCCAGAAATATTGCCCTTAAGAGCTATTGATCCTTGGCATCAAGGAAACGACAACTTCTGTATGGGGAGGCTTACGGACCTACGGCGAGCTTGTTTCCCGGATATACAGACGCTCAAGGGCATGTTTACTGATGGTGCCGATGACCAACACAACAATTATCGTTGCGGCGATCCCAAAGATAATTAACCAAGAGTTCTGTGGGTTATCAAATGTCAATTCTGATAGTCCCGCGCCGAGGAAAACAACCGCAGAAGATCGCGGCAGCATTCCGACGAAGGTACCAATAACAAACGACTTCAACGGAACACGAGCCGCCGCCATTAAAAAGTTTGCCAATGCAAAAGGCATGGCTGGCGAAAGCCGAAGCAGGGAGATTATCAATGCCGCTCGCCAGACGCTCTGCCCGACCAAGGCCTGATAAATCGCTTTAGCTTGTGGATGCGTGTCAAAAACATGCGGAAGTCTGTCGCCAACAATGCGCGAGTGGATCAAGAACGAAAACAAAGCCGCCCCGACTATACCAGTGATCAGAACGGCAATTCCCAAGTCGAAACTAAAAGTCCAGCCCGCAAGTACGCCGACGATATTGGTCGGGAGGAGTGCAAGCCCACAAAATAACAGGATCCCCAGTAAATAGAGCGGTGTGCCGATCTCCCAGTTCTCGCGCAGCCAATTTCCAACCGGCTGCGCGAGAAAAATCAAAATCGCACTTCCAAGCATTGGAAGCAACATTGTTACGACCGCGATCGGCGTGAGTCTTCCCATCTCTTGGACGTAATTGTAAATTGCCCGCAAAAGTTTCTTTCCTGTTGGTCCGTTCGAAAAAATCCTAAATGCCGAAGCCCATCGGAGCAGTTTCCTTAATTGATAAACTTCACAACTCCGGTTTCCAGATCATAAACTCCGCCAACCAGAATGACTTTGCCGGTGTCGATCAACTCCTTCAGGATCGGGCTGTCCTTTTTGATTCCTTCCATCACTAGCTTGACGTTAGTTTCGCCGACGGCCTCGACGAATTTGTCGTTCTTAGAATTCTTCTCGCCATCCGTCCAATCTTTTCCAACCCAGTTTACGGCAGGCTCAATTCTGTCTAAAAGCCCTGTCAAATTACCCATCTCTGCGAAATCACAGGCACCTTTAACCGCACCACATTTCGTATGGCCGAGAACCATAATGACCTTAGCTCCGGCGAGCTGGGTTGCAAATTCAAAACTTCCCAGCATATCGGGATTCATCACGTTCCCCGCAATTCTGCCGTTAAACGAATCGCCATTATTCAGATCAAAAATATCTTCAACGGCGACCCGCGAATCCAAACAACTAAGAATCGCCGCGTATGGATACTGACCCTTCGCTGTCAACGAAACCTGTTTTCGGTAGTTTTTTTGATTGATTGACTTACCCGAAGCAAACCTGGCGTTTCCGCTCTTAAGGTTTTGCAACGCCCTCTGCGGAGTGATCGCCACTTGCGACTCCTTTGTTTGAACCCCAAGCGTATTCGTTTTCTTCGCATAGTCGTCGTTCTTCTGGGCGACTGCGGCGAAACTAAATACCGTTGATAATACAAGTAATATAATTAATCTTTTCATCATCTGTTGACCTCTCTTTCAAAAGTAAGAAATCTGTTTTCACTCGAACTGATTCCGTTGAGCATCCCTGTACGAGTTCGACTTCCTGAATCGTATTGCGTTTTGTGTGAATCTCATCCATAAGTCTTTCAACAACTTCGACGACCAACGTACCCGAGCTCATAGCAATGTCGGACAGTCGATCGCCGTTCGAACCTCGGACAATGTCGACCGGCTGCCGGCAGATGTCGGGACACGATCTCTGCTTATTCCTTAGCGTACTCAACTTCTCATAGCCAAATGCAACTCGCGTGCCGACAACGATCTCCGAATTAGGTTGGCGGTTCCTTGGCTGTGTTCCGAGTGATAACGGTGTTCTGGAGTGCTCCCAATTGCGGCTCGACTACCGCACCTTGCAACAGAGGTGTGGCAATTTGGGACTTATTTAAGGATCCCAATAACCTACTCCCTACACCCTAGAATTCCAGAATGCATGTTTTGCGTCCTAATTAACCCGGTTCCATATTTCGAAGGACTGGCATCCGGCTTGCAGTGTCATGTCGTATAAGCGGGAACGGCTGTTCCTCTGGTCGGACAACGCAGAGGTGAGTTTGCGAAAAAAACTTGTCCAGGTGGCGGCTACAGATCTCCCGTCCGGAGAATCATCAACACAATGAAACAAAGATCAACGCGAGAAGAAACCTCTTCCGACGAGTGGGACGAAAACAAATTGCAACTTTTGTTCCTTGTACCGCTCGTGCAGACGGCTTGGGCTCATGGAGCTATTGCACGAAGCGAAAAGAACCTAATTTTCGAGGCTGCGCGCGAAGATGAAGTTGACGCGCGCATTCCGCTAAACGATCAACTCGACTACTGGCTGGTTTATCAGCCCAGTCGCCAATTTTTCGTGGATTGCCTCGATAAAATCATGGCGGTTCTGCAATCTATGACCGTGCGCGAACGCGAAGCGATGAAGACTAAAATTATTAACCGCTGCCACCGGATCGCCGGATCAGCCGGTGGAAACCACTCGATGGATGTTAGTTCGTTTATTAGCCCTGAAGAGGACGAAACGCTAGTGGAGATCGCGGAAAGGCTGGACATCAGAGTACGGGATGGTCGCCCGGGACTGAGGGGAGAAACACTTCCTGGGATCCGCTGAGGAAAGGTTCAGCACGATTCGTTATTATACTTGTTTCAAAACAATCCGACTCGGTCGTAGATTATCAAGCCTTTGCGGCTAACTATAGAAGGAGCCTTGCAAGGTTCTTACTTTGCAACGGCTTGACACTTTAATAGATATAAAAGATGGACGCACAGATACTCTTTCCTTTTGCCGAATATTATTGGTTTTACTTAGGCTTCACGGTTTTTGTCTTGATGATGCTCGCGCTCGATTTGGGTGTGTTTCATCGAAACGCACATGAAGTGTCGTTCAAGGAGGCGACGACGTGGAGTGTTGTTTGGGTTTCGCTGGCGCTTCTGTTTAACGTCGGATTCTATTACTATGCCGCGTCAAATTTTCCGACTGACGTGGCGTGGACGAAGTCGCTTGAATTTCTGACTGGCTACATCGTCGAGAAATCTTTGTCCGTTGATAACATTTTTGTGTTCGTGATGGTATTCGCGTATTTTGCTGTACCCGCGAAATACCAGCATCGCGTTTTGTTTTTCGGGATAGTCGGAGCGTTGATATTTCGAGCGATCTTCATCGCCGGTGGTGCATACCTGATGCAGTTTCACTGGGTGATCTATGTTTTTGGTGCATTTTTGATAATCACCGGGATCAAGTTGATGCTCGTTCCCGAAAAGGATATTGACCCGAACAAGAATATTCTCATTCGCTTATTTAAAAAACTGGTTCCAGTAACTAGTGAGTATCATGGACAGAAGTTCTTCGTTCGACTAAAAGGTGTTTTACACGCGACACCGCTATTTATTGCTCTTTTGTTCATCGAGGTAACGGATATAATTTTCGCAGTTGACAGCGTTCCGGCGATTTTCGCCATCACGAAAGAGCCCTTGATCGTGTTCACTTCGAATATCTTTGCCATTCTTGGTCTGCGGGCAATGTACTTTATGCTAGCTGGAGCCGTCGATAAATTTCATTTCCTCAAATACGGCTTGTCAGTCGTCCTGATTTTTGTCGGACTAAAAATGGTGTGGCTGAATGACGCCTTTGGCGGGAAGTTTCCGATCTCATATTCACTCGGAATTATCTTGGGCGTAATTGGTTTATCGGTCGTTTTTTCACTGATGTTTCCAAAGAAGCTTAAAGAGCCTCTATCGTAATTGGAGGAGAATATTGCCAGAGTAATGACACCAGGAAGGCGGGGCGGTCTCTTCGGAGATCGCCATCTATTCGAGGTTTTGAAAATATCTACGGATCTTGGAGAATGCGGAACGATCGTTTGCTGCGGAGCTGCATTTTGATAAAGCTATTTCCGGCTTCTGCTCCGACCCGGCCGCGGACGGTCGCGTCATCCCTATTTGGCAATAATCCAAAACAAAGTGATCATTGACAGACCACCAAGACAATCAAGGGCGACATCCGAAAGAGAGCCGACCCGATCTTCGTAAAAACTTTGACGGGCTTCATCCAAAGCAGCAGTGACTACCACGATCAAGAAGGCAAATAGGTACCAGAATTTTGCGAGAGAAGGCATCGAAGAATTATAGAAAACTCCTGACGCGAGTAAAGCCAGAATTCCGTAACCAAAAAAATGACCTAATTTGCGGACTACCAGATAGTCCTTTCTCAAGGCCACTGCGTCCGAGCCGGGAAGCAAAAATCTGAGAACGGGAGCAAAGTATGGAAAAGTACGTGAAACCGAACCTTTGCTTGATGAAAGATAAAAGATCCCGCCGATCCAGATAATGAGTAGAAGGCAGAGCCAGAAGTTTTCGAAAAGGAGATAGTCCATGTGGATTAACGAGGGCTCAACTGAAATTACGCTCGTAAGGCCGCTCGCCGTAACTGAACTATCGATCACTTTTCGCGCGGACTTACCCTAATTCGGACGTTAATGCCGATACCATTAATGTTCTTAATTGTTCCCTGTCGGTTTCTTTGCCAGACGTAGAAAAAATCGCTTGTCAAATTCTTGTTTATCCGTTTATTAAAACCGAAAAACAGTCGATTCCGCGTAATCTGATTAGATTCAAACTCGTAGTAAACCTCATCCATCACATAAGGTTGAATTTTCTTCATTGGAAAGATGACTTGGAGCCGACTGCGATAAAATGTCGGGTCGTCAGCGCGGGCTTGACGTTTGCGATAGTCGAGCATGTTCCGTTGCCGCAAATGCACTTTCGGCCAATCTTTTTGCAGATTTAACGCAAGGCGAAAACGGCTTTCAAAAGCAGTTCGCCGTCCCAGCGTCGTTTCGGCACGGAAAAGATAACTTGGCTGCAGGCTGACAAATTTATTTATACGGTATTCAAATCCTGCACCGATACGCTTATCACCACTTTGGATCGAATTTCGCCCCAGCCTGAAATTTCCGATAAGCTGAACTGAGAACCGATCAAATTCTTTGCCGTTTTCGTCTTTTGATTTAATTACGGGTAAGCTGACTATGGTCTCATTCCAAAACTGCAAATCGTTAGAGCTTTGTGAGAGCGAAACACTTGTTAGACAAAGCAAAATTGTAATCAGCAGTATTATTCGATTTTTCATCAATTCCTAACCAAATCCCCTCCTGGCTTTTCCAGTTTGTGGTTCCCTAAAAGAGAGTTCTCAATCCTCCTTGACTGTTTCAAATTCTCATTGGGCCCGTTACTGGCTCGCTAGGTTCTCAGCAAAACGATTGCGGGGCATAAATTCGCGCGGCTCGCCAATGCTGCCGTGTTCGGCGGCCGCGTTCGTATTGCTTTCTGGCATCGTCGAGCAAAACGGTCGAACCAGTCGACGCGGCGACGGTTGTTTTTCGTTCGATTACGAGTGAACTTGCCAAAGTTTAGAACCAGGCAAGCCTGTCCGCAGCAATCATTAGTCCCATCGCCAATAAAACAGCACCTACAGCCCACACAAATCGTTTAGTGCTGCCTGGCTCGCTATCCGGATTGGTTTTTTTAGTTGACATTCAATCATCCCCCTAAAGATTCTGATGTTAAGCTCGCAGCCAAAAATTCGGTGCTTCGATTTCATTTCGCTAATCGCCTTCGTTTCCGAATTGCGGAGCAGATTTTAACGCTTCTGCCCTGATACGCTTGCGGGGCGTCTAGCCTCATCCAGGCGGAACAGCTCGTGGTTTGTACAGTCTCTGAAAGTAGACACCGGATACTTAAGAACCATCGAGCGGAACGGATAAAGCCGGCCCCTTTTTCTTGTTTGCTTTGCTTGCCGCTGGTTTCCGTTCGATCCCGATGGTTCCTGACGTGTATTATGGCAAGCCGTATGCCACATCGTTTCAGAACGAACCAGTGCCGTTCTTAACCAGCAGAAGCGGCTGAAACCTAGCCTTTGATAAGGTAAGCAGGACGCAGGATAAAGAATTTTCGGATGGAATTAGTAAACGGCGGTTTGCGGGCACGGCGTAGCCAGTATTGTTTGATGTCCCAATTTACCCCAACGGCGAGGTGTAAAGTAACAGGCTCGAAAACTAACCTATAAAGTTTAGATTATTCTTTTAGCCTAAACGGGTGATCAGAACTTTGTCCACACGCCGGTTATCCATATCTACAATTTCAAAACGCAGATTCTGCCATTCAAACACATCGGTTGTTTTTGGAATGTGACCGAACTGCGCCAAGACGAAGCCGGCCAGCGTATGATAATCGCCGCGTTCGGCGTCAAGCGAGCTGACGATGTTAAAAATCTCAGCAAACTCGTCAATCGGCAGCACGCCGTCAATCAAATAAGAGCCGTCTTCGCGCATTACCGCCAGACTTTCCGCGCCGCCCACCTGCATCTCGCCGATGATAGCTTCCAGCACGTCATTTATGGTCACCAAACCCTCAACGCCGCCGTGTTCGTCAATGACGAGAGCGATGTGCGTGTGAGCATTTTTAAAAAGTTCCAGAACCTGTAAAGCCGTCTGCGTTTCCGGCACGAACAGCGGCGCGGTCATCGCGGCCCGCAAATCGAGCGGCTCGCCGTTCAAACAGCGTTCGAGCAAATGTTTGGCTTTTGCGATGCCAATTACATTGTCCAAACTGCCTTCGCAAACCGGGAAACGCGAGTATGGATTTTCCGTCACGGTCCGTCTGATTTCCTCGACAGACGCATCGGCGTCGAGCCATATGACTTCGCGCCGCTGCCTCATTAGGTCGTTAACGCCGCGATCGTCGAGCCGGAACACGCTTTCTACGATTTCGCGTTCCGAGTGTTCAAAAACGCCCGCTTCCGCTCCCTGCAAGATCAGAGAGCGGACTTCCTCATGCGTAACGGGCGGATCTGTCGAAGGTTTGATGCGCAGCAGTTTAAGGACGAAAGCTGTCGAAAGACTAAGCAGAAACACGACCGGAGCCGTTATGCGGGAAAGCAGATTCATCGGACGCGCCACCACGGCCGCTATTTTTTCGGGGTTGTTGAGTGCGATGCGTTTCGGCACAAGTTCGCCGATAATCAGTGAAAAATAGGTGATCGCAATTACGACCACGCCCAAACCGATGCCTTCCGCATAGGGGGCGAGAGCGGGAACAACCGCAATTTGGACAGCAAGCTGTTCGGCGATCGTCGCTCCGCCAAACGCTCCCGCGAATATGCCGACGAGCGTGATGCCGATCTGCACGGTCGGCAAAAATCGATCCGGCGAGTTGGCCAGTTCGAGAGCCGCCCGCGCCCGCGTGTTGCCACCCTCGGCTCGCTGCTTAAGCCGCGATTTCCGCGCCGTAACCAAGGCGATCTCGGACATCGCAAACACGCCGTTTGCAACCAAAAGCAGCAGAATAAAAATAATCTCAAAACTTATAGTCACCATTTCCGAACAATCACCCATCAACGGCAAAACGATGATTGCCGTCTAAAGAAATCGGGGCGTGTAAGTCGGTTCACGCTGTGCTTCGCCGGGGCGCGTTAAATCCTCTTGAAGTCGACCTTCGGCAGCCAACGGAGCGAGGACCTGAACGAGGGCCGCGCAGACCTTCAAAGAAACTGCGATTAAGGCGCGACGTGCCAACTAAACCCGCCGAGCAGTAGACTCGCGATAAATACCATCGTCAGAACCGCGAAAATCGCGATTCCTATAATAATCAAACGTCTTAAATATCCAGATGGATCCTCGTAATCTCGTCGTTTCGATTTCATTTCTTTAACCTACCGTCGTTAAGACACCTAAAATGCGGCGCGAAATTCAGCGTTGCTGCTCCGACATTCTTTCGAGCGTTGCACCGAGTCGTCTGACTTCTTCGCCGTATTTCGCCCAATCACCTGCCCGCTGAGCTTCCAAAGCCAATTGGTATTGTTGTCTCGCCTGTTCAAGCAGCCCGGCCGAATCCGTCGGAGCGGCTGTTTGATTCTCTCCCGTGCCAGTTGGCGATTTTGTTTTGTCGGCCGGTTTCGTCTCGCCGCCGAATAAACTCGCCAAACTTTTGTCGAGCGTTTCCTGCATCGCGATCCGGTTGTCGCTCGCCACGATGACGCGGCGCAGTTCGGGGATTCTGCCTGATTCCGCCCTGAAATAGAGCGGCTGCACGTAGATCACGGATTCCTTGATCGGAATGACCATTACCGTTCCAAAGATTACGCGCGATCCGCCTTGATTCCAGAGTGTCAGTTGTCTGGAAATTTCCGGATCCTGATTGATTCGGGCGGCGATTTGTTTAGGACCGAAAACCAATTGCTGTTTCGGGAAACGATATGCGGCAAGCTTGCCGTAGTTTTCGCCGTCCGAGCGGGCGACCATCCATGCCGCCAGATTGTCCTTACGCTGCGGAGTGAAAGGCATCATCAGAATAAATTCCTCTTTTTGCTCGCCGGGCAGCTTCATAATCGTATAATACGGCTCCATCGGCCTCGAGTCCGGGTTCGGATTCGGGATCGCTCCCGGCGGAAGATTGGGGGCAGCAGGATTGCCTGCAACCGGCTTTGCCGCTGCGTTCGGGATCACGCTCTGCATCTGGGCTATCGTCCACTGGTCTTCCTTGTTATAGAATTCCTGCGGCTTGTCCATATGATAGGTCGCAAATACGCGGGCCTGAAGATGAAATTTGTCTTCCGGGTAACGCAGGTGCGCCCGCAAAGATTCGGGCATTTCCGCCAGCGGTTTTAAGGTATTCGGGAAAATTTTCGCGTATGTTTGGATGATGGGGTCGTTCGCGTCCGCGACGTACAGCGAAATCGTG
Organism: Acidobacteria bacterium Ga0074141; assembly: GCA_001464665.1. Taxonomy (GTDB): domain Bacteria; phylum Acidobacteriota; class Blastocatellia; order Pyrinomonadales; family Pyrinomonadaceae; genus OLB17. The sequence goes on from LNDP01000001.1 coordinate 12,932, forward strand.
CCGTTGTAAGCGTCAACCGTTGCTTTAACCGAGTTGCGGATATAATTTATCCCGTCAACGCGCTGCGAATATGGGTAAAGGTTCGTCGTCGTGTAGGCGTCGGCTATCCAGACGAGCTTTCCTTCGTTGATGACCATATACGGATCGTTATCATAGCGAAGATACGGGGCTACTTTTTCCAGCCGGTCGCGGATATTGCGAACCGCTAAAATTTTGCTCTCCGCGGTAAAGTCATTCGACAGCAACAGTTTCAAATCGAAGTAACGAGACGCGAAAAGCATCTGATCGAATGTCGATCTGACTGAAATACCGCCCGGGCCAGTGTAACTGCGAAAGACGTTCTGATCGCCCGCCGGATGATTGAATTCCTCGGTTTTCGTATTGACGTAAACGCGTTCGTTCGACATTTCACCGAAATATATTTCCGGTCGATCGATTTTCAGTTCCGGCGCACTCGACTCCGGTGGAATATTCTTGACGAACAGCTCTGGCATCCCTTCCGAGGTTACTTTGTCAACCGGGCCGACCACCGCGCCGTAGCCGTGGGTGAAAGTCAAATGCTCGTTGATCCAATTCAGATTCGGCAGCGTCGCGGCATTCAATTCGCGCGGAGAGATCATCACTTGCTGCATTTCGCCGTTAATAACGTAGCGGTCATTGTCCACCGAATTGAATTCGTAATAGGTGCGGATTTCCTGAATCTGCCCGAAAGTATCGAGCAACGGCTGCTGGTCCCACAAACGAATGTTGTTGACCGTGCGCCGGTTCTCCTCGATGTCTCCGGCGGTCAGCGCCATGCTCCCGGAAAGTTCGCGTTCCTCGACCCGATTCAAATCGAAAGCCGCCCGCGTCGCGTCGATATTATGCTGAATGAACGGCGTTTCCATTACCAGTTCGTTCGGCGCGACCGAAAACCGCTCCACCAGCGCGGGATATGCCCAGCCCGCCGCCACAGTAAGAACAAGCAGACCCGTACCGGCCAAAATCAAACGATTGGTTCGACGGTAAATACAAATGACGGCGAAGACTGCCGCCAGAGAGGCCGCCGCGATTTGCGCCCAGAGCAACGGCATCGCCGCGTTCACGTCGGCGTAATCTGCGCCGAAAAATCCCGATCCCGAAGTTACCGGCAAATGCGAGATGCTTAAATAAGTGTTCCAGGCGACGAGCAAAAAAGCCGCCGCCGCCAAACCGAGCAGATGAGCGCGTCCCTTTGGCGGGAACTTAAAGTTTGAAAATTTTTGTGTCTGCCGGTCAAATTTGAAATTCGCCCCCGCGAGATACATCACCGCGGCGCCGATTGCATTGACAAGCAAAAGCAGAAACAGCACGCTCGAAACCCAATCGAGAGCGGGCAGCGTGAAAACGTAGAAAGCAATATCGCGCCCGAACAGCGGGTCAGCAGCGCCGAAAGGAACTTGATATAAATAGCGCATTATCGTTTCCCACGCACCGAGCGCCGTAAAACCCGCAAGCAGCCCGACGACAATCGCCGCGATCGTCGGCGCGCGTTTAAGTGTCGACCGAATTTCAGGCTTCTCATCAAAATCCGCTATTTCCGCCACATCCTCGCGGGACGAAGACTCGGACGGTACAGCAAGCCTCAAATTGATCCACGTTAAAACGCCTGCGCCAATGCCTGCCGTCAAACTCGCGAGCGCCATCGCGGTCCAAATCGTACTGAAAACGCCGGCAAAGCCCATATCCGAAAACCACAAATACTCGGTGTAAAGGTAAGCGAAGCCAAACCACGCCGCGACCGCCAACCCGATAACCGGAAAGATAAGCTGCCACTTGGACGGTTTAGTAGCGACCGTCGGGCGTCGTGGTTCACCGCGCGGTTCGGCGATCCGTTTTTCGCCAGACGCTTCACTAAACATTTTGATCACTCTTTCCGCAGTATTCATATTTAATATCTCCTGTCACGTTTGAGACGCCGGGGTTTTAGTTAAAATGTGATTTACTTGTGCAGCTACACCTTTTAACCCGGGTTTCTATACAAGTTACATTCGCAACCCGTGTGCCGCGTCCCGGAAAGACTTTGCTAACCATCTGAAACGCAACCTTTTCTTTACTTAGCGAGGAGTGTAGCGGCAATTCGGAGCGGAGAAAGAAGGGTGCTTGAATACTTCCAGAGTTCCAACTTGGGACAATGCTGTGACAATGTGCGACGGTTAATCGTTTTGAGGTTGCTTTTGTCAAACTACTCATCGGCGCTGTCATCGGATGAGCCGTCAGAATCCTTTTTACGATTGGCGAATCCTACGTACCAAAGGCCGGAGAAGATGACCGCTGCCGTCAAAGCGGTAAGCGTAATCGGGTAGTCGGGCTTTTTTGGTGAACTCAAAATCCCGAATAGATATCCCATCTGCCACACGGTAATGCCCAATGCCACTATCGCGAATATAAAGTAGATCGTTCTAGACATATCTCTTGTTCAGCACAACCAGTCTCAGCCGACGCTTCGACCTTCGCAATCGCCGTGCCGCTACGGAAGATTTGCCGAAACGCGGCAGGAGCCGCGCTTTATAAAGACAACGCTTCCGAAATAAGAAATGAAATAGAATTTCTTGTTGAAGATTTGGACAATGCGGCGGCAATTAGACGCAAGGTGAGTTCGAGTGAGACCGGACCGGTGCGGGGTAATCTGCGTTTTATTAATAATCGGCAGGCGCAACTCTAAAATTTGCAGATTGAAGTTATAAAGGATTAGGTTCCGGTTCGGCTATTGAGTATTCGTCCAGTTTGCGATACAAGGTCTTGCGGTCTATCCCCAATAACTCAGCGGCCCGTGATTTGTTGCCGACGGCATCCCGCAGGATTTCCATAATGTATTCGCGTTCGAGTTCGGCAAGCGTCAAGCGTTTCGATTTTGCGGCGGCGAGAATAGCCGTTGTTTGACTGCTCGCCTCGCGGATTCGTTCTGGCAAATCTTCGATTGTCAAAACCGAGCCACGTGCTAGAGCAACCGCTCTTTCAATTGTATTTTCCAATTCGCGTACATTACCTTGCCACGAATACACGGTTAGCAGCGCGAGCGTTTCAGGCGTGATTGAACGGGGTGCGGTGTTTTGTTTTTTTGCAATCTTCGCCAAAAAATGTTCGACCAGCAAGGGAATGTCAAAGGCTCGACCTCGCAAAGGCGGGACGTGTAGATGAATAACATTGATGCGCCAATAAAGATCTTCCCGAAATTCGCCGTTTGCCACCCCTTTTTCCAGATCGCGGTTGCTTGCCGCAATCAACCGCACGTCAACCTGCCTTTCCCGGCTGTCGCCGACTCGTCGGATTGTGCTTTCCTGCAAAACTCGCAAAAGTTTCGGCTGTACGTTGAGAGGCAGTTCGCCGATTTCATCCAGGAAAAGGGTTCCCCCGTCGGCTGTTTCAAACAAACCCGCTCGCGCCTGCCGAGCTCCGGTGAACGCCTGTCCGGTATGTCCAAAAAGTTCCGATTCGACCAATTCCACAGGAATCGCCGCGCAGTTGACGGCGACAAACTCATTCCGGCTGCGGGTCGAGGCGTCGTGAACCGCCCGGGCAACAAGTTCTTTGCCTGTCCCGCTCTCGCCCGTGATCAGGATGTTGCTATCGGAGGGCCCGGCGCGGCTGATAATATCCTGGAGTTCGCGCATCGGGCGCGACGCTCCGATAATTCGGGTGTCCAAAGCCGGAATCTCGCGCAGCAGTCTGGCTTGAGCTCGGGCGGCCTCCGTCTGCCTCAGGGCACCGGTGACAACTTCCAGTAAATCTTTCGTAGCAAACGGCTTGGTTAGATACGAATATGCTCCTTGTTTGACCATTTCGACCGCGTTTTCGACCGAGCCGAAAGCCGTGACGACGATGACCGGTGTTTCCGGGCGCATCTGGCGCACCTTCGCCAAAAGCTCGTCGCCCTTAAGTTCAGGCATCCGCACGTCGGTCACCACCAAATCGATCTGTTCCTGCTTGTTCTCGACGTGCGCGAGAGCGAAACGCCCATTTACTGCGGAAACAACTTCAAAACCAGCCTCGGCTAGAACCTCTTCGAGGAGCTCACGCATGGCGGCATCGTCTTCGGCAATTAGAATTCGCTCTTTCATATTTCTTTGTTCGCTGGTAAATAGATTTTAAAACTTGCTCCATCAGCGGCATTGTTCGAGGCTTCGATAACACCGCCGTGTTCTTCGACGATTCGGCGCGAAACAGACAATCCTAAGCCCGTGCCCTCGCCGATATCTTTGGTTGTGTAAAACGGATCAAAGATGCGTTCGAGATTATCGGGAGCGATACCGGTGCCCGTGTCAGAGATCTCGACTACGACAAAGTTCTTGTTGTCACGTCCGGTTTTGGAAGTTTCGATCTTCAGTGCGCCGCCGGCCGACATTGCATGAAAAGCGTTATGGAAAATGTTGAAGAAGACCTGCCGCAGAAAGTCACTGTCGCCCAAAATCGTCAAATCATCGTTTGCTTCAAATTCAATTTTTATTGTTTTATTCCCCTCAAATCCCTCAAGCGCGGATTTTATCAGGTCGCCAATTCGAATTTCTTCAAACTGTATATTATAAGGACGCGCCAGATTCAAAAGCTGTCGGACGACATGGGTAATCCGAGCACACTGGGTACGAATAATGGTTAGATTCTTGATCCGTTTTTCGACCGTCACGTTGGACCCGTCGAGCAACTGTTCCGCCCGTGCGTCAATCACGTTGAGCGGAGCACCAAGTTCGTGGGCAATGCCGCCGGCAAGTTTTCCGACTGACGCAAGACGCTCGCTATGGCGAAGTTCCTTTTCGAGATTCAAACGGATTTCCGTTTGAATCTGGGCGGCGCTGCGTTGTTCGGCCAGATTCTCGGCCATTCGGTTAAATTCTGCGGCTAGCTGCGCGAGTTCGTCATGAGAATCTTTTACGGCTACACGGTGGGATAAATCTCCGCGTCCCAACGTTCTCGCCCCAACAAGAAGTGCCTGAATTGGGCGCGAAAGATCTTGACGTAAAACGATAAAAACGAGGAGAAAAATCGTCGCGAGAAGCAGTAGAGTGGTTGAAAGCCAGTTGAGACGAGCCCGGGCAATATCGTTTTCAATGAGTGCGAGAGGTTTGACGATTTCCACCGCGCCGCGTTTTTCGTCCGCCAATTTGATCGGCAAAATGATAGACAAAAATTTACGATTCTCGATAAGTCTCACAAACTCGACTGGCTCACCACGCTCCAAAACCATTTTCAGTTCCGGCGGCTGGCGAAATTCGGCAGCCGTTACGATCTGCGAAAGAGACCGCAAATCGCCGTTTTCGTCAAATAGGAATACGCCGTAGACTCGACTGTTTTCATGCAAAAGGTCAACCAGTCTCTGAGCATCGGCCGTGCGCCCGCTTTGATAACTTTCTCCGAGCGCTATTTGCAACGTAACGGCGTGAGCCCGGAGTTCATCACTCAAGGCTGATTCAAGAGCGGCTTCACGCTGCCGCAAGCTTAAAAAAATTGCAATCAACATTACCGCACCGACCCCCAGCGTTAAAAACAGAACTAGTCTTGTATTGATGCTCATCGGTTAAATCTGATTCCGATTGTGGCATGACAACTCATGGTTGTGGAAATTCACCACAGTTGATCGGCCTCTTTAAACTCCTATGCTCAGTCACAAGGAGAGTGAGAGTATTTCCCCTTCTCCCCGTCTTTCCACGATCTCATCAACATTCGGCCATAACAACTGGCTGCTCTTGTTTCACATACGGCCGTGGCACTTCCCTTGCAGACAGTATTTGCACAAATCGCGCCAAGAAATTGGGGGCGAATGTTTTGAGGGTTATAGAGGTGACTTGATGAAAAACAAACTTATGGGAAAGCTGTTTCGGCTTTTAGGAGATAAGCTTTTCCCGCTATTGATACAGCGGTTTCGGAAGAGGCCAAACTTCGCCGGAACCAAACGGCACAAAGAGGTATCGCCTGAGCGCGAAGATCTACCAAAGGTTCTACAGTTCTTAAAAAACCGTTTCGGACCAACAGCTTCGAAGAGGCATTAGACCGGACTGGTTCACCTCCAGGCTGGGCAGCCAAAGATCTTGCGTTTTTGTTCGCACGGAACAAACGCCGCTCAAGGCTCGGCAAATAAACATATGAAGGTGCACTTTGCCCTATTGATCGCAAACAACAGTCTGGGAAGTTTCCGGATTGGAAACCGGAGAGCCGTTCAGCAATCGTTCCTTCTGGCGACAGGCACAATCCGCCCGTCATCACGGGCTAAAGGAGAAATTAAAAATGAGCTCATTTTTTGTACGAGGATTTAGAGAGTATAAACGGCACATTGGCATGAAAAAAGCCTTTGCCGAGTGGGCCGAGCGATTGAAAGCGATTTTGATCTCAGTTGATAGAACGATGTCCGGCGACGAGTGTGCTGAACGGGGGCGAATTTACAACCAGTCGTCGCTTCTACTCATGCCGCTTGTCGAAATCGCCTGGTCGGATGGACGCGTAACGCGGGGCGAATCGGATCCGATTGTTCAAGCCGCTGGGGTTTATGGGTTGGTGGAAACCTCCGACGGCTATCGTGACTTAATGGAGGACTTGCTTTCGCGTCCCAGTCCGCCAAAGGTCGAAGCAATGTGGGGTGAATTTGTAGAATTAGTGAAAGACCTGCCTGAGGATCATCGAGAACTTCTCACATTTGGCTTACTAGCGCAGGCTCATTTCATCGCCGAGCAAAGCTCTGACAGCGTAATCGAGTTTCTCCGGGGCGCAAGAATATCTATTAACCAGGAGGAAGCGTTGCTATGTCTCGCCAATCAACTGGAAAAAGCAAAGGCGGTAGCTGTGGAATCTGATATCAAAAAAATTGTCGCTGCCAGGCTGGAAAAAGAAAAACTTCAGAGGGAGTTTGAGGAGGCCTCTGTTAACCATGATTATTTCCAAGAAACCAATAATATGGCAACTCTCGACGACTATACCCAATTGATTCCGCTCGTACCTCTGGTCAAAACCGCCTGGGCTGAGGGCAGAGTGACCAAACGCGAACGCAATCTTATCTTTGAAGCGGCCCAACGAATGGGAATAGAAAGCGGTTCGACCGGTCATCAACGATTGACGGAATGGCTCCAAATGCATCCAACCGAAGAGTTTTACGATTCCGCCCTCGATGTTTTGCGGCAGAGTTTGCAACCGCTCGACACAGATGAGAAAACCCGCCGCCAAATTGATTTGCTGAACGAGTGCACTCTCATTGCCGAAGCCTCTGGGGGCTCGTGGAACTTTCCGGGCGGTGGCGTGAAAATTTGCGACGAGGAGATTGCAGTGATCAACCACATCGCCAAAAAAATTGATGTCGCCGAGGCTCCCGCTCAAATCAGAGGAAACAGATAGATGAAAAGTCATTATATGTTTACGCCTCGAGTTGCTGAAAAAGCGCGGAATTCGGATACGCGCCAAACAAACTACCTGCGAAGTAGTTCTTCATGAAGACTCTTGACCAGGAGTTCTTATTATTATGATGTCAAAAAGATTTCAAATTTCTTTAACCATCTTTAGCCTGCTGTTTATTATCGCGGCCTCCTTCGGCATTGTCTGGGATGCCCAGAGAACGAAAGAAAAGAACGAGCTCGCTCCAACGGATATTTCGTCGCCCCAGGCCCAGGATTAGTGTAGAGAATTTCATCGAAATGCAGATTAAGGAACGCCAAATGGCCATGGAGCACCTGCCCAAAAAGTCAGACCAAAAAAATCGCAGGAAATTGCAGTACCGCGAGAGTTGGCTAGTTAAGACCAATGACTTCAGAGGGATCCCGATGAAAGAGATTCTGAGAATAAATTAGAATAGGAGAGAACAATGTACATGAATGAAAGTCTCTCGACCCCGGTTGAGAGAAAAGTCCGTGACCATTTCCACGATGATGCGGCGAGGTTTGACGCGATCTACGACATCAAGAAAGGGGTGGTTGCTCGGTTTATTGACAACTATTGGCGGGGTGTGGTGCAAAAGCGCCTCGAACTGAATGTTGAAAAACTTAAGCCTATTAAAGGCAAAAAGATCCTCGATGTTGGTTGTGGCTCAGGTCGTTTCTGTATAGCGTTTGCTCAAAACGGAGCTGATAAGGTGATCGGAGTCGACTTTGCCAGTGCCATGATCGAGATCGCGGACAAACTTGCATTTAAAAATGGAGTTTCGGAGCAGTGCGAGTTTCGCGTTGGTACATTTCCAGATGCGGTTTCCATGGACGAAGGTCCATTCGACGCCTGCACCGGCAATGGGTTTTTCGACTACGTAGAAGAACCTGTACCCATCATTACGCGGATGCGCGAACTGACAAACGGAAAATTGATCTTAAGCTTTCCAAAGGCTTTAGAATGGCGGGTGCCGCTTCGTCGCTTTCGGTTTTGGCGAAAGGGAACGCCTCTGTTTCTCTATCGCGAGGCCCAAATGCATGACATTCTAGCTCGCTCAGGCGTAACCGAATACGAAGTTATCCACCTTGATCGTGATTATCTAGTCGTCGCCGATGTTTGATGATGAGGCACTCGGCAACGACCACCCGCATGTCGACGGAAGCGCGGGCGAATTTGACCAATTAGCAGTGCACAGTATCTCGGTATCGCACCATGTCAATTTGGCCGCAACCGCGGTTTCTTACCAACGGAAACACATTACTTTAAATGAAAGGAAGGAATATGAGCAATAAGACAGAAAGGGATGTAGAGAAAAGTTATCCGATATCAGATTTTATTTCAAAACTTCGTCGCCTTGCAGATTCGCTCGAGAAAGGGGAGCAGTTTGAAATTCAAATCGCGGGCGAAAGAATATACGTTCCCGTACGTGCAATTTACAATATCGAGCACGAAAGAGAAGAAGGCCTGGAAGAAATTGAGTTTCAAATAAAGTGGTCAAACGAGTAATTAACTTACCGTCTGCCAATCAACAAGGCACAATGAATACGATCGTTTCCAAATTCGCACCGAGCTTTCGCGAGCGCGTTCGCTTTTTCATCGAGAATCCGCGTTTCGACCAGGCGATTATCGCGTTGATCGTCGTTAATGCAATCACGCTCGGGATGGAAACCTCTCCCACGATTGTCGCCCGCTTTGGCGAGGTGCTGTATGCGGTCGACCGGGCGGTGCTTGGGGTCTTCGTGGTCGAGTTGCTATTGCGCCTCTTTGTCTACCGCCGCCGCTACTTCCACGACCCGTGGCGCGTGTTCGATTTCGTGATCGTAGGGATCGCGTTGATGCCTGCGAGCGGTGCGTACAGTGTCTTGCGCTCCCTGCGTGTCCTGCGTGTGCTGCGGCTGATCTCGATGGTGCCATCAATGCGCGGGGTGGTCAACGCCCTGCTCACGGCATTGCCGGGCATGGCGTCGATCATGGGCCTGATGGCGCTAGTGCTGTACGTATCGGCGGTAATGGCTACGAAATTGTTCGGCGCGATCGCGCCGGATTACTTCGGCAGTCTAGGAGCCTCGTTGTTCACGCTGTTCCAGGTGATGACGGTGGAAGGCTGGCCCGAGATCGCGCGCGGCGTGATGGAGCAATCGCCGTACGCATGGATATTCTTCGTAACCTACCTGCTGATCGCGACGTTCATGGTGTTGAACCTGTTTATCGCGGTGGTCGTCAACGCCATGCAGTCCCAAGTCGCGGAGGAACTCAAGGGAGCCGAAGAGGCTCACACCCAGTTGATCCTCGACGAGGTGCGGGCACTCCGGCGCGAGATAGGGGCGATGGGCGGACCGACTATCGGCGTGACATAGAAACGGCCCGGGAGGTACTTCCTTACGGCCGTCACGCCCGAGCAGATAGGCTCAGGTGGCAGCGAGTCGCAACAGGCGACCAAACAGGATAAGCCCAGACAGCATTACAAGCCCGTCACCAATGGGCAGCGATAACGGCACAAGCTGCGCTGAACGAAATGATTGACAAGAATGTGACATTTCGACGGACGAAGTTAAATTTTTCGAGAAATAGAACGGATGGAATTCAATTGCCCGCCAAAAATGAATGTTACCAATCGCCGCAACACCGGTATCCGAATCGCGCCGGATGCCGTCGACGATTTTGACGGTGCAGCTACCCCGCGAGGTCGAGCCGGAAATCGACGGGCGGATGAGGAACATTTCCCCCCAAATCCGCCCACCTGTTTTTGGATCGGTTGTTCCGACTATCCGGCGGCGAGCGAAATCGAAGGCGAATCGGCATCAACCATTATTTTTCACGACAACATCGCCAATCTCGTCCCTTCGACCGACATCAACTGCCTTTCAGCGATGCATTACGCGGTGGAATCTTGCTGCGTGAAAAATATCGTGATTTGCGGGCATTACGGTTGTCGGGGCGTGGCAGCAGCGGTCGGGAATCACAAATTCGATTTCTTGAGCAATTGGCTAAATCCAGTCGTCAGAGCGGCGGCTAAATACAGATTTCTGCTCGATGGTATCGCAGACACATCCGACCGCCTTGACGCTCTCTGCGAGTTAAATGTTATCGAACAAGTTGCCGCCGCCTCGCGCACGACGGCGGTTCGGGACGCCTGGGAAAGCGGGCAGAGTCTGGCAGTCCGCGGATTGATTTACGACCGACATAATCGTTTAGTCGAAGACTTTCAGGTGAGGGTTAGCGAAATCGATTCGGCGACTGAACATGAGGCCGCGATTGCAACTCTAGCGAAGCGCTGGAATATTCGCCGGAAGATTTAAAACGACTATCTTCAGATACGAGGGCGACCTCGTGGGACGAATCGAGTGTCTACGCAACACGCTCCCCACTAAACAATTTCGACAAATACAAAGTAAGATCAAAATCAAGTCCTGTAACAATGGAAAAGTATGTGTCATCGGCTTGCTAATTTACTTACAAATTCAATTCCTTTCGGGTGAATAGATAATTGATAATCTGTTCACGCGAGATGATTCCTTCCAGTTTTCCGTTCTCGACAACGGGAAGTTGATTGACACCTTCGCGTCCGATAATTTCCAAGGCTTCAATGGCGGACGTTTCCGGCCTTACGGTAAAAAGATCTTCAATTGGTCGCATCGCGTCGGACGCCTTTTTGAAAGCCCACAGACGGCGTTCGACGGTTTTTATTTCGTTCGGAGTAAGCAGCCCGACCGGTTCGCCGTTTTGAGTAACCATAAAACAACGCTGTCCGGTTTTGAGCAGATACTCGTCAACAAATGACTGCAAATTTTCGTTTCTGTCCAGAACGGGACAATCCCGCGACATCAAATCGCCGACACTCACGCCCCCAAGTTTTTCCTTTAATTCAACCTGCGAGTAACTTGCTTTGGCGGCGGACAGAAGAAACCAGCCAATAAACGCCATCCACAGTCCGCCAAAACCCGCTCCACTAAAAAACTGCCACAGTCCTAAAAAGATGAAACCGAAGGCGATGAATTGTCCGGTCAGCGAAGCGGCACGCGTGGCACGGTTGGCGTTGCCCGTGAACCACCAGATAACGGCACGCAGAACACGCCCGCCGTCCATCGGAAACCCCGGAATTGTATTGAAGATCGCCAGCACGATATTGATGTAACCGAGCCAAACCAGTATCGCCATGAGCGGCGTAACGGGTTCAGTCGGCGGCGACCAGCCAAGCGTCCAAGTGCTTCAGTAAAATAACTCGATAACGAGAGCGAAATCAGCACCGCGATAATCAGCCAACTGTAATGCAGACCGATTTGAATTCCTAAAATACGACCAAGTTTTATTTGTGCGTCCATAATTTTTCTCTATTTCCTAGGCGTGTCCGTTGCGACGCATCATCCATACGAATCGGCTGTAACTCTCGGCAACCACCCACGTCAAAAAAGTTGCGGCGGCGACCATTCCCATTCCCAAAAGTCCCAATGAAGCAAGCCCGAGCAGTTCCCGTAGAGAAGGCAAGTAGACACTCAGAACTTGAACACCCGCACCCAAGAAAACCGACAAATGCAGAGCGAGATTAAACTCAGGTAAGACGGTAATTCGACGGGCAGGATATGCAAACAACAGTTGGGCAATAGCTTCATACACAAAGACCCCCGTGCGGGTTGACAAAAGACTGAAACCGTAAATCGGCATTACGACCAGCAACACGCCCCCGATCAGAGCCTTAGTTACGCCCGTGATCAGGATAAAACTGAGAGATACGCGGTCAAGCAAAGGAGTATGCGGATCGCGCGGCGGTTGTTGCATAACCCCATTGATTTTATCGAAACTGAGAGCGAGTGCGGCCGGACCGTTGGCGATGACGTTGATCCATAAAAGTTGGACGGCGGTGAGCGGCAAAAGGAGTCCACCCAATTCATCTTTCAAGCCCAAAATAAATGAGCCCAAAGACCCGCCCACAACCAACAGAACTAGGGCAACATTGGCTGAAAAGAGAAAGCGAATGGATTTCAGAATGTTCTCGTAGATACTTCGTCCTTCTTCGATTGCGGCAACGATGGTCGCAAAGTTGTCGTCCAAGAGAACCAAATCCGCCACTTCACGCGAAACGTCGCTGCCGCGTTGTCCCATCGCAACTCCGACATCCGAGCGTTTGAGTGCCGGAGCATCGTTCACGCCGTCGCCGGTAACAGCCACAACTTCTCGGTTGGCCTGAAGCGCTTCAACCAGTTGCAACTTGTGTTCTGGAGCAACACGGGCAAAAACATTGACCTCTTTGACCGCCGCCTGTAGGGCTTCCGGGCTGTAATTTTCAATGTCAAATCCGGTCAAAACGCGGCTCTGCGGAATGCCGATCTCGTGTGCAACCGATAGTGCTGTCGCCGGGTGGTCGCCGGTTATCATAATGACTCGGATACCGGCTTCCTGTGCAAGCCGAATCGCTTCCGGCACTTCCGCACGCGGCGGATCCCAAAGCATCACCAGTCCTGAAAAGTGCAATTCTTCGTCGCCTTCGCCATCACGCCAAGCGAGTGCCAGCACACGAAAACCGTCTTTGGCATAACCTTCCGCCTTCTCTTCCCAGTTCCTCTGCTCCGCTTCACTCAAGCGGCATCGCTTTATAATGACTTCTGGGGCACCTTTCAGATAACTCGCCGGAGTGCCGCTTTCATCCACCGTCACCCGCATATATTTGTGCTTACTGTCGAACGGCAAAACGCTCCGGCGGGGATGTTTTTCGTTGATGTCCGCAGCATCAACTTCGTGCGTTTTGGCATAATTGAGCAGCGCCAGTTCTAACGGATCGCCCGCTCCCGTGCCTATTTCGGCATCGTTGGCAAGCACCATTGCCCGCAA
>LNDP01000002.1 GCA_001464665.1 Acidobacteria bacterium Ga0074141
TCAAAAAAGCACTGCCGCCTAAAGAGGGCGATCTCTAGACGGCAGTTAAAAGCTAAATTGTGACGGGATTAGTATGCGGCGGCTTGTTGCAACTCCACCGGAGCGGACGGGCTCGTCTGCATTGCAACTCCCTCTCCTTCCTCATCGCGACGGCCCGATAGGAACTGGAACTCCTGCAGTACGATCTCTGCACCTGCCTGCGGAGACTCGTTCTGATCAACCCACGGGTTAAAGGTCAGACGGCCCTGAACGTAAAGACGACTGCCTTTTCGCACATATCGTGCAAGCGTCTCCGCCTGCTTACCGAATGCCGTCACGCGGAACCAATCCGTCTTCTCAACGCGCCCCTCCGCGCCGTTCCTGAACGAATTCGAGGCCATTGAAAAGCTCGCCACGAGGGTGCCGTTATCCGTGATTTTTGTTTCCGGGGTCTTCCCCAAGTTGCCGATGATCGAAATATTTGCTGACATTTTCTTAATTCTCCTGTGTGATTAATTTTCCGAGGATCACGTTGAGTGACATCCTCGAAACCTCCTCCGAAGGCACATCTTTTCAGCCGCTGATTATTTGTTTTGCTTATCGAATGACGATGGGAATGAGAGGACTTTGAGAATCGCGGCAGCGTTCGTCGCGGCCGAAAGGCGATCAATGTAGAGAAGGGGAAAGCGGCTAGTGAGGGATCAATCGTGATCGAAGGGAATGTTGAGAGTTGAGAATTTTGGATGCGTATACCGCCCATGCAATTGATGAGCTACGCGGTGGGGCTTGTCGAAGAAACCACGAAAGCTGGTTCGCATCTCAATCTGCTTCGCGAGCCCGGCCCTTTGTATCCCGTCAGCCAGCGAAAACCCAAGTCAACCGCTTCCCTTGTCCGCCCCTTCTTCTCGCCTAGCCACATAACACGGATAAACCCTCGCCAAGCCCATCGCAAAAAGCTCTTTCGTTTGTTATTAGATGAATCTTATGGATTTTCGTATTGTCCACTGCGCGGGCCGAGAATGCGTTCGGGACGCTCTCGAATTGTGCTGTTAAAACTCCGTTTTTCTCTAAGTATCGTCATCATGGTCGCTATCGCCATCTAATGTCTTCGCTAAAGCCTTGCTAAGTGCTCCTTCAATAACTTGGCGGGAAAGGTAAGCCGTTAAGAATTGATAGTGATCTGGATGGCAGAAGACGCGAAGCTTACCGATGGATTCTTGGAACTTACTCTGAAGGGCTTTCCATACAACGGACCCTTCGATAGTTCCAACGCGATTCTCGTCAATTTTGATTCTGCGACGGTCTTCTTCAATCAGATACATAAGCGGGGAGTCGGATTCTTTTCGAACCGGAGGAAGATCGATTAGCAGAATTACTGCCTGTTTTCCGTCTGCTATGAAATTGTTCTTAGCGTCGGGAGTGATAACGTCGGTCTCTGGTAACGGTTCGCCGGGCGGATTTTCAACGAGCTTAATTATCTCGTCTTGGAAAATTCTCTGGAGCCGCAACTTCTTTCGCCAGTTTGGACTTGCGTAGAAGTCTGTCATCTTTTTCCATAACTCCTTGTCCTCTGCTCTATCGTGAGACAAAACAAGGACTCTCTTAAATAGCCTTCGCGATTCTAGCAACTCTAGAAAGCTCTGACCGGTTGTCCCACTGTTAAAAGCAAGCCAGTTTAAAGTCGCGCGGTCTTCGCGCTGAATGATTCCTGGGTTTCGACCGGATTCAGTAGGAATCAAAGATGGTTGTGTTGTTGTTTCATCTGACGTTCCAACCGTAATGAAATTCCGGAAGTTTTGACGGAGACGGTTGATGTCTCGTTCAACCGTTTCTGGTTTACCGGTAAACTTGTCAAGCATTTCCCAAACCATTCGATGCATCATCGCCTTTATAGATCGATAAGCATGATGCCAGTAAACCTGGCCAAACATCGCATATCGTGCGAAAGCGATTCCTTCGGATGGAATTTTACCCTTTTCGTGAATTCCAAGCGCCGCGAACGTCTGTCCGTCAGTCTCCTCCTTGGTAACGATCGTCAGGCACCTAAGCAACCGTTCAAAGTCCATCGCCTTTCCATAATTCAGTCCGAGAGCCTGACTGTCTCGCATTAGATAATCGATCTTGTCAGCATCTATCGGACCATTGATGAGGGATCTTAGGATTCGATCCTTAAGTGGTGCATTGTACGAAGTAGGTTTTGCATTAAGAATGCTAACGATTCGTTCTGTTCTCACATTCCAGCCTTCGGCTTTGTCGAGTTGTTGAGTTTCAATCAGTGAGCTAAGTGAGCTACCGGGCTCCTTAAGAATCTTTTCGCCCAGTTTTGTATGCGAGAAAAAGGTATTGTCCGCCTCCTCTAAATCGTGGGCAAGAGCATACTGACCCAAATCATGGAGAAGAGATGCAACTAAGGCCGAACGCAGGTCTTCCTCGTCCATTATCTGGCAAAAAAGTGGATTGAGCGGATCGTTATACAAAGCCAGTATAAATCGACACAAAACCGAAAAAGTTCCGATAGAATGTTCAAGTCGGGTATGTGTCGCGGTAGGATAGACCAAATTCAGCAGACCAAGTTGAGTACAGGTTCCCAAACGCATTATTGCGGGATGTGCCAGAAGACTTGCTAAACGTGGGGTGAATGGAGTAATTGCCAATGTGGATGTCTGAATCGTGTCTTGAATATGCAGGTTTAGTTCGGGAATCCTTGCCGCGAGGTTATATTCTCCCGTTAACTTATCCAAATCAGTTTCCGCTTGTTTTGACGAGGCATACTTAATTTCTTTTATCGTTGTGACCGACAGTCCAACGGCACGCTCATCATGAGTGTTGCAGCCATCCAGA
The DNA here is from genome assembly GCA_001464665.1 of Acidobacteria bacterium Ga0074141. Classification (GTDB taxonomy): domain Bacteria; phylum Acidobacteriota; class Blastocatellia; order Pyrinomonadales; family Pyrinomonadaceae; genus OLB17. Next base: position 2,821 of record LNDP01000002.1, read on the forward strand.
AGTCTACAGGCCATTAATCGCAGATATCGCCTCGCGTACGGTGACAAGGCTTTTGGGTGATATTGGTCAAGAACACTTAACAATTCTAAGAATGTCTTCCCCAACGAGAACAAGTCCCAAGATTTGTTTAAGACTTCATAGGACGCCTTTCCGCGAAGTCGATTCGGATCTTTTGAAAGATCCCTAATAAACTGTCGAGCTTCGGGATGAATATATCCTTCTGTTCCACCAATAAGTGTCAGAGAATTTCCTGTACGCAAGTGTTTCGCGAAACCTAAATCAATAATTATTGGTAGCCCTTCCGGAGTGATGAAAATATTTTGCGGCTTAAGATCCATATGGATAATACCCTGCTCGTGCATGTAGCTTACCGCTGACAGGACACCTGCAAATATCCTAAGTATCTCAGACTGACTCACTTCCCGCTCCGCCAAGAATTCATCCGAGTCTTTAACTTTGTCAATGAATTCCATAACGTAATATGGATACAGATCGAGTACGTCCGCATTCGACTCATCTTGCTTGTCCTTTTCATCGTCAGGTCCATTGGATTGCGTATCGCCGTCGCCTTTGATAGAAACCGCGCCCTTAGCAAAGATTCTTATCAAATTGGTGTGCGACAGGCGTTTCAAGCTAGTCGTTTCGCGGTCAAGAATTCCCGCAAGAAGTCTTTCTTTGCCTTGCGATGGGCGCGACATCTTCAAGGCACGTTTTGTTTCAAGATTTCTGTCGGCTACGACGCAGACTACACCGCCACCACCTGCATTTAACGGTTCCAAAATGTCGTAGTTGAACGATATTTCGGCGGCCACTTTCTCTAAAATCTTTTCAAGAATCGGTCCTTCATACTCCCAAGAGTCTTTGAGATTTTCGTTCTTTTTGTACTTGTCTTCGAGCTTCGGAAAAAAGTCGCTTGGAATTAAAGATTTAATCATATTTTTCTCATAGAACTTGCCAGTTTATATTAGCCCGCTTCCCGCGCATTCCTGGAACTTAACCGGGTCGCATTCCTCGCGATTTGCACATGCTGTACTTCACCCCGCCGGCTTTGGTAACGGTGGGCGGAAAAGAGTTTTGCATGTCCAAGACTGTGGTGGAGAGCGTTCGGAGCAGAGGCCGCAGTGGAGACAGACATCTTCGTCTTTGGCCAAGAATGATCCGTTTGAGGGATCCAAACACAAAGCTCGTGAAAACCGTCGGAAACATATCAAATTTCTTCAGAGTCTAACACAACGTCGCCATAATTGGCTTGTTTAATGCGTTTTGCAAGACCATTGAGGGATAGGGTGAGTGACCCGATTAAATGCCGAATTGGCTTCGAATAGCTTGGCGAGTTGATGCGAGGCCCTCTGAATCGGGCAGTCGCATGTGCCTTTGACAGCGATCAAGCAAAGTCTCGTTATCAGTAAAGATCATCGACTAGTAATTCCTGGTTCAATGTTTACCCACGTGGCACAAAAACAAACCAACGCTGGAATATTTATTAACCAATCAACTGGAAATTCGTTTCAATTTCTTTATCAATCCGGAACGACTGATGCCTAATTGCCGCGCCGCGCGTGTTTGATTGTTGTTATTGATCGCGAGGGCGCTCCTGAGAAGATATTGTTCTATGCGTTCAAGGGATGACTCCATCCGGTCGCCGGGCATAACATCGGCGACAGAGTATGAAGAGGTTTCGCGGCACACATCTTGCATCAGGCTATTCACCGAGCAAACACATATCGAGAAATTCGAGACGTGCTAGATAATTTTTGTTTACATTTGCGCGTCGTAAGTTGTATAACAGTCAATACTTAAGCAGAACAGGAGTTCGGTGGCCGGTTAGAAAGAAGGTAACTTTTCTAACCTTTGAAAAGCGTCTCTACGAATAACGCTAGTTATCGATAAGAACGTTGGATAACGCCATTGGTTAAATATGATCTTGTTATAACGAGTCCGGTAAAAGGAATTAAAATTTTGGGGCTTATATACTTGATTCAACTAAACCGTTCTTTTTTGAAGTATAGGCGGCAGATATTTTCGGGCTTAACTCTGAATTTTGTGCCATGATTTCGG
>LNDP01000003.1 GCA_001464665.1 Acidobacteria bacterium Ga0074141
TGGATGCCTGGTTAGCGAATTACTAAGCGTATGTCAGTTTTTAAGAAATATAACGGTAAGCGGATAAACGCTAAGCATCCGGCGTATGCGGCAGCTCGTTGGTGGGTATACAGACGAGTTAAAGGGCATAAGACCATTCATCAGGTTATTCCGACAGCCCGTACTAAGGAAGAAGCTGAACTCGCCGAGCGACAACTGGTCAAGCAACTGTTCGACAGATCATTCGGACAAGCAGATACAACTGTAACTTTTGGAGACTTTGTAGAAACGACCTATCGAAAATATGTAGAGCAAAACAACGTCAATAAAGGGGCGAAGAATCTTTACATAAAACTCCTTTTGAAACACCTAAAGGATCAACCTTTGCATACCATTACACCCCAAGATTGTCGCGATTGCAGGAATAAACTTCAGTACGGAAAAAACCAGCGAAAAAAGAAAAGCTCGATATCTCCTTCCTCAATTAATAGGATTATGTCGACTTTGTCGAAAATCTTCAGCCTCGCTTGCGAAGAGGACGTTCTTGATCGCAATCCAATGCAATATGTGAAGGCCTTACCAGAACCACCACCAAGAAAGCGCCTACTTACGACCGAGCAGAAGAAAGCACTTTGGAAAGAACTTGAATCAGATCAGTTACTTTTCAGGCTTGTCCAGTTGGCCGTTAACATGCCGTTGCGCCGAGGCCAACTATTGGCTTTGAACGAGGAGGTGATTGATTTTGAGAACCAAAGGGTTTGGGTAATTGGTTCGAAGGGACGACCTCCGCGATCCGTACCGATCAATGCAACGGCAGCATCGGTTTTACGTGACCTAATCGCCGATAAACAACTTCCGTTTCCAATTGTCGATTTCCGAAAACGATGGCATCCGGTTCTCGAAAGAGCCAAGATCAACAAGCCAGATGGAACTCGTGAAGAAAACTATCATTTCCATGATCTCAGAACCTACTTTGCGAGCGAGTTGATTCGTAGGAATACAAATCCGCTAATAGTACAGAATCTTTTTGCCCATTCGGACATGAGCATTACAAACATCTATGCGGAAACCGACGCGGAACTTATGCTTGAGGCAGTCAAGCGACTTGATGAAGTGCAAGGAGATGCAGTAAGTCAATCAGTAAAAGCATCTTAATTAAATAGGAATCTTGAAACTGCGTCCGGAGTGATATCCGATCAGTATTTGTACTAGTCACCACTTAATCTGACATTCTCGACTGATTGTGAGTTTATTACGATCAGCAGCAAAAACAGGAGGATGTTAGAAAATGAACGTACAACAGAAGATAATAAAGAACAAACTAGGGGTATTGAACCTTGCCGAGACGCTTGGGAATGTATCGAAGGCGTGTAAGGTAATGGGGTATTCGCGGGACAGTTTTTACCGGTTTAAGGAGTTGTATGAGACCGGCGGAGAACTGGCACTTGAGGAGATTTCGCGTCGGAAGGCGATCTTGAAGAACCGGGTTGCACCGGAGATCGAGGAAGCGGTTGTGGCGATGGCCGTCGAATATCCGGCCTACGGGCAGGTCCGGGTGTCGAACGAGCTGAGAAAGGCGGGCTTGTTTATTAGTCCCGGCGGGGTGCGGTGCGTGCTGCTGCGGCACGACATGGAGAACTTCAAGAAGCGTCTCAAAGCGCTTGAAGCAAAGGTCGCTCAGGAAGGGATTATCCTGACCGAAGCCCAGGTCGTCGCTCTTGAGCGGGCCAAACTGGAAAAGCAGGCTTGTGGGGAGATCGAGACCGAGCATCCTGGCTATCTCGGGTCACAGGACACCTTCTATGTCGGAAACATGAAGGGCGTCGGGCGAATATACCAGCAGACGTTTATCGATACCTATTCGCGGGTGGCCTTTGTAAAACTCTATGACCGCAAGAATGCACTGGTCGCCGCCGATCTCTTAAATGACAAGGTAGTGCCGTTCTTCGAGGCCGAGGATGTCCGGCTCTTGAGAGTCCTGACCGACCGCGGAAGCGAATACTGCGGCAATCGCGAACATCACGAATACCAGCTTTATCTGGCCATCGAGGACATCGACCACACCAGAACAAGAGCAAAATCGCCGCAGACAAACGGCATCTGCGAGCGGTTTCACAAAACCATTCTCAATGAGTTCTACCAGATTGCCTTTCGCAAGAAGTTGTATCAAAATCTGGAAGAGCTTCAGCGGTACGCCGACGAATGGATCCGCCACTACAACACCGAACGGCCCCATTCAGGCAAATACTGCTACGGCAAAACACCGTTAGCAACCTTTGCCGAGTCAAAGCACTTAGCCAAAACAAAGGAGATCGATAACCGGATGTGGTGGTCGGACAACTCAGACAAACAACCGTCTCCCTCACCGTCAATTTCTCTTTGACCGTCAGATTAAGTCTTGATTAGTACACAGTATTTGACCCCGGATTTGTGTCGACAACCTGAATCGTATGGTCGATAACTAATGGTTAGGTGTCTAATATTGTCCCAATTCGTTACGAGGTTTGAACCTCTAGCCGATTCGCCCGTCCCGGTATTGATCTTTGATGTTGGCATGAAAGTACTTCCCGTGAGAATCACAGTACTGAAACTCATTCCACTTGTATTCAGGAAAATCATAGTACTGCCAAACCGGTCCACCGTTGGCGAATTCAATCTCTAAAGTCCCGTTCGACGAATCGTAACCAATACTTGCGATCGCGCTAGAATTGACTGGTTGTCTTTCCATTTTTATTTCCCTCTAACTTTATGTTCTCGAATAGCGGTTACCACTTCCTTATAGTTGTCCACATTTGCTGGGTGCTCCTTGCTCCAACCCTCAACTAGTTTGGGGTCGTCGCTCGTCGGTCGGGGAATGTTCAAATCTATTCGCACACGGGAAGGTATTTTTATTGCTTCTCCCACGATTATTGCTTCACCGGTGCGCAACGACGGCAGTAAATCAATTAGACTTATTAAGTTGTCAGGAGCCGAAGCTTTTACAATTGATTGGTCGCCAGAATTTGTTAGGCGCAAAGCAATATATGTTCCGACCTGGGCTAAAATTGTTTCGGAAATCTCTGACGGTCTTTGCGAGATTATCATGGCCCCAACCCCGAATTTTCTACCTTCTTTGAAGACTTTTTCGACCGCGTACTTCGCGTAACTATTTATCTCCGCTTTATTGAGGTAGGAATGAGCCTCTTCATAAGCAAGCAATACCGGCCGGTTCTTTCCGGTGTAGGTTTCATCCCTACCCCAAAACATACTGTCGTAAATAAATCGAGTAATTAATCCAACTGTAATATCTAGCACTTCGGGGGGCACGCCATGCAAATCTAGAATCGTCAATTTTTGATCGCCGCCGATCCATGCATTTAGTAGATTGTGCAAGTCACAGGTGGAAGTTTCATCTTTGTAATCGCCTGGATGAAAAAGAAAATCGTACCGAGAGTCACGAAGTCTGGTGACCAATTTCTTCTCATAGGAATAAAGTTCCTGAAGCTTTTTTGATTTATACGGTGCCACATTTCCGACCGCATATTGTTCAAAAGTTGGCGGCTCCAAGTTCTCATAATTGCCCGGCGTTAATTCTCGAGCTGTCGCCTCGGTTTGATTCTCAGCGGCAGCCTCGCCGAACGACGCGTTGAGCCACCAATACATATAGCCCCATAATTCCCTGACACTAAACGGGATTGGGGAATCCGCAGTTATGAAATTCTTATCAACGTTTCCAGCTTTCAACTTGTCAAAGTTCTTTGTTTTTCGCTCCACCACCATTTCCCTGAGCTTTCGATGCTCCGGTTTCTGTTCGTCATTTGACGTTGCTCCTACGAGAAAGAACGCAAGCTCTTCAAAATTCATCAACCAAAATGGAATATAGAGAGGATGGAGCTTATCGTTTATTCTAAATACACGGGCGTCCTTGAAAGCAGAACTATATTCCCCATGAGGATCGACTAAAATCACCCGTGAGCCCTGGTAGTCATTCAGAATTGCTTTCAAAACACTAACGGTGGTATTAGACTTTCCACTTCCGGTGGAGCCTAGAATTGCTGAATGTCGTAGAACAAGTTTATGGAGATCAACATAAACACTAAGGTTTTCTGAAGATGAATGCTTCCCGATTTCAATTGAACCCGCGTCCCTTCTTCCGTAGATCTGTTGAAGATCGGTCTCGACGACGATATGGACTTCGTCATTGATTGTAGGGTACGTGCCGATGCCTTTTTCAAATGGATCATCACCAATTTTCTCCCCAACAAGCTGAATCGTTAGGAACCGTGATCCAAAATCATACTTTTTTTGGTCGTCGTGTACCTTACTCGGAGCATTACTTACGGAAGAAACGATACCGAAGAGGGTTACGTTCCCAATTGGAAGTTTTACAAATGTTCCAATTTGGCCAATTTTGTACAGCCGCCCGTTAATAATCGGAGCCGCCGAGGGAATCTCGTCAGAAACTTCGACTTCCACGGATCCGGAATCAACTCTAATGACTGTGCCTAAATAGGTAACGTCCCTCTTCATTTTATTAATTAACTTGTCGGCTCCACTTTTCCTGAATTTGCGACGAGAAAATCCACGAGCAAATTAAAATCGCCAAGTTTAAGAGTCGCCTTCGCTTCATCCCAATACCAATCATGCTTTTCAGTAGGACTCACAGTCGCCTTATCAAATTTCCAATCCTCCAACATTCCGTTTACAATTGCCTTCTTTGGTCCGAACACACTCATGTTCATATGCGACGAGCCCAGCAACTTATCTAGACGTTCCACTTCAGCATCTTGATAACAAAAGGCGATACAGTACAGCCGATTGTTTTGTCGAAGACAATTGAAAATTATTTCATTAATATGTTGGTCCGAAAATGAATATCCCGAAAAGATAAATAGTAGTTCACCGTCCAGAAGATAGTTCTTGAGGCGATCAAAATAGGCAATGAATGGCTGCTTCCTTGAGGAATCATACTTATCTTTAGATGGATATATGACCAATTCGTTATCTGGAATGCAGGACTTGTCGAATTTTCCGACCCTGATAATTCGGTGGGAGTTGTCAGCCGAATCGACTTTCCAGAACCAACTTAGGGAACCGTGAATCTTCCAGAGTCTTATCCAATTAGTAGTCAGGTCGTTTCGGCTTACGAATTTATCGACACTTTCTTGTAAAAAGAACGGTTCGAAAGCTCCAACGAATCCGTCGAAATATGGAATATGGCAGGCTTCTAAAGACTTTTCAATAATTAGGTCATAGTTTGTGGTGAAGACCTCCTTGGAATATTCGCGATTCATGTTGTTAAGCCATGAAAAGAACTTCTTTGTGGTCTTAATATCAGCTTTCTCTTCGCTCGAATTAATAATAGAGTAGATTAAGTTACATACCTCTTTATCCAACTCCTTTGCCGATTCGCCGCACACCGCAAGGAAATGTTTGGTTTTTTGGTCGCTTGTGATCTCCCTAACGCGTCTGATTTGATTGAGAATATCTTCAATGTTGACTTTGTGGTCGGTAATTGTCGTAACCAGATCATCTTTAATGATTTTGAAGTTCTTTAGCCCTTCATCTTTCAGTTGTTTTTCAACCTCATTCGTGAGCATCTCTATATTGGGAATATTTAGAGCACATGAGGTTCCCGCTCCAAAGAAAAACCCAATGTTCTTCGCGTAGGCCAGCTGCGTTTTGAGTTCCCGTATTTCTTTTACTACGTCCATATCTTTTTTTTATGTTTTCACGAAGCTACATCCTCAACGCCGGACGCTATTTCACCAATTCCATTAGTTTACCGTAGCTATCAACAACATCGTATTTCACTTGAGCCGAAGTAATTTTCGCGAAGAACTTCCGGGCGCATTCGATCTTGGATTGTTCGATTTTTCGCAAATCCATTGACGAAAGTGATCCTTTCGTTTCGGCGACGAAGTAAACATGTTTTACGAGTCCCTCTTTGAAAGAAATGGCCCAGTCGGGGTTGTAATCGCCAACGGGTGTCGGGATCGAGAATCCTTTTGGCAGTTTGGCATAAACGACGACTTCTTCACTTGTGTCCAGATCCGTCACAAATGCCCTCTCAATTTTTGAGTCAGTGAAGACGTAATCATAGACATGCCGCTTTAGCTTGTCTCCGGCCTGGCTAAAATTCTGCTTCGCCTTATCCTGCGTGAAAATATCGGTGTCGTACTTTTCGGCAACCGTATCATAGGCTAGATGTTCCACGATCATCGTCGCCTTTTGCTCGTTTATGAAGGTTGACGCTTTAGCGATAAAATCTTCCGGATTCGTTTTGTACTGCTGGAAAACTGCGTTATTTACCCCGCCTAAAATGTCGGCAACGGTTTTTCGTGTAAGTTGTGTTCCTTCCGCGACCTTGCCGATCAGATCATATTTTACGGACGACTGGATCGAGGCCGCTACGCTTTCGGTTGCCGTTTCGTCGAGCGCAAAAGCGTCGCCGTGTTGGAGTTCATCGTAGGTTGCTGTCTCAGTTTGTTGGCCGAGCTGAACTGTATATTGAAGCGGCGTAACTCGCAGTTCTGAGTTGAGGGCCGCTATACATTTACCCACCAACTCGGACGATTCAAAATGTACGGTATAAGCGGCCTTCTGGTTGATCCGGCTCCAAAGCTCTTTGAATTCCTTCTTGTCAAAATTGGTGTTTAGCGGATTCACCTGTGTCTTACGACCATCTTCGATTCCGGGCATTTGCGCATCGCTAAACACGGTGTCGATAAGCGCGAAAACCTGTTCACCATGAGCCGTCAACATCGCCGGCAAAGGAGCCAGCGTCTCGTCCTTTTTATCGTTGTGGTACTTCTCAGTAATGTGTTGATCGACATCCACGTAGCCGTTTTGGATTAGATAAAACTCCATGTGTCCGGCCATTTCAGGCGTAACGGTAATGTCACCGTCAGGCGTTGTTAGAACCTTATTTTTGAAGTATTCCCGATTGGCAATTCGGGGCCGGCTCGACAGAGATTCACTAATGTCGCGTTGAAGTGCCGTAACAAAATCGGTGTAGCTTTCGCTCGTCACCACGGTCAGGAGATTGATATCATGCACGGTCGCTGGATTATCCATGCGGTCACCGGCCTGATTGACTGATATTCGCATACCGCGACCAACTTCTTGTCGTCGTGAGATGGTATTGTCACTGTGCTTCAGGGTACAGATGACAAAGACGTTCGGGTTATCCCAGCCTTCCCGGAGGGCTGAGTGCGAAAAGATAAACCGCACTGGTTCGTCAAAAGAAAGAAGCCTTTCCTTGTCCTTTAGGATTAGGTCATACGCGTCAACATCGTCGGTTTGCCCCGCGGTTTCGCCACGGGCCGCTACCGTTGGATCGACAAGTCGCTTACTTTTCTTGTCGATTGAGAAATAGCCGTTATGCGTTCTTTCGGGTTGAATATTATCCAGATACTTTGTGTACGGACCATCGATTAGCAGCCGATTCTCGCTCAACAGGCTCTTGTATTCTTCCTCGAAGATTTGTGCGTACTCGCCGGAGCTTTCTCCGGTTTCGTCATATTTCCGATATTTGGCAACGGTGTCGATAAAGAAAAGCGACAACACCTTAATGCCCTGATGGAAAAGCATCCGCTCTTTCTCAAAATGAGATTTGATAGCTTCGCGAATCTGGATGCGGCGCAGTACTTCCTCGTTCTGATCGTTTACGACCTCACCCGCACTTATCTCCTCTCCATTGGTAAAGCTAACCGTATTTGTCCTTGCATCGATTTCGGAAACGACAAAACCTTTGTACTGATCTAGCCCTTGGGACAGGTCAAAGAGGTTATCCCGCTTATTCAATTTTCGAGTGATCCTCTTAATGCCGTTTCCTTGCTTTATCTCAAACTCGACCGATGCAACGGGCGGCTTATCGGCAGATATTTGAATGCCTTCGAGGTAAAGATAGGCGTTCGTTCCTGTCAGACCCCTTACGGAGATACCGCGAACCGCAATTTTTTTGACCAGTTTTTGATTGTAGGCATCAAGGGCGTCTAGGCGATGGATCTTGTTGTATTCCTTTTTGTGGGTCGCCGAATAGCGAAGGATCATCAGCGGATTAAACTCGCTCAGCGATCCCATAGTCGCGTCGCCGCCCATCTTTTGCGGTTCATCGAGAATCAAAATTGGCCGGTTGCTTTTGATAACGTCGATCGGCTTACGCGACTGAAAATCATCTAGCTCTTCGTATATACGGCGGGCATCTTGTCCGCGAGCATTGAAGGCTTGGACATTGATAATGATCACGTTGATGCCGGCGTCGGATGAATAGCTCTCCAAATTGTGAAGCTGTTTCGAGTTATAGATGAAAAACCGCACACGTTTCCCGTAGTCTTCCAAGAAATGGTCGGCTGTAATCTCAAAAGACTTATGAACTCCCTCTCGGATTGCGATGCTCGGCACAACAACGATGAATTTGCTCCAACCGTATTGCCGGTTTAGCTCAAACATCGACTTGATGTAGCAGTAGGTTTTGCCGGTTCCGGTCTCCATCTCGACATCAAGGTTGATCGGACAACCTGTTCGAGTATCACCGACAACCACCGACGAAATAGGCAGGTTTTGGTGACGCTGAACCCCCTGAATGTTTTCCAGTAGCTGAGACGACGTGAGACGAACATCTTCGTTTTTGAAACCCGCAACCTCAAGAGAACTCAAAAGCGTTGCGACCCCTTCGCGGCCCGGATCGACACGATACTTTACGCCCGAACTCGCCGGCTGCCCTTTGAAGCAATCCACGACCGCGTTTACGGCCTCGGTCTGATATTCCTGTTTCTTGAATTTCAGCTTCATCTATATGGATTTGACCTCAGTTGTCGGTGACATCAGTTTGAAAATCTGTTCTACGTTTATCTTGGCCGCATCGGAAGCGAACCCTGAGTCGCGGAAGACGATGCGGAGGGGTTTACGGTTTGCCAGTTGCTTTACAAAATCCTCGTCAATGCCTACGTCGAAGCAGGCGGCCAGAGCATCGTTGTCCACGAAGAAAACGGTTTTGCCCGATATTGTCTCTTTGCTTATCGGCAGCGCGAGGTCAACGCCCCAATCGAGAAGGACTTGGAACAAGATGTCCTCAGCGGTGCGATCTTCTTTGACGTTGCCGACCTGGTCAAGTAGGTTTGCTTGTTCGGCGGTGTCGGGGGAGTAATAGACATCCTTCATATTGGATGTATCCACCTTTAGTACGCGAAAGCCGATGTCGAGATTCGCACCCATCAGCCCGGCCTCTTCTTTGATTCTTTTGCTAGCACGGCGAATGCGTTCTCTGCCGATTTCGGCGATTGTTTTGTATCCGGCTTCAAAGGCGTCGGTCACTTCAGGGACAGCCTCTGGGAGCTGAACCATTATGAATTTGCGATTCCCGCCGTCGTCGGCATTGGTTGCGATCACTGCATGAGCGCTGCTCGACGAACCCGAAAAGAAATCTACTATTATGTCCTCCGCCGCAGTTAAATAGCTCGTCAATCGCCGTAAATCACGCCAGTTCTTGGGGTTGTCGAAAACTTTCGCTCCCATCAATTCTTCGAATTCAACCGACGCGGTTTGTGCATAGCTGTAGAAAACACTCTGCATGACCTGTCCATCTGACTCGAAAAGATAGCTGATAATTCGAGGCACCGTCGTTTCATCGGCACCAAAGACCACTCTCCCGTTGCCAAATTCTTCCCAAAGTCGCTCCTTCTGTGGAAATCGCCATCCACTTGTTGGCACTTTGCACGGCTTTCCGGTCACTGGATGCAGCACTTCATACCGCGGTCCGCCGCCGCCAGGCCAGTTAATGTTCCCGTCATCTCTAAATGGGCCGCGTAGCCCCACCTTAGAAAAACGACCAAGCTTTTTACGTTCGTCGGATGGTGGTAAAGCGTTGTAGAAGTCGCGCCATTCTCGTTGAATCGATTCCCAACTATCGTTGTACTTAACCCTCAAATTGGTGAAAAAGATCTTCGCTTCTTCAAACCCCGGCTTCGGTTCCCGCAATATTATTTTATTGTCGCGGAGCAATTGTTTGGACTTTGAGTAGACACACATGTATTCGTGGCCAACCGAGAAAAATTTCGCGTCATTTTTCCGATTTCGATCCCAAACCAGAGAAGCAATTTCATTGTCATTTCCAAATATTTCATTTAGAAGGTGCTTCATGTTCTCGAACTCCGCGTCATCAATACTGACAACCACGAAGCCGTCATCACGAAGTAAATTTCGTGCGAGCTTTAATCTGGCGTACATCATCGAAAGCCAATCCGAATGAAATCTACCATTCGTTTCGGTATTCGAAATTAATCTATTTCCTTCCTCATCGACCTGCATCGAACGCTCAAAATAGGCGTCCTTATCCTCAGCAAAGTCGTCTTCGTAAATAAAGTCGCTACCGGTGTTATACGGCGGGTCGATGTAGATCATCTTGACCTTTCCGAGATATGTTTCTTGGAGCAGTTTGAGGGCGTCAAGATTGTCGCCCTCGATGTAGAGGTTTTTAGTAGTGTCGAAATCGACCGATTCTTCGCGGCTCGGACGAAGCGTCTTAGCTATCGGGGCATTAGCTGTCAGCAATGCTTCGCGTTTGCCCGGCCAGTCGAGATGATACCGCTCCTGCGGCCCTTCGACGATTGAACCGGAAAGCTCCTGCCGAAGCTGATCAAAATCTATCGCCCGATTCAGATTTCCTTCTGCGTCTTTTGTTTCCGTAACGCAATTCGGGAAAAGCTCCGCGAGACGAGCGATATTCTCGTCGGTAAAATCGGGTGTGTGCATTCTTAACTTGTCCATACGGTCAGATCGTCAACAGGTGTTTGTAAATCTCGACCATCGCAAGCGTATCGCGATGGCAGTAAGCCTCAAGGTCTTGAAAGGTTTTGTTCCGCTCTTCATGCGTACCGCGACCGGTCGCCGCGTGGTACCACTTGATAGAGGCGGTGAGGCCATCAGCGATATCCATCCCTTCGTAAGAAAGGTCTGTGATAACCGGAAGCACTTTTTTTATCGAGTCGCGACCTCGAAAGCGAGGGTGCATGTATAAACGCCGCGAGAAAATCTTTCGAAGGTCGTAAACGTTCTCATTAAGCTCGGCGAGAAAAGGAGCATAGGCGGGAAACATATCACCCATTTCTGTATTGCGTGTTTTCTCAAAGCCTTCGCTCCAAATAATAATGGTGCCGGTTCGTCCATTAAGATCTTCGTGAAGACGCTCAACAATCTCCTCGGTAGGATGCCGGCCATCATTTCTCGATAGATGATATGAATGTCTGATTTCCGCGCCTTGCTCATCGATTGTGTGAAGCGAATACTGAAAAACCATTTGCTGGTAGGGTCTAGTGTTCGTAAACTTCGGCACTGCCGGATTGAAGCTCTCGTAATCCAGAAAGTTCAGCGGAAAGGCTAGATCGTCGATCTCACCTAGGACAGTTTCCCTATCGATATATGGCTGTCCCGAACGCTCGACGGCAACAATCGCCGCCTCACGATCGGTCATGGCAAAGTCATCGGGTATGTCCGTTAAGTTCAGTATGCCGTCTGTTAAGAGGCTGTTAAGTTTCTTAGAACCGGCATTGAAGAGATGGGATACGTTGTATTCGGGAATGTCTGGGTAATGCTTCAAAATGAAACGGCAACCGAGCTTATTGGCTTTGCAATACCCAACGAGACTCGCGGCTGGCTCCGCTTCGTCCAAGGCTGCGGTAGCGATCTCGATCTGCTGCTCGATGGGGCCTTTATTCTGGCTGATGAACTCAGTCTCGTCGGAGCTAGTTAATAGGCTTTGAACATCCAACTCACCATTGAATACGTATGAATTGTCGAGAAAAATAAGGTGACCCTTTCTAACGTTAAAGCCAGCCTTTTCGGCGACAACGCACTGGAAAGTCAGATCTATTTGATACTCTTCTTTCGCCTTGGTCCCAGACTTGACCTCATATATCTCAATCTCCCCCGTAGTATTATCGGTAAGTACGATGTCGGCCCTGGCGTATAGAGTATCGGTCTCGAATTCCGTACCAAATTTGACGGTCACATCATCTCGGTTTTTGAAGGCGGCCAGAGTCGTAGCTAAACCCTCAACCTCATAACCAGCTTCCCGACGGAGTTGATAATCGAGCGACGGCTCACTTTTCTCCTCCGGAAAATGATGGTCAAGCCAGAATTCATTCTTGCATGTCAGAAATCTCTGAAAATCGGATTTAGTTAGCATATCGTGCCAGTTTGTCTATGGCCGTTCGAAGTTCTCGCAGGATCCTATTTAACTCCACCTTGCGATTGAACTGCCTTTCCTTTTGAATTCGAGCTTCGATCTTCGTCGCCTCATTTTCTTTACTCCGAATTTCAGAAAGCCGTTGCACCTGTGCCCTAATATCTTCGCCGGGCATTCTCGAAACCGGCATCAATCGGCGAAGAATATGCTCGTACAATAAACCAAGATCTAAAGCTACGGGCATAACCTCGCGTCGAGCACTTACCTTTTGCCAACCGCTTTCAAAATAAATGTCCGTTACCCATTTATTCGAGTCCCCCTCGCTTGGACGTTTGAACGCAGCCTTTGTTTTGATCTGCCCATCAAAATTAAGCTCATAGACGATCGGGAAGGGTATCGCGGTGTCGATGCAACGCAAAACCTCTTCCCGAACCTCCGGGGTTCTGAGCGTGATCGAGAAAATCTCGATCTCAGGAACATCTTTTTTGGCTCGGAGATTGACAGTTTCGGGCGACAGCTTGTATTGCCAGACTATCTTGTCTATCTGCTTTACAAATTTATCACGCAACGCCGCTGAAGGCCGCGCGTGTTCGTAGATTTTACTCTTCGGTACAATGCGACCGAATTCTGCTTGTTGGGGATAGGAGAACAACATTCAGCTATTCCTCCTTTTGAACGACGACAAACGCGATAAGCTCAAAATCGTCAAGGCCCGACACGGTTTCTACGAGAGCCGTCGTTCTGCCTACACTAAACAAGCTATCCAGATCACTGTCTTCCTTTATATCGATGATGGAGTTGATGGCCTTCCCCAGTAATTCGGAATATGGCTCCATATTGCGCCCATCGTCGGTTGACTGATTGAATATCTTACAAACGTCGGCAATCGGTTCCTTTTTACCTGAGCAAGCATTGCGAACCATATCGAGAAGTCGTTTAACCTCCGTGTGGTCGGTTATCACTTCGCCATCGTTTCCAACATAGACTAGATAATACGGATGCAGACGATTATGAAGGGCGATCCGAACACCCTTATTTCGATTACGAAGGGCAAAGATAACACCTGGATTTAAGCCGTTCTCATTTGGCGGAACAACTGCATGCAATCCATTCGGCAGGCCGCCAAGGTCGGAATTTACCTTGACGTAGTTGAGCAAATCCATGCGGAAATCATTAAGGCCAAGATCGGTAATGGAAACCCCTGTTTTGAGATCCTCCATCTCGATGACCTCTTCCTGAAGTCGCCGAAGCTGTTCCTTTCGGTACGAAAGGTCATTTGCTTTGGCGCTCAATGGATTGTCATCTCCGGTTGCCGTCACGTCCGCGATTACCATCCGGTTTTCGACGCGCTCTTTAAGGTTGATATATTCGTCAAGCGTAATGTCAGGCCAGTAATTTACTAACTGGATACTCTCATTCTGCGAACCGATACGATCAATGCGTCCAAACCGCTGAATGATTCGGACGGGGTTCCAATGTATGTCGTAATTGATTAGATAATCGCAGTCCTGAAGATTTTGCCCTTCCGAAATACAATCCGTGCCGATAAGAAAATCAATCTCACGCGGTTCGCCGGGTAAGACAGCGGCTTTCTCTTTTGATCGCGGTGAAAAAAGCGTAAGGATAGACTGGAAATCGTAATGTTTTTCGAGCGTGGATTTCGGGCTATCCCCACCGGTGACCTTAGCCGTGTGCAGGCCGTGCTTAACAAGAAAATGGCTCGCAACATGTTCGAAAAGGTAATTTGCCGTATCCGCAAAGGCGGTAAAAAGCAGAACCTTTCTGTTTCCCGGATTGATGGGCGATGAAAGTTTACTCTCAAGTTCAACTTTCAGATGCTGGAGTTTTGAATCGTCAGCGGGCGAGACCTTTTCCATTTCCCCGATCAGATATTCGATTACATCGAGGTCCGCTTTTAGGTCATGCTCCCAACGCGGAAGATCCATATCGGAAAGACTGATTTGCACTTTGCCGCCGATCTGCATTTCTTCGTCGTCCGGGTCCGCGAAATCGTCATCTTCGGGTTCGGCATCTTCGTAAGCCATCGAGACATCAGTGATGCTCAAGTCTTTGCCGCCTTGTTGAAAGGCCTCGATTTGAGCCAGTGTGCGAAGATGGTTTGCCTTGAGCTTTTTCAAGGTCAAACGAAATGCCTCGACCGAACTTTCGAGCCGCTTTAGCAGATTGATCGTCATCAGGGCTTGAAGGCTCTTTTCGCGATCCGCCTGTCTGAATTTGCTCTTTCCCTCGTGGACTTCGGTGTCGTACATTGCCTCGTATTTCGCGAGCCGACTATCGAGAATGTAAAGAATCGGAGCATACACCGCGAGCCTCATCAGTGTAAGCTGGCCGAATATCTCGTTGAAACCGATCACATCATCCCGACTGGTTAAAGGACAGTGATGTGAGATGGGATGACGGCGTTCGGGAAAGCTGCCGATGTCGCTGGTATCGTAATAATTTTCAATGTGCTTACGCGACCGGGCGATGGTTACGCTATCCAAAAGTTCGAAAAAGTCGAAGTCGAGGGATTTCATTATCGCCTCAGGCGTCCGTTCCTCTGGCGGCAGTTTTGACCAGACATTGAAGGCCGACTGAGCACGGCGAAATATTTCTTCGACACTCCGTTCCGTTTTAAGATTTCGGCTGAGATTTTCGGACTCGCCTTCGTAAGCCAAAGCAAGTTGATTACGCAGGTCAGCGAACCGATTGTTCACCGGTGTAGCCGACAGCATTAGGACCTTGGTTTTGACACCCTGCTTGATGACCGAATTCATCAATTTCTGATATCTGGTTTCGCGTTCTTTGAAAGCCTCGTTGGTTCGAAAATTGTGCGATTCATCAATAACGACGAGATCGTAATTTCCCCAATTGATCTTGCTTAATGGCAAGCCAAGCGAATAACCGCTAGTACGTTGTAAATCCGTATGGCATAGGACATCGTAATTAAACCGATCTTTGGCAAAGATATTCGTGGTTAGATTACCTTTATAGTTGGTCCAGTTTTCGGCGAGCTTTTTCGGGCATAAAACTAACACTGAACGGTTTCGAAGCTCGTAGTATTTCACAACCGCGAGGGCCGAGAAAGTTTTACCAAGACCAACGCTGTCCGCTAGGATGCAGCCGCTAAATGTTTCCAGTTTATTTATGATTCCCGTAGCCGCATCCTTTTGGAAATTGAACAGCTTGTTCCAAACCAAGCTGTCCTGATAACCCGTTAGATCGTTGGGCAAAACATCTTCGTTCAAATCTTCAAGAAACTCATTGAAGATATTAAAAAGCATTAGGAAATAGATTCGTTCCGGCGAGTTTTCCTTATAGACCGAGTCTTCGAGTTTGTCCGTGTCGTTCCAAATCTGGTCAAAGAGATTCAGATAGGTATTCGTGTACAAAGACTCATCAAATTTATTCACGATGTTCGATACCGCGTTACCTTGCTCGTAACCGAGATCGACCGCCGTGAATCCGTGAAGTGGCATATAAACAGCTTCAGATTCGCCGTCTACGACACACGCGAACTGCTGCATTGCTGCCTTGCTCCGATTCGACCGAAATTTAGCTTTTCGACGTCGCCCGCTGAGTTAGTTTATTTTTAAGTTGAATTTCAAACTCGCTGCCATAGAAGTCGCGTTCTCGTTCAAGTTTAGGAATGTGAAATTCTCGTCGCTCTTTTCGGATCTTGTCAGTGACCTCAGCAGGAACAAAAGTTGGGGATGTAAAGACAAATTCCACCGATTCAACTCTTTCAAGCTCTTTTCTTAGTGCTTCAAAGGCGTATATAGAGAAGCACGACGCAGCAATTTTCAATTTTGATCCCGGTTTGATCGTTTGCTTAAGGTTTTCACCGAGAAGTTGATTAATATTATCAATAATTTCCATGTGCGAGTTTATTTGCTATAGTAATGCAAACAAACAAGTTAAACAACGGAAGATGTCGCTGGGTGTTGTGCCTAGATGTTCCAATACCGAGCACGTCGTTGTCCGAAAGCCAGAAATCTTTCAAAAAGATGGGAGGCATCTGGAGTGAACTATCGGAAACAACTAGAAACAACCAGAAACGTAAACGATGCCCAGTGGAAGGGTTGATGAATGCCTGATGATTTATTCTGTGTTACAGAAACGGCTGCTTTCTGATGTGCCTGAGCGCTTCAGTGTCCGCTGAGATACTCTGCATAAAATGCCGTAGCAATCAATTGCGTTGACTTATCACTTGAGCCCCACTGCGACGAGATTACCGACGAAGTCCCGGTGCCCAAAATTGCAACAGAATGCCGGTCAATTCTTCGCCGGTAACGGCTTTGCCCTGCGTCATACCGTTAGCGATAATCGCCTAAAAGAAAGAAAGCCGCCCAGAAATAAGGCTCGTGCGATCCAGTTGATTTGTTTTGGATCATTGATAAAGATGCGGCCTGTAAAGCCTTCGCTGTCGAACTCCCCTCACGATAATGCTCGTAGAATTTTTGGGTAAACAGCTCAGTTGACCGGTCATTCGCCTCCCACTGTGCGGATATCACCGACGAACTTCCTGATCCCAGAAGTGCCCATGCGATACTTACGAGTCCTTCACCATTAAGCACATTGCTCGTTTCGCAAGAGGCGAGAAACGTGAGGTTCTGCTTTTTGAGACGAATGTTTAGAAGTTCTTGCACGGTGATGCGCCCCGGATCCTTGCCGTTCGCTTTAAACGCCAAAAAAGACTCCAGCGGTTCATCTGGGTTGAGTTGTGCGTGCATCGAGAAGTGTAAAATGTCGGAGTCACCGGCTGAGCCAAGGAACTGCATTCGTGTCGCACCGATAAAAGGCTTCGAGCCGAAAATGCCTGCGATTCTTGCAGCTTCGCGATTTACGTATGCCAAATAACGGTCTTGAAATGAATCATTAGCAAAAACCTGAACGGTTTTTCGGATTGGAGCCGGCTGCCGGAGTTCGTTCAGAAGCATTGATACAGA
>LNDP01000004.1 GCA_001464665.1 Acidobacteria bacterium Ga0074141
CGACCTTGATTTGCGGATCTGAAGGAGCAGCTACGATAGCGCTGCGGGCGGACTTTATCGCAGATGGAAAGTCCCGCTGGGTACGGAAATGCGTGGCCCTAGCCAGATAAGCTGCCGCAATTCTTCGAGGCTGTCTTGAGATTTCAGCATCTACCAAGGCTTTTTCAAGAATCATCGCCGCCTCTTCATACCTCTCCAGCCGCATCAAGGCTAGAGCATAAAATACGTTGATTTCGGAAGAGGTGGCTACGGCTCCGGTCTTGCGTGCTTTCAGAAGAGCTTCAGGGGCTTGGCTCACAACCTCGTCGAATTGTCCGTTGTTGAAGGAAATTCGTAAAGGCGAAAGGGCATTTGATTGACATTGGATTCCAACGGCCGCAAGAAGTAAAAGTAGCAAGCCGGTTAATATTGACCGGCTTGCTATTGCTAATCCAATGAAACACCCTTTCGAAAAGCTCTGGTCCATTTAGTTATCTCGAGGGCGGCAGTCACCGTTGCCGTTATCACCGCCCTCACTATTCGGACGACAGTTCTGGCATATTCGGAGGGGGCAGCTTTCACCGCCGAACGCCGATAGGACCTGTTCCAAGACGAGCGTTAGGAGTCCCGGAGCAGCCCCAGCAGTACCCGCTATAACCGGTCCGGTCGCAAAGATATTGCCTACCAGACATATCGAAAGCACCAGCATTAAGCCAAGTGATTTTATTTTCTTCATTTGTTTTCTCCTTTTTTGTTTAGTTGTTGCCTCAAAAACTCATACATCGCTGTAGTTACATAGCGACCGGCCACGCCGTGTCCTGCTTCTTTTGCATATATGAACCAAACTTCGTTCCCCTTTTTCTGTAATTGGGACTTTAGGTCAAAAACGTTTTTCTCGGGATTTCTTGAATCTAGCTTTCCCCTAGTCATAAATAACGGAGCACTGCTCCAACGATCTACGTTGTTTAATGGAGAAAGGTCGTCGAGTTCTTTCATTAGTCGATCATCTTTCGGATCGCCGTATTCGTTAATCGAGAACTCGTCAATGGAACTTTGGGAAAGTAAGCCCCTAATTGAAACCAGCGGATACTCGGCTATGACGGCTTTTACCCGCTTTGGTTCCAGCAACCCTGAAGCGAGAGCAACAAAGCCGCCGTAACTCTCACCGCGGACAACTATCCTGTCGCTGTCAAGCTCAGGTTGTTTTTCGACCCAGTCCAGCAAAGCCGAGATGTCCTTCACCGCGTCACGCCTTTTTGGGCCGTTATCGGCATCCATGAACTCGATTCCAAAGCCTCTAGATCCGCGAATATTGGTGTGTATGATCGTAAGTCCAAGATGTGTCGCGAATCTCAGCGCCTGCGAATTGAATACCGGCCGATCGATGACTTGCGGCCCACCGTGGACAAAGATAAGTACTGGCGATCTTCCCTCAATTCGTTGGGGCTTGATCATATAGCCTGATATTTCGAGGCCATCGAAGGACTTCCACTTTATTACTTCTGGTCCACGTACCTTGTTCTCAAACCGGGCTGGTATCCTCTCTTTTGTCCACGCCGTAGTTCGTTTGGACGAGATGTCGAATACCTCTATTGAGGCTGGCTTAGCAATGTTCTCAGTTGTGTAGACAATCTCCGTATTTGAAAGCCATCGGGTGTTCCAGATAACATATGAGCCGCGAATGAAAGGTGGCACTGTCTCAGTGATCGTGTTTTTCCCTAACCTGCCGATGCGCATGTTGTCAATCCCATCCCGCATCTCCTGAATTAAGAAAGACTTTTTATCCGGTGAAATCTTTACGTCCTGCAGATTTGCGATACCATTGGGCAAGCTTACACGGCTCCTGGTTCCGTTCTTAAGGTCCATCGAGGCAAGACAGGTCTCTGGACCGCATTCTGCTGACCCTTGGGAAAGCCAGAAGACTCGTCCTTGACCGAAAAATCCTCTTGTCGAGTTACCTTTATCCTCGACGGTGGTCAGCTTTTTCGAATTCAGGTCGTAAATATACAGGCTCTGGTTACTGGACGATTTCCAATATTTAAGAAGCACCTGATTTTTCTCCGAGTCAATGACATTCCAGATGCCCTTCAGGTCAACGTTGTAGCAGGTAATTTTTGACAGGTCGTGGCTGCATAGTCGGGTTGCTTTTTTCTCGTAATCCGTCTGCGCATAAAAGATCGTCTTTCCAGATTCATCCCAAACAAATGATTCCACAGACTCATCCTTGCCTGAAAATGAGGAAAGCTTGCGCATATTTCCATTTTCATCCCGAAGATGCAATTCAAAGTTGTCTGCATCTTCCTTATCGTCGATGAAGGCGAATACTCCACCTTTCGGGCTTACGCGAACCATATTCGGGGAACGGCCGTCGATCAGGTTTTGCGGTTTTCCCATCGCCGAACCGAGCCGATAAATATACGACTTTTCATCGGTTAC
>LNDP01000005.1 GCA_001464665.1 Acidobacteria bacterium Ga0074141
TTATCTCGAGGGCGGCAGTCACCGTTGCCGTTATCACCGCCCTCAGTATTCGGACGACAGTTCTGGCATATTCGGAAGGGGCAGCTTTCACCGCCGAACGCCGATAGGACCTGTTCCAAGACGATCGTGAGGAGTCCCGGAGCGGCCCCAGCAGTACCCGCTATAACCGGTCCGGTCGCAAAGATATTGCCGACCATACCTATCGAAAGCACCAGCATTAAGCCAAGTGATTTTATTTTTTTCATTTGTTTTCTCCTTTTTTGTTTAGTTGTTGCCTCAAAAACTCATACATCGCTGTAGTTACATAACGACCGGCTACGCCGTGTCCTGCTTCTTTTGCATATATGAACCAAACTTCGTTCCCCTTTCTCTGTAGTTGAGATTTGAGGTCGAGAACGTTCTTCTCGGGATTTCTTGAATCCAGCTTTCCCCTAGTCATAAATAACGGAGCACTGCTCCAACGATCTACGTTGTTTAATGGAGAAAGATCGTCAAGTTCTTTCATTAGTTTGTCGTCTTTCGGATCGCCGTATTCGTTGATCGAGAACTCGTCAATAGAACTTTGGGAAAGTAAGCCCCTAATTGAAACCAACGGGTATTCGGCTATGACGGCTTTTACCCGCTTTGGTTCCAGCAACCCTGAGGCAAGAGCGACAAAGCCGCCGTAACTCTCACCGCGGACAACTATTCTGTCACTGTCAAGCTCAGGATGTTTTTCGACCCAGTCCAGCAAAGCGGAGATGTCCTTGACCGCGTCACGCCTTTTGGGGCCATTATCGGCATCCATGAACTCGATTCCAAAGCCTCTCGATCCGCGAATATTGGTGTGTATGATCGTAAGTCCAAGATGTGTCGCGAATCTCAGCGCCTGCGAATTGAATACCGGCCTATCGATGACTTGCGGCCCGCCGTGGACAAAGATAAGTACTGGCGATCTTCCCTCAATTCGTTGGGGCTTGATCATATACCCTGATATTTCGAGGCCATCGAAGGACTTCCACTTTATTACTTCTGGTCCACGCACCTTGTTGTCAAACCGGGCTGGTATCCTCTCTTTTGTCCACGACGTAGTTCGTTTGGACGAGATGTCGAATACCTCTATTGAGGCTGGCTTAGCAATATTCTCAGTTGTGTAGACAACTTCCGTATTTGAGAGCCATCGGGTGTTCCAGATAACATATGAGCCGCGAATGAAAGGTGGCACTGTCTCAGTGATCGTGTTCTTCACTAACCTGCCGATGCGCATGTTGTCAATTCCATCCCGCATCTCCTGAATTAAGAAAGATTTTTTATCCGGTGAGATCTTTACGTCCTGCAGATTCACGATTCCATTGGGCAAGCTTATCCGGCTCCTGGCTCCGTTCTTAAGATCCATCGAGGCAAGACAGGGCTCTGAACCGCATTCCGCTGACCCTTGGGAAAGCCAGAACACTCGTCCTTGACCGAAAAATCCTCTTGTCGAGTTACCTTTATCCTCGACGGTGTTCAGGTTTTTCGAGTTCAGGTCGTAAATATACAGGCTCTGGTTACTGGACGATTTCCAATATTTAAGAAGCACCTGGTTTTTCCCCGAGTCAAGGACATTCCAGATGCCCTTCAAGTCAAGGTCGTAGCAGGTAATTTTTGACAGGTCGTGGCCGCATAGTCGGGTTGCTTTTTTCTCGTAATCAGTCTGCGCATAAAAGATCGTCTTACCTGTTTCATCCCAAACAAACGATTCCACGGATTCATCCTTGCCGGAAAATGAGGAAAGCTTGCGTATATTTCCGTTTTCATCCCGGAGATGCAATTCAAAGTTGTCTGCATCTTCCTTGTCGTCGATGAAGGCGAATACTCCACCTTTCGGACTTACGCGAACCATATTCGGGGAACGGCCGTCGATCAGGTTTTGCGGTTTTCCCATCGCCGAACCGAGCCGATAAATATACGACTTTTCATCGGTTAC
>LNDP01000006.1 GCA_001464665.1 Acidobacteria bacterium Ga0074141
TTCGACTGATGAGGAACGCCAGCGGCAAGTAAAAATCGTCACAAGATTTGCCATCGGACAGCTAGAAAAGAGTATCCAAAGCGAGCGGCTTGCGTGGGCAGGCGCCGTTCATCTCAACACAGCAAACCCGCACGTTCATATCGCAATTCAAAAGCAATATCTGACCAAAGATCTTCAGGGTAGATCGCTGAACAAAATTCCGCGGGAGGCGCTTCCGCATTTTGAAATCATCGATGGAGAGAAACGGATTGTCGACGGTATTCTGATCGAATCCTCGAAGAAAAAACTTCAGCAGCTTGTTGCGGAACGGACACCTTCACGGGAACATGCCAATGACAAGCAGCACAATCGAAATGCTCTACAAAAACATGACGCCATTAAGTTTCAAAAGGGCGACGGAAATATTCACGAACGAGAGATTCTACGCCGGGGTATTCTTGCCGAATATCAACTCAAATTTAAGGAAGAAAAAATTGCCTTTCTTATCGAAAATCGTGAGAGCCTCAAGTTTCCGATCAGGGATCCGGAAAAAGCAATAACGAAAAGAGTCTCGCTCTTGGAGCTAAGGCAATTAGCGAGCAACTCCGAAGACTGGCGCAAAACACCGCAATCACGCCAGATCATAGCGATAACCAATAGCATAATCGCCCGTGAAGAATCGGAATTCTTCAAACTCAAAGAGGAAACTGCATCAATTCGTGGTGAAGCAAATCTGATCCGAACCGACCATAGAAAAAGAGGAGTAAAAGTACCACGGCCGGCATTCAATAAACAAGAACTCGATGAACTTCAGAGCGAATGTCTAGTGAACACGAAAATGCGAGAATTTCGCTATCTTGAGCAGGTTAGAACCGACCTTGAGAACAAGAAAGAAATCGCACCTAGAACCGTGTCTGATCTTGGACTTCTCGCTGGACAAAAAGCGGTTTCTGAAATGAGGATGCAGCTACATCAGCGGCAGCTCTCGGACTTCAAAGACAACGCGTATTACCGAAAGGTGAAGGTTGGAAACGATCGAGTCTCTTTGGCGATGATAGCTCGGCAAGATGATATCAAAAACGATGGTCGCGCTGTTCTTCAAAGCATTCGTTCGGCAATCGAATATCTGACGAATAAACCCTCAAGCCGAAATTCCAAGTCAAGGGAATTATTTCTATTTGATTCGGTCAATAGTTCTCTGAGTGAACAATCCTTGCAAATGCACAAATCGATGCGGCAGGAGCAAAAGATTGTTGGCGTTCTGAGTGAAGTCCTTGATCGAAGCAGCACCTTGCATACAGTGAAGCCAGTGTTTTCTGCCGATCAGATCATCGAACTTGACACACTCTCAAGAAAACTCAAATTTCCCAAAGAATACGCATCCAATTGGAATCTTCAAAGGACATTGATTCAAGGGGCGGTGGCCAGCCAACACGGAGCCAAAGGAAAGATCGGCCCCGCAAAAGCCGGTAATCTTTCTCAAGCGATAGTGGGACGCGCATTGGCCAGAGAAATTCTTTGCAATATCGGACTAAATAGGACAAAAGAAGACCTAGCTTTTTACCGAAGATCGAAACGATTTCACAAATTTGCGATCGAAGACAAACAGAACGGGTCGATAAGTTATCTGAGTTTGAGCGATGTCGATCTGCCGCGAAAAGCGTCGGTTCTTGATCAGGCCCTGAATTTGTTCCTGGAGAGCAAAGATCACAGAATATTGAGACGCGAGCTGGAGTTCCGCGTAAAGGATCGGGAGAGAACTCTCAAAGCGGATGTGGACTCGGCAAAAGAGCTTTCCTTGCATGCTAGCAAGGAGGCTTCGGAGTTCAGACAACTTTCTCTCTGGGGCAGTACCGCAGATCCCACTTTCCATCCGATCTTCACAACAGGCGAGATTACGGAGATCGAGAAACGAATCGAACTCACTCTGAGTAGCAAAGAAGCAAAACGACTTAGCACGACCTTAGGACACTCTGCCAGAGTGAATTCTGAAAGTTTGAACGAAATCCTAACCAAAGTTCTTAATCCCGAAACAAGGGTCGAAACGGGTAGTGAACGTGCTTTCTCACAACCTAAAAGAAAGTCAATACCCGACGAGCGAAACAAGACAACTGACCGCGAGCCTAGCGTCGGTATGGAACGGTAATGGACTCTCGGTATAACGTCTGAAATCACCAACCAGAGCGCGCCTTCTCGTGCGGGTCTGTTGGATTGTTGGGTTGGGCAATATCGCGGTGACCAAAGTCAAATGGTTGTTTGAGGGCTTCGTCAGGGTGCTCAGGCGCTTTGCGGAGTTCCGCATTTAACTTTCCAGCGTCTAGTCGCTTCCCAGTTCGCCTGCTCGTAGTGCACTCAGTTGCGGTATATTTTGTACGAACAAGCAAGAAATAAACACATGGATGTACCATCTCAAGTAGCTAAGTTTGAAATTTGGAGTATCCTGACCGACAATGAAATAACTCGACGGAGCTTTGGTTCGAATGGAATGGGAACGAGATCACTTGGTAATAGCGCGAAGCGGAACTCGTTTATCGCAGTTTATTTGACGAAGGTGGGGCACTGAAGATGTAGCCTCTGCTACTGTAATTTTGGGTCTTCAGTCAGTCGAGAAGGCTTGATTCGGTTCAAGCTCCGACGAAACAGTACACGACGCGAAGTGCAATAGTAGCGAGTCATCCTCGATGGAATTTGCCAATGATAGAAAAGCTCCGGCTCGTATCATGTTTGGAATCATGTTCGTGAGTGTCACCCGGATCGAAGTCAAAGCAAGCTTCCCATCGATGGTGACTGCCCGAAGATCGATAACTTACTGTCCAAATAGAAATTCTATAGTGAAAATCAGCCAAGAATTCGCCAAAGAAAACTTTGACAAAGTACTCGAATGGTTGTCAACCGATCGAGACGATGCAGGAGCACTCTTCGAAAAGATTCGTGACGGTCTGATCAGATATTTCCGTCTCAAAGGCTGTCACGATGCAGAAACGCTTGCCGACGAATCGATGAATAGGGTAATAAAACGTATAGATACTCTTGATTTAACGACCGCTGCAAGCAAGCAATCGATCTTTTATGGTTTTGCCAGGAACGTGTTTCGAGAATTTATCCGATTTGAAAAGAACCGTACGGTTCAGCTTAACGAAGAGCTTGAACAAACACTCGGTGCGTCGGTGATGTTTTCCGAAAATCCAGCTATTGACTGTCTGCGCGAATGTATCAGCGATCTAAATATTTTGGACGGAAAGCTCATTGTCGACTATTACGTCGAGGTAGGCCAATCGAAAGTCAGTGCAAGACAGCAGTTAGCCTTGCATAACGAATTAACGATCGGTGCTCTTCATACGAGGATTCATCGAATCAAAGGCATTCTTCGGCCATGTGTTGAAAAGTGCACTAAAGCAGGAAAAACTGTAAGAAACTGACTAACGAAGTCATTACTAATTGTTAGGTAAGTGGTGTTGAAATGCCTGATCCGACCTTCAAAAACTATTTCCTCGGGTCGCTCTCGGATGATGATGCATCCGAAATTGAACTACGTATTCTAGAAGATGAGGAATTTGCTGCGGAAATTTCTATAGCCGAAGAAGATCTGATCGAGGCCTTTCTATCGGGAGAACTTTCGACAGAGGACAGCACTCGGTTTAGGATAAACTATCTTGTTACGGACGAACGGATCAAAAATGTCGAGATGACAGCTTTGATGCTACGCTATGCAAGCCAAAATATAGAGAAAACGACTGAGGTCGATAATTCAAGCTCGCAAGAGTCCGGCTTTTTCCAGTGGTTTTATTCGCTAGGCTTGGGTCTGAGATCAGTTGCGGTTTCGGTCGCAGTCATTCTGGTAATCACCTCTCTGTGGTTCGTTCTTCGGCCACAACGCGATAACGAGCTTATTGCGTTGCAGAATCGCTATGAAAAAATAAATCAGGATCCAAGTTCCGATAGTCTCACAACAAGGTTATCAGAACTGTCGCTCGTGTCTGGCAATCTTCGTGCCTCGGGTTCGATGTCCGAACTCTCTCGCACCGATTTAACTGAAAATGTCAGATTTCGAATCGCTCTGCCGTCTCAAACCGATAATTCGACAAGCTACGACGTCACAATTCTCCGTGACACGATCGAAGTTTTTCGCCAAAACAATATCCGTCCACTTGCTAATTCCACCGTCCCCGAACTCCGTCTGCTCCTGCCGCGAGCCATATTTTCCGTCGGCAATTACCGCCTAGAACTCCAAACCGGAAAAGCCCCCAACCTTAGCTATTATTTCGTCGTTAGATAATAAATCAAATTTCCACCCACTTCCTGTAAGATTTCATTCCCCAAAGTCATTGACAGATAAGAAAGCATAAGCTTCTTGCTTTTAGAGAATTCTGTGATATCGTTCTCTCAAATCCAAAAGAACAACTTGCTTTCTCTAACATCAAATTTGGTTACGAGGAGTTTGGAATAATCTATGAAAGATTGGACGTTTATGATTTATCTTTCAGGTGACAACAACCTGAGTGTTGATATGGCTTATTCGATCGAGCAAATGCGTCGAATTACTGCTACGAATCAAAAGATCAACATCTTGGTTTATTTTGATGGCTATTCGGCTGAGATCCCGACACTGTATGCCGACTTTTCCGGATCCTACGACGACCATCTGTTCCAACGTTCCTATAAGTTTACAGAGAAGCTGTTCAAAGTTCCCATAGACCTCAATGAGAACTCCGCAAGTATGTATAACCTGTTGAACTTCGTCCATTGGGGCGTCAATCAGGTAGAGTACACGGAAAAAGGAGTTGCCAGAAAAGGGCGAAAGGCGACGAACTACGCGATGATCTTTTCCGGTCATTCGATGGGTTTTCAGAGTATCGGGCTGTTTCAGGATTCAAAAGCGAACTACAACATGACAATGCCCAAATTGCGCTGGGCTCTTGACCGTATGCAAGCAAAACAGGCGGATCTAATCGAATGGGCCGCTGATGACGAGAAGAAATACACAGCTCGACAACTCGAGAACGCAGAGAAATGTAATGAGACGATTCCTGACGAGGAGCTCGGTTGGTCTGACGATTATCGCATTAGTCGACAGACCGAGATACTTGGCCAGCAGGTCTCACTATTGGGCTTTGACAGTTGCATGATGGGGATGCTTGAGGTGGGTTCTCAGTTTAAGGGTCTGGCCGAGACGATGGTCGCTTCGGAGGGAAGTATTCCAAACACCGGGTGGAGCTATGCACAAATGCTTGCTGACGTTGCCAATGGATATAGTTCCATCTCATCAGCAGCGATCGCAATTCAATTTGTAGATAAATATATTAAGCAACAGAACCGTCATGCTATTGGAAGCGTCTCCGTCGACATCGCGGCCTGGGATCTGGATGCTACGAAGGTCGAAGCGGTCGACACGGCTTTTGAAGCTTTTGCCGATGCACTAATCACCGGCTTTAAGGCAAACGATGCTTGCCACGGACATCTCAAACTCGCGCTTTTGAGCGCTAGGTTCAACTGTCAGAGCTACACGATGGAACAGAATGTGGATCTGGTCGATCTATGCGAATTGCTCGCAAAGGAGATCAGAAGCGTCCCGAACGTAGCCGACAAACAATTCGCTCCATTGACTGACATTGCCGACAAAGCGGACGCATTGATCGCAGCGGTAAGAAATTGCGTCCTCTTAAGCGGGTTCTCGGGCGGTAAGAACCAGTTCTCAAATGGGATTTCGATCTATTTTCCGTGGACTAAAGACAGCTACTGTTCTTCATTGAACGATTATCTTCGCCTGCGGTTTGTTGATCGAACCACGAAAGAAGACAAAGAAAAGGTCTATAGTAAATGGAAGACCTTTCTCGAAATATATCTTACCGAAATTACATTTCGTCGTTCTCCTGCTGTGGGTATTTTTGATTCTTCGATCGTTTTCGAGTCGTTTACTGAGGATAAGGACAAGAAAGTTGAGGACAAAGACTGCATAACGAGTGGAAATGAGAGTCATGCGGAACGTAATCCGCCATATGGCCGACCTGGGGATCGTGTGCCGCCGTATGACCTCGACAATAAAAATCCTCCATATGACGTTGGGAATAAGAATCCGCCATACGACGTTAACAATAGATATCCTCCTTACGGCAGGCCAGGGGACAGGGGGCTTGGGGACATTGTCAGAGGCATGACCGGAGCGATGGGACAATTTTTCGACCAATATGGTCGAGTAAAGAATGTCCAGATGCCTTGGAACATCGCAGGCTTCTCATCAACAAACACCGAACTCCGGTCGAGAAATAGTGAGGGGCGACCTATCATTACAAAGCCGATAGGGGCCAGAAACTTGCCGCAGGTCGTCGTGCAGCCCGGAACTAGGATAAAGCGCAATATCGATGATCTATTGGCGAGTTTCAAAGGTGCCGAAGAGATCAAACTCGCAAGGCTCCTTTACGCTATGGCAGAAGCAGGAGACGAAGTAGCTCTCAATACGTTTATTGCCGACATCAGGAAATCATTGAAGAAGTCCGAGTTCACCGTAAAAGACTCGCTCGTATTTGCTAAAGAGAACATCAAGGACGGGGTATTCTTGGACAAAGTCAAGAACCTACCCGGATTAAAAGGTCTATAGAGGAGTATTGCAGAGACACTATTAGTAACAGATCTTTTAATTGTCACGTTTTGTCGTTCTGCTGTTTCTTGACGGCGGTGGTTGTTGTCTTCGCGTTTCAGCCCACCGCCGGTCAAACTGTGTCACAATATTCGTGTCGGGATACTCCGACCTACGAGCTGGCACGAATTCGTGGTTCTGAACTCATTTCCGCGATCTCTGGTGAATTTGAAACGGTCGGTAATGAGCTTTACGAAAAGGGAGACGCAGCTGGTGCGATTCGCTGCCTAAACGAAGCTGCAAAGCTACGGATCGGTGTCTCAGATTTCGAATCAGCGGAACCCACGTTGGAAAAAGCATATTTGATCGCCCGCCAGAGTAGAAATCAGGAGCATATCGGAGCAACCCTCAGTAATCTTTTCCTTGCGGCGTATCAAAAAGTGGAATCCAACAAGGTGCGTACCTATCACGCCCGTCTTTTTAAGATTTTGCCTGCGGTCACCGAAAGTAAACCGACTGTTCTTTTCGCTTTAGGTCTGTATGAGTATAGTTATGGGAATGTCGGCAAAGCGAGAAGCTATTTCGAGCAAGCCGAGCCGATCGTGCTTGCTACTGAGGACCCGCGAATTATTTGCCAGGTGTACATTTACGCCGGCTATTCAGCTTTAAGAGAAGACGATCCCTTTACGTCTCTCGACAAGGCAAATGCGGCGCTCGTTGCAGCACAACAGTATGACTATGCTAAGGGGCGTTCAAACGCAAATTTCGCGTTGGCTTACACGAGAATCGTCGTTGGTGACAATCAGCTGGCTCTGGAAACCCTAAAGGCTGCCGAAACGGATCTTCTGCCTGAATCTGACCTGCTGGAACACGCGATCATTTTGAATTCAAAGGCGTCGATCTACCTGACCTTAGGCCGTCTTGATATCGCCAAGCCTATGTTTGAGAAGGCCATCCAGTATTACGATAGCCTAAAGAATCCACGTGGACGAATGAGTTCAATGCTCTCAATTGCTGATATCGAATTCGAGCTTGACAACAAAAATAGGGCACTTCAGATCTACGACGAAGTTAAGGGTATTGCAGCTTCATTGGAAGACAATTTTCAGCTAGGTGTTGTTAATGAGCGGATCGGTGATGTTGCTTTTTCAACTGGCGATCTTAAGTTAGCACTCGAGAAATATCAGTTGGCAATATCTGCGTATAAGGATAGAGGAGTTCGCCTTGCTCGCGTAGAGAATTCACTGGCACTTGTGTTCGAGCGTATGGGCTATGTTTCGAAAGCTCAGGCCTTAATCGAATCCGCCCGTGTTACCAACGAGAAGACCCGCAATCCGTCGGAACTTGCTCGTAACCATTATCATCTTGCACGAATGGCCGTCAATCGTGGAGATCCTCAAACTGCTGAAAAACACATCGTCGAATCGATCAAGATCACCGATAAGTTGCATTCGAGTATCGATGGTTCGAGTTTGCGCACGTCGTACTTTGCACAGGTCACCGATCGGTTTGAGCTATACACCTCGTTATTGATGTCCGGGCAACTAGGAACCGACAGTGAAACTGCCCGAGCTAGCGCATTGACGGTGGTCGAGCGTTCACGTGCACGGTCGCTTCGCGATATTCTCGCTCTCGCCGGATCGGATTTTCGGCGCGATGCTCCTATTGAGATCGTAAAACGAGAGAGAGAACTTCTGACCATTTTGAACTTAAAAAAGTCTCGCCTTACCGATCTGCTGGCAGATAGTGTAAACACCGCGGAGATCGACGCATTAGAAAGGGAGATCGTGCAGCTCGAAGATGATCTCGAGGGCGTTCGTCTTAAGATCAAGCGGGAAAGCCCGATCTATTCGCAACTGAAATCGTCCGAAAGTTTCGATCTCGCAGACTTCCAGGCGAATGTGCTGAAAGACGACGAACTGCTCCTTGAGTTTTCCCTCGGTGAACAAGCGAGCTATCTCTGGGTCGTGGATAAGCAAGGACTCGTCGCTTTCAACCTTCCTGGACGAGCATTGATCGAGGAAAAGGTTGACCGCCTTCGTAGTCTGCTTGGTTCCCGTGAAATTAAAGCGGGCGAATCTCTCGACGAATATTATGCACGCGTTAGGGTCGCCGAAGCCGAATATACGGATCTATCACGGACCTTAAGCAACGAACTTTTCGGTTCAGCGTTCCATCAATTCGCGGCCAAAAAGCTGATCTTTGTAGCCGACGGTCGTTTACATCATTTTCCCGTCGGTGCATTGCCCTTGCCTGGGGCCGAGAAAGACGAACCGATCCTGTTGACGAATGAAGTGGTTTACGTGCCCTCTGCAACTGCGTTGAAATTATTGCGATTAGAGCGAAAGAGCGATGCGAGGCCTGAGCGCGACCTTCTGGTGTTTGCCGACCCTGTCTTTTCAAGGTCGGACGAACGCGTGGTAAACCGAGGCTCCTCCGCGGAAGGCACTTTCGCTGCCGTTCTTTCTACGTTTAGAAATGTGGGATCGCTCGCTTCGTTATCGAGGTTGCCCGCGTCCGAGGATGAGGCTCGGTCGATTAGCGAAGTCGTCGGTACCGGACGAACTAAAGTTCTGTCGGGTTTCGCGGCTAATCGCGACGGCGTGATGAAAGGCGAGATTGAAGACTTCAGAGTCGTGCATTTCGCAACGCATGGCCTGATCGATGAAAAGCGGCCCGACCTGTCAGGCATATTGCTTTCCGTCTTTGATCGCGAAGGCAACGAGCACGACGGTGGCTTTGTCAGAATGCAGGATGTTTTCGGACTGCGGCTCAATTCGGACCTCGTGGTGCTCAGTGCCTGCGATACGGGCATCGGCAAAGAGGTCAAAGGCGAAGGCGTGATGAGCATAAATTCGGCGTTCCTGCAGGCAGGTGCCAAGTCCGTCGTCTCAAGTTTTTGGAAGGTAGATGACGTCGCAACAAAGAACCTTATGACCGAATTTTATCGAGGGATGGCAGGGGATGGTCTTGCTCCGTCTGCGGCCCTGCGCCAGGCTCAGATCCGTATGTACAACGATCCGCGATACCGTTCGCCATTCTATTGGGCCGCTTTCGCGGCATCGGGAGACGGTCGCGTCAAGGTAGCGTTCGCCTCGAACACACTGGTTTACGGATACTACGCCGCCGCTTTTGTCTTGCTCTCGATGCTCACCTTGTTCGGCATCCACCACTATCGCCGCCGCCGCCATACCCAGAATTAACCTTTGCCCTGTTCCGTTCGCAACGCCTACGTCGCCAATCAACTCGCACCCCAACCAAACCCCAAACGACCGCCCCAAAATCCCAGAATTCACGCGCTTTTATGAAAAAATCCACTTTTTTTCATAAAAACTAAAAAAAGTCTGTTACGTTTCGCACAAAAAAGTCATTAGTAAGTAGAAACGAAATTCTTTCCAAATATTTAGCGGATTGCCGCGATGGTTTGTCGGTATGAATTTGCTAACGAAGTGAAATCTCCGTCTACGCCGTTTCCACGCAAAACATGTAAATGAGGTAGCTAATGAACACAAATCTAAAGATCGTAGTTGTAACCGTCGTTTTCGCTTCCATATTACTCCTAACGGGGTGCCCAAAGGACGCAAAGCTTGATCTTTCCAGTAAGACAACTAAGGACATGGCAGTCGAACAGATGCGAGCCAATCTCTTCAAATCGGAAGTACACGAATATTACTGTCTGAGATTGGGCAAAAAATGGACGAATGTCTATGGACAGGACAATATCCCTACATCCGCGCAGTGCACAAACCTCGCGGCGGGTGATCCCACCGATACTGAGGCAATGGCTAAAGAGGTCAGAAACCGTACATTTCAACGTGGAAGGGGAATTATTGACGAGATCTATTTCAAATACTCAAACGGCATACGCCGAAATCGCTCCATTACAGATTTTATCCTAGACCTGGTCGACATCAGTACAAGTACTGCTCTAGGGCTTACAAAGGGAACGGCAGGGACACTTCGAGATATGGGCATAGCCTTAACAGGCCTCCGCGGGGGACGTTCTGCTTACAACCTCAGGATGTACGACGAACAAACTACCGAAGTGATTCTTGATCAAATGGATCTTTCGCGAAATGAAGTGCGTCTTGCGTATGAAAACAACAGCCGTAACCGACCAACGAGTCAGTACTCAATTGATGACGTATTTTCCGACCTCTATCGATATTTCGCCGTTGGCTCTCAGACTGAAGCATTTAAGAGGATTCGCCGGACCACGGCGGTTAAGGCAGAGCTTGCAGAGTCCGCCATCTTAAAACTGGAATCGGTTAGCCCCGAACTTGCCTATTTTCCGCCTGCGGACACGATCGGCCTGCCGTCTGGACTCGAAAACATGGTATTCGAATTTCGAAAACGGGAGAACATGTCGCGTGTAGTGGCAGGCGACGCCGGAGCGGTACTAGCGGATAAAAATGCTAAACGGCAAGAGATCAATCAAAAGCTCGACGCAATCTTCAACGAATTAAAAGCACCGGGAACGAATTTGATAACAATGCAGGCATTTCTCGATGCCGCTAAGAACGGACCTCCTGATTTGACTAATATCTTTGACAACTTCACGACCCCTGATGCAAATGGCGACCCGACTGCCGAGGGAAAGATCGGCTTCATGACGGCGGTACGTAAGGCCATAGCAGCTGCACGTCGAGGTAACGAGAGTGATCCTGCGGCAAACGCGGCTCTCAAGCTAATGCACGGAGCCTTTACTAAGAATCAACTGAAATAAGAAGGAGAAACATTATGGCTGAACAAAAAGCAGTACACAGCGGAAACTACACTTTGGACGTATTGGAACAGGTTTGTGAGGACTATCAGTCAGATTATGACATGCATCTGACCGATCTACAGGGGGCAGAAACAAGGGAGGCTTTTAGCAGCGAAACGAAGGTAAACGTCGGAACCTACGGGCCTCGCGGAGAGGATGACGGCCCGCAACTCTTAAGATTTGTGTCCTACACGAATATCAACGAGGCGACTCAAGCCCGCACGCAAGCAATTGCCGATGGCTACAAGGAACTCTTCAACAGAACCCTCCATGTTCAGGGAGTTCAAAAGAAGGTCCTGGGCTTCGGAGATATCCAAACGTTGTAGGGTTTGGCAATTCGAACTGCTTACTTGAGGCCTTCTTTCGATCACTTGGAAGAGTCTTTCGATTGCTGAGTAGAACTATACGCCCACGTTGAGGGATTCATGGCCCATTTGAAAGTGGCCAACGCCTACTTGGACGGATTTTCGGTTTGCAAAAAAATGGCTTTCCGCATACTTGGAATGATTCTTGGTTCACTAAGAATGATTTCACGCAGACTCAGAAAGATTTTTAGCGTACCTAAATCCCTTCCGATCCTGCTTGGAAAGCTTAGCGGCCTGCGAGATATGGCTTTAAAGCTGATCAAAGAGGATTCGAAACTAAATATTAGAAGAATAAATAATGCCTGGATCAACAATATTACTAACGGGAATAACGAGCGGATCACTTGGTCTTTGAATTTTGAGGGGGAGTTTCCAGGGGTGGCTTCGGTTTTGGGGTTTACTAATGCGGAGATGACGGCGTTGTTGCAGGATTCGGCGGCGATGCGGCATGCGATCTTGTTTTCGCAGGCTGGAGCGGTGTTTTCTAAGGCTTGCACGGCGTTTAAGAACGGGATGTTGGGCGGCGTCGGTGAGAATCAGTTGACGCCTGATGCCACGACATTTACGGCTCCGGCGGACCCGCCGGCTGACGTTGACGCAGGTATTATCGAGCGACTTAGCAAGGCGATGAACACGGCGAAACTTAGCTCGGGCTATACGCAGACGATCGGCGAGACGCTGATGATCGCAAACGCGGAGCCGCCTTCGTTTAATCCCGACGACGCGAAACCGTCCGCTACGACGACTTCGCTGACCGGCAGCATCGTGCGGATCGACTGGAAAAAGGGCAAGTTCGACGGCATCTTCATCGATACGCAGCGAAACGACGAAACGGACTGGACGAGACTCGATTTCGATATGCGTTCGCCCTACGAAAGACACGCGGCCGCCCGTCGTCCCCAACAAACCCGAAGAACGCCGCTACCGCCTGCGCTACTTCATCGACAACACCGCCATCGGCCAATACTCCGCCGTAATCGTCGCCATCACACAACCGTAATAGGAGGACACAGAAATGGCTCAATTATTAATCGCAGGACTCTTTGCAATCGCATTTGGAACGATTTACGTTTGGGGAACGTGGGAGGCAATCGACCTCGCAATTCAATGTCAAGCCAAACTCGGCACTGCTCTTGAGTGCAAGAAAGAGGTCACTGATATTCCTCATTTGTCATACATTCTTACCACGATCGGCAACATTATCTCGGGCAGCATAGTCGGCATACTTGCGTTGACGCGAAAGAACGAACTACCAGCCCAGAGCCTAATGAACGGCGGGCGAAAGGCACTCGCTAAAACTATTGCGACATATATTCCGCTCGCTTTCATTTTCCTTTGGGTAGGATGTGGCCTTGCAACGGTGATTTACGGCTTGATCGAACATCCCGAGGTCATACCGCCGCTGACGGCACAGGCAAAAGGCTGGATCGGAAGTGCGGGTACGGCTTTGCTTGCGTACTTAGCACCAGTACCCGGAACGCCGACGCCGACGCCGCCAGTCGTGCCGCCAACACCACCGAACCCGATTTGACCTTTTGTGTTGTTCGATAAATATCAAGGAGAAACGTTATGAACCTAAACTTAAACCAACGGCGGCTGGTCGATGGGGTTATCAGCGTCTTTGAGACTGGCTCGGTTGCCGGTGATTACTCGAAGATCTCGATATTCCGCGACGGGCCGGGCAGAATTCGACAAATAACCTACGGGCGTTGGCAGACGACCGAGTACGGCAATCTGAAGACTTTAGTCAACGATTACACCAACGCTGGCGGCATCTACAGCAGCAAGTTCGTCGCCTACGTGCCGAAGATCGGAGCGACAGCCCTCACGGACAACGCCGATTTTAAGCAGTGGCTCATCAAAGCCGGCAAAGAAGACCCCGTCATGCGTATCACGCAAGATCGGTTCTTTGACCGAGTTTACTTTCAACCGGCGAAGCGTTGGGCCGAGCGAAATGGCTTTACTCTGCCACTCTCGATGCTCGTGATCTACGACTCTTTCATTCACAGCGGAAAGATCAGGGACGATATTCGTAACAGATTCCCCGAGAAAGTCCCCGTCAACGGCGGCGATGAAAAGGCTTGGATCTTGGCTTATGTCATGGCTCGAAACAATTGGCTCGCGACACATTCGAATCCCGAAGTCCATCCGACGGTCTATCGTATGAGAACCTTTCGTCGCGAGATCGATCGCAGTAACTGGCACTTGTCGCAACTACCGATAATCGCGAACGGAACCCGCGTTCCGAACTAAACATTTCTTTCAAGGAGAAAACACATGATCATCAAAAAAGACTCGATCGGCGACCTCGTGCTGCGTTGGCAGCAGTTTTTAGTGTCGCAAGGCTACAGCTTAGGCAGCCTCGACGGCAATTTCGGCACAAAGACCGATGCTGCGACCAAATCGTGGCAGAAGAAGAACGGCCTCACCGCCGACGGCGTGGTCGGTGACGCTTCGTTCACAAAGGCGAAAACTCTCGGCTTAGTATTTACCGAAGTCTCAGTGTGGTATCCGCCTCGACCAAACTTCAAATCACCATCAAACTCACAGGTCGAAGCCATGTTCGGCAAGTTCCAATACCAGATGGCCGGAAAGACTGAGATCAAGATTCTTGGGAATTGGGTCGCACAGAATATCGTTGACGTCGAGATCAAACAGCTAAAGGGCGTTCCCGGGGCACCGCCAAACGGTAAGGTCCGCTTTCACAAGAAGGGGGCCGACCAGCTAAAGGAAATGTTCAATGAGTTCGAGCGACAGGGCCTCGAAAAACTTGTGATTAGTTGGGCCGGCTCGTTCTACCCGCGTCTCGTCCGCGGATCAACGGACAAACTTTCAAACCACTCGTGGGGCACCGCGTTCGACATCAATGCTCCTGAAAATTGGCTTGGCATGAAACCCGCCGCTATTGGCAAAAAAGGCTCGCTGCTCAAACTCGTTCCGATCGCAAATGCCTATGGATTCTTTTGGGGTGGCCATTATCAGAGCCGCTTAGACGGTATGCATTTCGAGCTGGCTGTACTCGATAAGTTTCCTTAAACGACCTACACGGCCGCAAACCGAACCTCCCACTGTCGGTTGAATGAGATCGTTTCGACGAATATGTCACGGATGCAATTGCCCGGGAACCGAGAGAATCGAGGACTTGCAAGTCCGCGGTTGTTCAGTTCGACCGCGATTCTCCCGACGATTTACTCGAGAAAATTTCGCCCTCGACTCCCTTGAGTACTGTCGCAAGGACAATCTTGGGGAAATTGAGCTGGCCGAGAATTTGGCCCGCGAAAAGGAACTGGAATTTGAGGCGGACGATTTTGCTCTTAAAGGCTTTCGGGTCGGAATGGCGAGCGTTATTGTTCTCGAGCCTGGTATTCGCTTTAGGACCGTTAGCTTTTAGCGAAACATTCGCCGGCGGCGAGCACTCCAGCCATCCGCTCGCCGCCAACCGACTTTCGAAGCTCGCCGCAATCGCCAAAGAAGACGCCAACCCGGAAGAGCAGTAAGCGATCAAGGAGATCGAGAAGGCAGAGCTTAAAAAGATATCGCCGCTTTGAGTCGTATCGAGCAAAGTTATCGACCGATGACGCTTGTTCCGGAGCGGATTTCAAAGCATTAAACGATTTGCTCCTAGCGGCTCTAAACGACGGCGCTCCTTTCCCTGACTAGCCGGGAAGACTCCGGCTCACCTGGTTTTAGTGTGAAATTTTGCGATCGCGACGAAACAAGTGAAACTATTTCACTCGTCAATTCTGCAAAGAGTTTATAAACGGGTCGATCATTGTGCGAGCCAATGCTGAAAAGGCCGCACCCGGCTCGTGAAACTCACGAAGCTCCTTCACTTCGCGGGCAAGCAACTCTTCAACGAGAAAAAGCTTGTCTTCGTCGTCACTGACCATCTGCGAGAGTTTTCCGAGGCTCTGGATCGATTGCATGCGTCTTTCTATCAAAAGTGCACGGGTCCGTCGATCCTGAACCAATTCCGTTCTGTTTAAGGCATATACACGAATCGATGCAATGCCCTTCGGACTTGGCTTGCCATTCTCGCCGATCCGGGGGGAGACATAGCCTTCTGGATGAAAGACCAAGTGTTGGCTCGGATCGTCTTTACAGGGATCTATAAGAAGGGGAGACTCGGAGTCATCAGAGCCCGGTGAGGTTGCTCTTTTTGTTTCATCGACCACTGGGAACTGATTCTTTTTGCCAATGGTGATCACCTTATCTTCGATGTAGTCTTTGTGTTTCCGAGCCCGATTGCAATCAATGCATGAGGGAAGCAAATTTTGCCAAGAAGCCGCCAGCCAAAAATAACCGTACTTTCGCTGGTCGCCTCCCTCGATATCAACTGCTCCTTTCGGTCGCCAATGTTCGATGTCAACGGGCTGGAGGCTCAAATAGTACCCTTCACAATATGCACATTTTCCGAGGAAGAGCTTTTCCAGTGCGATCTTGATCGAGTTATCCTTATAGGCTCCGAATGGAAAGCTAACTGGCTCTTTCGGACCGGATAAAGCCAACCACTCAGTGTAGAATTTAACGGCCTTAGCTGTTTCTGTTGGCCCCTTGGCGGTTTCGGAGACGAGTACCTCGGGGGCCGGCACGTCATTTCGATTAACAAACCTCATATTGCCCGGCCTCCGGTGCCCAACCTATCCCAAATCTCGAATATCTTACGCTTAGTTTCTTTGAGAAGAGCGTCCTTTTCTTTTTTCGGCTTGCGGAAGGTTTTCGCTAGGTATTCGTCAACGAGGTCATACACGATCTGGTCCCGTCGTGTAAATCCGAGCGTGTTGTAGCGGCTTAGCTCACTTTTGAGACTTGCAATCTCTTTAGTTCGAAGATCTTCCGGCATCTCGGCAATAGCCTTGGTCGATTTTGCCAGAAGCGAATAGTAGTTATGGAACTTTTCATCGATCGTCGGATCTATAGTCGAGGAAAGACCGAACAGATCCGAAGTGAGTAACTGGTCAATTCGCAGATCCGCAACGGACGGTAGGTCGTCAATGATCTCAGTGCCGGAATCGACCTTTCGGAGAAGAGTGATTTCACCTTTCTCCAGCCCTCTCAAGCAAAGCGGCTCATGAGTGGTCGCAATAAACTGAATCCGCGGGAATGCCCTTCGAAGGCTACTGACGATCCGCATCTTCCAAGTGGGATGAAGGTGCGAATCGATCTCGTCTATCAGGACAATACCTCCTAGAGTGCTCTTATCGTGGGTCTTTTGAGAAAGGCCCGCGAAAATATCTACGACGAAGGCAAGTACCGATTTGTATCCGTCACTTTGTTCTACCAAGGGGGTTGGTCCGCTGCCAGTGTCGAGGTAAATATGACCATTTACGATTGTCAGGGGGATTCTAAGCTTATCCGGACCCGGCAAGTTGAGTACATCTCGCAACGACAAGCCGAAACTATCAATCGCACCCAAATTCGCCCCCAGCCATTCGGATGGGTTGGTGAGCAGTTCGTGCGGTTGAAAGAGATTGTCTAAACGTTGAGATTCCGATTCGTGCAGCTTCGATTGATCGGTCTCGCTGCTTTTTTTGAACAACCTGGCGGAGCCGTATCCTCGAATGAAGAGTCCGGAGGCGCCTTCGGGGCGGGATATAAATCGAATATCCGTTCT
This sequence comes from Acidobacteria bacterium Ga0074141, assembly GCA_001464665.1. Lineage (GTDB taxonomy): Bacteria > Acidobacteriota > Blastocatellia > Pyrinomonadales > Pyrinomonadaceae > OLB17. Next base: position 17,298 of record LNDP01000006.1, read on the forward strand.
GGACAAACTTATCTCGACAGGGTCGCCCTTTGAAAAGGTGACCCTGATCTTACCCGTATCCTCAGGCGCGTTTCGCTTGAATATCTGTTCAGGAATGAAGTTCTGGCGATCACACCAGTCCTCACCCATTAGCGCCATTGCGACCCCTTTCAGGACCGAGCTTTTGCCAGCTCCGTTTTCGCCGAGCATCATCTTCCAACTGACGAGGATTGCATCGAGACCGGTTTGGACTTTCGGCTGTTCACTGGATGCTTGATCACCCGAGTCCGGGATCAGTTTGATGTCGAGTTTATCTATCGAACGGAAGTTCTGAATCTCGATCCGCTTTATGTAGTAGCTATCGTAGGTTGGCCGTACGGTTGTGGTTCTTGCGTTGAATTCCGCGACAGAATCGTTAATCGAGGCTTCCCGATCTGTGAGCAACCGCTCGGCCTTGAGATACTGACGCAGCACGTCCACTGTGGAAACCGCCTTGAGGGTTGCGGAAGTTTCAAGCTTTCTCCGTATTGCGGGATGAGCGAGCAAGAAACGAGCAACCGTATGTCGCTTGGCCGCCATGTAAGCCGATGATTTCGATTCGAGATTGTCTATAGCCAGGTCTGCCAGAAGAGCGATAAAGGCCTTGAACCTCTGGCGGTCAGGATGTGACTCCAAATCCGAGAACTCCTCCAGTTGTGCCGAGGTACGTATTATTATCGCCGCCCTCCTCGCGACCAAATCGGTTCGGTTCAAACCGAAAAGCTCGATGGTGGACGTGCCGCGCTGCAAATTGAGTTCTACATTAGTTTCCCAGCTGAACGGGACCACGACTCCAGTAGCAAGGAAACTCAGATAAGAAACCGGATCGTCAACTGAGGGGTCGAGGAGTACGGGTCGTTCCTTTCTATTCGCAACTGCGGACTTTGTGGCTGTTTCCGCTCGCGGTCCAGCTATCGGAAACTGATTGCCGCGATTTTGAATGCATTCCGAACAAGCCAGCAGGAGATTTTCCCATTTGAAAGCGAGCCGCCAATAGCACTCCGCGTGAGAGGTCCCGTCGGGGTCCGCCGCCTCGGAAACAGGCCGGAATCGATCAACTAATAGATCCGAATTGTCTATTGGTGTCTCGCAATATGCACAGGTCTCGTCGAACAACGTTCCCAGGAAGTCCCTGATTTTCCGGAGCGGTTCCGAAGGGAAAGCATATCGCGACTGTTCCCGGTGGGGTTTATCATAGAATGCTTTGACGCCCTTCTCGGCCTTCATCAGGTCATGAAACGCGCCCACACTCGGTGGCACCAAATCTCGGTCTACTTTGATCATACGACCCCTATTCACGCAAACGACCGGGCCATTCGCAGTTATTTGATATTGATATTTTTTGTCCAGATTTGCTTAAGCAATTCATACAACTCGTATTCGGGACTACCGGTAACGGTGATCTGCGCGGCTCGGAATCGGTTCAGATGTCGGATCATATTGAAGCACATTGTCGCTCTGCCACACTCGATAAGCTTTTGCATCGAATCCTCTTTTCCCGTGAAGTTTAAGGTGGTCGGGTACTTCTCGGCTTCGATAGCTAAGTCTCTGAGCCGCTGAACAGGATGAAGGTCCGCTGGAACAACGTTTCTCCAGCGGCTTTCGTCATCAAGGTCGTAGATCAAATTCGAAACGAGTTTTGGCTGCAGTTTTTCCTGCGAAAAGAAGCCGGTATAACCAAGTGACCGAATGCGGTTCATGAACACATCCGTGGTCATTTTCAAAACCGAGGAGATACGCGAAACCAGCAACTCGACCATGCCCATGGTTCCAAGTAGCGGAGCCTTCAATAGTCCTTTGATTCCGGCTTCGGTGACAATCGTCGGGCTAAACCAAATCAGAAGCGCCGCGACGATGGTGCCGACGAGGGCGACCGCAGTTGAAACGATGAGCGGGAAGAGCGTACGAGTTACCGACTGCCGCGCGAACGGACTGCCGGCCTTGACTAGTTCTATGTATTCGTCCGCTAGCTGATATACCGAGACGATTGAAAAGACGTAGATGGCAATCATGGCCAGAAGCGTTACTGCAAGCGGTAACAAGCGCCAACGCCTTTTGAGCTTGCGCGGATGGATGTTGTTCGCTCGTTTCGACGTGTCCGAAATTAGGATCAGATCGGTTGCGTTCCCAGCCCGCTTGAGCAGAAGGGCGGTTACATCCAGCCCTTGGTTGTCGAATACACCGCCATCCATTAGCGGTACATTTTCTGGATAGTCATCGGGAAGCCGTCCCCTGATCTTTTCAATCGGATCTTTCCAAACGAACTCGCCGGGGAAATAGAACGGCTCGAAGCCGCCCGGAAAACACGAAGATGCAGCCACAATATCCGCTATGCGGGCTTGGAAGGACACGATCGTCGGGATTGAGATCTTGCTCCCAGACAACACTGCATTCCTTGAGCTGTGTTGAAAGCGAAACCGCGTCCCCGTTAAAAAATCCGTCGCGTTGAACGAAATCTCTTTCAGGTGAGACGGCATCTCCGTCAGCTTTCCGAAAGTAGCCTCTCCAACATGATCGGGGCCGGAGTACACGTTTGCAGCGGCCCGTATAACGCTGGGCATCAGGCGTTCGTCATTCGGGTTCGCTGTGGTACGGAGCCGGGACATGGCCTCGGTGACCACATTGACGGTTCTCAGAAACTTACACATCTGAGGCTCGAAGGTTCCGTAATTGCCTCCGATAGCGAGTTCGAGAGCATACTTTGCGCCAAGAATCGTGCCTCCCGATACCGTGGAGAGCGATTGGACCTTTTCCAGCATTCCGACTTCGTTCAAAAGCGAGAGTGTGCCTAGATGAAATGCTGCAGCTCGGTAACCGCCGCCGGACAGCGAAAGGGCAATGTCATTGAAAGGTTGGATCTGCGGGATCGGCATGAGGATTTTCTCCAAGGGCGATAGCGTCGGAGTCGCCCCAAAATAGGGTACGAGCGAGAACACGGTTCCCGATCGAGTTTATCTTCAGACTCCAGGCTTTATATTCGTTTTATACATCAAGTGCAGCGGCCATTGACGCGATTAAGGGAAGTGGACAAGAATACTACCCAAGTCTTTACCACAATGCGGAGGCTTTATTCGCCTCAATGTTTTCTTGCATAGTTTCCGTAAGCTTCGGAAAAAAGCTAAGGCCGGCTAGTGCTTCGACTTCATCGATACTCTTAAGAAACTTAGCCGCGATCGGCTGGCTCAACGGCACATCCTGCGGGAACACAAATGCAAGGTAATCCGCATTTCCAGGACTGTCATACGGATACCTTTTCGGTCTAGCTAGAATGCAAAAGAATGAATCAGGAATAGCAACTTTGGAACCGTTGGGCCTGGTGATGAATGAGGGCGCATCCGAAATAATAGGCCCGACGATAACCCAAATATGTTTCTTCGGGTTCTGTGTGGTGCCCGCCAGTGGATATGTGTTGAGAATCGCAGCTTCCAGCCTCTGCCAGACGCCCCGGTTGAGATCGCCTTTTTGCGGCGAAATGTTACTCATAAAAAACGTCTCCATTTGCGAGAGTTTTGAGTACTGCTTGTTTATCGCCGCATTGGGAGCCATATGTCCTAGATCATAACCGCCACCAAAGGTTTCTGTTCCAATCTGATTCTCCAACGGAAGCCGTGTGTCATCTACAAAAAACGGGAATCTTTCATAATCCACGGCTTGTTTTGCTCTTGACACCTGATAAGCCGCCCACAATGGTTGATTGTATTTTGACGAAAAGCCAAGCGCATATCCGTGATTTATGAGTATCGTTACTCTATTGTCTGTGTTCTGATTCAACGGAGACCCGTGGATAGTGAAAAGTGAAAGCAAGTGCTTTAGTGGCTTTGAATCTTCAGATACGATCGAGTCATCATCGAGACTGTCCTGTGAGATGATGGAAATGGCGCTGAAAAGCAAAAGAGCTGAGGCAATAAGTCGGTGACTTAGTTTCATGGGTGCTGTCCTCCTGTGAAATGATCGGTGGCAAGATTGTATTCGGATAGGCAGGACAAATCAACTAAAGGAAAGGCGACACGGCTGTTATCACTGAACTATTTAGTACGAATAGTCAGAATCCCGTGGGTTTAGCCCGGCAAAATGGGAGACCGCAACACCCTTGATGATCTCCATGTGACCACGGTAATCGGGCCCAACCGTGCGAGTGTCATCGGCGACCAGAGTGTATTGAGCGCGCAGACCACGATTTACTTTCCATGTCCCCTAGTGCAGAACAGGAAGTTCCGGATTAAAATTGGGATAGTTATGATGCCGTCGCCCTCGGAATAAGAGATCACGTCCTCTTAGATAGGGAATTGCTTTGCCTGAGTGAGAAGCAAGACGCTGAGCACACCGCCAACGAATGCCGCCAAGAGTGACAGGGCGACATCTGCTCCTAAGACCTGAAGGATATCGTAGATCCACTGTCGTACTGGACGGGCCGAACAATCGACTACACGAAACGAAGAGGATATAGCGGCGTATTTTTACCTGTTATCAGGCGTAGGCCCAAATACAATAGAAAACCGAATCCATTCCACTGTACATTAAGTGCGAGGCACATAATTTGCCATTCACATTGGCTCGGTTCTAAAACCAATCGAGACCAGGAGGGGCGAGTTATGAAATATGATCTGAGCAATAAGGTAATTGCTCGCTTGAATGAAGCAGAGTCTACGCTTCCAAACAGGAGTCTCGATCTCGGGAATATTATCACTCCAGAACTGGGGCTTCTTTCACCCAACCGGAACGAAATTGCACCACGGGGTAGCGGTCGCGAAGCCGCACTTTTCGCTTACTCCGAACGGCTGCGAAACAGCTACAAACAAAATGATGGCGGACTGAGGGATGGTATGGTTTTGCTTGGCGATGCTTTCCGGAACGGACAGCCGATTTCGATCACGTGTTTCTGTCGGGCAGGGCAGACGTGTCACGCGGATGTTGTTAAGCTCGCGATTGAGAAAGTTGCGAAGGCAATTGAGGTCAAAGAACTGAATCGAGCCTCATGTCATACGCTTACCCAAGATTCAAGCTTTCATCCTTCTAATCCACGCACAGAAAGAGCGATCAACGAGATCCTTTCGGTTAGCCGAGCAGACCTTGAGCTTTCAAAACTTGACGACACAGTTGGCCGCAACAGGAGCGAGTACGCTTCGTACTTGAACAG
>LNDP01000007.1 GCA_001464665.1 Acidobacteria bacterium Ga0074141
TCTCGCACCCCAAGCGATTTTGGTAGGTTCGTATAATTTGTCAAAACCGCTCAAAACGTCTTAGAATCAACAACTTAACGGCTATGTCCATTCAACACTAATAAGCGGTGATCAGCAACGCTGCAACCAACCTGCAACCAACTTTCGCTCAGCTTTCGTTTTCTGATTCAGAAAACTCGAGCCCGATCCTCTTGTCAATAATACCACCAAACATTCAATTGTCAGCCGCTCAATTTCTGATGCTAAGAAGCGGACAGGCAATTGTTCGCCAGGCAGGCATTAAAGAGAGATCTCACCTCGTCATTACTCGGGTACTCTTCATGAAGTCGCTTCAAAAGATCCGTGGCCGTAATTCCTCCACCACCATTCTTTATCAAGCTGATGGCCGTATGCCACTGAGCCCGGCCCGTCTGGTTGGTGCGCAAAGCTGATTTGTCCCCGCCAGACCTTGACCAGAATTCGTTTTCATTGGGCCCATCTGGCAGCAATCCAACCACTAAGGTCTCGACTCTTTTCCAATCGAACCCATGCTCGATCCCCTCTATAGGTCTCGGAGGGCCGCTGACCATGCGAGTTCCGGTCTTGGGGCCCAATTCTCGACCAACTAAGGATAAATTCTGATCGAAAAGTGCCCTAAATGCTTCGACTGTTCCATCGAAATTATACTCGAACAATCCTTGGATCAATTTCTCAGAGTACGAAGGCATAGTCATCGGATGAATAATACGAGACCCACGCCAACTGATGTGTATCTCGATCATTTTCAGATCGTCCGGCTCAATCTCCTTCTCGTTCGTCAGATTAATGCGCCTGTCTACGTGTTCGAGTTTGAGAATCTCGACATTGAGAGGTGCCTCGATCACAAAGTCGTCAAACGTCCTTTCCGGTTTGAACGAAACCGCTCGCGCATATTGAAGGTGCCAGATCACCTGCCGCTTCAGTCTTTCGCCGCTAATCTTTTTACCCTCACGCTTATCGTCAGCATATGAAAATGCCTCGCCGCATAGGAGATGGTCGCGTAGGACAGATGCGAGGTGATCGTTCCATAAACCGAGTGAATTTTCCAGCAAGTACAGAATCTTCACGGCAGCGGCATCGGCGACGTAATCGAAATCGGAAATACTGTCTTTTGTATTTCTGGAGTAAGCGTATGTGTTGGAATCGATTTGCTGGCCGAGGTGAAAAAACTCGTGCAAAAAGAATAACTTGCACATCCTTTCCCTAGAACTATCTTCAGAGCCTTGTTCATCCCAGAATGAACGGAAACTTTCGAGGAGACCGGGCGAGATGAAAAACTTTCGCTGGAGCCACCTATGATCATAGATCCCGGATTTCGGAAGGTCCGTTACTACTAGCTTAGTTTTTAGAATGTCTTCAAGCTTTTCTGCAGGAAAATATTCCACAACTTTTTCGAAACGCCGCAGATCCTGCTGGAGCTGTATCAAAGATTGCCTAAATGTGGTCTCTTCGCTCATCGGGTTGATAATTGATCAGTCGAGTCTTAGCCTTTTTGCAAGCTCAGCTAAGAGATTAAGGTATTTATTTCCCGGATAGTCTTTCAGAGTTTCGTTCAGGAGCTTGCGGGCGCTTATATTCTTGCCGCCGCTTCCGTCGCGAAGGTCCCCCAACGCACTATGCCATCGCTGAAATCCTTTACCATTGTAGTCCAATACGGATTTGCGTCCCTTGGCCCGCGACCATATTTCATCGTCCTGCGGTCCACTTGGATATAGCTCGGAAAGAGTCTCTTCAAAAATCTCCCACCATTCGCCGTCGCTGATTTCAGACGCCTCCAATTTTCCGCTGAGCCATCCCCTTGCTCGGTTATAAATCCCGAGAAGGTGTGAGCACTGATTTACTGCGGGAATCATGTCCTTGCGGTCGTAGCTAAGAACATCATCTGCAAGCCGGCCCGCAGATCGACTCCATCCCCGGTCGGAGATCAGCTTTCCGATGGATACCGAGTCAATATAGTTGATTTTGCTGTTTTTTCCCTGAATAGCGATGAGGTCGTTCTCAAACCTGTCCTGACTCAAATTGACAAAGCGTCGATAAAATCGAACGAGCATTGAAGCAGCCTTTCCCCCGATGCTCAATAGGAAGTCGTGTAATACCGAATTCTGGCACACAACTGATTCAAGCTCGGGCTCAATGGGCAGCTCATCCGACTCGCTCCGCGCGAATTTACTGAGCCAACCCTGACTGGTCGCGGACATGAAGTTTTCGAAGGCATCCACCGGTAGCTTATCCCAGACGTTGGCTCGGCCAGGATAATCGGCGATATCTGCTACGTTCGTCCTCGAAAACTCAACGATAAGAGACTCGTTGACCGATCCTCCGGAGGCAACCAGATCGAGCACTGAATAGAGAATGCCCCCGATAAATTTCGTATCTGGCAGGCTACCGCCTTTCGACAGGACACCAGCGAATACTTCCTGCGTTATTGGCCTTGCAATGTCGAGCCCCTTGAGAGTGGCTATATCTCGAATTCCCAGGTCTATCGCCAAACCGGCTAGCTCAAATTCTTCGGATTCCACAATCGCCTTAACGATTAGATTCGGAGCGACCCTCTGGACTACCGGTTCGATCCAGCCACGTTTGAATTTTTGATTGGTGCTTGAACTCTGTTTCTCGATCGCTTCTCTCGGCGACAGGAACGCCCAACAGATCGAAAAATGCAGGGCGTACCACTTGCGTTCAAGGGTCCAAGCAGCTAATTTTTCTGCCAAGTCCTTACTGAGATTTGCAGGAGCACTTTCGACAAGGTCTTTCTCCAGTTGTGCCTTTTTTGGAATCAACTCGGCAACAGGCTTGACGTTTTGATCGTCCGCGAGCCAAAGCTCCCAGGCAAGCTTTGCAAGACACGGCGAATTCGACGCATCCGATAAATATTCCCGGGCTGCCTCCAACAATATCCCAGCTGAATCCGCGATTACACTTCTTATGAGTTGCACGCCTGACGCCCGGGCGGATTCATCGCCTGCCGAGCTATTCTTGATCCATGAAACCAGAGCATCACGAATAAGAATTCGGGACGTTCCAAATGCATTCAGGGACATGTTGCGCATCCGTTTCAGTTCGTCCGCCGTGGAATCCGCTATCCGCACACTAAGAGTGGACGCAGCTGACTTTTTTAAGGCGCCGGCATGGAGTTCGCTCGGACTCAAAGCTTCTATCAGCCGCAGTACGGAAAGGAGTTCTAAGATTGCGACCGTGGATCCGGCGTCGATCTTTTGTAGGTACGCACCCAACGACGACATTAGCCGCAGCTGCCTGAATGACTGAACTTCGTCAATACCTAGCGTTGTGACCAACTTTTCTATGGGTGCGCCGTCTGGTAGTCCAAGAACAAAAGCTTCAGCCGCTGTGGCGGAGCTGTCCGTAGTCGCACTAAGCAACTTTCGAGAAGACCATTTACTCTCTTTCGCGACAATAGCACTTACGAGGGTGAAATTTCGGTCACGCAAATCATCAGGCACGAAGCTCGTACCAAAAGAAAACTTATCTCTGATTGACGGGGTAGCATTCGCCCAAATCGTAGACACGAGTTGTAAGAAGGAATTCGGCTCAGCCCAAAGCACCGGTAAAGAATCGGCCCCGTCTTCGAGAAGTTGTCGGGCGACGCCAAGAAACTGCTCTGGATCGGTCACCTTTGGCGTGCTGCCCTTTTCGATCTCAAGTTCAACAGTTTCGATCGAATTTCCTTTGTCCAAAGTTTTTGGAAGAAGGTTCAAAATTGGATCGAGGTTATTCACGAGAATCAGCTGCTTGAGATCCGCAACTAGAACGTGGGTCTGAACCATCCCCCTCCTGCTCGCGCTCGGATCCGGGAACGTCTTACACAAAAGGTATGTGTCGTTGTATGGTAAGCCTGTGAAGTACGGCCCCCACGCGGTTCCTTGCGGAAATTGCATGGGAAGGTCGGTAAAACGCTTGATCTCCTCGAATAGGGGGGCTGGCTGACCGGTGTGAGCCAGCAGCTGGTGGGCATTGTTCTTTTCCCCATAAACGGCTTGTCGTATTTTTATGTTCACGCTTCGCGGTGCAGGCACATGGCGACGGGAATCGTAAGATCGCTCGACTGCGACCCGTCTTGCAGCACGACCCAACCCGCGTTCTCAGGTCCCAAAGCAACAAACTCGTCATTCGGCTGATCGTCACTAAGTGACATCCCCAGCGAAGAAAGGCCAAGAAAAGTCAGAGCTTTAGGATCCCATGTATTGCATACAAAGTCGTGCAGCATCGGCGCGAAATGGTGCAGAACCTTCTGAGGCGTACGGGTCGCTTCGGTTTCATTCTGCGAGCTTGGGAAATCGATCTCATCCCAACAGGTCAGAACAATGGTTAGACTCGGGTGGGAAATCCGTCCGTTATGTTTCGCCCCTTTTGAGAACAGCATCATCTGAAGCAACTCAACGAATACAGTTTGATCCGAGTACTCGAACTTTAGCTCTTCACCTGAATCTTCTGCATGGTCGAAGCTAACGCGGTTCGGCAGTTGGTTGATTGGATCTTTCTTTACCTTAATGTCGTCCGTTCGTATGAAAAGCAACCAGCTATCGCTACTTGTTACGTCCTTGTGCCATTTTTCAGGGATCTTTCTCGCGTCGACGATGTCTCCGATTTGTTCACCGGCGTAATCTTGCCAAACGAGGTCGATTGTCTCGGACTCATCATTGATTAGAGAAAGGTATTTGCTTTTCTTGGTCCCGGTAGGTGTATGCATCGCAGGGAGGCCTTGCACCAGCCTCTCTTTAACATCCTGGAACAAGGTCGCATCTTTCTCAACGACGTATTTTCGCAGTCGGCCTTTGCTAAGTGACAATCTCAACTCAAACTGGGCGCCGTAGTGTGATTTGCCGGAGTTCTGCAAACCGATGAGCAAAATATGATTCGATTCGATCATCCATTACCTCCGCGATACGCAAGAAAGAAGTCTTCGGAAACGGGCTCCAAGTAAAGGTCCGGAGCCGCCCAGGCGGATCTGTCAGTCAGCCATGTCCAGAGTGCGGTGCAGCGTGCGATCGGATCTTCATTCGGCATTATGCTCAGGTCGAAGTGTGCTTTAACGCTGAATAACTCGTCAATCCGGTTTCGTACTGATCCTTTAAGAGTAGGATCGATCTTCACGTCCGATTTGGACCAAACAACCGCGATGGGCCGAGAGCCGGCCACTGACGCCAATCGTTCCGCCAACGCAAGCACATCCAGTTTCGCTTTTGGAGACGCTTCACCTGCCAAGAGAGCAGAATCGATGAAAAAGGCAAAATGAGAAGCATTATCGGCAATCCATCGAGCTCCTTTAGCCCCTTCATCGTCCGCGTTAAGTGCCCATTTCTCGAACCATTCGCCTGGGGGATCAGTCAACACCCAGTTCTCGCAATCGTCGTCCTCTCTTCTCAATAAAAGGTGCAGCAAGCCCGGGACTCTACCTTGGCCGATCGGGGTATGTGGAGGAAAAGACGGAATCTGGTGACCTCTGAACTTTAGATATGAGCTGATCTGCTCCCAGGCGGTCAACGTGAGCGAGCCGGCGAATCCTTTGGAGCCAAGTTTGTGCCCGTTGTACAAGAGAAGATACGTTATCGCCAGCACAGTTGTCTTTCCGGATGAAAACGGCCCGATTAGACCAATGAAAAGTGGTTTCGAATGAGATGTGATCAGGTGCAGATCGCTCAGGCCGAATGAACTCCCATTCCACGGAAAACTGTGCGTCCGTTCAGCTGCGTTTGACGGCTCCCGCTCGTCCGGGGTTTTTGTGTAAAAAGGACAGTCGCGCGTGTCTAAATGGCCCTCGTTACAAGGTATTTCCGGAGCGAAGCAATGTTCTTTGGGGCACTCCTTCATTTCTTTCTTCGTCCTGCAGCGTTAAGAAGTCTGATCGCTTGCATATCCTTGAAGCACCAGACTGCGAATTCGGCAAAGGTCAATTCGGTGCTCGGATCAATATTCAAGTTGCGCTTGAAATCAGCTTTCGTAATCTTGCCAGTCGGTCGAGCTTGATTCATCAATCCGACGAGCGAATTTCTCCCTTCCGCCGTGACGAACGGCAAAAGTGGATCATTGCCCAACTGGGCGGAAATTAGCGATCTTAGGGTACGGTCAGTGAGATCGAGAATAGTCGACTTTGGAGCCTCTGATAACAAATCGGAGACATTTTCGCTTAAAAAATATTCTACACTCGTCGGGTGCAGTTCCGGCATCATGAGATGTAGTTCGTGGGCCATTACGGGAGCTACGAGTACGTCCTCGCATTCTCGATAGCTTGATGCCATGGTTTCCGAGTACTTCGTTTCCTTCCACCACAAAAGCTTACTTTTGAGCGCCTCCGTCGCTATCAATTTGGCGAGACCTGTAAGCGGTTTATTCATCCCATCGAATGCCGTTGCTACAGCGGATTCGATGTCGTTGTGCACTGCACTCGCCACCGATGAGGCTTTCTTAGCGTCAAACGCGGCTGTATCCGCTGACCACAAAGAGCCGACCGCACCTGCGAGCTCCCCGTCGAAGGAGTGAGAACTGCCATTGGCTTCGCCTATAGCACCCTCGATCCACTGCTTCAGTTGCTTTCCGTCAGACGAAAACGCCCACTGCCGTACAACCGCCGCCTCGGCTTTCGCGCCCAAACTCTTAAGAAAGCCAACTAGCAGATCTCTTTCGCCTTTCAAATCCTTATAGGGCAGATAGGGTGATCCCGTATACCAAATGGCCGCCGCGAAATTAATGTTCCCCGCCGCTAACATGGAAAGGGCCTCGATAATGGTGCCCCTCAGCAACTGGACCGGTCTTTTGCTACGGAACTTATTCGAATAGGTCTGCCAGTATTTCTTAAGATTGTTTTCAGTATCAACCATCAACGAATCCTCAGAATCCGCATCGGGATCAAGAGCGATCAGAGTTAGCGGAACGATCTGGCCCGGTCTTTTTGCTATCTCGTCGCGCAGGTCTTCGGCGGCCTTCGTGACATGCGACAACTTCACGTCATCGTCACCGATTGCATCGAGATAGTTCGCTTCAAGTAATTCGTTAATCATTCTATTGGCCCCCAATTCGCGGTTTAACGTCTGTTACGGAAATCAATGTTTTTTATCTTTAGGAGGATTTGGATCACCCCCGTAGCTATCCTTATCCCGGATCTTGTTCTCGCGATTATGAATAACAAGCTCCGATCGATTTGATTTGGCGAGCGGTGTGCCGGCCTTTATCGCCGCCTCTTGCGTCTTATGCAGCCTCGAAGCTCTCTTGTCACCTGAACCGATCACGGCCCAATCGCCGTTCTTCCTGTGCGTTACATGGATGTTTTTCTTTGCCATGAAATCTACCTCGGTTTCTTTACTACTTGTATCACCGTCCCGTTGATAAGAAAATCGTCCGACTCATGTATGCAGATCGGCGGGAAATCTTGAGTCGAATCTGCCGCCAGAACCACCTGCTGATATTCGGTGTCTCGGTGGAACCTCTTGATATTCGCCATCCCGTCAATGACCGATAGAACAACCTGACCGTCCGTCGGGCTACGGGCATCCGCGTCTACTATCGCGTAGTCACCGTCTTCAATTTTCTTACCTTCGATTTCGGAGCGGTTCATTGATGGACCATCCACCTTGAGTGCAAACAATTGGTGGTTCGCCCGGGCACCCAGGAAGGTACTTGAAATCTTGAGATACCCCTCAACATTTTGCTCTGCGAGAAGACGTGCCGGACCTGCGTTCGCGGAGCCCAAGATCGGTATTTTGAGAAGTTTAGCGTTTATTAGAAGCCCGGTAACCCATCCCGGTTCCGTCTTCTCGATCACACCGTTTATCTTGTCGATCCGTACAAGCCCTCTCTTCTCGAGTTGTTGAAGATGATGTTTAATCTTCTGAGGAGAACGTTCACCGATCATTTCACCAATCTTCCGCAGGGTTAGCTGTCCCAAATTCATCTCCTTAGACAATTTTAGAATTTTTTCCTGCAATTCATGCATGTAATCAGGATGGCATATATTGGAGCACATATCAACATAACTCTTGACACGCTTGACTAAATACTCCTTCATTCTCCTGCTTTAGAATGTGTTGCGGAGATTAAACTACTTATTCTCCGCGTATAGTGCGGAGAATCATATTGCAAAGTGCGGAGAAAAGTGAGATAATCTCCGCAGTAAGTGCGGAGATTATTATGAGTTACAATCACGAGTTATCTGAATGGCCAAAATTTGAATGGGAGGATAGTGAAGTCGCGTCAGATCTGGCTGAAGTTCGCCACCGTCAAGGGCGACTATTGGGCCGCATGGAGTCATTAGGGTTTCAACTGCGTGAGGAATCCGTGCTTCGCACCCTTACCGAAGAAGTCGTCAAGTCAAGTGAGATTGAAGGTGAGATCTTGGATAGCGATCAAGTGCGTTCCTCGATCGCACAGCGACTGGGAATGGACGTTGCAGGAATGGTACCAGCGGACAGAAATGTCGATGGTGTTGTGGAGATGATGCTTGACGCGACCCAGAAATACGCAGAACCACTCACCGATGAGCGCCTTTTCGACTGGCATGCGGCTCTGTTTCCGACCGGACGCAGTGGGATGAGGAAGATCACTGTCGGGAACTGGCGCGATGACAAAGATGGTCCAATGCAGGTCGTCTCGGGACCGATGGGTCGTGAGACCGTGCACTATGAGGCCCCAACTGCCCCGCTACTTCCGAAGGAAATGGACGCGTTTCTCGAATGGTTTGAAGGCGAGAAAAATGTCGACTCTGTGCTGGCTGCGGGTATAGCACATCTATGGTTCGTAACGATCCACCCATTCGACGATGGCAATGGCCGGATAGCGCGGGCAATAAGCGACCTTGCCCTGTCACGGTCGGAGAATAGCTCACAGCGTTTTTACAGTATGTCATCCACCATCCGAGAGGATCGCAACCGATATTATGAAGTCTTGGAGAGAACCCAGAAAGGAGGTTTAGATATAACGAAATGGCTAAGGTGGTTCCTTGGTTGTCTAAACAGGGCGTTCGATCAGGCGGACACTACCCTAAGTACCGTTCTATCTAAAGCAGATTTCTGGAACGTTCACCGGGAAACTGAGTTGAACAAGCGCCAAAGGATGATGATAAATAGACTACTAGATGGATTCTTTGGAAAACTGACATCCAGCAAATGGGCGCTGATGACCAAGACTTCACAGGACACCGCGTCTCGTGACATCGACGACCTGGTCGAAAAAAGGATCTTGCTGCGTGGTCCAGCGGGCGGACGAAGTACGAGCTACGACCTCGTTTTACCTAGGAGAAAGGAATCGGGTATCTGAACCTTCGTTCGTGCGAGATTCCTTGTCGTTAGCCAACAAGCGCGGATCTTGAAGGTTGCCGTTAATATCAGGAGGCATGTTCAGAAGCAAGGTATATGAAACTAATTCTTTTTCTCGGTTCCGGAATATCCATTGATTCGGGTTTACCCCGGGTTGATAAACTACTGACTGACCTTTTTACGGCACCTTATTACTGCGATGGTCTAACCTTCTTCAGCCCGGGCGAGTCTCGCGACCCAGACATTCTGGCCTCCGACACGGTACCGCGTGTCCGTCAGGTTTTGCGCTTGCTCGAAGACCACGATCAACAAGATATTAATATCGTTGGCTACTCGCCCTCCAGTAGAAGCAGTTCCGGAGCTCTATTTCGCTCGAAGATAACAACATATGAAGATCTTTTCTATCTCTGTTCACAGTTGAAACTGTGGCATAACGGGCTGGTAGACAATTCCCTGGTTACTCCCTTGATGGAAAAAATAGAGACCGTTGCTGGAGATGCATTAAGGGGCGACGATAAACTGGGCAGAATGAGTGATCTTGCGTCACTTGCACAGTCGGCATGTTACCTGATTGAGTCGGTTGTCGCCGACAAACTTAAGGGTTCCGGTTCCATCGCAGGCCTTGATCTAATCCTCGAATTGGCAAAAACGTCGCACATCGAGCAGTTGAACATCGTCACGCTCAATCACGACACTCTCGTCGAACAATTTCTTGATGATAATAGCGTCGTCTTTGTGGATGGCTTTGGAGAGCCCGATGGCGACGTGCGTTGGTATGAGGAGACGTTGTATGACTCGGAGTTCGCCCGCGTCAGGATCTTCAAACTCCACGGTTCCGTAAATTGGTATTCGTTTTATGTGGATGGAAGATCTCGGCCGGCTATATTCATCGGCAATGACGTTGCACAGATCAAAAATAATGGTGGAGCGGAACTAGAGTCCCAGTCTCGCAGACCGTCATTTTTATCCGGACTAAATAAAGAGTCATCGTATCAACGCGGGATCTACGTCGATTTGCATTTTCACTTCCATCAGTTGCTCCATGAATGCAATAGAATGGTGATGTCCGGCTACGGATGGGGCGACCTGGCCATCAATAACAGACTGGAAGCTTGGATGGATCACGATCAGAAAAACAGTATTACGCTTTTGCACCGCTATCCGGAAGAACTTCAGGAAAGATCCTTAGCAGTAGCAAGCAGTTACGATGGCTGGGTCAATAGCGGACAACTTATCTCAATTCCAAAATGGTTGTCAGAAGTTCATCTAAAAGATCTGAAGATTTGAAGAAAGAGGCCGCCGAGAAGACAGGCCGTTTTGATTTGGTTGCGTAAAGCTAATTGTTCTTCGCTTTATCGAGGATTTTGTTGCAAGTCCTCGGCAATCGGCATTGGTTTAAAAAGCAGACATCCGAACCGCCCGTATTTCCCGATGGATAAATAGCAAATGGTGTTGTCGCCACACTGCCGCGATGGTACCAAACGAATCCCGACGGAATCGTCTGTCGCCCCATCATTCATTAGTAACATCGGCGATAAATCTTTGATTTCGCGAGCCACGATACTCACCTACATTTTGGCTGAGTTGATTCAAGAACGGGCCGTCGATGAGCAAGTCAGTGTGGGTGAGGATGTAAGCTATTTTTGCATCTTTTTGATCAATTAGAGTTTCGAGTGGGTAGCCGGTATAGACGGTGAGGTGAAGCCCCAGACGCTTTAAGCTCGCTGCAAGCTCTGCAACCGGCCCGGGCTGATCGAATGGTTCCCCGCCAAGGATGGTTACGCCGTCATGTGCAGCCCGATTTCTGACAATCTCGCTGACGATTGAAGCGATAGAAACTAAGGTTCCGTTTTCACGTTCGTGAGTCTGAGGAACGAAACATCCCTGACATCGAATTGAACATCCGCTAACTTGAACCACACTTCGTCGTCCGGGTCCGTCGACCGTCGAATGATGGTAGAGGCGGTAGAGCCAAATAGAGAATTCGTCTGATTCAGTTCGCTTGGGTGAATTACCTCGACGAGGAACTGGCAAGTTTCTTCGCGAATTTTCAGCAGGCCTTGCGCAGTTGAGGTTCACTCGCGTCCCGAGGTCTTCGGCAAGACCGTCAACGGCTTGTTTCGAGGCCTGCGATATCTCAACCGTAACGCCTCCTACATCCGGTTCTAGCACAAATACGAGTTCCCTATTCATTTGATCCTACCCGCCGTTTTGTTCGGGGTCTTACATGGAATTCGGCAGTTTTAAGATCGGTTGTAGGCGCTCCAAGTACCTGCTTAAGCTGTTGTGCCGTCTTTTCGCATGCCGACCCCTGGATGCCATTGATCTGTGTTTCGCACTTCCCGGTTTCGGTGTCGATGGTGAATTCGATTTCAGGCATATTCTCTCCTTGTTCAGAATTTCACTCTGATCTTGATCGTCTTTCCTACCCGCTCTTGGATGAGAGTGCCGCCGAGTTTCTTGGCCATCTTCCGGGCCGTTGCTTCGTGATAGCTGTTTTGTAGCCTGATCACAAAGTCTTTTCCAAGACGGTGCGCAAGATCCAGGTCATCGATAATGGCAACGTACCCTTTAACCGTTTTCTGAAACCCGATATCGCCTAACAGTGATAGGCCCATTACATCCCGACGCCGGATCACGATATCGGCTGTCTGAGGGTCTCTTGTGTCCCAACCTTCAAGGGGTAAATTGCTGCCCTGA
Organism: Acidobacteria bacterium Ga0074141; assembly: GCA_001464665.1. Lineage (GTDB taxonomy): Bacteria > Acidobacteriota > Blastocatellia > Pyrinomonadales > Pyrinomonadaceae > OLB17. Next base: position 11,985 of record LNDP01000007.1, read on the forward strand.
GTTGGGGATGCGAATCCGCACTCGCCCAAAGCTTCAAGAAGCAATTCCCGGTTCGGGAATGACTGGGATTCAAAGGTCATATATTTGCTCATTGAAATTCTCCGTACTTAGAGTTCATAGATTCGCTCGGTGCGGTTTCCGGCAAGGCCGGTATTCTCGATTCGGGAACCTACGCCTTTGATATTGTTCCTTGCCCATTTGCGGATCTCTTCGATCTTCTCGCTCATCATCTGTGCTGTGGGCGTAATGTTCTCGGCGGCTTTAATGATGTCTCGGGTTTCCGCCTGTCGGTCCCCATCGATGAAGGCTTCAAGAACTCCGTCTTGTACCGCACCTTCTATTTCCGCTCCTGAGAAGTCCTTACTCTTTTCTACAAGCTTCTCAAGGTCGAAGTGCTGGGCATCGAGTGCTCTTTTCGTCAGATGAACCCGGAATATCTCCTTGCGGTCCTCTTTCTCGGGAAGATCGACAAAGTGTATATACGAGAACCTACCGATCCTGAACTGTTCGGATTCAAGTTCGCGGACATCATTGGCGGTAGCGAAAACAAGTACATCCTGGTTGTCCTGCATCCAGTTAAGGAGATAAGAAATCGTTCGTGCGGTCTCGCCGCCGTCCGTCTTGTTGGACGACTTCATTCCTGAGACTGCCTTTTCGAACTCACTGATACCGAGGATGCCTTTAATCGTTCCGGCAATCGACAGTGCACGCTTTATCGACATTGCCGACGAACCGATTACACCTCCGCCCTCACCCATGATCGAACCGAAGTCCAGATCAAGCAGAGCCCGATTCGTAATGCTTGAAGCGACACGTTTACAGAGATCCTTTCCGCATCCAGGAAGACCGACAAGCAGTATCCCTTTACACGGTTCGACGTGACGGGCTTTTGCTCTAGGACTAAACGTATAAGCTGCACGTTCGAGGATGGCTCGAAGCGATTGGTAGCCGCCTAAGTTGCTTGCCGGTTCGGGATGCACATAGGTCAATGAACCGCTGCCTCGAATTACGTTCTTCTTCTCCTCGAGAATGACATTGATCGAGTCCTGATTGAGACCATTGCAACTGATAACTGCCTTAGCTACCACATTGCTGATCTCGACGGCTGTTAGACCAAGAAGAGATTGCTGTAACGCATCCTGAGTTTCTTTGGTAAGGCTAATATCGAGGCCGTTGGACCTCAGGTTTTCAAACTGAAGTTCTATCGAGTCCTCGATCTCCGATTCCCTCGGAAGATCGAGTTCTATCTGCGTTACCTCCTTTTCAAGTGTTTTGAGTTCCGGGAAATTTGGTCCTACAAAAAGAACGGTGGCTTTCGTCGATTTCAGCTTCCAGGCGATTTCACGAAGTCGTCGAACCAGCAAAGGATCCTCCTGCCCAAATGGTGAGATATAGGGTGCGTAATCACACAGCAGGAAAATACCTGTCTTCTGCTCGCTGATAAAGCCAAGAAGACTTTCGGGATCTTCCGTATCGCCGATCGTTTGAGGCGAGCTAAGAAGTCCCTCTTTCGGATCGACCACCTTCTGAAGGCCGCGTGGGCGGCTCCAGAAATAGAGAGGCTTTTCCTTATGTCGATCCTGAAATACAAGATCTGCCAACGCCTCCCTTACTCGGTCTTCTTCGTCGGGCTCTGATCCTGATATCGAGCTCATGCAGGAACTTCCGGATGCTGTCGGCACCGGTTTCTAATACAGACATTGTTTGTTTTACGGGCAGTTTAAGAAACGGATTGTGTGACAAGACGCCCGTTGTGACCGTTTCGTCCGTTGTTGCCGGTGGGTCTAGGTGCCTCGGTCATTCTTTCGACCTTCTGCATTTCTTCTCTTGATGCGATGCCGTTGTCGATCTTGAACCCTAGATTCGCTAATGCCCTGCCGACAGCACTTGTTTCACCGTTTTCGATAAAGGATGTCGTATTTACATATCCCTGTCCACGGATCTCAAAAGCGTGTCCGGTGGAACTGGGTTCGGCGTCATCTCTGTTCCGATACGCTCCGGCCTTGATGCATACAAATCCGCTATCTTCGTTAAGCCTTATGATCTCTGTTACGATCCGGCCGTCAGGATACTTCTCGTAGAACTCCGATATGCGTGCATGAACCGGAATGTACTTGCTTAAGTCGAAGTTTGCCATTGTTGTATCGGGACTCGTGTGTCGTCGATCTAGAGTTCCAGAGCGGTTAGACGGTCTTCATCCAGCAGTTTCTTTGAATGAACGGATGTCATTCTCAAAAGATCGCTCAGGGCAGTTCGCATTTCTTCCGGCGAGCGCTGCTTGGCTTCCCGACCCGCGGCGGTCTGCAATTGTTCGAGTACATTTTCAAGGGATGTATCGCCCGTGAAATTCATCAGCTGATACCATTCGCACATCTGACGTGCTCGTTTGGCCAATGAACCCGACACAAATCCCGCGTCCTTCATTCGTTCCGCCATTTCCGAGGCTGATTCGAAGATCTTCGCTGTTATCTGTGCAAAGCCTTCCTTAATCGGAGAGATGGCCTCGTCTGCTTCACGCTGGGCCGCCTCGATCTTCATCTCGCGGATCCGCTCCTTAACTTCGCGTTCTCTCCGGGTTTCCGCAGTTACCTCATCGACCCTTATTTCTTCGATACGGCGTTTTGCATCGATCTCAAGATCGATCTTCGTCTGCTCGGAATTGATACGAGTCGTTTCGAGTGCAAGAGATTTTGCGAGGTTTCGCTCGGCGATCATCTCCGATCCGAGAATGATCACCTTCGGCTTCATTGTTATCACTAGGCCATCGCGTATGTGCCGCAACCGCATTGACGAACTCCTCTCGATCAAAAGGTTCATCGCTTGTCGCCTCGAACCTGTCGGCAGAATCTCTCGCAAGCTGATAGAAACTGTCCTGAAGGATTGTGAGGATCTCGTCGTACTTAGAAAGAACCTCACTTTTTGCAGCGGCGAGCGTTTCGCAGGCTTGAAGGTATGATTTTTCGAAAGATTCAAACGCGGTCCAGGGAATCCACTTGTATTCGCTGGTTCCCCAGACGGTCTCGCACAGCGTGAATCTGAAGCCGAACTTATTGAGAGCGTTATGAGCCTGAGCCGCTCCTCGCATCAGGCGATTCCGATAGACATCAGGCAGCAGCCCCGCTCTTGGCGGACTTACTCGGACGGCGGCATTATCAGGTAGCTGTACTCCGAGAGTTTTCCATTCTAATTGCCGGGCAAGACTACCGAACCCTCGACAATCAATGTTCATGAATACGCCTTCGCTTTCCAGGGTCGATAGATCGAATGGAAGAGATTCCACCTCTTCAGCACTGATACCCAACTCCGTCGCAACTCGGTCCTTTCTGGTTTCAAGCCGAGTTAGCACTACCTGAACAATTTCAGACGGCTGTTCCACCAAAGAATCTCGGGAAATTTCTTCTGTTGACGCGTCCACCGTCTGAGAGCCACCGAACACGTTTCGGAGCACCGAAGATGCTAATGATGGCAATATTTGGGTACCAGTAATTCCGGCAGATGTTTGTGTTTCCATTCGCATCCTGTCCACCGCTCAATTTTCCGCACATCCGTATCCTGCGGACACGCGGATAACGGCCTCGGGACGTGATGTTCATCACGATAGACTTTGATCCCGTTGATCTCCACTGATTCCAGTTCACTCAGACAGAAATATCCCCATTCGCGCTCAAGGCCAAGGACATAACCATAGAAGCATGTGTCGTCCTCATAGGCATCGCCTTCCGTCACAAACCATATCCACCCGCTCAATGGAAAGCAACACGGCATTGACGGTCGGATTCTTGTTCCCCTCTTGGTCACCAATCTTCGGCAGTACACTTTTTAAGTTCTATTGGCAAAAATTCCGACATACAGCTTTGACCCCTTTCTAGATTGTCGACTGATGTCTGCCGCCTATTTTGTTTTGTATTAAAATGAGGTGAATGTGTAATCGTTACCGCGTCGTCGCCGACATTGAGAAGCTTCGTACGATCTTTCAGAAAGCTCCCAGTGAATGGTTTGCGCAAACGGATCGAACCAATGTGTCGTTCTATCCCAAAAGCAATGTACCGGTATGTTTGAAGGTGAATAGCAACGACTACTACGGCCACTTCCAGTGGGGCATTATGCCGGGTTGGGCGAAAACGAAGAGTTAGATTCTGACAAATACGAAACCTGAAGACGCTCTCAAGAAGCCTACTTGGGCTGATCCGTTCAGGCGTCGGCGGAAAAGGCTTTCCGCTCGCCCGATACTCTAGTCAATAACGCGGCGATTTACGAATTCGGGCCGATTGAAGCGACTACTAAAGAAGAATTTCACCGGCTTTTTAACTTAATGTTCTAGGAATTTTTCTGACAATTCAGGAAGCATTAAAGTTTTACCCAGAAACTGGCGGCAGCATTATCAATATCAGCACGGTCGGCAGTAAAAAATACCGCGCCGAATACACGCCTTTCCGCTTCAACCCAAGGAGCTGTTGAAACCTTGACTTCCGCTCTAAAGAAAGAATTGGGTTCAAGAAATATCCGGCTCAACGCCATCGCACCCGACGTAACCGAAACCGAAGGCGCCCTCGACAAGGTTCAATCGGCAGCGATATGGAAAAAATGATACTCGCCGCGACGCCGATCGATCGGCTCGGAGACCCAAATGACATCGCGCGCAGCATTGCTTTTAACTTCGAGGGAGCAAGCCGGATTACCGGCGAAAGAATTGCGGTTTCCGGTGAATGGGATGAATCTGAAGAGGAAAAGGAGAACAGTAAAAGAGTAAAGCGATTATCAGTTGGCATCAAGATTTGCCATTAACTTATTCCCCACAAACTTTTTGAAGGTCGTCGGGGTGAAAGCCTCAAATGTTCTGGCTGTCGCGTAAATTCCGTCTGGGTCTCCCAACGCCACGAATAAATCGATTAATTCCTGTCTAATCGTCTCCGGCAAACCGAAGCTTGTTAATTCCTGAGCGGCATCGTCCAAAGAATTTTGCCGATACACGACCGGCTTAGTTAACGCTTCCGACAAGATTTCAGCCGCTTGCGTCAAAGTAATGTTTTCAGGTCCCATCAAGTTGCGGCTCCATTGTCCCGCCCACAAATCGTCGAGCAAATACCCGGCAGCGACATCGCCGATGTCATCCGTGCTGATAAACGGTATGTCGTGATTGGGCGCGTAAGTAAAAGTGAAAAAACCCTCATTTTTGATTGAAGCGGTCTGCGACAAAAAGTTTTCCATAAAATACCCGGGACGCAGCGCGACAAAATTAACTTTCAAGCGCCTGAAGGCTTTTTCTATTTGACCGGCATAACTGATCGTTCCCAAGTTGTCACCGCCGCCCGCGCCGATGCTGGAGATTGCGACAACTCTTTTATATCGTTCGCTCTAACGGCTTCGACACCCGATTCAATTACCTTTTCGTAAGATTCCTTGAGACTTGGATAATTCGATGCGGGCGGCACGAGCCACAACATAGCATCGGCACCGGCAGTCGCTTTAATAACGGCGCTTGAATCGCTCAAATCAGTTGCAACACAAACTGCATTCTTGACTTTCAACTTTTCCAATTTGACGAGGTCGCGCCCCAATAAAATTGTGTTCGCGCCGGCGTCGGCTATTCTACGGGCTGTCCGGCTGCCGATGTTTCCGGTTGCGGCGGCAATTGCTATTTTCATATTGTTTTGTTTGCAAAATTCTATTTGTTCGTATTTTCGGAAGTTGACTGCGTGTTTTCCGATTCGTTAAATGCCCGTAGAAATGCTTGCGGATTCCAATACTCACGATAAAAGATGAATTTTCCGTTCTGAGCGGTAAAATACATCACATAATCCTGTTCGTATTTTTTGCCGGTCTTCGGGATGAGGACTTCGCCGTGAACTTCCGCCCAAAACGAATCGCTGTTTGAAACCGGATAAACCCTAATGTCGGTGAACGTGATGTCGGGCATTTGTCCCAGGATGGCATTCAAATGATTGGCGTATTCCTGCATATTTAATCGAGTCTGCGCTCCGACCGCTCCGGCATACGGGTATTCGATGAACGCATCATCGTTAAATAAAGCGGTTACATCTTCTGCTTTTTGATTAAATGCCTTGAGTAGTTTGTCGAATAACTCAAGACCTGTGTCTGGTTTTCTTTCTGCTCGCATATTTTCTCTCTGGATAATTTTTATCTGACCTCTTAGCCGCCAGAATTTTTGAGTGCTTGATCATCTGGCAGTTTAATAAGTATCATTGATATAAGGTATCGGAATCCATCTGTAGCCGCCGCCTTCGGCCCGCAACCGACCGATGCCGGGAAACGAAACGTGCGCCGGAGCGATCAAATAGCCATTTCTCGCCGCGTCGGCGAACGCTCTTTTGCGTTGCTCCGCCGCTACATTGGAATCGCTGTCGAATAAAATGGTCACTTCTGGATTCGGAAACTGCACTTCGGCGACGTGCATAATATCCCCGAAGAAAACTATTTTTTCTCCCTTACTTTCCAATGCGTAAAAGCTGTGTCCGGGCGTGTGTCCGGGCGTGGCGATTGATCTGATTCCCGGAAATAATTGCGTGTCGCCGACGAAAGTTTTGACCTTTCCGGAATCAAAATACGGTTTGACTTTCACGGCTGCCTCAAGAAAAAGGCGGATAAGCTGTTCTTTGTCGCCTTTCGATGTGTCACGGTTGGCGGGATTGAGCCAGTAATCAGCTTCTCGTTTATCCACATGCACGACGGCATTCGCGAAGATCATCCGCTTCTCGTCCATCAATCCGCCCGAATGGTCGGTGTGGATGTGAGTCAGCAGAATATCGGTAATCTGCTTGGGCTCGTAACCGACGGCTTTGAGATTGGCGACCAGTTTGTTTAATGTCGGACCGTAAAGCTCGCCGCTGCCGGCATCCACCATTATCAATTTATTAGCGTTGCCGGCGGGTTTGATCAGATATGCGTTGACCGAAGTGTCGAGGGGTGCTTTCACATAAGCGTCTGACAAAAACTTTTGAATCTCCGCCGGTTTTATATTGGTCAACAAGTCGAAGACGGGAAGCGGAACGGTTCCGTCCGATAGTGCGATAACTTCAAACTCACCGACAGTCATCCGGTAAAATCCCGCCTGACTTCTAGCCAGTTTCGGCGCGGCGGTCTGTGCGGCGACAGAGGGGATAAATCCACTGGTAACGGCAATCAGTGAAGCCGCGACGAGCGAGCCGCGCAAAAAACGCGCGCAAATTTTTATCTGTAATCTCAACATATCTTTATTTTTATCCGATCATCTGTTCAAATTATATTTTCAGACAGATTTTTATCTCGTCAAACGTCCGAATTTCTCGACCGAGAATGCTCAACTTCCTGCCTCATCAATTTAAACGAAAGCAGTTTACTGATGAATTGATTTTCCGAAACTAATATCAACCGTCGTTCCTCGACCTATTTCAAATTCGAGCGACGCATTTGATTTCAATTAAGAGTTCGGGAAATGCAAGCCGCTGGATTTGCACGACTGTGAGTGTTGCCACCGGGTTACCTGAAAAGATTTCCTTGCGTAATTTACCCCCCACCGCGTCAGCCGATTCAATATCAGTGACGAACCACGTCTCGTCAACGATGTTCTCCATTTCCACTCCATATTCCGCGAGCAGTTTTTTGATATTGACGTAAGCCTGACGAATCTGAGCTTCGACATCACCCGCGCCAACGATTTCTCCCGTCTCGTCGTGGCTGATCTGCCCGGACATATAAATCGTGTCTCCAACTTTAACTGCCTGCGAGTAGCCATACTCCAGCTCCCAGGGCATGTTCAAATTTTTCTCTTCTTTGTTGATTTTCATAAATTCTTCTCCTTTAATTCATAGTAGCTCACTTATTCGCTTCGCGCCGCGACCAAGACTTCGATGTCTTGCCGTCCTAGCTGCCGCGCCGTCTCAAATCAGATGCCGCGATTTGCTTTCGACGGTGGCTCCAGGTACAAAAGCGAGTGAATTCAAGCTTACGCCCATTCTCCAACAGGAGATCATCTACCAAGACAGCAAATGAGCACAAATCCAAGTCAACTACGATGAACTCATCACGAGGGCTTAAAGCAGGAGCGACATAGGCGAGAGCTTTCCTCATGATTTATTCCCAACATAGTAACTGATTATCTCGCCGCTTTTCGTGTGCACCAGAACTACCCGCCTTACCGCCGATCCACACCTAAATTCATTTTATGGGAGTCTGAAATCACCGGATTACTGATGTGATACAGAATATCGATTAGTATTTCGGCTTCATCTCCTCCAATCTGCGATCCATATCCCTAAAGAATCCAGTTACAACGGTCGAAACCATTCGCCGCCTCGCGACCCCCAACACAGCCGCAAGGCTCGTGCCGGTCGATAAAACGGGTTGGCATGTCGCTTGCGATGCACGCAGAAAAGAAACACCACCACCGTTATTGTGCTGCTATCCTCCACCCATTCACTTTTTTCTCGGACGCACACACAATTCATGCGAACGGCTCTTTCGAGAGTCGGAGGAAAGTGTGACAAATAGAGATCAAGATCGCATTTCCAAACAAAATGAATGAGCAGAGTGCGAACATCAGGCCAGGAAAATTAAAATACCGCGCAATCTGATCTATATCAAAAAGTCTCAACGGTAAATGCCCGCGTTTGCGGAAGCGAAAAACCAGATAATCACAACCAAACAAGGCCAAGATTGTCTGAACGGTCGGTTTCGTGCTATCTTTCCTTCATTCTAGCTCTCCGTGAGTTCTCGTATTTTGATCAACCTTTGTAATTTTCTATATAAATAGTCGCAGAAATAACTTAAGCAAATCTTATGGCTGAGAATAGCAACGCAAATGGATTAGATAACGATCCAGATCGCAACGACAAATCATCATCCAGCCTTAAAATTTCACCAAATCAAATTATTTTTTTTGTCGTTTTCTGTGTCGTGATAGCTGTTCTGCCCTATATTTTTACCCATCTTTTTGGGTTTTCTTTCAATGAAACGGCACAGGTTGGCGACACGATCGGAGGAATTACCGCACCATTCATAGGACTTTTAGGCTCAGTTTTGGTTTTTTTTACCTTAAGGGCACAAATCAACGCCAATGAACGGGTTCAAAGGCAACTAAAGGAACAAGAGAGCAGTGCCGATCACGAAAGAAACTTTTCTAATTTGTTAAAGGTTTTCGATCATGTGAAAAACGACCTTGATCAGACTGAATTTATCGATGAAATGGGTGATCACACTTCCCAATTTACCGAAAACGTTTTACGTGGACGTTACGCCCTAAGTAGTTTATGGTGGGACATTCAAAAATACCATTGCAGAGATTTAAATAACGAGAGCACTTTTCGGCCATATGGTTACCCAGTTCTAGTTGGAGCATTGAGGCTTCTCTCAAAGATCTCAGCAGACCTCAGCACAAATCGCCTTTCTGATATTGACCGGCAAATTCTAATTTCACTTATCTCGTATCTTTATGAATCCCGGATCGCTATTTACTATCAAAAAGGTGACACGTGCAAAGAAAATTGTGAACTAGAGCATCACCCGTTGTATCCAAAAGAATTAATAGACCTCGTATCAGAAATCAATACTAGTATTGTAGAAGGCACCGTTTCGTCCTTTGTAGATGACGTAAATAAAGATGCGGAGTCAATAAAAAAAATATAATCGGAATTTCAAATTGACGAACCCAAACCCACACAAAGGAACGACAATCTTGAGTTGAACACCGTCGTCGAATTCAAGTTTATTTCTGGCCTATAGCTGATTTACTAGCAGCCTTGTGTGGTGCGATTTAAACGTTTTCGGTCTATCAATCTCCCACTTTCCGCCAAATTAGATCTTGATTCAAGAGAGTGTTCGGACTCTAAGGCCCCGTGATGTCGGAAGTCCCATTGCCTTTGTTTTGTCGTATCCCTCCAGCACATCCTCTATTTCTACCCCCCCCCGACTACAATTATCGACTAAAGTTGACGCCCTGAAACGGCGTCTATTGAACAGCTGACCGGCCGAAATCCATGCTCCAGCACTCGTACGGACCGGCCAATTGCGGACGAGCATGCGGTGTGCCGCCCACTTGCTCCTCCCCGGTCTTTTGCTTCTCAGATTCAAACCTTACTCCTTCTAAATCGGTACGTCCGATTGCGATTGTACGTCCTTGGTCTTTGGATTGAGCCCCCGGTAAATCTCTACGATAAAGGACGTGGGTAAATGCCGCGATGCAGAAAGCTGAGCAAATGCGGTTGAAATCAATAAGATGTAAGATTGGTTTTAGAAAAATATGTCAACAGAAAAAATTACATTTGAAAACAGCAGGGGCGAAAAACTTTCTGCCAGAATCGAATTGCCGATTGACCGGAAACCGCATAATTTTGCGATTTTCGCCCATTGTTTTACGTGCAATAAAAATTTTCGGGCGGTTCGTTATATTACACGCGCTTTGACGGCGGAAGGCTTTGGCGTGTTGAGTTTTGATTTTACGGGACTCGGAATGAGCGAGGGCGATTTTGCCGAAACGACTTTTTCAACTTCGGTTGATGATCTGACCTGTGCGGCAAATTATCTTAAGGCAAATTATCAATCGCCGACGTTGGTGATCGGTCATTCTTTGGGTGGTGCCGCGGTGATACTTGCGGCAAGTCAGTTTGATGAAATCAAGGCGGTCGTAACGATCGGCACACCTTCCGCACCTCAGCACGTTAAGCATCTTTTGCAAAGCAGTATTGAAGAAATCAAAGAAACGGGCGAAGCGGAAGTAATTATCGGCGGACGACCTTTCAGGGTAAAACGTGAATTTCTAGAGGATCTGGACGAGCAGAATCTTCTAAATATCGTCCAATCTATGCGAAAATCTTTTCTTTTTCTGCATTCTCCGCAAGACCAAATTGTAGGAATCGAAAACGCCGCTGAACTTTATAAAGCCGCGAAACATCCGAAAAGTTTTATCTCATTAGACGGTGCGGATCATCTTTTATCGAATGAAAAAGACGCTTGCTATGCGGGCGATGTTATCGGAAATTGGGCGACGCGTTATCTGGAAATTCCCGAACCGAGGGAACTTTCGACCAAAAGTCATATCGTCGCTTATCTCGACACAAGTGAGAACTTTTCAACCGAGATCAAAGCCGATCAGCACCGTCTGATTGCCGATGAACCGACGAGTTTCGGCGGAAACGATTTCGGGCCTTCGCCATATCAATTGGTCGCTTCGGGACTTGCGGCTTGCACGGTGATGACTCTGAAACTTTATGCCGCCCATAAAAAATGGAATTTACGTGAAGTATATTGTCATATCAGACACGAGAAGACTCATATACTGGACTGTGAAGACTGCGAAAGCCCGAAGGCTAAGATTGATAAATTTACCCGAGAATTGGAGTTTGTCGGCGATTTGGACGATGAACAACGACAAAGGCTTCTAGAAATTGCTGATAGATGCCCCGTCCATCGGACTCTCGAAGGAATGGCTCATATTGAAACGAGGTTAATTTGATAATTGAGGAATAATGTTTTGGAAAATCAAGGCCAAACCGAATGGATTGAAACAATCTATAATAGTTCAAGGCAATTGGACTTTTGTTGAAGCCGACAGCGTTTTCTTGCCTCCATTTCAAACTTTTCGGGTGAGCGGGGATTATAAAATTTCCGAAGTTATAGACATAAGCGATTGTAAATCACTTGTCCTTCATCGCCGCCAATATTCCGTCGTTTGAGGCAGAATAGATATCAAGTAAAAATGGAAAGAGCGAACGAAAATTGGATTGGTTCTTTAAAGAGCGACGACCGCTTGAAACGAGATACGGCGATCGCCGACCTGCATATGCTTTTATTGCGGGGACTTCACGGGGCATTTAAAACGAATCCTTGTGCAACGCCGACAATCATTGAAGATGCTGCACAGGAAGCGTTGTTGCGGGTTACGGCTAATCTCGATTCCTTCCGTGGTGAAAGCAAGTTTTTGACGTGGGCGATGAAAATTGCCATTAGAAATGTATATTCGGAAATGCGTCGGACGGGTTGGAAGGACATTTCACTCGATCAGGCAAGCGATGTCGGAAAACCTCTGATCGAAAATTTCGCCGACGACTCTTACTCGCCTGAAAAACTGAGCAGGCAGGCCGAAATCATTGAAAAGCTGTGGCAGGCGATCAATGAAAGTCTGACCGAAAAACAGAAAACCGCTCTGCTCGCCGATTTTGTCGCCAATATGCCCATCGAAGAGATCGCCCGAAAGATGGGAACAAATCGTAACGCTGTTTATAAATTGCTTTACGATGCCAGACATAATTTGAGGAAACATCTGATGTCGGCTGAAATTACGTTTGATGATATGACGAAGGCTTTCAGCTAAGGAGTTAAAAAAGGTGGAACTTGAATATATTAAACAAATTTTAGATTCGGCATATAATATTAGGCCGCATGAAGTCGGTTGCGACGATTGTGAGGAAGAGATGAACGAATATGCCGATTATGTTTTGGAAGAAAAGCAGTTGGACAAACCTCTGAACCTGATCAAAGACCATTTGGAATTATGCCGCGATTGTAGCGAAGAATTTCAATCACTGCTCGAAGCATTAAATTCTGCAACCGGAAAAAAATAAAATACTTTGTAAAAAGGGGTAAGATTTTCCCGATTTTTCGCTCTAACAAAATAGAGTCGGTAAATTGTAAATACAATTTGAGATCCGATTTTTTGAGTTCCCGGATTTGGCGTATTTTTACCGCTGAAACGTGGACATAAAATTTTGTGGACATCGGGAAGTTTTCTTACACGAAACAAACTCATGTAACATTCCCGCAATACAATCAGGAATAATATATTATGTTGAAATGGAATGATATTATAACTTTTACCAAAAACGGAAATCCTTCGCCTGATAGAAGGGTCGTTAAGACCGACGGAGAATGGCGTGAACAATTGACCGCCGAAGAATATCGGATCACACGCCAAAAAGGAACGGAAAGAGCGTTCAGCCACGAATCCTGTAACTTATTTGAGCCGGGTATTTACCGCTGTATTTGTTGTGATACGCTTTTGTTTAACACAACCGAAAAATTTGACAGCGGAACGGGTTGGCCTTCTTTCACGCAACCGATCCAAACGAATGCGATTGCTTATAATTCGGACGGCACTCACGGTATGAGCCGCGTCGAAACGGTTTGCAATACCTGCGACGCACATCTCGGTCACGTTTTCCCTGACGGACCTGCTCCGAGCGGGTTGCGTTACTGCATCAACGGTGTTGCTCTAAAAAAACAGAAAACAGAAGCTGATTCGCAAACAAGTTTGGAAACAGCAACCTTCGGCGGCGGATGTTTTTGGTGTACAGAAGCTATCTTTCAGCAAGTGCAAGGGGTAGAAAAGGTGGAAAGTGGTTATAGCGGCGGCAAAAAGTTGAATCCGAGCTATCACGAAGTATGTTCGGGGACGACGGGACACGCGGAAGCTGTGCAGATAGCTTTTAACCCGGACGAGATTTCATATCGGGATATGTTGCGGATTCATTTAAGCACGCACGATCCGACAACCCTAAACCGACAAGGTGCCGACACCGGAACGCAGTATCGAAGCGTCATTTTTACGCACGACGACGAGCAAAAAAAGATTGCTCAAGAAGTTGTAGAAGAATTGTCCGACAGTTTTGATAACAAGATTGTCACCGAAGTTGCGGCTTTCGAGAAGTTCTATAAAGCCGAAGACAAACATCAGAATTATTACAGAGATAATTCTAATCAAGGTTATTGCCAAGCGGTGATTGATCCGAAACTTGAGAAGTTCAGAAAACTGTTCAAGGAAAAAATGAAAGTTGAAAGGATGAAAGCGGCTGTTTGAAAACCTATTCTTGTATAAGTGATCCGTACACACAAAGACTGAAATTATAGAGAGGTGAAAAATGGCTGAGAATTTTATTTCAAGAGGTTTTGTCAGCAAAAGAAGGGTGGATGATGCCGCCCACAAGGAACGAATTCCGCCCGGTCAATACGAGACCAGGGATTTTCCAGTCTTGTCCGCCGGTCCGACACCCCAGACACAACTTGATAGATGGACTTTTTCAATTAATGGGGAAATTGCCGAAGGTTTGAAACTGACTTGGAATGAGTTTTTACAGCTTCCAAGCGAAAGCATAACAGTTGATATACACTGCGTTACAAAATGGACTAAGTTGGATACGAAGTGGAAAGGAGTGGCAGTTGAAACATTGCTCGAAAAAATAGATCTTGAGGGAAATGCTGAGATAAAACACTTGATCGCATATGCAAAGGGCGGTTATACGACAAACATACCTTTAACTGACGTTTTGAACAAAAACGCGTGGGTCGTTTATGAATATGACGGTAAGCCGCTCACCCCTGAACACGGTGGCCCGGCTCGCCTCCTCGTGCCGCATCTGTATTTCTGGAAATCCGCAAAATGGATAGAAAGTTTTAAACTCGTTAAAGAGGACCGTCCGGGTTTTTGGGAGTCGGCCGGTTATCACAATTACGGAGATCCTTGGAAAGAACAGCGATACGCCGGAGATTAAAAAAATGTCGCAACTTAAATGGCAATTCACGACACTCGTCGAGGCCAAATGGGAAACTCCGACGGTTAAAACTCTTGTTCTAGATGCCCCCGCATGGACAGGACATAAGGCGGGGCAGCACGTTGATATTCGTCTGACCGCGGAAGACGGTTATCAGGCACAACGCAGTTATTCGATTGCCTCTGCACCCGACGACAAGAATTTATCTCTGACCGTAGAGCGGATCGAAGACGGCGAAGTATCTCCTTATCTAACAGATGTCTTGCAAACGGGCGAACGTCTCGAATTACGTGGACCTATTGGTGGATATTTTGTTTGGAATTCTGATCAAAAAAAGAATAATTCTCAGCCGTTATTACTTATCGCCGGCGGCAGCGGTTTTGTACCTTTGATGGCAATGATTCGTCATCGAGCCAATGTTGGTGATAACACGCCGACAAGAGTTTTGTATTCGGCACGGTCGGATGAGGAGATAATTAACCGCGAAGAATTGGAGGAATTAGCGTCAAAAGATTCCGCACTTGAGATCATTTATACTCTAACCAGAAAGCAACCTAAACATTGGAAGGGCTACCATCGAAGAATTGATCGTCAAATGATTGGCGAAGTTGCTTGGACTATGAAAGATAATCCGCTGGCGTTTATTTGCGGACCGACCGCGCTGGTTGAATCGGCGGCAAATCTTTTGCAGGAAATTGAATATAAATCGGAGAATATCAAAACCGAGCGTTTCGGTCCGACCGGAGGTTAAACGATATGAACGATAACGATTTGAGACTGGACGGCAACGCGGTGGGCGGACTGCTCGGCGAAATCTTTCAGTTCGAGATGACGACGGCGCAGACGACGTGCGCAGGTTGCGGCGCAATTAAAACGGTCGCCGAACTGATGCTTTATCGTCACGGAATGGGCGCAATCCTACGCTGCGCCTTCTGCGACCAGGCGTTAATGCGAATTACTTGTATTCGCGGTTGTTACCGGCTCGATTTGAGCGGTATGAGCGGTCTGCAAGTTGATGCCGACGTTCATTAAACAAGCGAGCTTATTCCAAAATCGGAAAAGAAATTTACATTCTGGTTGGCAAAGACGGGCAGGGGCGTAAATGACCGAGAAAGGATTTCTCAATTGTCAACAAATGTATAAGGAAATCTTTTCATATGACAAATTTATTGGACGGTTACGTAATAGGATTCTGGAAAAGCCACGCCTGAAGAGAAAAAAGCGGCATTTGAGGGTTATTACGCTTACTTCGGCACATTTGAAAGCGTGTTGACGCATCACATAAAAAACAGTTTTTATCCCAATGAAGTAGGAATTAATTCCACGCATTCCTTCAAACTTTCAGAAAGCCGATTGGTTCTCTCAACCGCCCCCTTCCAGGAAGCGGGTGAACATCGTAACAATCGTATTACCTGAGAGCGTGTAAAGTGAAGTTTAAACATCTTTGACTTGCAGGCGGCGTTTTCTTGACCAAAACCAATGGAAAGATTACTTAAACGACGAGGTGCGCGACAATGGCAATTAACGTCTATGACCCGTGCGCTGACGGCGTTATCGAATCAGGAACTCCTGCGGAAAATTCGTTTGCTGAGAGCACAGGACACTGGATTCTGGCGGCGGCGATTTTGGGTTCGACCATTACTTTTATCGACGGAGCGGTGGTTGGTATCGCTCTTCCGATATTGCAGAAAGAACTCGGCGCGAGCGTGTCCGAGGCTCAATGGATTGTCCAATCTTACGCTCTGATGCTTGCTGCATTGTTGCTGATCGGCGGTTCTCTGGGCGACCGTTACGGCAGCAAAACAATCTTTGCGTGGGGCATTTTTGTTTTTGCCGCCGCATCGGTTGGGTGCGGTTTGTCAGCCGATATTTCGCAACTGATTTTGGCGCGGACAGCTCAGGGAATCGGAGCGGCTCTGCTTGTGCCGGGAAGTCTGGCGATTATCAGTCAATCGTTTCCTAAGGAAAAACGCGGCTCGGCAATCGGCACCTGGTCAGGTTCGACGGCGATTGCCGCCGGTTTCGGATCGGTTTTGGGGGGTTGGCTGATTGCTAATTTTTCCTGGCGTTTGATATTTTTTATCAATGTTCCGCTTGCTGTGATTGTGCTTTTAATCGTCTGGCGGCGTGTGCCGGAAAGCCGCGATGAGAAACAGGCAAAAAGTCTCGATTGGACGGGCGCAACACTGGCGACAATCGGGTTAGGCGGCGTGGTTTTCGGCATTATTGAAGCGGGCGGGCGCGGGTTCGGCGATGGCCTGGTAACCGCTAGTCTCGCCACCGGCATTGTCGCGCTGCTCTTATTTGTCGTTGTTGAATGGCACAGCCCCGCGCCGATGATTCCGCTCGAACTTTTCCGCTCCAAGACTTTTATGGGAGCCAATCTTTTAACTTTGCTTTTGTATTCCGCGCTGGGAAGCGTCCTGTTTTTTTTGCCGTTTAATCTGATTCAAGTGCAGAATTATTCGACGACCGCCGCCGGAAGCTCCCTGCTGCCGTTCATTTTGATGATGTTTGCATTATCACGCTGGTCCGGCGGACTTGTTGGGCGATACGGCTCGCGTCCGCCGCTCGTTGTCGGTCCCGTAATCGCGGCAATCGGCTTTTTGCTGTTCGCACTGCCCGAAACGGAGGCGGCGAGTTATTGGACGAGCTTTTTTCCGGCGATCCTAGTGATGAGTTTCGGAATGACCGTTAGCGTCGCGCCCCTAACGACAACCGTGTTGGGCTCGGTCGCCACAAATCAAGCCGGCATCGCGTCGGGCATTAACAATGCCATTTCGCGCACGGCAAGTCTGCTTTCGGTCGCCGTGTTGGGAATTTTTATGCTTCAGACATTCAGCGCAGATCTCGACCGCAAATTAAACGCGCTCGAAATTCCCGCTGAAATTCGTCTTCAAGTGGAGGGCGGGAAAAACGCTCTCGCCGCCTTGAAAATTCCTGAAAATGCGAGCGACGAATCTAAACAAACCATCAGACAAGTTGTTAATGAATCATTCGTTACCGGTTTTCGCCTCGTCGCATATATCGCCGCCGGTCTCGCGTTGTTAAGCGCGGCGGCGGCGTGGTGGTTGATTGCGAAAAAATAAGACGAGAAATGGGACGAAAACTTTAAATAAGCCACGGTTCTGTTGACATTTGGTCTAGAGATCATCTAACCACTAATGGAAGTTAGATTGATCTATATACAATGGCAGAAAAATTCGGGTCCGCGTGAGGACGATTTACCTGGATATTCGTGCCTTGGAAGATGCCCGCGTTCCGATTTGCGCGGCAGACGGAAGGCTTTCGCTGGCGGTTATGTTCACCGAAAACGAAGCAAACGCTTTAATTTTGGCGGAACAGTTAGTCTAGAAAAACAGCGATAGTTCGCTCATTAAAGATTATTCGGAAGCCGTCGACAAAATCAAAGCCGTCTAAAAAATCATCTCAAAGACAGAGCCAATTTGCTTGGCGAGCGGACCCAATTCGATCAAAACATCGATAAGGAAAGAACCAGCGAATTGCCGGGTCGGATAGAGCAGCGTCGGCGGCTGTAGCGCTTTGGGCATTCCTCCAAGGAGCCGTGTCGCTGAACGCCGCTCAAGGGTTCGGCGCGAACAAACCTGCAAGCGGTCTTGAATTCGGGTTTGACGCGTGGTTGATGGCTGTTTCTATGCGTGAGGAGCAATAGAGGAACTCTGTGGTGGTTTAATAAAATTCGAAAAAACAAATTTGAGTGTTGCAACATGATTATTTTCGTGTTGGGGTTTTTGCAATGACACATAAACTCAAACAACGCCTAAACAAAACTCCGACTTTGAAAGCCCGGTGAACGAGGCCTGAAATTTACTCGGCGGAGAAGGAAGAAATGATTATGAAAACAAACAATGACGAAACGGTTTTCCCAACTTATTTTATTTCGCACGGCGGCGGTCCGTGGTTTTGGTTGGAGGAGCAGAAACCGTTTTACGCGAATTTGAAAAAATCTCTGCGAGCGATGCCCGCCGAAGTTGGCTCGACTCCGAAAGCGATTCTAGTCGTTTCCGGGCATTGGGAAGAAGACGATTTTGCGGTGATGACCCGCCCGCAGCCGCCAATGATTTACGACTATGTGGGTTTTCCAGAACACACGTACCGAGTGAAATACGATGCGCCCGGCTCGCCGGAAATTGCCGCCCGCGTGCTGGAATTGTTGAGAAACGCCGGATTCGAGACGCACGGCGATGCGGAGCGCGGCTTCAATCACGGAACTTTCGTGCCGCTCGCCGCCGCATATCCAGCGGCTGACGTACCGGTGCTTGAGTTATCTATTAGAAAAGATTACGACCCCGAAACGCATCTGGCGGTCGGCAGAGTGCTCGCGCCGCTGCGACGCGAAGGCGTTTTGATTGTGGGAAGCGGTCTCAGCTATCACAATTTGCGGCAGTTCGGAGCGCAGGCGCGCGTTCCTTCGCACGAGTTCGACCGCTGGCTGACCGAAGCAGTGTGCGAATCGGCTGCCGGAGAAAGAAGCGAAAAACTTCGCCGTTGGGCGAATGCGCCGTCGGCGCGGCTCGCGCATCCGCGCGAAGACCATTTGATTCCGCTGATGGTTGCTGTCGGCGCGGCGGAAACGGAATCGGGCGAGCGGGTTTATCACGAGGACGCATTTTTCGGCGGCATCGCCGTATCGAGTTATCGTTTCGGTTAATTTAGCAGTTCGCTGAAACGTTCAGGTCGAAGTTTATCAACTCAAACTTGAACACAGTAATTTGAAAAATAAGGAAAAAACCACGTTTAAAACAAGGAGAACAAAGACTATGAAAACGATGAGGAACACAATTTTAGCGGCAATATTAATGGCATTAATCGCGTTGCCGTTCGTCAGCAGCATCAACAACACTTCGACAGCTCAGGCGCAGGAAAAAACCAAATCGGGAAAAGTCAATGCCACTTCAGTTCCCGCCGGAACTTACAATCTCGACCCGGCGCACAGCATCATCGGGTTCGCCGTCCGGCATCTGGAAATCAACTGGGTTGAAGGGCGATTCAAAGATTTCACCGGCACCATTATATTACAACGATCAGCACGCAACAAAATCTACGGCCGATATCATCGCCAAAATCGAAAGCGTTGATACGAGAGTCGCACCGCGCGACGCGCATTTGAAAACGTTGGACTTTTTCGACGCCGCGGCTTATCCGGAGATGAAATTCGTCAGCACTCGAATCGAGAAAAACGGCAAGGAAAAATACGTTTTGCACGGCGATTTGACGATGAAGGGCGTAACAAACAAATCGAATTCCCTTTCACCTTTACCGGCGCGATCAAGGACCCGTGGGGTAACACTCGTTTTGGCATTGAAGTGCACACAAGGATTAACCGCCGCGAGTACGGTATCAATTACGGCAACGCGCTGGCAGGCGGCGGCTTTGATGTCGGCAATGAAATAACGATTGATTTGAATTTGGAGGCGATTAAGCCGGAAGCCAAGACCGCTGTGCAATAAAACTTTCGAATACTCTTTTTGAAAGAGTGTACACATTCTAACGACCGTGACAGATGACAAGGAGAAAAACCATGACAAATGAACCTAAAATCAATTTTAAATGGTTCAACCAAAGTTGCTTTCTAACCCGGTGCCCTGATCTCAGCCACGACGAGTTTTACCGCTACTGGACAGATGTTCATACGCCAATGCTCGCCAAGCCGATACCGCGCGCACCGATGGTGCATCGCTACGTTCAGCTGCACACCATTACCGAGGATGTGCCTGCACTCTAGACCGCTCTATACGACGGGGTCGCCGAGATCTGGTTCGACAACTTGGCGGATGCCGCCGCGATGTTCACGTCGGACCACTATAACAATATAGTCGCCAAAGACGAGGAGAATTTTCTCGACCGTGCCAAGACGGCGTTTCTCTACAGCTATGAAAAATCAATCATTTAACACCCTGACTATTGATGGTAAACTATAAGTTTCTGCGGATGGTGTTTGCCTGCGACCATCGCGCAGTCCCCGGCTACTGCAAACAGGTGTTTTTTTCAGGCTCCGACTGAACTTGCATCCTGAGATTTATTGGTAAAAGGGGATTATAAGGAAAGTGAAAGGAAATTATTATGACAAAACTTTTAATTATTGAGGCAAGCCCGCGCGGAGAACAATCGATCTCACGCAGCCTCGCAAAAACATTTGTAGAGCAGTGGAAAACTGCGCACCCGGGCGGTGAAGTCGTCGAACGCGATCTCGCAAAGATGGATTTGCCTTACGTGAATCTGCCCTGGCTAGGAGCCAGCCTGACCCCCTTGGAGAAGCACACTCCCGAAATGAAGGAGGTGCTTCGGGTGTCGGACGAACTTGTTGCCGAACTTCTGTCCGCCGACCACATTGCCATCAGCACCCCGGTTCACAACTACAATATTCCGGCAAACCTAAAGTCTTATGTCGACCACATCGTCCGCAAAGGGCTGACCCTGGGAATGACGGGCGAGGGTCTGGTTCACGGCAAAAAAGCCACGATTTTAATGGCTTCGGGCGGTGTCTATACGGAGGGTTCGCCGATTCGGGATCGGGACATCGCAACCGTGTATTTGCGCCTGATTCTCAAAGTAATCGGAATCGAGGACGTGACCTTTGTTGCATCCGGCGGAACAAAGGTTGTCGACCTTGGAGAAACACCGCGAGCTGAATTTCTCCAGAGGTTTGAACCAGCCGTCACGTCGGCAGCGCAGGCGTGACGTTCTGGAGAGCCAGACGAAAGCCATAACGCTTACAAACTAAAAGCGGTGCGCTTCAAATTAGAGCGCACCGCCTTTGGCTTTGACAGCTACAAATGCCTCATCGACGGGCATCCATCTACTTATCGCAGTCCGCGCCCCAAAACGTCGTTTGGCTATCAGAGCCATCGTCCAAATAATCCGGATTCGATGCGACCGGCTTGACCGCAAGACTTTCAAAAACCCACTTGCCGGTTTTGACTGTCGCGCAAGCCGTCAAAAGAAAGGCGCATGTTAAAAGTTATGTGCAACTACGCACAAACATAGCAAAATCGTTTCGTTTACCCTATCAATCAGGGAAGAATTAAGAACTAAATAGGATCAGTATCCGATTGAAAATAATCAGAAATAAAGTGTCGCAGAGCGACAGGAACAACCCCAAAGTTGTATATTAAAACTAGCTCGAACACGACACGTTCAAAGCCGAATTCGGACGGCGAGCGATTTTTCGAGCATTAACGCAGACAATGAACTGCCGGACAAAAGCACAGCATTTAGAAGTGAACCAGCAATTGAAACAGTAGTGACAAGCAGTTAGGAGATTCATCCTGTCCACAGAAATATTGAATATACAAGCTCCAGAGCTGCGAGTAGCTACCTGGATTGATGCCGACGGGAAGAATCGCGCATCGCTGCGCCTGGCGGAACTCGGCGATGGATACAAAATCCTCTATTGCTTTCAGCACTGGTGTCCAGGCTGCCATACAAATGGATTTCCAACACTCAAGCGGCTAGTGGACGAGCTTTCGGACAAGGGTTTCGGATTTGCCGTGGTGCAGACCGTTTTTGAAGGCGCGGAAACCAACACGAGCGAAAGACTGCGCGAGACGCAGTTGCGCTATGCTCTTAAGCTGCCCTTCGGTCATGATCCCGCCCCCGAAGGCGAGAACTACCCGACCGTAATGGCGGATTATCACACCAGAGGCACTCCGTGGTTCATCGTCATCAATCCGCAGGGCGAGGTCTTTTTCAACGACTTTCGGCTGGATGCCGACCGATTTCTGACCGCATTCGCGCCACGCTCTCGTGTTGTCAATCAATCATAGAGCAAGCGGAAATAGTTGATGTTGAACAAAATGCAACCAAATTGCGATAGCAGATTAGAACAGGTAAAAAAAAATGAACAAATCTAAAATAAAAACAAAATTGCTCGAACTCGAACACGGCGATATTGAATCTGCCGTTAAAAGTTATGAATCGTATTTTGGCGAAGCCACAATGGAAAGAGATCGGACAGTTGATTTCGAGCATTCATCCACGGTTATTCGGGATCGCCCCGTTTTGGAAAGCCTCGAAGGACTTATCCACGAACACGAAAATCATTTGGAAATTATCAATTCGATTTCGTTTGATGAAAAAGAAACGGTTGAACCGGGAGCGGTTGTCGAACTCAATAAAAATCGATTTTTCGTGATTGCTGTTCTAACGGATGAATTTGAATGCGAAGGCAATAATTTAATGGGAATTTCTACACAATCCCCCTTATACGACGCAATAAAAGGCTTGAGTGCGGGAGATGATTTTGAAATTCACGACAAAACATTTGAAATAAGTGCGATTTACTAAAAGAAATCGGTAGGAAAATAGTAAAAGCCGTTTGGAATAAAAAAATCGCTGAGGGCGGCGATACATCTGAAATCGCAGGCAATCAGTATTTTCCGCCGGATAGCGTCAATCAATAATCTCTAAAACAGAGCGAAATGCAAAGGGCCTGCCCGTGTAAAAGGCTTTCTTCGTGACGACAAAAATCATTTCGGCAACTGAACTTGCGAGTATTCAGGTGAATCCGAATCGCTACACCGTGCCAAGGTAAAGAGTCTGCCAATCCGCGAACATAATGGCTGAGCAAACTCCGGGAACGGTTATGGCAAATCGGGAAGATTCCGAAAATCTGCGATGTTTGTGCCAAAATATTTATCAAATCTGAATCGGAAACAAAAGACGAAATTGGATTGCGTCAGGATCAGCCGATAAAGTTGAAACTCGCATTCCACAAATTTACAATTTTCTTATGCTTGTACCAAAAATACAGAAGAGGAAAAAACTTGACCGTCTCAGTTTCTATTTTCACCTTGATAATAAGTTTCCTTTTACACGACCAGTTTCAACGTAGGCCCTTGCATCATTTGTTTGTTCAAATGAAAATGCTTCGTCAATATACTGGTTTTACACATCCCGACTCATATAGAGTCGGGCGTGTAGATAAATTTAAATATTTATTGCAATTTTGCCAACAGTTCTACCTTTTTCGAAATACAAATGAGCCTCACGCATCTCGTCAAAGGAAAATGTTTTCGAAACGTGTGATTTCAATATTCCTTTTTTCCAATAACTGTGCAATTTTTAACATATCGTCACCTGATGACTCTACAAGTAAAAATGACAAATCCACACTTTTTGCTTTAGCCTTGTCATTATCTTCATTAGAAATATTCCCAGATGGAATTGTAACAATGATTCCGCCTTCTTTTGTCACATCTATTGATGTGGAAATAATATCCTCGGAAACGGTACTTAGAACAAAATCAGCGTCAGTAACTATCTCGGAAAAATCTTCGGTTGTGTAATCGATATGTTTATCTGCTCCATTTTGCAAAATAAATTCCTTGTTTTTTGTCGATGAAGTGCCATATACATAAGCTCCAAAGTGTTTCGAAGCACCGTGAATTAAAACTCGATCACCTTTTTTACGTTTCCTTTTTTTACTATGGCTTGCCTAGCTGTAAGGGCAGCAAGAGTAGTAGATGATGCTTCTTGATGAGAAATATTTGTGGGTTTTAAAGTTAAATGTGCTGATGGAACTGCGACGAATTCTGAATAAGCATTTCCTTTTCCAGGAAAATTAGCCATTCCAAAAACAGGATCACCGATTTTGAAATCTGTCACGTCTTCTCCAACTTCAACTATTGTTCCTGACAAATCCCAACCTAAAACTGCAGGTCGATCTTCTCCAAGAAGCCAAGTTAATGCACCGCTATTTGACCTTGCTTTATAATCGACAGGATTAATACTTAATGAAACTGTTTTTACCAACACTTCATTATTTTTGATTGCTGGCGTTGCTATATCTATAAATTTTAGATTATCAACACTGCCTGCTTCGCTTAAACTTATTGTTTTATTTTTTATTTATTATTGTTACTTCTATGTGTTATTTAGCTAAAAACCCAATGATCGGGATCAGATTACAGAAACTCGAGCGATATTCGATTTGCTACGACCGTTTCATCCACATCTTCCCTCGTGTGGGCGGTTGATACAAAACATGCCTCGAACTGCGAGGGCGGAAGGTAGATGCCGTTTTCTAGCATGTGGTTGAAATAGGCCGCGAATTTGGCGGTGTTGGAGGTTTTGGCGGAGTCGAAATCGGTTACGGCTTCGCTGGAGAAAAAGAGCGTGAACATTGAACCGCAGGTATTGAGCGTGTAATCCAGTTTTAGATCCGCGAGATTGCTGCGGAATCCGTCGTAGAGATATTCGCAAGCGTCGCCCAGGGTTCGGTAGAAGTCGGGGTCTTCGTCGATCGCGAGCAGCGTTTCAATCCCGGCGGTCATGGCAAGCGGATTTCCGGAAAGTGTTCCGGCCTGATACACGGGGCCGGACGGAGCGATGAGCTGCATGATATCGCGGCGTCCGCCATAGGCACCGACGGGAAGGCCGCCGCCGATTATTTTGCCGAATGTGGTCAGATCGGCATTAATGCCGTAAAGTTCCTGAGCTCCGCCGCGGGCAACGCGAAACCCGCTCATTACCTCGTCGAAGATAAGGACAATTCCCTCAGCAGTGCAGAGATCGCGGAGTTTCTGAAGAAACGCTTTGCCCGCCATTACGCAACCCATATTTCCGGCGACAGGTTCGATGAAAACCGCTGCGATCGAGCCGGGGTGCTGTTCGATCAGAACTTCGACGGAGGCGATATCGTTGAATTTCGCATTGAGCGTATCTGCGGCGGTCGAACGCGTAACTCCCGGACTATCCGGCAACCCAAGCGTGGCGACCCCTGAACCGGCCTTGCTGAGGAACGAATCGCCGTGCCCGTGATAGCATCCCTCGAATTTTATGATCTTCTCGCGGCCCGTAAATCCGCGAGCCAGGCGCATCGCGCTCATCGTGGCCTCAGTGCCCGAATTGACCATGCGGATCATTTCGATCGCGGGGACAAATTTCTTGACCAGTTGAGCCAGAACGATCTCTTTTTCAGAACTCGCACCGAAGCTCGTGCTGTTCTCGGCGGCGTCTTTGATCGCATTAATTATTCGCTCATTCGCATGGCCATGGATCATCGGACCCCAAGAACCGATGTAATCGATAAACTCATTGCCGTCCACATCGTAGATCTTGGAACCTTTGGCGCTCGCGATATAGAGCGGATCGCGACCGACTGACCGGAATGCCCGCACCGGTGAATTCACGCCGCCGGGAATGTGTTTTTGAGCCTCGGCGAATAGTTCGCTGCTTTTAGAAGTATTCATTTTTTATTCAGTATGCGGGCCGCGTCTTTGGCGAAATAGGTGATTATCACATCCGCTCCGGCCCGTTTGATAGAGGTCAGGATCTCCATCATTACTTTTTCGCCGTCGAGCCAGCCGTTCGCCGCTGCGGCCTTGACCATCGAATATTCCCCGCTCACGTTGTACGCGGCGAGCGGCATGTTAAATGTGTCCTTGCAGCGGCGTATCAGGTCGAGATAGGACAGGGCCGGTTTGACCATGACGATGTCCGCACCTTCCTGAATGTCGAGTGCGATCTCACGCATCGCTTCGTCGCTGTTGCCAAAATCCATCTGGTACGTCTTTCGATCACCGAACTGCGGAGCCGACTCGGCGGCCTCGCGAAACGGACCGTAGAATGCGGAGGAAAATTTCGCCGAGTACGCCATGATGGGCGTTTCCGCAAATCCGGCTTCATCCAGAGCCTGTCTGATCGCTCCGATGCGGCCGTCCATCATGTCGCTCGGTGCGATGATGTCGGCTCCGCTTTTCGCGTGCGAAACGGCTTCGCGGGCAAGTAGTTTGAGAGTTTCATCATTGTTTACATAGCCGTCCTCGACAACTCCGCAATGCCCGTGCGAAGTGTACTCGCAAAGGCATACGTCAGTGACGACAAGCATTTCGGGGAAATTCTTTTTGATCTCGCGTGTCGCCCGCTGAATGATCCCATCTTCCGCATACGCCTTCGATCCGACCTCATCTTTTTCAAGCGGAATGCCGAAAAGGAGAACGCTGTTGATGCCGAGCGATTCGAGTTCGCCGCATTCGCGGATGACGTTATCGATCGAGAGCTGAAACTGTCCCGGCATCGACGAGATCTCTTTCTTTATTTCCTCGCCTTCGACGATAAAGAGCGGATAAATAAAGTCCGCAGTGTTAACAGACGTCTCGCGAAACATATCTCTGATCGCACTCGAACGCCGGAGCCGCCGAAGGCGTGTGACAGGAAAATTCGGCTGGATAAACTTGGTCATTTGTTCAAATAGTTCTCAACATTATCGGCAGTCTCAAATGCGTTCTTGACGCAATCGCCCACCGATATGCCGCGATAAAAATTACTGCAAAAATATATGCCAGGGTTTTTTTCTTCGAAAATGCCGCAGGCGTCCGTCACCTTTTCGTAACCGAGCTGGTACTGCGGGATCGCATTTTTCCAGCGCTTTATGTGGACGAGGTCTGGTTCCTCGTTAGCACCAAGGATATCGCTCAATTCAGCCTGAACCATTTTTTTAAGATCTTCGTCCGGTCTTGCATCAAGCGTGTCGCCGGAACGCACGCCGCCGACGAATGTTACTAGAAGCGTGTGGCCTTCCGGTGAGCGTTCCGGGAAGACGATCGAGTGAAAAACCGTTCCAAGTATCTGTCGCTTTTCACGGCTTGCGATAAGGAAGCCGAAGCCATCCAGTTTCGAAGCAAAACTCTCCGATCGGAACCCTAAAATCACGACGGCAAGTTGCGGATAGTTTATTTGGCCCAATCGGTCGGCTAATTCCTGATCGCGGTTCTCGATCAGTTTCGATGCGACAAATGCCGGCGTTGAGATGACGGCCGCGTCGAAGGTCTGGCGGTAGACGCTGAATCGTTGACCTGAGTGCTCGATCTCTCTCACCGGGCTCGACAGTCTTATATTACCGCCGATCTCATCGGCCAGAGCCGAGATCAAGGTTTTCAGGCCACCGTGAAATGAGAACGTTCGCGGGAACTGCGGATCGGCTTTCTCAACCTTTCGGCGAAATGCGGCAACGATCAGGCTGCCGTAGTCGCGTTCCATTTCAAAGAGCTTCGGGAAGGCGGAACGCATGCTCAGATCTTTCGGGTCGCCCGCGTATATTCCTGAAACGAACGGGTCGAGAGCTTTTTCGACCAGTTCGGGGCCGATGCGACGCGAAATGAAGTTCGCTACGGACTCGCCCTCTGGTGATCTCGACCGATTGAAAGGTTCACGGATCAGTGCGGCTATGGTTTTTAACGAAAAATAGCCATTAACAAAAGATCGCAGACCCATCGCCTCGAGCTTTCCGCCGAAAAGGACATAGCGTTTCTTAGCTGCCGCATCGGAAGCGAGAACCTGATCTTCGAGCCCTAACAATTTTACAAGATCAACGAGACGGGGCGATTTGAGCAGACTGTTCGGGCCTTCTTCGAACGTGTAGCCGTCGCGGCTTACGGTTTGAATGTTTCCCCCGATCCGCTCCGATGCCTCGAAAACCGTTATCTCGAAACCTTTTCTTTTCAATAGATAAGCGGTCGTCAAACCGGAGATGCCGCCGCCGATGATCGCCACGCGCTTGCTCATTGATGTGCGGCGGCGGAGACCTCAGCTTCTTTCCCGGCTCCCATTTTTTCAAAAACCAATTGAGCCAAGGCATCGACAAATAGAGGCGAATCGTTAAGTCCGGTTGTTATCTCAAAACGATCGACGCCTGCCTCGGTCGCAACGTGCCGGTATTCGATCCCGAGTTCGAACAGCGTTTCCAGGTGATCAGATGCAAAGGCGACAGGAATCACAACCATGTGTTTCACACCTTTTCTCGCCAGATCTTCGATAGTGTCGGGTGTCGAAGGCGTAAGCCATTTGAGCGGACCGACCTTTGATTGGTAACAAAGACTGCTGTCCTGAGTATAACCGCCGCGTTGCATGATCAGATCCACGGTTTGTTTGATATGTCCGGAATACGGATCACCCTGACGCACTAATTTCATAGGCGTGCCGTGAGCACTGAAAACAAGGTGAATTTTGTCCTGTTCATCGGCGGAGAAGCGGCCGATCGCCTCGGTTACGCGTTCTACAAATGCGTCAATGTATGGCGGAAAGTCGTAATAGGATTCGATGAGGCTGGTTTCGATCTGGAGGCTTGGGCGCGCGGCTAGTTGCTTATTCCACTCCTTGACGCTCGATTCCGTTGTTGCCTTTGAATACTGCGGATAAAGCGGCAATAGAATGACCTTACTTATGCCGTCCTTCTCTATCTGATGAAGCGTTTCCTCGGTTGACGGCCGCCAGTAGCGCATTGCAGCGTAAACCTTCGCCGGAAATCTTTCGTTTAGCCGTTCCTCCAGCATCGACGCCTGTTTGAGAGTGTGTTCCTTGAGCGGCGACCTGCCGCCGATCTTTTCGTACTGCTTGCGGATCATCGGCGAGCGGCGACTGGAGATGAGTTTGGCCAGGCCCTTGCGGAAAAGAAAACTTCCGGGAAAATCGATGATGTCGGGATCGCAAAACAGGTTATACAGAAATGGTTCGACCGCTTCGAGCGAGTCCGGCCCGCCGAGGTTTAGTAATACTATTCCGAACTTTTCGCTCATAAAGCCTTCCTAAACCGTTTTCGAAAAAACGGGCCGCGTCTTCATCATTTCCTCAAGGTACGCATCGAAACACATCGCTACGTTGCGAATGATCAAAATTCCCGAACGTGTGACGCTGATCTTTTCCGAACTCGCCTCGACCAGACCCTCCGCTATGAATGGGGCAAGCTTCAACAGGTCGGCGGCGAAATACTCGTCGAAAATGATGCCGAATAGGTTTTCGACCCGGCGTTTATCGATCTCTAGATTGCACATCATTTGCATGATGGTCTCTTTTCGAATGTGATCGTCCGGCGTCATTCGATAGCCGACATTGGTGGCGGCCTTTCCGCTGTCGATGCGGGCGTAATATTCGTCGAAGGTCTTTATGTTCTGGGCGTAAATATTCTCGAACTGACTGATAGCCGACAGGCCAAACGCGTAGACGTCGCATCCGGAACGTGTCGAATATCCTTGAAAATTGCGATACAAAGTATGATTTTTTTGGGCGATCGCGAGTTCGTCCGTTGGCTTAGCAAAATGGTCCATGCCGATGTATTCGTATCCGGCTGCGATCAGAGTTTCGATCGTCATTCGCAGGATCGACAAACGCTCGTCCGGCGAAGGCAGAGCGTCCTCGGGCATCGCCGCCTGATTCTTCTTGAGCCAAGGCACGTGTGCGTAATTGAAGACGGCTAGACGGTTAGGGGAAATGTCGATCACGCGTTCGACTGTGTCGGCGAATGATTCGACGGTTTGAAACGGAAGGCCGTAGATGAGATCGAGGTTGATGCTTTGGAAACCGAGTTCGCGCGCCCACGTGACGGTTTGGCGGGTGATCTCCTCTGACTGAACGCGGTTGATCGCCTGCTGAACTTTCAAATTAAAATCCTGCACGCCAAAGCTGGTCCGGTTGAAGCCGATCTCACGCAGAGCCTCCATGTGTTCGCGCGTCAGTCCGCGTGGATCGATCTCGACGCTGGCCTCAATGTCGTCCTCAAAATCAAAACTTTGCTGAATGTATTTACCGATATCTCGGATCTCGTCCGGATAAAGGTATGAAGGCGTTCCGCCGCCCCAGTGCAGTTGAGCTACCTTTCGGTCGTCCGCGATCATCGGACGGATGAGATCGATCTCTTTCTTTAGATATTCGTTGTACTGAGCGATCAAGGTGCGGTCACGCGTTACGCGCATGTTGCAGCCGCAGAAATAGCAAAGCTTTTCGCAGAAAGGGAAGTGGAAATAGAGCGATATCGGTTGGCCGCCCATCAGTTCGTTCGTCTCAGCGATCTCGCGGGAATAATCTTCGCCGGTAAACGATTTAGAGAACAGCGGAGCGGTCGGGTAGGAGGTATAACGCGGCCCTTGCTGGTTGAATTTCTTCAACACCTCAAAATCTATAGTGCTTCCGAAGTTAACCATATCCGAATATTAAGAGTGGTATTTACCGCTCAACTCCTTCACACAGCTTACCAAATACTGCGTGTTCTCGACCGGCGTTTTGGGTAAGATGCCGTGTCCGAGATTAAATACGTGGCCTTCGCCTCGGCCGAAACGCTCCAGAATTCGCTCAGTCTCGAGCCTGATCTTGTCCTTTGGAGCGAACAGCACGCACGGATCAAGATTTCCCTGCAACGCCTTAACCGCTCCGATCTCGGCCCTTGCGGCTCCGATGTCAAACGTCCAGTCGAGGCCGATCACGTCGCATTTTAGATCCGCGAGTTTCGACAGGTCGCACACGCCTTTCGCGAAGACAATGACCGGAGCACCGTTCGTTTCGAGTCTTTCGCAAATGTACCGGATGTACTGGAGCGAAAATTCTTCAAGATCCCAGGGCGACAAGATACCGGCCCATGTGTCGAAGATCTGGACGGCATCGCAGCCGGCACGGATCTTGGCGTTGAGATAATCCACGACCGAATCGGCGAGGATCTGGAGCATTTCATGGGCCGCCACCGGGTCGGTGTAGATCATCGATTTGATCTTGTCGAAACTTTTCGAGCCCTTGCCCTCAACCATGTAAGTTGCGAGCGTCCACGGAGCACCGGAAAAACCGATCAGCGGAACGCGTCCGGCGAGCTTTTCCTTGGTCATTTTGATGGCGTCCATGACGTAGCTCAGCCGATCGGTGACTCCCTCGATATCGAGACGCTGCAGGTCATCTCGCGAGTTGATCGGAGCGTCGAAGACCGGGCCTTTCGATTCGAGAACTTCCAGATGCATTCCCATCGCTTCGGGAATAACGAGAATGTCCGAGAACAGTATCGCCGCATCGACGCCGATGATGTCGATGGGCTGAACCGTCACTTCACTAGCAAGCTCCGGCGTTTTGCAAAGCGTCAGAAAATTGGTCTTAGCCCTGATCGCACGGTACTCAGGCAGGTAACGGCCGGCCTGGCGCATTATCCAGATGGGCGTGCGTTCGACGGCCTCGCGTTTGCAGGCTCTCAGGAATATGTGGTCGGTATTACTCAATATTTTTTATATATGCGGCAAAGCCCGCCGCAAAATCCTCTTCGTTTGCCCGTTTGGAAACGAACACTACATCTAACCCAGCATTTTCCGCTCTCTTGGCAGTAGTTTCGCCGATGGCGGCTGCTCTAACCCTATCGACCTCAGAACCGCCGAAATGAGTCATAAAACTATCGACTCCCGACGGGCTGAAAAAACATCCCCAGCCAATGCCGCCCGCGTTCAATCTACCTGTTACGTTCTCGATCACGCTATTCTCCGGCGCGGTCTCGATTGTTTTGTAAACCACCAGTTCGTCGACCCGGGCGATGTCACCGAGGAGTAGCGGAATCGTTCGAACGCTTAGGTCGCCGCGAATAAAGAGCAGATCTTTGCCCGCAAACTCGGCCCGATCGAATGCATTTATCAGTTCCTCTGCTGTGTTTGCTGCAGCGTTCGACACCACATTCAATCCCGAGCCTTCCAGAGCAGTTTTGATCCGTTTGCCCAGTACGTAAACCTTACCCTCAAAACTTCGGCTCTCAGACTTTAGATGGCTAAGAAATATCTCCGCCGCGACGGGACTTGTCAGAAAAATGCCGTCGTAGAGGTCGATCCGGTGAATGGCCGCATCAAGTTCACTTAGGTCGCTGACCTCTTCAGTAGTTATCAATTCGAGGTTGATGACCTCGCAACCATTCTTTCGCAACACGTCGCTAAAGCGGCCGTCCGGCCTTACAACCAACACTGTCGGTTGGCCCATCAGATCACCGCCTCGTCGGTGGTTTCTGCTTGCCTGCGATCCTCGCGCAACAGCTCATCCGCTCCTTTCGAGATCAGTAACTCCGCGAGCTTTATCCCCAATTCGTCAGCATCGCCTGCATGCCCAGTGATCGAATCGCGGAAGACAATTGCACCGTCTAGTGAACCGACCATCCCCTCGAGACTGATATTTTCGCCGGCCACGATTGCGATCGCACCGATCGGCACCTGGCATCCGCCTTCGAGACGGCGGAGGAATGAACGCTCAGCGGTGACGCAGGTTCGCGTTAAATGGTGGTCGAGAGTCGCGGCCAGTGCAGCGACTTCGTTGTCGTCGGTGCGAATTTCGACCGCGACCGCACCTTGTCCGACGGCAGGCAGCATGATGTCAAAAGGTATGACCTGACTGACTGCTGAGTCATAGCCTAGCCGGTTGAGCCCGGCAAACGCCAGGATCATACCGTCGAGATCGGACTCGTTAAATTTTTTGATCCGCGTCGGCACGTTGCCGCGTATCTCCGAAACATTCAGGTCGGGCCGGTGGCTCAATAATTGGCTTTTTCGCCGCAGGCTGCCGGTCGCAACCTTTGCTCCTTGCTCGAGGTCACCGATCGTCGTTGAATTTTTCGAAACGAACACATCGTTGGGTAACTCGCGTTCACACACAGCGCCAATGACGAGGCCGTCGGGTTGGGTCGTTTGGAGATCTTTCAGACTGTGAACCGCTAGATCGATCTCGCCAACCAATAACTGGTTCTCGATCTGGCGTGTGAAAAGGCCTTTGTCGCCGATCTTAGAGAGAGCAACTTCCAGTTGTTCGTCGCCGGTCGTTTTAATTATCTTGATCGAGAACGTTAATTGAGGGAATTGACGCTCGAGGCTCGATCTGACAAAATTCGCCTGCCACAAAGCGAGATCGCTGCCGCGCGAACCGATGATGAATTCGTTTCTCATTACGCAGAGGCACCGAGAGCGATCGCCTTCAGTGACCGGAGCTTGCGAATCAGGTCGAAGTGGGTCTGCAGGTCGGCCTCAAAATCCGCTCCCGAACCCATCACGAATTTATGGATCTCGGAGACGTTCTGATCGAGAAATTCCTTGGTTCTTATTATCTCGTCGACTTTTTCGGGCGAAGGTTTTTCACCGGTCTTTTCGAACTCAGGCAAAATAGGTAAGAGATAGTACCAGGTTAGAAACTCGACCATCTCGGTAATGATCATCTTCCGGACCTTCGGGAGGTCGGCCATTCGCTTTGACTGGTTTTCGCCGAGAATGGAATGCAGGTCGTCGATATTTTTTACAATAACGTTCGGATTTTCGCGAACTGAATCGTCGACGTCACGCGGAACGGCGATGTCTATCACCAGCATCTTTCGATCGCGGTTCTGAAAATCTTGCTTATAAAGGATCGGCTCTTCGGAGCCGGTTGAGCTGATTATGATGTCAACCTCATCAAGTCGTGACTTAAAAGTGCTGAAATCAAGTATTTCGCTTTCGAACGACAAACTTTTGCGAAGGCTGGTCAGCTGTTCCTCGGCGTGTGCCTGCGTGCGGTTGCTGAGCAGTATCTTCCCGACGGATTTACCGACCAGAGCCTCGGTCGTGAGCATCGCCATCTCGCCCGCCCCGAGTACGAGCACCGTTAATCCCTGAAGCGATGCTAAGGTCTCAACCGCAAGTTCAACCGCAGCCAGACTTACGGATGCGGCGCCGCTGTGGATCGCCGTCTCGGTGTATGTCGTCTTGCCGAGCTTGAATGCCCGCTGCATTAATTGATTGAGTACCTTCCCGGTTCGGTTTTGTTCTTGAGCTGTGGAATATGCGGAGCGAAGCTGGCGCAGGATCTGCGAATCACCGACGATCTTACTGTCGATGCTGGTCGAGACATTAAAAAGCTGCTGGCAGGCAGTGCAGGAAATGAGGTCGAAGAAATGCTCGTCTTTTACCAGACCACGGGCATCTTTAAGATCGATCAGCAGGTTTTTATAAAATTTTAGATCTATCGTTTCCGAATCGCTAACGGCGTAGATCTCAGTTCGATTACAGGTTGAAAGTACAACGCACTCAGGTAGAGTTTCGCGGGTTCGCCTTAAAAACTCTTGGATCTCCGCTTCGTTGAGATACAGTTTTTCTCTGATCTCGACTGGTGCCGTTTTATGATTAAGCCCAAACGCAAATAATGTTTTTGGTACATATGAAATTTCCAAGCAACACTCCAAATCGCAAAGGATCTCTACCATCAGCAGCTCACGATCGGTCGCCCTCCCGCGGACTTTGAAGTCGTGTTTAATGAGTTGTTCTTCCATAAAGTACCTCAGCAAAAGAAAACTGACGCTATCATTAATGCCTTGTCAATCCTTGAGTCTGCCGGCATAACAATTAAGGTCAATGACGGAAGACCAACTAGACAGGTAAAGCCAAAAACAAATTACCAGCAGCAGGCCGTTTCCGATACCAGGGCCAGGATCGCACCCGCCTCGGCCGATCTCGGACGGGGGAGCAGTATCTCTAAGTACGCACGCTGAAGCTGAAGGCGCTGCCACGCCGTGGATCGCCAAGAATATCCCGATCGTTCCTGTCAGGATCTGATCATGCATTCATCCGGCTCCTTGTGCATTTTTTGAGTCAGAGATCGGCAGTCTCCAGTTGGGGCGGACAGAATGACATGTGTAGCCGCCAGGGTATTGCTGTAGGTAATCCTGGTGCTCGGGTTCGGCCTCCCAGAACTCGCCTGCCGGAACAACTTCCGTAACTACTTTGCCTGGCCAGAGGCCTGAGGCATCGACATCGGCGATCGTTTCTCCGGCGATCCGCCTCTGTTCGTCAGAGGTGTAAAAGATCGCTGACCGGTAGCTGCTCCCGACGTCGTTGCCCTGTCGATCGCGTGTGCTCGGATCGTGAATCTGAAAAAAGAGTTCGAGTATTTGTCGATAGCTGATGATTGAGGGATCGAAAATGATCTCAACGGCTTCAGCGTGTCCGGGATGGTTATGATAGGTCGCATAGGAGTTTCTGCCCCCTGTGTAGCCGGTCCGTGTGGAGTGAATTCCGTTGTACCGGCGAATAAGGTCTTGCACACCCCAGAAGCAGCCGCCAGCTAGTAAGGCTCGTTCTTCAATCATTAGGCACCCCCACCTGGTTTCGGTATTCCCCATATCCTTGGTCTCTCCGCCCGTCTGGAAATACATGCCCTAGATGGCTGTCGCCGTGAGCAGAGCGGACCTCAGTTCGTGTCATGTTGTGGGAGGTGTCCAGAAGTTCCTTGACGTTTTCCGGTTCAATTGGCTTGATGAAGCTCGGCCACCCGCAGCCCGATTCAAATTTGTCGGAGGATGCAAATAGCGGCTCTCCCAATACGATACCGACGTAGATGCCGGGCTCCACGCTATCCAGATACCCCCCGCACCCGGGGGCCGGGGTGCCACTTTGCTGCATTAAGCGATACTGCTCTGGCGTGAGCATCGCGACGACATGTGGGGCTTTACTAAATTTATGCATTCCTTTCTCCTTTTGTGTTGGACTTGATTCGCGATAGCTTCACTTTTCGACCTGAATGAACAGCTTCCACTTACCCCGTATTAGTTGCAAGATCAGACTCGTTGCCGGTGCGTAGTTCTTCACCGCATGGACCGTTCCGGCGAGACTGCATAATACCTCGCTGGCTTTGAGCGTCACCGTCTACGCGTAGCTATGCAGGCCCGGCAGCAAATAGCTCACACCCAGATAAGTAAATATCACAAGGAGAAATCCTACAATCGCAAAATAGGCCGAACTCCGCCCCTTCCAACCGCGAGAGATACGCGTATGTAGGAAACCCGCGTAGGTTAACCAAGCCACGAGGGCTCCGGTTTCCTTTGAGTCAAAACCCCAAGGCCGTCCCCAAGACTCATTTGCCCAGATCGCACCCGTGATGAGCAACATCGCGAGGCCTGCGAAGGCGAGGCAAGCGGTTTTGTACATCAGGCCGTCGAGCGAAACGAGACTTGGCAACCGGTCGACCATCTGCTCGGTTCGGACTGCAAACAAGAGGATGAACAACGTTCCGACGAGGGCCGTGATCAAGGCCGCGACCTCAACGGGATTTGTGTTAAGACTTAAGTAAAGCCTGTTGCCGTTCGCCTGAATATAAGCGCGACCCATCTGTTCGTGTTGCTGCTCGGTTATTTGTTGCCTCTCGCTGACGGTAAGATTTGCGTTTTCCGACATCGCGATTCCCGCAACGACATACTGGGTCGGATCGGCCGTGAGCTGCTGCTGCAGACGGGCCGGGGCGTTTGATTCCGTTTTGATTCCGTAAATGACGAGGCTCAAGGAAACGATTTGGGCAACGAGGGCTGCCTTCAACAGGTAGTGTCCCATCGTTCGTGACAGTTCGCTGTTCTGATACAGATACAGCAAAAACGCGATGATCACACCGACCATCAAGAGGGCGGAGATCGCTAGAGCGGGCCCGGCGTAATCGAGCTCGAGGCGGAATGGTGCCGAGAACGGTTTCTTGCCTGCTTCGTTTGGCACAAAAAGACCTGCTCGATAGACAAATTCCGTGAATACCGAAAACTTACTGATCGTTGCGATCACGCCAAGGCCAAACACACACGACCAGATTGCCATTGCCTCAACCTTAACCCGATCCTTGAGCAGGTAAATCACTGCGACTGCGAAACACACCAGAGCAATACCATAGCTAAGGCTCGCCACGCCAACGTGTATCGGCCGCCAATAGGAATTAAGTACTGGTGGCAGGTCGATAAATTCGTTGCCTATGAATCGGGCCAAGGTCAGGATCAGTGCGGCAAGCGGGAGCGTAAAGGCAGCAAGGACCCGAAACTTGCGTCGCTGAGCAAACAGCAAAGTTGCAAGACCCGCACCAAATGCAAAGGCAAGGCTGTAATCGTAGAGATTGGCGAATGGAACATAGCGAAACACCCAAGGCGTGCCCATATTACCGCTGGCACGCATGATTGCGATCTCGTGGTCGTATGCCGCGACCCAACGAACGAGCCAGCTTGAAAGATTGAAGAAAACTCCTAAGGCCGCACCAAAGAATCCGATCTTTTCGGCCATTGCTGAAGGAGCGTAGAGGTTGGTCAGCTGGAAAATCGCCGCGAGGATGTAGCTGGCCAAGGCAATCATCATCAGAGCACCGTCAGTGACAAACGACTCGCCCATCTGTATCCGCATGCCCATCGTCGCGAACGAGCCGACGATGACCATGATCGTCGGCACATAAGATTGCCACGTGACTCGTGGGTCCAGTCTATCCAGTTCTTCCATCTTTATTGCCTCTTTCTTTCCCCTTGATCTCTTCAGAAATCTTCTTAAAAAGGTCGCCGAATGCGGTCTCGTTGCGGTTTGCCTCGCCGGCAAGCACGACCTCGGTCTTGCCGTCTTCCTGTTTACTTACCTGCGCCCATACGCGTTTGTGCGAGAGGAAAAATACAAACCAAAGTGCACCGATTAGGCCAAATCCACCGATATACCATGCTATAAACGCACCGTCGTATGGATCGTACTTGATCGACAGGACGTGTGCGAGCGGAGATTTCTCGAATGCTGTTAGCCTCCATTTGTATCCTGCTTTTGGTGCACCAATGGGCATGTTATCAGCTAGCTTTTGGGCGAAAGCAAAAACGCGTTGTCGTTCGCCGCCCGGTGGAGTGACGTTTAAGACTGCGACAGGATTGTTGTACTCACCGCTACGTGTATCAGGCTGTCCGTCCCCGCCGAAAGCGAAATCAGGCATGAACTCTGTGTAGTCGATACGAGTCCCGTCCGCGAGAGTAGTTCCGGCATTTCGATTGATCTTTACTGTAAGAGGTTCGCCGCCTCCCTGCGGTGCCAGTTCGAGCGTGATCTCGCGTGCATTACCGACAGGAATTGTTTGGGCCTGAAAGAATCGATAGCCACGATAGTTGACCGGTTTGTTCATGCTGACATCGGCAATCAACTCTCCATACTCAGGATCATTGATTTTCATCTGAGTACGCCAGTCGAGAGTGTTCGTCACATCTATAGACCCGGCCGCGTTTATAAGGCTTTGCTGAATATCAGTACACTCGATCGAGAAAGGAAGTTGGACGTTAAATTTCTCCTTCCTGTCGAGATTGAACTCAATCATCTGGATCTCGTCCGTCACTGCTCCCGGGATCATTCTTACGTCCGCGTCAAAACCGGTCGTCAGTGCAACAAAGTGCCCAAGAAACAACGTCAAGAGAAAGACGTGGACGATATATGCACCCAGTCGATTGATTAAGCCGCGTTCACCAAAAACGGTTATTTTGCCATTCTCGCGGGTGACCTTGGTTTTAAGCCGATTGGCTTTGAATTTAGTTTCGATCTGGGCGGCTTCAGCCTCGAGCGTCCGATCCGACGCGGCAATTATCTCGTTTTCGGGTCGAGCAAGGAGCCAGCCTCTGCTGCCTGTAACCTTGGGACGTCTGAAATAGCCCTTCCACACTGAAGGAAAACGATCGATCGACGCTAGAACAATATTGAGAGAGAGAAAGAGCAACGCGATATGGTAATACCAACTATGGTAAACATCAAAGAGCCCAAGCGAGCCAAACACCTGTCTCTCGGCCGGTGTAAGAGCAACGTAATACGCGTCAAAACCCTGTACGTTCTGCTGCACAATCAGCATGCCCGCGAGCGAAAGAATGACAAGAATCACCAGTGTCACGACACCAACTCGGACCGAGCTAATTTGATCGAGTGTGCGGTTTACTATCGGAGCTGACGGCCGAACAACCGGTGGCGTTTTGATGGTTCCTCCTGACGCTGCCGTCATATAGCATGAAGTGTCGCGGCCTGGTTCTCGCATTGAGTGAAGCGTGGCATCTCGAATTTCCTGGTGCGAAAGGCTGCACATTCTCTCAAACGATGCGAGCAGTATCGCCTTCGCTATCGGTCTACGATAGCGATACCTTGCGGCCGAGACCGGTAATGAGCTCCGTCTTGGCCGAGATGCCGCGACTGAGCAACCGATGGCAAGCCTTCGCCGTCCAGCCTCAGGCTGTGCAAAATATTCCCTTCTTCGCTCTTGTTCTCGTCTGTTTGGTTGATCCGCTGACAAATCACATAAAGAAATGTTTCTTCTGGGTCCAGAGCACATTGAAACGCGGTGCTGCCAGGTTGCGAAAACATGCGATTATTTATAAACCACTCACCAGGATGTGGCAGATGCAACCGATTTATCTCAACCGGCTTCACGGCCCTCTCGCCGGAGATGTCATAGGTGGACACTGTCGCTGCCTGATCTTCTTTGTCGCTGCGGGGGAGGTTGTTCACCGTATAGAGACGAGTCCCTTTTTTGTTGGGCAGCACCCAGCAGATGTCTTGGCCGCTATTTGCGACAGAGCCTAGAAACGTCATCTCCCCTTCCTGGCTGAAGCGGTAGACTCCAAGCTCGTTGCGAGTAACAAAACCGACATAGAGCAGCGGTTCGGTCGGATGCGTCCAAATACCCAATGGCATCGACGGGACGCCGTCCATTCCCTTGTATTTGTAACCCGCATTTGTTTCGGGCAACTGTACAAGGCTTCGT
Source organism: Acidobacteria bacterium Ga0074141 (assembly GCA_001464665.1). Classification (GTDB taxonomy): domain Bacteria; phylum Acidobacteriota; class Blastocatellia; order Pyrinomonadales; family Pyrinomonadaceae; genus OLB17. Next base: position 51,734 of record LNDP01000007.1, read on the forward strand.
TCCGTCAACCGACTGTCGTGCCCGACCTGAAAGACATGCAACTGCCCTTGCACGCTTGGCTTTGTACCGGCGAGGAACGATCTTGTTGCTTCTCCATCGAAGTCAACATCCACCTGAAAGTCATTCCCAAACGCGAGGTGAGGGCTCGACGCCGGGATGAATACTTGCGTTGGCTTCTGGGAGTTCTCCACATCGATCTTTGAGACCAGTTGCAGAGCCCCTTCGTCCTCGATTACGAAAGAGACGTAGCTTGCCTTCGCCGCGCCACGCAAGGCCTCGATTTGGTGATAGTCCTCATTCCGGTTCGATACGAGCAATGTATTCCGGCTGACCGATAGGCTATTGGGGGCGATCCCCTCTGACGAAAACGGTGATCCTTTAACATGCCGCAACGAGCCATCGGGTTGTATGTCAAACACCGCGATCGTGTTGCTGTGAGTATTGACTGCGAAGAGGCGCGTGCCATCTTGGCCGATCACAAGCGGGGTATCGTTGTCATGGGGGCCGAGCTTCCCATGGGTGTCATTATTTATGCCCGTACCGCCTGTATAGAAGGGATTGCCAGGAATCGGCTCCAACGTTCCATCGTCGTTTCGTGTGTAACCAAGAACCGCATTTTGGCCCTCACGAATATCGTTGGTCTGGATGTAAAGATAGTGACTTCGGACAGCTTTCGTGTTCATAGTATCTCCAATTCAAAAAGTAGTCATTGCAAGCGGGACCTCTCAGGGTCACATAGCTATTTCACGGACTCTAGATAACTTACAATCGCCTCACGCTTCTCAACCGAGTCCACGCCGGGGAAGAATCGTCCCATCCGGTTCCCAGGGATGAAACCCTTGGGATCCGTAAGAAATTTTTGAAGCGTTTCGCGAGACCAAGTCACCGCGGCCCCCTTCATTGCAGGAGAATACTCGTAAGTTGCCTCTGTGCCGGCCTTCCTGCCCACCACGCCGTATAAGGAAGGTCCCGTGTTATTCTTCCCAGCCTCAACTGTGTGGCAGGAACTACAGTTCTCCGCAAAAGCCGTCTTGCCCGCCGCGATCATAGCTGCGTTGCCGCTCATGGTCGGAGCAGTCTCGGGCTTTGCTGTCGCGGGCTTTGCTGTCGCGGCGCGAGCCGCCGCAGGTGTAAATTTCAAAGCCCTCTCGCCTAAACCGGAGTATGCATAAACATAGACCCAATCCGACGCCTTCGCAGGCACATGGCATTGTATACAATCCGTCTTGTAGTTCTTTGCGACCTGCTTTGAGCGATCCTTCGGATCATACTGAGCCCAGCCCCAACCGTCTCCCCAAAGGGGGTTGTTCGGGTACCGACCAACGGTGTCCTTGACCATCAAAAACCATGTTATGCGTTCGGACGCCCAGAACGCATTGCCCGTCGTGTGCGGGGAGCCGATTAACCCCTCGACCTCCTTAATTAGCACCGCGCCATCGGGAAATGTCCCGTTGGCACGGTAATAGACAGCGTCGGAGGGCCGGGTGTAGGTGGCGTGCGTCTCGGTTACGCCGCCGTTACCCGCGACGGCCACTGTCCCAATGTGCTCGAAGCCGTTGGGGAAATCTTGCGGAAATGTAATATTTCCCTTTCCATCCACCAGAGGGCTGAAAGGCGCAGCTGCCTTCTGACCGAACAAGTACGTGAATGCAAGAAGTATGGCGCATGCAGTTGCAAATACTTTCAGGCTTTTCCCTTTGTTAGACACGTTGTGTCGTTTCATACTACTCCTCTACCTTATGAGTCGGCAACGGGTCCAGCTTTCCCGTCGGCAACGGATTCAGGATTGGCTTATACATATTCACGTAGACCATGTCCTCATGGGCGTTAATCATATGGCAGCTGGCGCATTCAGCAGCGGGACGCTCGGGAGCGGCGGCCAGGTAAGGGGGCGCGGCGTGATTGAAGTTGAAGTAGCCCCAGTTTTTGGTCTTTCCAAAGCGCTTGCTATCCTTCACTGAGACATCGAGCCCGTTAACTTTCCCGGGGAAATAGCCACGACCCGAGACCTCAAGCCGCGAACCGTCAGGGTATTCAGATGGGCCGTCAACCAACTGCAACTCCTTGACCATCATAGTGCCTTCGGGCCACTTGCCTGTTTTGCGATAGGCTTTGAATGCGGCGGGTTGGACATATACATTGTGAAACTCAGGGAAATTCGCCTTGCCATTGTTTAAACCGTGCGGCGTGAACGGTGCCCCAATGAAAACCCATTCTCGGAAGTCCTTCGGTTGCAACAGTTCGTTCTTCGCATTAAACACTGGGGCAATGTCGATCTCTGGATAGTTCGCATTTCGAATAGTGGTCTGCGCTAATGCGGAAGATAAAGATATAGAGATGGTGATGACGCCGACCAGAAAGCCAGCGGCGACAATCACCATCCGCAAACGGTGTGTAAGTTTTCTTGTAAACACTTCGTGTTCTCCTTTTCAAAATATTATCTAACGACCTAATCATACAGAAGGCTCAGTGCCTATCGGTCTCTATCAGGTGCCCATGCGTCCGAATGTAATCAACCCGGGAGATAACGCCATGGAATTAATCGAAAGATTGCTGGCCACCTTGGAAGTGTGCAACATTAGTTCGTGTCTTAACCTTAGCGATTGACACCCGACCTTTCTTTCAGAAAAATGCGGTGTTTGTCACAAAAGTGATATTTTGATTTAATTAGGAGAAACTAACTAAAGAGGCGAAACTGTCGGGGCGAGGTGCCGGTTACAAGACGAAACTGTGCCGTCAAGTGCGACTGACTGCTAAAACCGCACTGTAGTGCTACGTCAGCCAGCGATGAACCGGTTGTTTTCAGCAAGAGTTTGGCCCGGTCAATGCGCTTTTCGATGAGAAATTGATGTGGAGTTTTACCGGTTGAATGTTTAAAAGTGCGAATAAAATGAGCGTAATTGAGAGACGTTAACTGTGACAACTCGGTAATCTTGATTTTCGCTTCGAGGTTGTTATCTATGAATTCAATTACCTGCCGAAGATTGTGTGGCGAGAGAGCCGACTGTCGTCGCTCGATGTATAGGGGAGGGGAGGGGCGACGAAGCTCCTGTAGCATACCTGGACTTTGTTTCGCGACATTTAACGAAACTAGTTTTTCTAGTTTGCGCGAAACGATTGAGCCAAATACAACTTCTCGCCCTTCATGGAACGCTCGGTAATGAGAAAGGGCCGCGGTCGATTTATCGCTTTTTTCATAGGCTGATGACAGAGCATGATTCGCCTCAAAACCAATCTCCCTAAACTCGTGCTGACTACTTAATGCTAAGGCCGATTCCAGAACCTCAACGCTTTTTGCGATATCGCCGCAAAAATTATAGAAGCAGCCGAGATGCAGTAATGCTTGACACTCGTTATAAGGACTGCAGATGTTCGTGGACAATTGCAAGGCCTCCGATAAATGGTCGTGGGCTTCTTGATGATTGCCTAAATCTCCAAATATCCGACCCATACACAGGTGAGCTTCAGTTTGAGTTTCAAGACTTCCGACCTCTCGCGCAATTTCAAGTCCCTGAATATAACAATTCAAAGCCCGCTCATGTTTTTTAACGCTCTTGTAAGCGGCACCTATATTGATCAACGCCAAGCCTTCATTCCGACGATCACCATACTCCCTAAACAAATCAATTGCCCGTCGCAGACTCGTTAGCGAATGGTCCGAATCACCCACCCGCAGCAAAATATCGCCTAAAGTGCAATGAAGCAAAGCCTGATCCATTGGAGAACAGAATTCGATTGAAATCTGCAATCCTTGATAAAGATATTCAAGAGCCGGTAAATAGTCACCTAAATCACTGTGGATCCCTCCCAGGTTATTGTAGGCAAGGGCAACTTTCGAACTTTCGCCGGCGTTTTCAAAAGATTTTAATGCGGTGTGATGACTTTCGAGGGCTCTATTAGAGTGGCCCAGATACCTTTGCGATGACCCTAAGACGTTGATCACAGAAGCAAGTCCCGCTTCATCAGGTAAAGGGAGGGCCACAAACATCGCACGGCTCTGTTCTAATGTTTGTACGGATTCCGCATATTGATCAATGCTACGTTGCCCGTTACCGATACCGCGCAGAGCATACGCGATTCCCCGCGAATAACTAATTTGAACCGCTGAGCGCCAGGCATCCGCACTACCCTGAGCGGCTAGTTTCGGTTCTGCATGACGAAGTTCCCAGGCCACCTCATTCAGATCATCTATTTGATCGCTAGTTAACCGCTCATGTGAGCCCAACTCGGTTACGCGGGTTTTAAGCGAGTCTAATATTTCGCTCATTCTCAAGTACTCAATTAAATTAAATGTAGCTATTATTTTAGAACAAGACTTTTATTACCGTCGGCAGAGCCGGAGTTTCCCAAGTACAGGTGTTCTCAACTATTGCCTCACAGCGATTTTCCAAGATTAACAAACAGATTCCTTGAGCGTCAATGGCAACACACCCGGCAATCGCCATCCGAAACGGCATGTAAATTGTATCGTAAAATATTTTCGCACTCTCCTTTTCAAAAGATCATCTGGTGAGATACCCTATTCCAGGATATAAGGCTTGGTGCCTACTGGTCTCCATGAGGTGCTCATGCCTCCGAATGGATTTAACTCCGGAGATAACGCCATTGGAATTAATAGAAAGATTGCTGGCCGCCATGGAAGTGGGCGTGGGGGCGTTCACTTCCTGTGATGTTCGGCGCGGATACGTTCTTACGTTCGACGCCTCCTCCGCCGCGACCATGCACTATTGCATGGAAGGCGATGGAGAACTGATGGTTATGAACGGAAGTACTTTCAAATTGAACAAGCACACTTTTGTATTGCTACCGCCGGGGGTCGTTTACAGCGTGGGATCGGTCGGAAAGGAATGGAAAGGTACCTCCCGGCGCCGCACAGGCTTCGATCTCCGCTGTTTGCCGAGAGCGTGCCGACGATCAAAGCAGGCGAAGGCAAGACTGGAATCGTGACGGCTTGCGGCGAGGTATTGTTGGCAACTGAGTCAGGCATTGATCTGTTCGGGGGCCTCAAAGCCCCCGTCATCGAACATTTTGACGGGCCCGAAGGCTTACGCAATCAGTTCATCATTCTGCTGGCGGAATCGGCACGGCCCACGATAGGGACTCGAGCACTCACGGAAGCACTTCTGAAACAATGCCTGATCCTTCTTCTGCGCAGGATGATCCAACGAGGCTCCGCGTCGCTTCCGTGGATGATTGCAGCGTCAGATGATCGGTTGGCGCGAGCTCTGCGGGCGATTCTCGAACGTTCCTCTGAGCCCCTCACTGTCGAAACGCTTGCTACTATTGCGGGCATGAGCCGTTCCTCGTTTGCTGCACGTTTCACCCACGCTTTTGGACAAACTCCGATGAACCTGCTCCGGGCCGTCCGGCTTCGCCATGCCCGTGAATTGCTTGTAACTACTGACATTCCGGTGGCCCAGATTGCGCGTCAAGTGGGCTTCCTAAGCCGGAGTAACTTTTCACGCTTATTCCATAAGATGTACTCCGTCGATCCGACCAGCTTTCGGACCACTGCGTTCGAGCGTGAATCTCAATGAGCATCCAAATCAAAAGAGTCAATGCTAAGCCCGAACTCCATCTTAGAACCACCGAACACGTTTCGATGAACTGAAGATGCTAGTGAAGGCAATACCTGAGTGCCGGTAATTCTGGCAGATGTTTGAGTTTCCATTCGCATTCTGTCCACCGCTCAACTTTCAGCGAAACCGTGTTGTTTCAGACACTCTGATAATGGCCTCGGGACATGGTCCGCGTCACGGCAAACCCCGATACCGCCGATATCAACGGTTTCCAATTCACGGAGGCAGAAATATCCCCATTCGCACTCAAGCCCGACAACATAACCAAAGAAGCAAAAGTCATCACCATAAGTGACGCCTTCTGTCACGAACCAAGCCCATCCGCCAAAGGGAAATTGAAACACTGCATAAACGGTCGGATTCTTGTTCCCTTCTCGTCCACCAATCTTCGGCAGTACACCTTCAAGTTCTTTTGGCAAAAGTTCCGACATACAGTTTTGACCCATTTCCAGATTGTCGCCGGATGTCTGCTGCCTATTTTGTTTTATAGTAAAACGACGATTGGGAAGATCGTCCGGGGGCTCAATACCGCGACAACGCTCTCTTGAACAAAGGATAAAAAAAGAAAGAGTTCTAAAAATCAGAATGGCGGAAAAGGGGAAAGAGTTTGTTGTAACGGGAAAGCAGATTTTCATGGCAATTTGCCGGAAGGGGCGAAGGAGCATCACCTAAACCTTCAAAACAATTGCATGTCCCGCGAAATTTATGTGAATTTTTTTCCGTTTTGTTGTGACCGATGATTTGCCCCCCCCCCAATCTGCCATCGCTTCTAAAATCGGGCTGAGGGTTAGTCCGTAATCGCTCAATGAATATTCGACTTTCAGCGGTACAACTCTATAAATTTTTCGTTTGATGATTGAATCCTTTTCGAGTTCACGGAGTTGTTGAGTCAGCATTTTTTTGGTTGCGTGTGGTATCAGTTTTTGCAGTTCCCCGAAGCGTTTCGTGCCCGTCCTTTAAATAATACAAAATAATGGGTTTCCATTTTCCGCCGATGATGTCTATCGTCGCTTTGACGGGACAATTTGCTTCGTCTATTTGATTTTTTCTCATAGTTTCAAAAAAGTGCCTACTATCTTTCAGATACACGTTAAGTCATTGTTAGATTCAAAAAAAAAACTAAGGTTTTCGGCAGCAATCGTTGCAGCAACGGTGATTTTGGTTGGGACTTTTGCGTCGTTCGGACAAAACCGAACGACCAAAATTGTTGACTTGACGCATACTTTGAACGAACGTTTTCCGTATATTCCGATTCCGGGCATCACTTTTCCGTTCAAGAAAACGGCGATTGCGACTATGGAAAAAAATGGCGTGGCGGCAAATCGCTGGGAGATTCACGAACATATAGGCACACAGATTGATGCTCCGTCTCGTTTTTCAGCGAACGGGATTTCACTGGAACAAATTCCCGTCGAAAAATTAATCGCTCGGTTGGCGGTTATTGACATAAGCGAACGTGCCAAGCAAAACGCGGACGCGACGGTAACAATCGAAGATATAAAAAATTGGCGAAAGCGATACGGACGCTTGCCGAACGGTGCGGCAGTTTTTATGTATTCGGGTTGGGACGCGAAAGTTTCCGACGCGAACGCATTTATCAATGCGCACGAAAAGAATACGATGCACTTTCCCGGAGGTTCGAGCGAAGCCGCCGGGTTTTTGTTTAATCAACGGGAGATTGTCGGCACTGGAGTTGACACAATTTTGATTGATCCGGGCTTTGACAAAGAATATAAGGCCCACAAAGTTTGGCTGAAGGCCGATAAATGGGCGGTCGAATGTGCGGCGAATTTAAAGCAAGTTCCCGCGAACGGAGCGACGATTTTTGTCGGAGCAACGAAAGTTGAAGGTGCAACAGGCGGATTAGTCAGAATTATCGCTACATTTCCTTCAAATCGTTTGGAAAAACAAGATGCTTCGTATAATAATCTTGCGGGCAATTGGATCAGCGAATCGGTTGAATCTGTCGGAAGTTTCGGTTTTAGAACTAGAGAGTTCCGTTTCAAAAACCGTGATTGGCAAATCGAAGTCGTTTTTTACGCTGACAAGGAAAAATCGAAGCCGCTTTTTTCCTTCATTGGCGAAGGCAGATTTCAAATCGGCGCCAAATCGAGCATCGTCGAACCGGCACACGAAGCCAATTTTTCCTTTTCCGAAAAAAAACTCAAACTATTAACAGACGACGCAGATGTTATAAACCAATTCGGCTTCGGAGCTTGCGGCTTGAAAAAAGGCGAATTTACGGACATTTCAGACAGCGGTTGCGGAAATTTTACAAGCGTTAGTGTATGCGGTAAAGAATACGATTTGGTCAACATCGAAAACGGGATTTTACGGCTCGGCTCCCGTCCTTCCGACGGAAATATGTGTTCCGCAGACCGCCGCCCGAAAAGTGTGGGTTCGGCGTTAATACCCTTGAACAATTAGATTAAAGAAATGGAAAAAATACCGACCTTATATAAATGGGCAGGTGAAATGCCCGCTTTTGAAAACTTGTTCGGCACATTTTACGACAAAGTTTTACGCGATGATTTACTTGGCGAAGTGTTCAAAAATATGTCGCCAGATCACGTCAGACACGTTGCTCATTTTGTCGCCGAAGTATTTGGCGGGCCGAAACTTTACACGAGCGAAGACAACGGAAATCACGCGAAGATGATCGGAAAGCACGTCGGGAAAATGCTTGATGAGAAAAAACGTCAGCGTTGGATGTCGTTGCTGATCAAAACCGCTGACGAAATCGGTCTGAAAGACGATCCCGAATTTCGTTCCGCTTTTGTCGGCTATCTCGAATGGGGAATAAGATTGGCCGTCATCAATTCGCAACTCGCGGAAAATCCTCTCGCCGAAAGCGAACCAATGCCCAGATGGGGTTGGGGCGAAACGGGCAGACCATATCTTCCAAGCGACAAATAAAAACCAGGATGCCCACGAATTTACGGCGACAGGTGCGACAGGCAGAAGCGTTGGCATTCGCCAACTGCCGACATTCGAGATGAACAGATCGGTTCCTCCGGCCCAGTTTTCTTAAACGCCGTCGACATCGGGCGCAAAATGGGAGAAGTTTTTGTTTTTCGCGAGTCTGTTTATCATCTTTTTTAGCCGACTACTCTTCGAATTCCCTCATGTGTGCAGTAAACGGATTGGCTCGTACCGCTTTCAAGATCGAAGTACGACGCGAATCTCTTTAACGATCTCGTGAGTAACATCTCTGTAAGCATATCGGCCATGTCCACTGCAATCCGCTGATTGGTATTAAGACCTTGCTCTCCGAGCCGAACGCGTTCGGGGCACGACGCATCGCTCATGGCTTCAATTTTTTCTGGATTCAGGAGATCTGGGTGCTGGAGCGACGGCGACGGAAGTGCCCGGCAGATACTCGTACCCGTGAAGTACTGCTCGGGGTTGAGAGGCTTTGTCGTCGAACCAAGTAACACTTGGCCTGATGCCTTCCCGTTTCCCCCGTCTATCCACCAGACCCTCGAAGCATCACCGTAACTTCGAGGCTCATCAAGTGCACGATGCATCTCACGTCGAGCCAGGTAATTATCGACGCAACCGACGATGATCGTCAGACTCCTGTAATCGCTGTTCGAACACTTGACGTGTTTCTCGGGATCGAAATTCTCGGACGAGAAGCTTGTTTCTATCCCCCAAGCTGTAGAGACGCGTTCCGCGAGCGTCTGAGCTTTGTATCGGCCAACCTCCGCAAAGCAGAAATTGCTGCGCGGAATATTCCCGTTTTCTACCACGTCCGGGTCAACGATCAGCATTTCAGCGGATTTATTTTGCTGCTGCTTTAGTTCGAATATCAATCGGGCTAGAGCAGGAACGACAAAAGAACCTGTTCCTCCGGCACCGACGACAATGAACCGAAGAGTGTTGTATTCGACCGGCATTACAACTGCGGCCTGCGAGAAGCTAAGATCGATGTCCATCACAACATCATCTGAAGCAGAGCTTCGACCTCATTCAGATCGACAACACCGATTGGGAGGTGGCCGATCCAGGAAAATGGTATTGGGATAAGGTGGTCGTAAATCCCACAACGGAATCTTACCTTCGGTTTGTCGTGGACGTCCGTAATTATCCCGAAGATGCGGAACTTACCTGATTCATCGCGGTCATCCGCATTGCTGAACTGATATGCCCCACTTGGGTGCGTATGAATCTCGATGCAGGCCTCGGAGTATTCCGGCCGCCTATCATCCGCGATTGTTGAGGCATATGTCCTGTCCCTACTCGACGTACTCCGCTGCCACGCGTATCGCTCACTATCCCAGTAGATGAGATAAAGCTCTTCTCTAAAATTCTCCTTCGAGTTGGAGATCTGAGCGTGTTTGCAAATTTCGTCCCATACACGACTTGGAACCTTCGGCTTATTCCATTTGATACCAACAAATGCGCTTGGAAGGCCCTTTATCTCTCTGAACACCAGAGGAACTGAAATCGTAAATTCCTCCCGCTGAGCCCGTAGAAGTACGCCGTTGCCGGCAAGAAGGTACTCGTAAAGAATGGCCTCTACCGGCTCGAATCGTTCTTTTGCGATCCGATGGCCGATAAATTCGTTTTGTCTTTCCATATTTCAGTTAAAATCGTGAGTCGTACCTTCGCTGTTCAACTATCGTTTCCCATGCGTCGTCGATCGTAGTGCTTGATAAGAGGAGTTCGGACTTCGGAAACTTCTTCGCTTTGTCAGCCGCCAGTTTCAAAAGGAGTTCGCGTACATCTTGCGGTTCGGTGAGGCATCGCTCGCCGGCGTGGTCAGCATTGAATGGTGTTTGAAAGATCAGTTTCCACACTTCGCTAAGAGTAGAAGGATGGGTCTCAGGAACTTCGTTTTTTCCAAAGCAGATCTTACCGGAACCGACATTCGGCAGCGGAGCGACGGCAAGGTTGGTATTCGCCGATATATGAGATGAAGCTGCGGCCCAGAGATAATATTCCCGTCCTTTACCGAGTAGGATAAGGGGTGGCAACGGGACTGAGAGTTCAACAAAACCCTTGGCAGAAAAAGCGATGGTTATCCTTCGAACCCCGGCTGGTTCATACGATAGGATTGCGTTGCCTTCGGGAGCCTCACGGTAACGCAAAACCCGTCTGCCCAGCCATCCCGTATCTGTATGAACCTTTCGAAACGCTCTCGCCACCTGGTCACTCGAAAGAGCCTTTAAAGACACGGATGATTCTTTAAGATCGGCAAAAAGATACTGACCTGGCAGGAAATAGAGCGCGGCGGAAGCATCGACAGGTACTTTCAAGGGCCTATTCATCGCTTAGCTTTACTCCCGACTCTATCTTTCCAGTATTCCAGAATGAAATAAGCTCGTTAAAGAATGTCTGAGCATCTTCTTCGATCCTTTTATCTAAATGCTCAAGATTTTTGAAGTACCGGTTCGCTGCCTTATATGCCTCGGTCAGTCCCTCAACAGTCTCTTTGTTCCATTCGAAGAACTCCGGATATTGGCAGTTCGTAGTATCCAGCCACGGATTACCGGTGGAGTGATCGACCAGGCGGATCAGATCGCTGAAAGGTTTTACTTTTGCACCGTGCTTTTCTTTCCAGATATTTGAATGTGCTGTCTTGATCGGAGGCAGTGAGTCTTTATCAACACCGTACTTTTCAGAAAAGTAATTCCAGATCTCATCATCTTCATTAAAATAGAACATCAGGCCGGCGAGATAACTGTCCCGCAAGTGTGCGAAGTCAACTTCTTCACAGCAAAGGTCGAAGTTCAACGGCGGTATGGCAAATCGTTCAAGTTCTAGCTCCGGATCGTCATGCCAGTATTCGAGTAATGGAAAGCACTTATCATTTACAAGCTGAAAGAACTCATTCGTCCGTTCGCTGTACGCCTTAAAATAACCTGCTCCGTAGAGGCTCTTTGTCGATCGTTCCCACTCCTCTGGAAACATCTCAATATAAAGCCGGTATTTGTGCTGTTCCGATACGACTCTGGATACGGTTTCGCATGCATATATGGCGCTGTGGCTCCTTGATTTGAATCGCAGGTATTCGAGAGAGCGGTTTAAACGGTCGCCAACTCCGGGCATTCCGTTCCCGATCGTCGCCAATCCTAATCCGGTCATAGAGTCTACATACCTCAGAACCCAATCGGAAGATAGTCGATCGCTGACGCCGGACTCTTCTGAAACGCCTTTCGGTGCGATTCGACTGCTTCAATTTCCCGAGTGCCGATAGCAAGGATATTCTCGGCTGCCTTTACTTCGTCGACGGTCAAAAGTTCCGATGCCTCCCGCCGCATTAGTTGATCGGCAAGAATAATCGCGGGATTGATCTGCTCGATCTCAGCTCGCAATAATTCGAGTGGCGATTCATCAGGCTGCATACCCTTTATGCTGCGCTCG
>LNDP01000008.1 GCA_001464665.1 Acidobacteria bacterium Ga0074141
TCTGTATCAATGCTTCTGAACGAACTCCGGCAGCCGGCTCCAATCCGAAAAACCGTTCAGGTTTTTGCTAATGATTCATTTCAAGACCGTTATTTGGCGTACGTTAATCGCGAAGCTGCAAAAATCGCAGGCATTTTCGGATCGAAGCCTTTTATTGGTGCGACACGAATGCAGTTCCTTGGCTCTGCCGGTAACTCCGACATTTTACACTTCTCGATGCATGCACAACTCAACCCGGATGAACCGCTGGAGTCTTTTTTGGCGTTTAAGGCGAACGGCAAGGATCCGGGACGTATCACCGTGCAAGACCTTCTAAGCATTCGTCTAAAAAAGCAGAACCTCACGTTTCTCGCCTCGTGCGAAACGAGCAATGTGCTTAACGGTGAAGGACTCGTAAGTATCGCATGGGCGCTTCTGGGATCGGGAAGTTCCTCGGTGATATCCGCACAGTGGGAGGCGAACGACCGCTCAACCGAGCAGTTTACCCAAGAATTTTACAAGCACTACCGCGAAGGCAAATCAACCGCAAAGGCTTTACAGGCCGCATCAATTTCTATGATCCGAAACAAGTCAAACGGCACGCACGAACCGTACTTCTGGGGAGGTTTCACACTCCTCGGAGATTTTAGGTGACGAACCGTAGGATGCCGATTTGGCGTATGACAACAGTTCTGACAGTTTCTCATTGACTACCTGCCTGAGATGGTAGTCTCTGTTCATCCGTCCTCCGTGAATCCACTTCGGTGAGAGCCTTAGCTTCGAGTATCCATGCGTTCTTATCGTGAACTTCGAGCAGATAATCGGGAACAAGATAGATCTTTTTGGTCGCACTGCCGATGGAAACGAACGGGTGTAGAAGTTTTTTGCTTCGTATAATCCTGTAAGGTCGCTCAATTCCGTAGCCCAAGCCTTTCAGGATGGGGACGATGATTTCCTCTCTCACAGTATCCTCCAGAAATCCCGGATCATTCAGGCTATCCCAGGCAAATTCTTTGAGGATGTTGAGTCGTTTTAATTGGTTCATCATGCAGGCTGAATCTTGCTAATTGAGCATATCAGACTATCCCATATCAGTCTCCAATGGGACACAAGCAAGTTAATTGGGACACATCATATGTCCCGATTTGTCTTTACAATGTCCCATTTAGCAAATATAATGTCCCAATTAGGTAAATGGGACATATAAATTCCATTTGTAATACCGCCAAGAAGCATATGAAAAAAGGAGAAAAGAAAGCCGAATTGGAAGCCCTTATCATTCAATTGCTGAGTGATGCGGACGAGGTTAGTATCCGCTCAATCGCGGATGCAGCCGGGATTCCCAACGATGAAACCGAACGCAAAGCGATTCGAAGAGCCTTGGCGTCATTGACAAGACAAAACATAGTCGTTCCGAAAGGTTCTGCACGCTCACGCGTATACGTTCTGCCAGAGAAAACGCACGAAGCAGATGTGCTCCAAGAGAACGAGGAACGCGTCGAAACGACGGGGTCAAAAATCGGCCATTTTCTTAAAGGGATTGACGTCTCGCCAGAATCGAAAGAGTTATGGAATTACGTCACTCAAGCTCTCGCCGAACGAGCTCCCGTCGGTTACATTCACGAATTCCTGCTCTCCTACGAACCGAACGAGACCTTCTATCTCGCCGCCGACCACCGCAGGAAATTGAAGACTCTTGGACAGGTTGAGGCGGTCGTTCAACCGGCTGGAACTTATGCCCGAAACATACTGGATCGGCTGTTAATCGATCTGTCTTGGAACTCCAGCCGACTCGAGGGGAACACTTACTCCTTGCTTGAGACCAAACGGTTGATAGAACTGGGCGAAACGGCAACCGGGAAGGAAGTATCCGAAGCCCAAATGATCTTGAACCATAAAGCGGCGATAGAGTATATAGTCGAATCCGCTGAAGACGACATGATCATGTCACATGAGATCCGTAGCGTTCACGCTCTTCTCTCGGAGAATTTGCTCGGCGATCCGGCCGCTTCCGGGCGGCTACGCTCGATCGTTGTGGAGATCGGCGGTTCGACATATGTTCCCCTCGAGAATCCGCAATTGATCCGCGAGTGTTTCGATATCTTCATAGAAAAGATGAACCGGATCCAAGATCCGTTCGAGCAGTCACTATTTTCGATCGTCCACTTGTCATACCTTCAGGCATTCGAGGACGTGAACAAGAGGACCGCGCGGCTCGTCGCGAACATTCCGCTGGTCAAGAAAAACCTCCGGCCTTTATCGTTTACGGACGTTGACAAGGATGCCTATGTTTATGCACTTCTAGGTATTTACGAAAAGAATGATGTCAGTCTGATCCGCGATCTATATATCTGGGCGTACGCCCGATCTTCGCAACGATACACGGCGATTCAGCAAGCTATGGGGGAACCCAACCTCATGAAGTTGCGGTACCGGACACCGATCCAGGAGATTGTCAGATCGATAATTCTCGAACGCGTTGCCGGTAGCGATGTGGTGTCGCGTATCCATGCATCGCTCAATGTGAGCACAATTGCGGAAGCCGACCGAGGAGAGGTTTTCAATCTGATCGAGCAGGAGATCGTGAGCTTACATGATGGAAATGTCGCACGGTTCAAGGTCCGCCCCAGCGAATTTCAGGAGTGGAAGGAATTGCAGTGAGTGAAGCAGAAATCGGATGGCAAAAAAGATGCTCCCGTGGGGCGATGTGACATTTCGGTTGACGATAGTTTTCGCAAAAGCTAAGTTTTAGCTCCCCACCAAAAGTCAATGTGCTCGATATACGTTAGACGACTTTTATCTCGCAGGTCGGGACGCGGTCAAACGCGTGCAAATGCTTCACCGGTGATGGCAAATCGATCTTTCGCACCAAAGACGGCGATAATACCGCCGTGGAGACGAGGTAACGCGTGCCTGTCGAGATAACCTACGAAGCGTAGCGGATTCACGACCGCAACAGCACCGGGAGCACACAAGGCTGTCTCACATATAGAAACGATACGATTGCGAGACCTTGCTGGTATCTTCCGTTTCCAGATACTTTAGTATGGTTCCCACCTGCCGGGCGGCTCTTAGAGTGATCGGAAGCTGCCCGTCGAACCGTGTGTTATTCCAGTTCATCTTGGTTAACGCCAAGCACTCTCTCGCCAAATCTCTTATAGACCTTTGGGCGTAGGTAGTATCAATATAGAGTGATCTAGGCGGATATATCGCGGGGTATGTCTCGTAGAACGGGACGCTCCCTTTCGTATAAAGTACGGACTGCTTGTCGTCCAACTGCCACAAAGTTCCCCGGAGCGGCGGATAAGTCTCGGTGCGAAATAAACGGACAAACGACTCGCTTAAATACAGAAGGTCGAAATGCGTTATCTCCTTCTCTTTCAGGAATCGGGTGATTCCGCGATGCTCTTCTTCCGAGTAATCGGAGCTCTTATGAATAACCACTCTCGCCGGAAAATGACCGTGCTCATTTTTGAACGCTTCCAGTGCTAGCTGGATAAGATCGTATGCTCCTTCTTCATCAAGATGAATCGTTCTGTCGTCCTTATCCTTTACGGCCAAGCCGCCGCGAACTATGACGCCTTCCCCAAGTTCGTTGAAGACTTGTGCGGAACTTGCATATAATCGCTCCTTGTCCAACGTTTGAAAAAAACTGATTCCCAAATAGCAAGATCTTACGTCCGCGTCGCTCCGAGTCATCCGCCAGGGCAGTCCGCCGGCCTTGTAGTAGATTGCGGTAAATAAATTCCATGCGCGGGTTGCTTCGTCCTGTTGGTTCCGGTTCTTGAATCTTTTTTGCGCCGCGATCTTCGACTCATCGTAGGTCGCAGGAAGAATGTACTGCAGCGGTACTCTGAGATGTAGACTTCTCGCTTTCAACTGATCGTGAAAGTCGTGCCAGCGCTTTTCCGGTGGCTGCTCGTCGTCTGCTGTCGGCAACGAAGCATTCTCAACTTCGTCACCGGTCGCCCGCAAAACCAATTTAAGGTGTTCCATCGGCGGAGCGCACAAAACTACGTCCACCTTTGAGTTCTCAATCAGAGATTCAATTTCCTTCACATAAAGCGTTGAGACGTTAGATACGATGTCGTTGAAACTCCCGTTTTTTGCATCATCGGGAATGGTCACGACTTTAAATTCTCGCGAACTCCACGTTAAGGTCGAATGGAAACTATGATTAGATCCGAACCCGGGAAAAGGAGGAAACAATCGTGGTTGTTTGCTCGGCTTGGCGGGAATCTCGAACTTGCACTTCTCTATCCAGTCGATCAGCAATGCGACCGATTCCTCCGAACCGACAAAACCGAGTTTTATCTTTCGCGGCCCGTTCGCGTCGGTGTAGTCAAAAGTACCGTAACAGCCGATTCCAAATCGCATATCGACAAATTCGTTTCCATCGCCAAACTCCAAATTTGGTTCCGGTTGTAAAAATTCAACCTTCATAAGTCGCTAAATAGCCTATCGGATGTCTCGGAGTTATCTCGTCGTTTCCGGCGGCTTGGTCTCCGTTGTCGCGTGCGTGAGTCGATCGGTTCGCTCGAAACCTCGCGATTCAACCAAAGTTCTTCACGAATTCCGTGTTCTATCGGATAGACCAGGAGATCACCGAAGCGAAGATACGGATAATCTCGATCTTCAAGAAGTTTCGTCTTACTCTCTTGCAAGATTCTCGACCAAAACAAAACCTGCCTGAAGACCGCTCCGCTCCTTTCAATTTTCTTGATCCCGCTCACCAAGTCCTCATAATAGTGCGATACGCGAAACCCGTCCCACGTGTAGTGATATGTAGGAGTGATCTCAAGAAACCAGCGACCATCAAATTGCTGAAACTCCGGGCGAAACGCATGATGACGGTAGTATGAGAACTTCCCCGACTTGGTAAATAACGGTTTGAAGACATCAGTCTCGGCTACCTTTACAAGACTCTTCACCGACACGCTTTTAGTGCGCAAATGCCTCCGTTGAATCGATCCCCGGAAACCGTCTTCCAGCAGTATCCTGTTGATATTGAACAGTTCCGCGTTATCGACGGGCCCCTTCTCGATAAGTTTTCTGGCCTCCCAACGCACGTGGACATCCTCGAAGATCACCTCATCGTACAACGGCTTCTTGATGATTTCGTTGAGCCCTTCTGTCAGCACGGCTCGAACGTTTTCCGACAGTCCGGCCTTACCTTCAAAAAGGTTACGAATACGCGGTGGCAGACTAGAGAAGACGTGCCTCAAAAAAGGAGTATCGTGATCCTTCAAACTGCTGGTCAACCTTTCGGTGTCTATCAGGTCCTTCGATGTCAACAACGGCACGCCTCTAAATTCCGTTGTAGGCTCAAAGTAAATGTACCTGAACTTCTTAGGCTCTCCTTTGATGATTTGTTTGTGTATATACCTAAGTCCGAGCCCGCTCACCATCTGTTTCAAACAGTTTCTTAGTAGCTCGATGAACTCGGCGATTCGATCCCTATCATCAGAATCCGCCCAGTGAGAGGTTTCTTCTTCCGACGGCTCGTTTTTGTCGCGAAAACTTTTCCAAATGGGATCGCTGAAGTCGTGAAAGGCGTAAATCGACTTGCGTTTGCAGAACCAATCGCACGGGGGATTGTCATCCTCCTTCCTTAAAACAGCCCACACCTCGCCTGCGTCTTTGCAGTCGGTTTCCATGACGTAGAGCTTCGTCGGAAGATATGAAACTTCCAGCAAGTTCGAGAATAGTTGCTCCTTTCGAGCAGACGGCGCCGGATTCTCAGGTACATTTCGAAAAACTCCGACAGGTTGGCTTTGACCGAGTTCAGCAGTTACTAATTCCGGTTCTGTCGAGTCGCTTTTGGATTCCAACGGTGTGATCGGACGCGAACGAAGCAGGGCTTCCATGAAAGCGGCGGCTGTGTTGCAGGCGTAGTTCGTCCAATCGGGCGATCGCTTGTAACCGACGATGTCGCTGATGCCGCGAATGGCAAGGACGGGTTTATGCACGCGCGATGCGGCCAGATAAACGCCGGCAAGCTCCATCTCAATACCCTTGATATCGCGGGACGACTTGAGCCAACCTTGAGCCGTCTGAGTATCTTTCAAAAGTATGCCGCTGGAAACTACCGAACCCGTGAAAGCTTTCGGGAGATTTCGAATACTATTCTTTCCGAAGTAGCGACTTAAACACTCCCTAACTTTCTTGCTCCATTCAACATCGCCGTAAAAGGAAGCCTTCACGATCTTCAATTCGGGGCGAGGGACGCCGACAAACTCGTCCCGCCACCTTTCATCAATCGGTATAGCGGGCAGATACGCCAACAAAGACTGGACATCTGGGTGCATCGGCCCGCCCATGTCCGTGAACTCGTGTCTGACATCCCCGTTATTTCCTTCGATCAGCGCGGACACGCTGTAGTCGTGTAGTCTGGAAGCAAGAAGCACATCCCCAATCGTGTATTCGTAATCCGGAACAGACCCGGCAATACCGACAATCAGTATCCATTGCGGATCAAGCTCGTCAATGAGCGTTCGCGCGACTTCCTGGGCCTGATTGGTTCCCTGCTCCAGACATCGGACGGTCGCGATCAGATATTCGTCGTCGCTAACTGTTTTGAGTCTTGACAAGGCGTACCGCTGACGACCCACCAGAGTTTCATGAGTCGGAAGTCGATTGAGAACAGCTTGAAACTCATCCTCTCGTATGGTGATTATTCCGAAATCTACTTTTCCCTTCACCTGGGTTGCTTGTTTGGATTCGTCTGCCATACATGATCAATTCCATTATAGACCAAGACGTAAATAAACATCGCCCGAACAACCTCATGGTCGGTGATCGAGATAGTTTTTGACCCACAGATGTCTTCCGAAACCTTTGGATAGAGAGATTGAAATGGCTAAAGGAAGGAGGTGGCGGCCTTCGTCAGACAAGTTGTCTCGCGCGGGATTTGTAGTCAGCGAACGGATCTTTATAAATCAATCTTCATCTAGGTCGATCAATTGCTGCTCGTTCTTCCACCAAAGGAGGGACAGTACCGTCTCTTCAAATATTCGAACCGAATCTTCTACTACGCTGTAATATTTCGATCGCGGGTGCGTGAACCAGTCGCTTGCTTGAATTTCAGTTGGTCCTGACGCAGGATTACGTCCAGATAAAAGTTCGGCCGCATTTGTATAAGCTCCCGGCTTATCGCGAAGCTGTATCTCATCTGAGATGTCGCGGTCGCGAAATTTCCATTTGACGCCTGAGGCGTTTGAATAAACGACCATTGCAGGAAACGAACCGTTCTCAACAAGGCGTATTGCGGTAGCTGTGAGGCTTGTTTCAAACTTTGCGCAAAGATCACGCACGGTATCGAGAGTCATTTCGCGGTTCCTTGCCGCCGGAGCGAAAAGGCTGGAGGGCATTAAAAGGTCGGCCGCGAATCGATTTGCCCGACGCTCCGGGCTATCTCCGGACCAGTCCGCTAAAAAATTTTTCTCCGTACACACGAAGCCGGACAATTTGCCGCGATCGATCATCCAGTGACCGAGCTCGTGGGCCACCGAGAACCGTTGACGTGCCCTCGGTGAGTCGCTATCGACTGTAATAAATGCCCTGTCGCCCAGACCAAGGATCCTTGCCGCGCTGCCGTGAAGTCGCTGCGGGATGACAGTGGCGCCAAAGTGATGTGCGATCGCTTCCACGTCGATCTCTTCCGGAGCCGTTACGCCGAGCGCGTCAAGGATCTTTACCGGCGACAGCTTACGGGTGTCCACTTTCATCCTCTTCTTTTTCCACCGACTGCAGTGCAAAAAGCTGCAGCAGTATTCCATCGAGATCTTCGTCCGCAAGCTTTTCAAACTCGCGGAACTGGCCGGTCAACGCCAGTTGTTGGCTCTGGGAGATACTTCCGAGCATCGATTGGAGTAGATCGCGCTTTTCACCAGGCGTGGGAGGTAGTTCAAAAGTGAGCTTTTGAAACGCTAGAAGGTCTGAGGTGTACTGTTTCCGAGCTTCATTTAGCGCGTGTTGTTTTGCAAGCCTTACCGAATTAAGAAGTACATTCCGTGTCTCTTCCGTTTTATCTCCGTCCTCTTTTATCTCCTCCTCAATTTCCGCGTCAGGCATCTCTACAACAGAATCAGCCAATGCAGTCATCATGTTGAAGTATTCGTTTCTAATTTTTTGGGAATCACTCGTCATCGTTAACTCCTATCCTTGAATGCCGCTCGAACGTTTCGTCGAATCCAGGTCATTTCCGTCTCGAGTTCGTTTTGAGATATTTCTAGCTCCTTTTTCAGTTCCGGGCCGGTCAATCCGTCTTTCATCCCCATGACGATCAGTGCGGCACGCTCCCGCGTTTCAACTATCTTTTCGATCCGGCTAATTTTCTCGGCGATCTCGGCATGATGTGCTGCCGCCTCGAGATCCGCATGTAAGTCCGCATTGGGATCAGGATATTCGGCATAGGGATTAGATTTTTGTCCTGATTCGGACGTTGTAATTAATTCCGATTCGAGACGGGCTTCGTCCTCGTCAAACGAACGTTTCCAGTTGTCGGCAACGCTTCGCATGGCTTCGGTCAACGTCCGAATAATATCGACTTCGTCCTTTTTCCACTTACGTCCGTCTGGTCGATAAAAAGCCAGAACCGTCTCATTTAACAGGTCCTGCCAATCACGACCAGCCGCCATTCGCCCAAGACCACGAACACGGTAACCCGCTGCCTTCTTTAGCTTAAACAGTTCATGACGGGTCAAACCATTAATCGCCGCAGTCAGTTCATCATAAGTAGCAGCCCTTTCCGCCGGGATGCGGCGAGAAGTGCTGAGTGTTGGGGGAGCTTGTGCCATTAACCACCACCTAGAGAATTAATACTAGATCGTCAAAACTTTCCGACGAAAAAATGTCGGAAAGACAAAAAAGTTGAGTATTAAGTACTTGGAACCAGAAGTTCACTTATGTTTATGCCAGAAAATTTAACAAACAAAAAGGCCAAGAGGCCCGCGGCTAAAACTACGGGTGGCTCCGCAGTGATCGATGTCACCCGCGATATTAAGAAACCTGTACAGCTGCTGCTGTATGTTAAGGCCGGCGGCCGCTGCGAGTTCGACGGATGTAATAAATATCTCATCGAACATCACCTGACGCACACTCGGGGAAACTTCGCCCAGATGGCCCACGTCGTCGCGTTCAGCAAGAAAGGTCCCCGCGGCGAAGTAATCGACCGCCCTGAAGACATTAACAGCATCGACAACCTGATGCTCCTTTGCCATCCGTGCCACAAGCTGATCGACGACAATCCCAAGGAGCACGGCCGCGAACAACTAGAAGCGTATAAGAAGACCCACGAGGAACGCATCTTCCGGCTGACCGGCACCTCACCCGATCGTCAGACGACCGTCGTGACGATCAAATCGAGGATCGGCGGCCAAGCCGTGAAGATCTCGCAGGGCGAGATCAACGACGCGATCGCTCCGCGATATGCGGCGTCACGAGCAGGCGTGGAAATCGATATTTCGGCACTAGATGACGAGGGAACCGATTTTTATCAGGTGGCGGCGAAGAAGGTGAGACAGTCGCTTGATCGAGCGATCGAATCCACGATGAGAGACGAAAGCACCAGTCACCTCTCTCTTTTCGCTTTGGCTCCGATGCCGTTGCTGATCCTTACTGGAAACATACTTGGCGACAAGGTCCCGTGCGATCTTTATCAGAAACATCGTGACGCACAGGACTGGAAATGGAAGCAGGATGGCGATGCCGTTCGCTTCAAACTGAATCGCCTCGGAAACGGCTCGGTTTCTCAGAACGTGGCCCTCGTACTTTCTCTGAGCGGCACGATCGATCTAAACGAAGTGCCCGATGAATTCAGGAGCGATGGAACCATCTATGAGATGACGCTCGACGGCGTTACCCCGCACCCCGGTTTCCTTTGTCGTATTGAAGACCTGACGAACTTTCGTGACGCCTACCAACGTGCCCTTCGCGAGATCGGCACGAAGCACGGAAAGATTGAGCGTCTTCATTTGTTCCCGGCGGTTCCGGCCCCGGTGGCGGTTGCTTGCGGACGTGAGCTGATGCCAAAGATCGACCCCATCCTGGTCGTGTACGACAACGACAAGCGTCACGGCGGATTCAAGAAGATACTAGAGGTAAATAAATATGACTAACAATGAATATCTGAACGAGATCCTGGAATCTCAAACATTGGACGACGACGGCGACGAACTGAAGCTGTTGCGACGCCGACGGAACGATGTCGATAAACTGCTGCGGAAAAAGTATGGCAGCTCGCCGAGCATTCGCTACGGCGGATCGAAGGCGAAAGGAACGATGATCAAGGATTCCTACGATCTGGATGTCATCTGCTACTTTGACAACGACGACACCACGGCCGGCGAAACGCTTCAGGAGATTTACGATTCCGTCGCCGAGACGTGCGAAGACGATTACTACGTCGAACGCAAACCGTCCGCAGTGCGGCTAAAATGCAAAGACTCGGACGATATCGAGGATTATCACATCGATGTCGTGCCCGGTCGTTTTGTTGACGACAACCGAGACGACGTCTTCTTGTATAGGCATTCCGCCGAGAAGGGGCGTCAAAAGACCAATCTCGACGTGCATATCGATCACGTCAAGGACAGCGGTGTTGTAAGCAGCATCCGGCTGAATAAGTTCTGGCGTGTCCGCAACGAGATGTCCGTGCGTAACTTCATCCTCGAACTGCTGACGATCGAGCTTCTGAAGGACAAGAAAAATAAATCCTTGACCGATCAGTTGACACACGTTTGGACCGAGCTGCGGGACAACATCGACGACATCAATATCGAAGACCCGGCCAACCCGACCGGCAATGACCTTTCGGAGCTGTTTAACTCGACTATAAAGTTCGAGTTGTCGGAGGCAGCGAAGACGGCCCTCGAAAACGTCGAGAAGGACGATTGGAAGGCGATATTCGGCGAAGTGCCCGAGAAGAAAGCCAGTAGTGCTTCGGCAACTAACTCGTATGGCTCGTCATCGATCTTTGTCCCAAGACCAACGTTTGGCAGCGACGAATAGATGCACGATGTTGATTCACAATTTGTGGCAAGCGTTGCCGCCATGGCGGCACGTTATCCGACGCTTGAAGTACGGTTCGAAGAACGCGATGGCGTTGCGGTCGCCATTTGGGAAGGTTGGCTGCAGCCGATTAGAACACGGGCCGGACTAAACTCGATCGTTTGCGATCTGGACGAAGATCGCGCGGTTACGATCGATCGAGACTCAGGCACGGTAAGTCATGACCCTCAGTGCGAAAAGGCACACGGCGATCATCGGATCCTAAAGAAGATCAAGCGGCCGGATCGCCGCTTTTTGGTTCGAATCGAGTATGTCGCCGGGCTCTCGCACCCGTTGGCTTTTCTTGTCGATCCGGTCGTCACGCCAGCGACAAGATTTCATATTTTCGGGAGAAACCGCATTTGTGCGTATGCTCCCTGGACCGATGCGTGGAAGGCTGGAGAACACGACGTTGCCGACTTCACCGACCACGTCTTAATCTGGTTGTTCAAATGGAATACGTGCGTAGAAACCCGTCACTGGCTCGGATCGGAGGAAGATCACGAACCACTGCATCTGCTTTCGACGATTGGTCCGGATATGCAGTGCTGGTGCGGTTCGGGCGTGCCCTATGGCAACTGCTGCCGGCCGAGAGATCAACTCAAGGTGAATGCAGAATTACAAAGGATTCTAAAAGTCCGCGGCCGTTTCTATCAGACGCCTGATATTGACTACGCCAAGTTACCCACTCTTACCGCGTTTCTTCTGCGGGGAAAAGGAATGCGAAGATCTGAGAATCTTCGTACTGAAGACACGTAGATGCAAAAAGCAAAGGACGACAGACCTAAAAGACCGCCTAACGACAAGCGTATTGAGCGCTCTCTCGAAAGACTCTTCCCCGAACTAAACAGAATCGGGCCTCGACTGACTCGGCTCTTTAATGAGTTCGATCCGGCGACACCCAGAACAACAATCGCAAAGGGCAAGAAGCTACTTGATTCCTACCTGAAATTGGATAGCGTTCGGGGCCGTTTTCTCATGCGACTCTTGAAGCTGATCCTGAAGAGCGAGATTTGCAGGGATCAGGCCAAAGCACAGTTGAACGAGCTTATTAAGACCGCCAAAACGGAAGCAGAGCGTGACGCTCGATATTCCTTATTGATCAAGTTGATGCACGAGGTCGATCAGCAGCAGCCGTTAGGATCGTATATCGTTGTCCATCGGCATGCTGATCCCGAAAAGTCATTTCTCAAACAGATGGATCCACTCTCCGATCTGGAGGCAGCACGGAAGTCCGCCGGCGAACGGCGATTTCGTCATGTAATAGAAGCCTTTCGCCGCACCGTCGAGCACCTATACGAACCGTACGTGAAAACTTTGGTCTATTTGAGCTACATTCGCGACAAGAAGCCCGCGGATGATTTCAAGAACATCGATAGCATGAGCCTCGGTGTGGCTTTAGAACACGTCGCCGCACGGCTGCCGGATTATTCCGGCCTGTTTGATACGCGCTCCGCGTGGTTCAGGAATGCGATCACGCACGAGATACCCGAGTATGACCGGGAAACCGATACGATGGTGCTAAATGACAGATCCAAATCAGCCCGCGTAACGACCGACAAGCTGTTGGACATGGCCGAATCGTTGTATCAAATGTCCGCAAAGTCCGTCGCGTTCGTCTCTCAACTCTATTTGTTCCGCGAACTATTTCGGGACACCGGCTTCTTTGAAGTCTGCGTTGAATATGTACCTCGGATGGCGGTCGAGACTGATGTTGCAAAGATACAGTTGATCGAAACAGAATTCGGCCAGCGGATAGAAACAATCTTCCGGTCAATGTAGACGTTGGATAGGTCGGAACTAGTTTCCCAACGTCAGGAAAACACTTCCCGACGCCTGGAAGTCTTTTCCCAGCGTCTGGAAATCATCTCCCCGCGTCGGGAGACCTTTTCCCCGCGTCGGGAGACCTTCTCCATACGTCGGGAAATCTTTTCCGCGCGTCTGAAACCGTTTCCCGGTACCTGGAAAGCCTATTCAGAGGAATTGACGGGTCCTCTGTAGCATTTTGCTGTTATTGAGAATAAACTGTAACAAACCGTACCAAGTTTTGATGCATGGCCACTCAACCCATGCGAAACGAGTTTTAGGATTCCCAACTAATCTGAGGTTTTGTTATGAGAAAATCCCCCCAAGATACTCGCCCCGAGAGACGTCCGCTTCGGATATTTGCTTTCGATCCGATGGTTTCGCGGGCTGGCGATCACCGCGTCACCGTCGAAATTCCTTACCGCAAGATCGAGCGCACTGAACGGCTTTTCCGCGACGACAGACTGGAAGTAGTTGATTACGATTCCACCAGCGGGCGTTACTTTCGAGCCGTCGATCTCAACAATGAAGAGATCGCGATGACGCAGGGTCTCGAACCGCTTGAACACGATCCGCAGTTCCACCAGCAGATGGTGTACGCGGTGGCGTCCAAGGTGCTCGAAAACTTTGACCGGGCGCTCGGTAGGCGGTTCCGGTTCAAAGGCGGTGAGAGACTTCGTTTGATGCCTCACGCATTTCAGGCTCGCAATGCATATTTTGATGGTGAACTGAACGCCGTCCTATTCGGCTACTTTCGGGCCGACGAAGACGATCCCGGCCCCAACCTGCCGGATCAATTGATCTTCACGTGTCTATCGCACGACATCGTCGCTCACGAGGTCGCGCACGCCGCCCTCAGTCGTCTTCACGGCTACTACAACCAACCTACGAATCCACAAGTGCCTGCTTTGCACGAAGCTTTTGCGGATATCGTCGCGATGTTCCAGCGTTTAACGTTCCCCGAGGTTGTGGGTCCGGCACTACGCGAATCGAGGGGCGACTTGTTGAATCCGAACAATCGTCTGCTTGATATCGGAGCCCAATTTGGCTCCGCGGCAGGCAAGGGCGGTCCGCTTCGTCGCATCGCCGGAAAGCCTGATCCCGCGAAGTTTGCAAAAACAAAAGAGCCGCACAATCTCGGATGGATACTCGTGTCCGCCGTCTATGAAGGCTTTGTTGCGAATTTTGTGCACCGCACTCGTGATCTTTTCCGGCTCGCGACCGGCGGAAGCGGTCAACTGCCCGACGGCGAACCGCATCCCGATTTTGTAAACCGGCTGACTTCCGAATGCGTCCGGACCGCTCAATCCGTCCTCTCGATGTGCATACGCGCAACCGATTACCTGCCGCCGGTTGACCCCACCTTTAGTGACTTCCTAAGGGCGATGGTGACTGCGGATTTCGAGCTGAATCGTGCAGACGATTCCGGACTTCGAGCGGCCATGATCGAGGCCTTCCGGCAGCGCGGAATCCAGCCGGAAGCTGTCGGATCACTCGCCGTTCGATCGCTGCTTCTCGATACGGAGGATACTACGGGAATCGCGGTGGACCCGATCCTTGCCGATGTGGTCGGTAAACTTGTCGACTTTGGGGCACGACAACTCGACCGAAATTACTCGCCGCCGAAGTCCTCGCCGGACCGTAAACGCCGAACGCCTAAGAAGCTCGAAAAGGCTTCGGATTGGGGCAGCCAGCAGCAAGAAGCTGTTATTTCGAATTGGGACGAGGTTATAGAAAACCCGGCAAGGGCCCCAATTGCCGAAGACGATCCCGAACAGGTTCTGAGCGAATGCGCAAGCAAACTCGGCCGCTGGGTGAAAGAACCGGCTAATCGCTCCCGTCTGAAACTCGATCCTTTCCTACCGGTCGGAGTGCGCGGCTTTCACCCGGTGCATCGCATCGCTCCGAGCGGTGAACTCTTGGTCGAAATGGTCGCCCATTTTGTACAAACCGACGAAGACAGAAGCCAGGATCTTGGTGGCCTTGTGTATCGCGCGGGAGTCACGATGATCGCTAATATCGACGGACACATTCGATATTTGATCCAGAAACCTTTTCACCCGCAAAGGAAAGCAAAATTGTTGGCTTGGGTAGGTGCCTTCGATGAGATGTCCGATGCGGGTTGGCCAACGCAGGAGCGGGAGACTGACCGTATCGTAAATGCATTCTCCGCTAGGGCAATGGATCAGATGAGGTGGAAATGAGCAACAAAACGGTTCGCATTCGAATGTACCACGTTGGATTTGGTGATTGCTTCCTTATTATCCTGCCGGACAAACGGACGATCCTGATCGACGCCGGTTTTCACGGTCAGGGAAAAGGTGAGTTTTCTGGTAATGCCCTGCCGGAACGGATCAGGGATGACCTGATCGAGATTCGTGATGAGCCCCGGATTGATGTCGTCATTGCAACGCACAGACATCAGGACCACATCTATTCGTTCAACTCCGAAAATTGGGGCGAGATAGAGATTGGGGAGGTCTGGCTTCCGTGGGTGGAGGACCGCTCCAACCCGGACGCCAAAAAGCTTTGGAAAAAGCAACAGAGCTTTGCAATGAATCTGGCGGCTGCCGCTCCGATGCTTAACTTAAGCGCCGAAGAACGAGAGAACGTCGAATTCCTTCTTTGGAATGCAGGCGTGGAAATCGGAGTATCGGAATTTGCGGTGGGAGGTTGGAGTAATGCAGGAGCACTCGACACGCTGCATGAGGGTTTCGCGCGAAGGGATCGGACGAAGCCCAGGTTTCTTCCCGAGAGCCTGTCATTTCCCGAGACATTCGAGACTGCGGTATTGCCGAACGTTAAGGTTCATGTTCTCGGACCACCTCGGGACGCAGACCTCATCGAACATCTGGATCCCGCGTCGGACGGTGAAACGTATAAGGCGTTCGCCCTCGCCGCGTCCGCTGGACTTCTGCCATCTCAAGATGCTGCGTGTGCCCCGTTCGGCCCCGCCTGGCAAGTCCCGGACACGGAGGTGAATGAAATCCTTCCGCTGGACGGGAGCGACATTGAACGGCTGAAGGATCTCGCTCAAAAGACCGATGCCTTATTCGCAGCGACTAAGGTCGACGGAATGATCAACTCGACGAGTCTTGTTCTTGTACTCGAGATCGGAAAAGCCCGCCTCTTATTCCCCGGTGATGCGGAATGGGGAACCTGGAAAAGGATTCTTGATGATGAAGCGGCACGAACTCTCCTGAAAAGCTGCATTTTTCTTAAAGTTGGTCATCATGGTAGTCACAACGCAACAGCGAAGACCCTTGTGGAGAAGGTGTTGCCAAGCGGCATACCCGCGTTAATGCCTACTCAGGAAGGCCCCGGTAAATACCGAAGTAATATTCCGTTGAAAGATCTCTTCGACGCCCTGAAGATGCGCGGTATAACGTGCATTAGAAGCGACCGAGGTGATGAAGACCTGCCCGATGGCTTCGAAGGCGATGATACTCGTACTTGGACGGATCTTGAGATACGTTGCTAGGAGAAAAAATAATGAGCGAACTTCCTCCGTCAGATGTTCAGTCGTGTAACTCAACCACGCAGAATCTCGCTGAGCCGATCCGATACATTCCGGCTGATGGAAAGGAAAAGGTCGAGGGGGGCATGGCCCTTTGTCTGTCGGGTGGAGGCTACCGAGCGATGCTATTTCATACCGGTGTCCTCCTTCGCCTTAACGACTTAACGATACTAAGTGGACTTAAAAGGATCTCGTCCGTATCTGGCGGCTCAATCACGTCGGGCGTATTGGCGACCCGTTGGAAATACCTGAAGTTTGAGGCCGGCCGGGCGACAAATTTGGAAGAGTTGCTCGTCGGGCCCATCCGGAATCTGGCTTCCCGGACAATTGACTGGCCTTCGGTTATTCTGGGACTGCTTTGGTTCGGGGGAGTCGGGGGCCGAATCGCAAACCAGTATCGAAAGTATCTGTTTGGAGAGGCGACGCTTCAGGACATTCCGTCGAATCCGAGATTCATCTTTAACGCTACTGGCGTCCAGTCCGGCGTTCTTTGTCGGTTTTCACAACCCTACATGTGGGATTACAGGATCGGCAAGATCGAGCAGCCGAAAATCCCTTTGGCGATCGCAATAGCTGCATCATCGGCCTTTCCTCCCTTCCTATCTCCGATGACGATCGATCTTAAGAACTCGACCTTTGTTAAAGACAGCGGCACTGATCTCGACGCGGCGAAATTTCAAGAACGGCTTGTCCTAACCGATGGCGGCGTGTACGACAACCTTGGTGTCGAAACGGCATGGAAGAGATTTGACACCATACTCGTCAGCGACGCCGGCGGTTCGTACGAGGCCGAAGCTTCGCCGCATCGAGATTGGGGCCGGCATACGTTGAGAACGCTATTTACGATCGACAATCAGGTTCGGAGCTTGAGAAGACGGCAGATAGTGGGGGCTTTTCGTGCGAAACCGCCGATCAAAAAGGGATCTTTCTGGTCGATCGCGTCGGATTTTTCCACCGGGTTCGGCGTGCCCTCTCCATTGCCATGTCCGATCCAACAAACTGAGGAACTGGCAAAGGTCTCCACGCGACTGGGGCGTCTACCTGACGAGTTACAGATGCGTCTTATCAACTGGGGCTACGCGGCATGCGATATCTCTGTACGTAAATTCCTGTTGACCGCGGCTTCGCCGCCTCTTGCATTTCCCTACCCCAAGGTCGGGGTGTGACGATAGCCGTTTAAAAAACTCTAAGACGGATTCGAACAAGTGACTGACCAAATGCCACGTTCATCAAAGAAATCGTCCAAGCGAAAGCAGAGGGTTTCGGAAAAACCGAAGCCTTACGAAGCGATTAAGTATGAGCTCCGTCCTTTCGCAAATCCCCTAGCAGATCTCTCCGTCTCTGAACGTCGCGATGCCTTCCGAAAGATCGGCAAAGATGCAAAACAGAAGTTTGACGCAACATATCCACAACTTCTAGCCTGGTTCGAAGAGTTCGACGCTCTTTATCTACTCGCATTTTGCTCATTCTATTTTCTTGCCGAGCCGGAAGGCATCGATCGAGAGGCACGGGACGGGAAACTCGATTTTTATCCTCACTACCTTGAGATCCTACAGGCGATCGCATTGACCCGTCCACGATCGAATGCGTCCAAACCTTTGATGGGTCGGGCATCGGAACTGCAAACCATGATGAGTGACGTCACGAATGCTTTCCAGCTTCGCTCTTACGACGTTCCTGAAGACGTTGACGAGACGGAGTACAAAAAAAGGTTCGTTCTTTTTCTTATTCAGTCGGAAACTGCCGCGATCCGCAACCCGGCGTTTTCTCACCAGTCGAAACGATACACGAAGAAAATTTTCTCGAAGACCAAGATAATAGAGACCCACTACGACATCAATCCGGAAAGGCTTGGAGAGGCTGTTAATCATATAGTAAATCGCTTCGAACTACGTCTGAACCTCCACTTAGCCTCCTTGGCGTATTTTAGAGGCGGAGCACATTGGAAAGAGGTATGGCAGCGATACCGGAACGAATTTCTCGTCGTGAGAGGCAACGTGGGCGATGCAGCAACTTCCGACGAGGAGGGACGGAAGATCTGGGATATGGCAGGGCACGATCTGGACGAGATGAAGACTGTACTTCATTTTCATTCGGATTTGTTCCTGCCGAACCTTTTCGCCTTCACCCTCGACGAGTTTGAAGATGCTTACGGCGAGAGCGGAAAGACTGAGGAATTGCGCAAGGTGCTAAACGCATGGTCATACGAGTTCGGTGATCTCGCCGACGAGAACTATGAGCACTTCATTTTGGGCAATCCCGTTCTTAAACGACCGATCGTCAAGGTCGATAGCGAAGCGTATTTCTTCCCATTGACCAATATCATTGGGCATATTCTGCCTGCGATGATGGAAGTGCTTGTGCGAAATGCTGGGGCTCGGGCGATTGAGAAGTACAATAAAGCCAAGGCGAACTTGCTCGAGGACGAGGCGTTTGAACACTTTTCCGGCCGTTTCCCCACAGCGAAAATATTCCGAGGAAGCCAGTGGGTCGACCCTGCGGACAAGAGAACATACGAAAACGATCTGCTGATCGTAATAGACCGCTTTGCGATCGTAGTCGAATGCAAATCCGGAGCGGTTGATCCCCCAGCACGTCGAGGTGGCGAACTGCGTGTTATCGACACGCTGAAGAACCTAGTCGTAGATCCCGCGAAACAAGCGATCAGGCTTATTAAATTCCTGTCTGAAAATCGCGGGATCCACCAATTCAACACAGTCGGTGGACAAGTGAATGTCGTGGATAACACTCTCGTCGACCATTATGTGCCGTTGGCGTTGTCACAGGAAGATCTGGGAACAGTTTCGGGCAATTTGAGAATGTGTATTGAGGCTGGCCTTATCGACGACCCGCCCGAGATCGCGGTTCCCTCCGTTTCTATCCATGATCTTGAGGTTATTTTTTCAATCCTCGAAAACGAAGTCGAAGCATTGCACTACCTGACGCGTCGGGCCGAGTTGGAAAACCAGATCCATTATCTCGGCGATGAAGGTGATCTGTTGGGGTTTTACCTCGATACAGCGTTCAATCTGGGTGGGGCGGAAACCTCCGGTGAATATTCGTTTAACTTGATGCTCAAATCGAAGGAACTGGATCCGTATTTTGTTGGGCGGGAGCGGGGCGTATCGGTTCCGAAGCCGCGTTTGAAGCTAACCAAATGGTGGCGGGACCTTATTGATTACGTGATCAAGCGGAAGATAGATCACTGGACGGAGGTCGGGTTACTACTCCTGAACGTACCGTATGATGAGCAACGGGGATTTGAGCGACAGTTCAAGACTCTAAGTTCCCGCGTTAAGCACGGACTTACGAACGAAAAATACAATTGGGTTATTCTCGAAACAGCTCCGAAAGAACGTTCATATTTGATCGCGGCGTTCCCCTATGTCTCTCGGGACAGGGTGGAACGCAATGAAATGATGAAGCATATCCTCGAATCGATGATCGACCGTGATTATTTGAAAGGCCTTCTATGCATCGGGCTGTACGCACCAGAACCGAAGTACCCCTACGATATCATCGTCTATACAGACGGCAGGAGGGCTTCAGACGACTGTTGAACAAACCAGTCGACCGCGTTGCCCCTAGATTATTGTCCTGCCGACTCCAGCCAAATAGCCTATTTGGGAAGGGCCGGTCCACCATTTCCTGGATCTGTGCCGTCGAGACGTTTTACTGCTTCCAGCATTAAATCCGCATCGGTTTCCGCGTATATATTTGTAATACTCATGTCCGAATGCGCAAAGAGATTCTGAACTATTAGCGGATTTGTATTTCTCCGAATCAGTTCACTGGCAAAATAGGTTCTGAGATCGTGAAAATGATAGTTTTCTTCACGTGTCCCATCTGGCTTGTTGATCTTGGCTCTTTCGAGAACCGGATGCCATCGTTTTCGGAAATCGACAATTGGAAAAGGAAGTTGTTTATCGGCGATCAGGTCCCTTAAAACCGATGCCGCAGTTGCATTGATCGGTACGGAGCGCGGAGGTCGTCCCTTCGAACCAATTACCCACACCCTTTGATTCTCAAAATCAATCACATCCTCGTTCAAAGCCAATAGTTGGCCCCGGCGCAACGGCATGTTAACGGCCAATTGGACAAGCCTGTAAAGTAGCTGATCGGATTCGAGCTCCTTCCACAACGCTTTCTTCTGCTCGGCCGTGAGTAGGCGCTTTCTTGGCGGTGGTTCTGGTAAGGCCTTCACATACTGCATTGGGTTGCGATCGAGAACGTCTTCTTCGCAAGCGAGACTAAAGATCTTCGACAGAGTCGACATGATCCGATTAATCGAGGACGGAGATATTAAACTTTTCTTGTTTCGCTGGTTTTTACCGTACTGGAGTTTGTTCCTACAATCGCGACAATCCTGTGGCGTAATGGTATGCAGAGGTTGATCCTTTAGGTGTTTTAATAGAAGTTTTATGTAAAGCTTCTTCGCACCCTTATTGACGTTGTTTTGCTCTACATATTTTCGATAGTTTGTTTCTACAAAGTCTCCAAAAGTTACAGTCGTATCTGTTTGTCCGAATGATCTGTCGAACAGTTGCTTGACCAGTTGTCGCTCGGCGAGTTCAGCTTCTTCCTTAGTACGCGCTGTCGGAATAACCTGATGAATGGTCTTATGCCCTTTAACTCGTCTGTATACCCACCAGCGAGCTGCCGCATACGCCGGATGCTTAGCGTTTATCCGCTTACCGTTATATTTCTTAAAAACTGACATACGCTTAGTAATTCGCTAACCAGGCATCCA
>LNDP01000009.1 GCA_001464665.1 Acidobacteria bacterium Ga0074141
CAGGTGCTGCTGGGCTCGACGACAAAGGCACTCAAACCCGAGCAGTACTTTACGGGAACGAGTATCTGTCGGGCACTCCCGGCACCATCGCTTCAACATTCCGATCTTCTCAAGCCGGAAAAAGTTGAAGCTAAGAGCGATGCGTCGTGTCCCGAGCGCGTTCGACTAGGTGAGCAAGGGCTTAACGTGAATCAGCGAGTGGCGGTCGAAATGGCGGAAATCCTTTCGTCAATGCTTTTGACACGTACCCTCAAGCGATTTGCGGTCTATTTTGATCTGGAGAGCGGTAGTGCTAGATCCGCCTACTGTACTCCAGCAGCCGTGTCTGACATTCACTGCAACTTATAGATCAAAAACGGTATGTCGGAACTCCTACCAAAAGAAATTGAAAGTGTCCTGCCACGGATCAGCGACCAAGAGGGGAACAAGAATCCGACCGTCTTTGCCGTATTCCAATTTCCATTGGGCGGATGGATATGGTTCGTGACAGAAGGTGATTCTTATGAAGACGACATTTGTTTCTTTGGTTATGTCGTCGGGCTTGAGCGCGAATGGGGATATTTCTGTCTCGGTGAACTGCAATCCGTCGATATCGACGGGGTCAGAGTCCGTCGTGATGTTGATCACGTCCAAAGGCCGTTGTCCGAATGTTTGCAGCAATACGGACTGGTTGAAAATTGAGCGGTGGACAGGATGCGAATGGAAACTCAAACATCTGCCGGAATTACTGGCACCCACGTATTGCCATCCTTAGCATCTTCGGTGCTCCGAAACGTGTTCGGTGGCCCTCAGATGGAAGGCACATCGACAGGAGAAATCTCACGAAATTCTTCAGTGGAAGTTCGATCTGAAATTGCTCAGGACGTGCTAACCCGCCTGGAAACCAGGAAGGAGCGAGCTGCGACGGAATTGGGTATAAGTGCTGAAGAGGTCGAATCCCTTCCATTCGATCTATCGACACTGGAAAGTGAAGGCATCTTCATGAACATCGATTGCCGGGGGTTCGGTAGTCTTGTTCGGCAACTGGAATGGAAAACTCTCGGAGTTCAGCTACCTGAGAATGCTGCCGTCAGAGTGAGTCCGCCGCGAGCTGGGTTGTTGCCTGATGTTTATCGGAATCGCCTGATGCGAGGAGCGGCCCAGGCTCATAACGCCCTCAACAAATTCGGCTTCAGATTCACGCTCTGCGAAACCGTCTGGGGTACGAGCGAATACAAGTGGATTCCATGGACCGCCTTTGAGTCCTTCGAAAACGCATACCTTCAAGCCTGCGAAACTCTGGCGGCAGCAAAGAGCGAAGTCCTTTCGAAATATGATGAGATCCTCGACATTCTTCAAGACAGTTTCTATCAGCTTGCGAGAGATTCTGCCGACAGGTTCGAGGCGACTAGCGATGAGCTTTTTGATAGAGAGGAGTTCGTAAACGCGGTCGCGGCACAAGCCATCGGAATGGTTCCGACACGGGAGATGATACGCGATGGTCTCGTGATAACGATGAGGCCAAAAGTGATCATCCTCGGATCGGAGATGATCGCGGAGCGAAACCTCGCAAAATCTCTTGCACTCGAAACGAGCCGTATCAATTCTGAGCAGACGAAGATCGATCTTGAGATCGATGCAAAACGCCGTATCGAAGAAATAAGGGTCGATGAGGTAACTGCCGAAACGCGGCGAGAACGAGAGGTGAAGGAGCGTATCCGGGAGATGAAGATCGAGGCAGCCCAGCGTGAAGCCGAGGAGGCTGTATCTCCGATCAAGGAAGGCTTTGCACAGATAACGGCGAACATTTTTGAATCGGCTTCGGAAATGGCGGAACGCATGAAGGATGCGAAGTTTGTATCGGGTTCATTAGCTAAACGAGCACGTCAGATGTGCGAATGGTATCAGCTGATGAACTTCACTGGCGATACATCTCTTGAAAAAGTACTCGAACAATTGCAGACGGCCGCCGGTCGGGAGGCTAAGCAGCGCTCGCCGGAAGAGATGCGAGCCGCTCTAAGCGACCTTCTTCGCATGACATCCGTTCATTCAAAGAAGCTGCTCGATGAAGATCGACTAAGCGCTCTCGAACTTTAGATCAACGACAAACGAGGTCCCCAAAATGGCAAACTTCGACCTGAGCAAATACATTCCGGTTCATGCACGCATAGCGGAGTTCTATGAGAAGTATCCGGACGGCCGAATCGTTACCGAGATCATAAGGCTTAACGAGGACAGCGGATTCGTTTGTATAAAAGCCTGTGCCTATCGGAACAGAGATGACGCCGAACCTAGCTCTACAGGTCATGCCTTCGAGATCCGTGGACAGGGATATGTAAACACAACATCCTTTATCGAGAACGGTGAAACAAGTGCTGTCGGCAGGGCTCTAGCAAACCTAGGGTTCAAGATCGACAACGGCATCGCATCGAGAGAAGAGATGCAGAAGGTCGAAAGAATGACCGAGGCACCAAGACCCTCCGGTAACAATGGACGAAACGGTAATAACGGGCGTCTTGGCACACAATCCGTTTCTTAAAACACTTCCAGTGAACAAACGATGTCTGAATTAGAAACCGGTGCTGACAGCATTCGGAAATTCCTACATGAGCTCGATATTAGGATCAGAGCCCGATATCCGCTTATCGCTATCAATACCTTCGAAGAAGACCGCGTAAGAGAGGCGTTGGTCGATCTCGTCTTTCAGGAGCGGCACAAGGAAAAGCCTCTCTATTTCTGGAGCCGGCCAAGCGGTCTTCAGAAGGTGTCGGATCCAAAAGAGGGACTGCTAAGCTCGCCTCAAACGATCGGCGACACGGAAGATCCCGAAAGCCTTCTGGGTTTTATTAGCGAACAGAAGACAGGTATTTTCCTGCTGTGTGACTACGCTCCTTATATCTCACCGTATGGGCAGGAAGACCCTTTACTGGTTCGGAGACTTCGTGAGATCGCTTGGAAACTCAAATCGACGAAAGCCACCATTCTCTTTGTAGGACCGAACTTTCCCGATCTAAAAACACTCGAAAAAGAAGTCACGCAGATAGATCTTGATCTTCCGAAGGAATCCGAGATCGAAGACTCGATAGAACTTCAGTTTGAGAACCTGCGTTCCAATGGTCTCGATATCAGCCTTACCAAAGAAACCCAGGATGCACTGCAGCAGTCTCTCCTCGGTCTAACCGCAGTCGAGATCAGCAATGTGGTAGCTAAAGCAGTTATCAGCTGTAACGGCCTGAATCAGGACTCGATCAATGTCATCCTTGAGGAAAAGAAAAACGTAATTCGAGGCAGCGGATCGCTTACCTATGTTCATCCTGAACCGGCAAGCAACTTAGGCGGCTACCAATCGCTTCGAGCAATCCTCGAACGTGCAGCCTATACGTTTAGTCCGAGAGCGAAAGCACGGCACGTCGAACCGTGTAAAGGCATTTTGCTTGTCGGTCTTCCCGGATGCGGAAAGGATCTCTGTAAACGAGTCGCTTCAAGCATTACAAACCGAGCACTACTCGACTTGGACTTCGGTTCGATCATGGGTGAGGGCGGAGGCGTCATCGGTTCGTCGGCAATGTCGATAAAGCGGGCGTTATCTATCGCCGGAACGATCAAAGGCATTCTCGGAATCAGTGAGTTCGAAAAGGCAGTCTCAGGAATGAAGTCTTCCAACAAGACGGACGGCGGCGAGACGGCACGAACCATCTCTTATCTCCTCAACTGGATGCAGGACAACCAGGATGTACTCGTGTTCGCTACCGCCAATGATGTCCGCGAACTCGAATCCGAGCAGTTCAGGATCGGCCGGTTCTCATATATACATTTTGTCGATCTTCCGGAGACAGAGGATCGCAAGGAGATATTCAGGGTTCATCTGACGAAAAGAGCACTCGATGCTGAACACTTCGATCTTGAGAAGCTCGTAGAAAAGAGCCAAGACTTCTCAGGTGCCGAAATAGAAGGTGCGGTAAAAGACGGAGTTCTTGAAGCCTTTATCGATGGCGACCGACAGGCCGAAACCCGCGACATCATTAAGGCCGCAGAGAACATCACGCCCACAGCACAGATGATGAGCGAGAAGATCGAAGAGATCCGAAAATGGGCTCGGAACAACATCAAAGGAGTGGGTTCCCGGACAGAAAATACTGGCCTTGCGGGAAACCGCGCCGATCGGATCTATGAACTCTAACTACTACGGAGAATCTCAATGAGCAAATACATGACCTTTGAATCCCAGTCATTCCCGAATCGCGAGTTGCTTCTCGAAGCGTTGGCCGAATTTGGGTTCGCCTCTCCGACTGTGGGAACTGACATTCCTCTTCAGGGATGGGATAAACGCGATCCACAAACGGCAGACATCGTAATTCGGCGTCACGAAGTACGGGGACGATCGCTTTTGGGGGATATTGGCTTCCGGAAAACTGCAAAAGGCTATGTTGCCGTTATTGATGACATGGATCTGTCTTTTGGCCTCGGGAAAGACTTTATCGTCCGGCTTCAGAACGGCTATCACGAAGCAGCAGCAAGAACGATGGCCAAGAAACTCGGCGGCACGCTTATCAAGGAACGAATCGGCAAGACTCTCAAAATAAGGATCAAATACTAGGAGGACACCGATAATGCCGGAAATTGAATTCAAGATCGATACCGAACGCGGAACCTGCGAAACCGAGATAAAAGGGTATCAAGGTACCGCTTGTGAAAAAGCGGCAAGGCAGCTAAAGGAAATTCTCGGCGATCCCGCTGCCGAAACTAAAAAGCAAGAATATTTTGTCACGCCGAGCGTCAAACGGACCAGCAAACGAAGATGAGCAAAGAGATCACGTTCATACTTGAACCCGACAGTGGGAAACTTACCGCCGAAGTCTCAGGCATTTCTTCCGATGCACTAGCCGAATTAAGAGATAGCCTCGGCATCTCCCAGAGTGTAAATTGCGGGAAGCCTCTTCAAAGAAATTTTGTTGAGGCTCCGATGTCGCCCGACTTCAACTCCGATGACAATC
The DNA here is from genome assembly GCA_001464665.1 of Acidobacteria bacterium Ga0074141. Classification (GTDB taxonomy): domain Bacteria; phylum Acidobacteriota; class Blastocatellia; order Pyrinomonadales; family Pyrinomonadaceae; genus OLB17. The sequence continues at coordinate 4,974 of LNDP01000009.1, forward strand.
AGTTCATCTGGCTCTACCGGGTTTATCACAACTCGGTCGTTGATGGACCTGGCCGAAGAAGCGTAGTTCAAGTTTCAGGTTGTTCGATTCGTTGTCCTGGATGTTACGTGCCCGATACACACGATCGGCACAATGGGAAATTGGTTTCCGTTTCCTCAGTTGTTAGGGAAGTCCTGTCCCGAAGCGCCGAACACGATGGAGTTACGATTCTGGGTGGCGAGCCGTTTGACCAAGCCGGGCCTGTCGCAGAACTGGTGTCGATACTTAATCGATTCAATCAACAGATATTAGTGTACAGCGGGAATACGCTCGGAACCCTTATCGCACGACACGATCCATGTGTTGACTATATTCTTACCCATATTGATCTTTTGATTGATGGACCGTTCGAACAATTTCACCACGCCAAGACGGGAGAATATCTGGGTTCTGCGAACCAGAAACTTTATGAATTGAAGACAGGTTAAGAAAAAACGAAATTGTAAATGTTGCCTTCTTGTCTCACGATCGTCACTTTATCTTTCTGCAAATAGACCGCCGCACAGCAATTTCATCGGCATTTTGGTGAACAGACGCACCACCACGGTGAGCAGATGAGTCATCATGGTGCTTCAGCGTTCCGAATGTCACCTTTTCACCCCGATTCCCTAGCAAATAAGCGGCTAACAATTTGCGGAATACAACTTACGTCACTAGTTAAGGGGGCTCAAATTCTGACTCCCAACGAACCTTATTTGAAGGAGGTTATTCCCGGCCATATGTCTGTTTACAAAAGACAACACGGTAAGCGATTTTTATCCTCACATCCCGACTACTCGAAGGCTCGTGTTTTCCAAGGAAGCGAATAGATAATAGGCCGCCGGTCGCGTGTCGGTCAACGACTTCGTGTGCGATATTACGACCGCCACCTTCTATAAGTGGTCGAATTTGTAACGTGCATCGTCACAAGAGACGCCGCACAAAATTCGTCATAATCCTTGGAGCTGGGCAGAAGCGTTATATTCCAAAGATACAATAATTGCTTCGAAAGGCATTCATTTCGCCGCTAAAGAGTTAGACGGGCGCCGCCATCCAATCCGGTTTCACACCCAAATTTGATAGCGTTCCCAATACTCGGTGCGGCTCGCCCCAATCGGACCAAATGACATTGCCCACCCGCAAGACAACCAGTTCCGACGGGGATTTCTCCAAAACCTCGCTCGAAAAATTGACATCCTTTATCCAATCGTAGAGCGAACGCATCGTTTTGGTCTCGGCGGCAGTTCCATAAACCGTACTCGCAGCTCCAAACATCCGATAAAGTTCTGGCAGTTGACGTTTCATAACTTCTAAGAATGTGGCAACGCTGCCGACCATCACAAAACTGTTCCACAAGCAGCCTTTCAATAAGAGTTGTTGGGCGGATTCAAACGACGGCTTTTCCCAGAATCGCTTAACTCGCGAGACAGCTCTTGAAAAAGAATGGTTGGAAGTCGGCTCGATCCCGCCGTAGGAAGTTTCGGCTTTGTCTGGTTCGATCCCGAGCAAAACGAGCCTGTTCGGGGTTGACTCGACCGCTCGAAAAGCGGTTGCGACCTGATCCATAAATGCCATTATCGTCCGAGAAATAATGGTCTGAGGGAAAGAATGCAACCGTAGCGGTGGGGTTATTCTTGGCCAGACGCAAGAGGCTGTAGAGAATCGCCGGAGCCGTTCCCTTGTTTTCCGATTGAATGATCAGAGCGTCCCTTCTCACCTTTGCAAGCAAGGGTCGATAAAAGCGCTCGTGTTGGTGTGTCAAACTGTAAAAGATATTCTCGGGAGAAATTCTTAGGGCAACGCGCTCTTCTGTTTTTTCCAAAAGGGTTTGACCCGGCAAAATCGGACAGAACTGTTTCGGGCGTTCATCACCCGAAATGGTCCGTGTTAGAGACTTCAAACGCGTTCCATCCCCGCCCGCCAATATCACAGCTAGTCTTTTCGGCCATTTTGTTTTATTAGATCTCATAATTCACCTCGAGCTCTCATCAAACAGAAACTAAGCAAAAACTTACATTGGCTGGAAACAGATCAAGTCGAATGCGTAACTTTGAGCATGTCGCATGATTTCGACAGAACAATAAACGCCAGCGGCAACCGTCGATGAAATACTCACTCGTTAAACCTATGCTTTAGGAAAACGAAGTAGTGCGGCCCTATTACAGACCTTCATGGATCACTCTCCAGAGCTTGTTGTGGGTTCTCTTGACCAAACTCCAAATCGTCCCTTTGTTCAGTGTGTACAACGTATTGTTCCAGACGCCATAGTTCAGATAGATAGACTCGGCGCCCTGATCAATGATTGCCGCGATCTCATGCCGATAGATCATTGACGGTATTTCTCCGCGAATCTCCGAGAGAACGTTGGCGGCCGCGACTTCGGCCTGCCGCACTGCCAAGGAAGCCAGCTTTGGGCCACGGAAAGATGTCACGTCACCAGCCGCGTAGACGTTTTTCAGACCCCGCACACGCATGTACTTATCAACGCCAAGAAAGCACGAATCATCAGTCGCCTCTAACTCGTCAACGGCCGGATGAGTTCGAAACGGTGGCACTAACATCAGCAGGTCATACCGAATGGCCTTATTTCCGAAACCGAATAACTCGTTTGCCTTGATCTCCCTTACCGCAAATTTTGTCAAAAGCCGTACACCATGCTTGGCGAATGCGCTCGTTAGCTCAATATGGAGCCGTGCTCCCCCGAAAGCTTGTCTTATATGTTCGGGAAAGAACACCGTTACGGAAATCTCCTTCCGGTCGATCTGATCCTTAAATCTTCGAGCCAATGCGAAAGCAGTTTCACAAACCGGAATCGGCAAAAAAGCGTCCGGCGCCAGTCCGACGACAATATCACCCCGCTCAAAGTTTCGGACCGCCTCGCCAAACTCAATCGCCTTCTTTATGCCAAGCAAATGATGAGCATGTTCAAGAAACCCGGAAATCTTTTCGATTGCTAACCGCCTGCCCATGGCGATGATCAGATAATCAAATTCGATCTCGCCGCTGAAATCGTTCCCGGCAATCCGTGCACGGCAATTGCTCGGATCTATCTGCACGCATTCTCCTTCGACAAACCGAACGATCAAACGTAATGTCGTCCGGTTCGCATTCGCCGAAGGCGAGTCTGACCAATGCTGGATAAAAGGTGAATTGTCGGGACCTTGAGACCAACGTTATATGATCTTCCGAACGGATGCCGCGCGAAAGCTCCTCCGCCGCTATCAGTCCGGCGAAACCGCCGCCTAAGATCAGGATCTCTGCCATATTGTGGCCTCAAGTAAGGTTGCCGTCGCCGCCACTTCATTTCACTGGCCGCTGCGCGGCAACGGAAGGATGCGGCATCTTTCGTTCTCGAATATCCGCCACCCAGGCATTCACCTGCCGAGTAATCTCACGGGTCGTTTTCTTGTCAAATGAGCTGGTCGGCATCACCATTTCGGCTTCAGGCTTCACCGGAGTCGAAATTATATGTTTGATAACTTTTACTTTCCTTGAACTTGGCATGCATTCTTACCTCTTGCGGATGATTTCGACAGAGCAATGGGCACGGGCGGCAACCGCCGATGAAACACTGCCCAAAAGGAAGCGCTCCATAAATCGATGACCTACTGCCCCAAGGAAAATACAGTCGGCCCCCCATGCTTCGGCTTCAAGGACGATGCTATCCTTAGGGTCGCCGATTTTGACAACGGGGAAGACTTCGAGTCCCGATTCCGAGAGTTTCTTGGCAGCTAGGGTTTGAATGTCCTCGATCCTTTCCATTTGATCTGCAGGATCGGTACCGTACTGAGCAAAAGACTCGGAGGCGGTGATAAGTTTGACCTGCGTTCCTTTTTGCCAGTCCCGGGCAGCAACCGCGTCGAGCATTGCATCGGCGTCCGGGGAGCCGTCCGTGCCGAGAACGAGGCGGATCGGAGTATCGGCGATCAAGGTTCTACCGCGGGCAATCCGCACTGAACACTTCGCTTCATATAGAATTCTTTGTGAAACGCTGCCCAGAATCATCCGCCCAAAGGCTGAGCGACCGTGAGAGCCGACGACAACTAAATCGGGTTTCCGGCTATCAATCTCATTGATCAGCGCCCAGTGCGGTGTATCGGCCAGGGCTTCCGTTTCGACCCTCCAATCGGGAAACATTGCCCGAAGATTTTCGCCCCCCTGCGCCGCTAATGCGTCAGCTTCGGCCAATCTTTGCGCGTTGCGTTCGTGGGCAAGTTTGACACCGTGGGGAACGTACCGATGAAATTCTTCCTCATCTTCTTCGCTTTCAAATTTCGGGGGAATAAATACATCGACCGCCGTCATCACAATAACTTCAACATCCGTCGGCAGTCCCGCTCGCCCTAAATCTTCTAGAGCCGCATTCGCACAATCAGAACCGTCGTAACCGATCAGTATTTTCATAGCTTTACTTCTTCCTTTCCCGTACTCTCCTATCGCGCTCGATGCCATGGTTATACTCATCGACCTCTGCCTCTCCAGACACACAACATACCGGCATCTGACTTTCCTAATATGCAAGGGTTGTGCCATGACCGACGACTTTCCACAGGTGCTGCAAAATTCTTGATACTGGGAGAAGAAAGTCTGAATTAAACTCCTGAATTTGGGGCATTATTCCACACAGAGGGGGCATACTGCTAAAAAGCACGCGGTTCTTTAGCAGAATTGCGGTTTTACACCCGCAGATCTGAGGAACGTCAGTTGCATACAAGATGTAATGTGGCCAGTGCGAGAATTGACGGGTTTCCCCCAACTGAATGCGTTTACAAAATGACGCACGTCGGCCTGTTCGATCTCGCGGTGGATAATGAACTCGGCCACATAGAATGGAGGTGCGGTATATGAAAATTTTAATCGGATATGACGGCTCGGATGTTTCCAATTTCGCCATAGAAGACCTTGTCAAGGCTGGACTGCCCGAAGAAGTCGACACAGTAGTTCTGACCGTCGGCGAAGCATGGGGCCTGCCGACATCTATCGATCGGATTTCGGCCGGGTCCACAAGATTCGTCCATCCGACAACACGGCTGATCGAAAGTCATCTGGAAGAGGTGAGGGAGGGAGCTCGGAAACTTGCCGAGACCGCCGCCACGCGGTTGAAGGTGATGTTTCCTGGTTGGCAGGTGACGGCGGAGGCAATGTGCGGCAATGCGGCCAACGAAATCATTACAATGGCCGACGAATGGGAGCCGAATCTTTTAGTGGTCGGATCGCACGGTCGCTCGGCTATCGGTCGAGCCCTTCTCGGAAGCGTTTCGCAAAAGGCTTTGCACGAGGCGCGTTGCCCGGTACGAATCGCTCGAAGGAATCAATACGGCGAGAACACAAGTAATCGTGTATTGATTGGGGTTGACGGTTCACCGAACGCTATTGAGGTCGTTAAGACCGTTGCAGGCCGGAGTTGGGCGAAGAACACCGAAATTCGTCTGATAGCGGTTGACGATCCATTTACCCCGTCGTCGGCAGTTTATATTCTGTGGAATCTCGATGAAAACAAGCCGACAGATAATGAGCAGTCGCGCGAATGGATCGGTAAATTGATAGACGCTCCCGCCGAAGTATTGAGGTCAGCCGGACTGCAGGTTTCGCACAACATCCGTTGGGGCGACCCGGCCAACATGATTCTGCAGGAAGCCGAGGGCTGGCAGCCAGACACCATCTTCGTCGGCGCACGCGGTTTAGGACGTTTCAAGAGATTCCTGCTCGGAAGTGTTTCGTCGGCGGTGGCGGCGAAGGCCATGTGTTCGGTCGAGGTCATTCGATAGTAGGCCCACCGTATTAGGATCTGCCATCGAAAGCTAAGCCTTCTGAGTATCAAGGAAAACAACTATGAAAGCGAATGTATTTAAAAGCGTAAACGATTTTGGTATCCAGGATGTCCCGCAGCCAACAGCGGGTATTGGTGAGGCGGTGATTCGCATAACCTTAACCACGATCTGTGGGACCGACCTTCATATCGTCCGGGGCGAATACCCGGTTGAATCAGGCCTTGTGATCGGGCATGAGGCGGTCGGCGTGATCGAAGAGCTGGGCGGCGGCGTATCAGGCTATAAGCTTGGCGACCGGGTTTTGGTTGGCGCGATCACTCCCTGCGGGACATGCCGCGGGTGCCTATCGGGGAACTGGGCTCAGTGTGGGAGTGAGGACGAGGTTTCGGGCTATAGAGCTCTCGGCGGCTGGCGTTTTGGCAATACCATTAACGGAGCACAAGCAGAATATCTATTGGTTCCCAATGCTCAAGCAAATCTTGCCAAAATTCCCGAGGAATTATCGGACGAGCAGGTGATCCTATTGGCTGACATCGCTTCAACGGGATTTAGCGGCGCCGAAGCTGGCGAGGTTAAGATCGGCGATAGTGTCGTCGTTTATGCTCTCGGGCCGATCGGAATTTGCGCGGCTATCGGTGCAAGAATGATGGGAGCCGCGACGGTGATCGGCGTTGACGGCGACGACTGCCGGATCGAAATGGCAAAAAGGATGGGCGTTGGAATAGTGCTCGATTACAAAAAGGTTGACACGGTTGCCGAGATCAAAAGACTAACAAACGGGGGAGCTGACGTTGCGATCGAAGCCCTCGGCACTCAGGAGACCTTTGAAAACTGCCTCCGGAGTCTGCGACCAGGAGGAACACTTTCGAGTCTCGGGGTTTACTCGGGCAAAATACAGATCCCATACGAGGCTTTTGCCGCAGGGATCGGTGATTACAAAATTGTCACCACCCTTTGTCCCGGAGGTAAGGAGCGGATGAGGAGGCTTATGGAGATGGTGAAGAATCATCGTATTGATCTGACGCCGCTGATTACGCACCGCTTTTCGCTTGATGAAATTGCCGAAGCTTATCGCCTTTTCGGTGACAGGCTCGACGGAGTCATGAAAGTGGTCATAAAACCTTAATTGGTGTCCGAGTAGTCCCTAGCCCCAATGTAGATTAAATGGAAATCAGCTTCGATGAAAAAGAAGATGAAAGGTCTATCAAACGCTGAAGCTCGTGAGCGTCTGAAACGGTTCGGTCGCAACAGGCTTCCAGAGAAAAAGCAGACCCCCGTCTGGCGCCGGTTCTTTCGACAGTTTCAGAGCCCGCTGATCTACATTTTGCTGTTTGCCCTTATCTTGGACGTTGTGATCTGGACTATCGAAGGGGCGAGCGGCGTTCCGTTGGGATCCGTCGCCATCGGTTTCATACTCCTGATAAACGCCGGGCTAGGAATGTATCAGGAGAATAAAGCCGAGTCTGCTTTGGCAAAGTTGAAGGCTCTTGCCGCACCATTGGTTTGGGTGATGCGGGACGGCAAACTCGTCCATTTGCCGAGTGCGGAGCTTGTTCCCGGCGATGTTCTGCGGATCGAAGCTGGCGACCGCGTCCCGGCTGACGGTAGCTTGCTCGAAGTGCAGGGCGTGATGGTGGATGAATCGGTTTTGACCGGGGAATCCGTGCCGGTTGATAAAGAATTGGACAGCGAAGTATTTAGCGGCACGCTGTTTGTGCGTGGAAAGGGCTATGTCGAAGTTTCCCGGACTGGCGAGAAAAGTGCTATGGGAAAACTCGCGGTAATGCTTGGCGGCATCGAAGCGGGACAAACTCCGCTCGAACGCAGGATGGACGTCTTTGGCAAGCAAATAGCGTATGCAGTTCTCATTTTATCTCTTTTGCTAATCGTTGCCGGCCTCTATATTGAAGGAATCGACCGCATCGGTCACGTTTTGCTTTTCGCGGTCGCTTTGGCGGTGGCGGCAGTTCCCGAAGGATTGCCCGCCGTTCTCACTTTAACTTTGTCGCTCGGCGTGGAGCGAATGGCGAAGCGAAAGGCAGTCGTGCGTCGTTTGAGTGCAGTCGAAGCGTTGGGTTCCGTTACAGTAATTGCGACGGACAAGACAGGCACGCTGACCGAAAATATAATGTTCGTAAAGGATGTTGACAGCCCTGACATGGTCCGTGCTTTGCGGGCAATGGTGCTTGCCAACGATGCCGAAATAGGCACGGGAGCGGGCGATCCGTTAGAACTGGCGCTGCTCAATTATGCCAAAACGCACGAAGT
>LNDP01000010.1 GCA_001464665.1 Acidobacteria bacterium Ga0074141
AGAACTGTCGTCCGAATACTGAGGGCGGTGATAACGGCAACGGTGACTGCCGCCCTCGAGATAACTAAATGGACCAGAGCTTTTCGAAAGGGTGTTTAATTGGTTCCGCGATAGCAAGCCGGTCAATATTAACCGGCTTGCTACTCTTACTGCTTGCGGCCGTTGGAATCCAAGGTCAATCAAATGCCCTTTCGCCTTTACGAATTTTCTTCAACAACGGACAATTCGACGAGGTTGTGAGCCAAGCCCCTGAAGCTCTTCTGAAAGCACGCAAGACCGGAGCAGTAGCCACGTCTTCCGAAATTAAGGTAGTTTATGCTCTGGCCCTGATGCGGCTGGAACGGTATGAAGTAGCGGCGACGGTTCTCGAAGAAGCCTTGGCAGACGCTGAAATCTCAAGACAGCCCCGACGAATCGCCGCAGCGCACCTGGCAAGGGCCTCGCACTCCCGTGCCATGCGGGATTTTCCATCTGCGATTAAGTCTGCCCGCGGGGCTCTGGCGGCTGCTCCTTCAGACCCACAGATCGGGGTTGAATATCATCTCGCCATCGGCCGGATAATGTACTCATCCGGATACGACATAGCGGCGATCATCTGGCTTGAAAAAGCTGAAAAACTGGCCAGCGGCTTGCCGATGTCATCCTCGCACCTTGATGTCCTGGGACACCTGAGCCTTGCATGGGCGGCGAAATTCAATTACGCAAAAGCGATCGAGTACGGAGAAAAACTCGCCCAAATCAGCGAGAAAACGGAATTCAAATACCGTCATCGACTCGCACTCTATGAGTTCGGTGGGCTTCTAAGTGCAGTCGGTCAGGAGCGAAGAGCAAAACAACTACGCGAAACGGGACTGAGACTTGCCTTAACCGAGAAAGACGATTATCAAGGCTGCCTGCTTCTCTCTCCGCTAATACTCACGTCCGTTTACAATGGAGATATAAACAGCGCTGCGAAGCATCTTTTAACGTTAGACCGAATTGACCGGAATAAGAAATTTCGGTTTGAGTCCATTCTAGGCAAGGCGGTGATTGCAGGACTACAAGGACAAACCGAGCTGTCAGAGAACTACTTCAAGGAACTCGAATCGCTGAAGGCTCATTCCGAGTATATTGTTCCGCACTGGAAGGCAATCCTCGCCGAAAGAAGAAAAGACTGGGCCGGATTGATCAAACAAATGAAGGTCCTAGAGAAGATCACCGAGGAAGGTAACTTTCGTGAGGATCTGCCGGGCGTATACTTTAGCCTGGCCAAGGGATACTGGCAATTAAAAGAACAGCAATTGGCCATTGAGTACGCAAGGCGAGCAGCAGCGATCATCGAAAGTGATCGACCGACAGAAGACACCATGTTGTCGTTGTCGATGCTGGAGACTTACCATTCCGTTTACAGGTTGATGGCAGAA
>LNDP01000011.1 GCA_001464665.1 Acidobacteria bacterium Ga0074141
TCCGGTCTTTCCGTGCGAGAAAAACCCGATTCACCCTTTCGATACTTAAGCCTGCATAACTAAAAACCCGCGATAAACGCGGTGGTTACCTTTTATATACCCTTTTTTTCTGATTTTTTTTACATCGCGAATGTTTCGTTTAATAGCGGGATACCGTTCTGATCTACAAACACTTTCGCGGAGCCGCCGAGACTGGTCACGGATTCGACAGTTGGTTCGATGAGCCATTCTGGTAGGATTACAGGTTCCTGTTTTGTGAGTTCCTCGGTTGCGGCCTGTAATTCCGGAAGAAACGATATGCTTGCCGATTCGGGCGGATAAAGAAACAGGACCCTTTCGAGAGCGAGCCACGGCGACTCCTGCGGCAAGAAAAATCTCTGCTTTCCGTGATGAACAATATTGACAAGGCCCATTCCCCGCAATTCGCGAATCTGTTCAAAGGTCGAAGGACAAATCTCTGTAAGAAGGTGTCCCTGGAACCTTGCGGAACGCACCGTGATATCGCCAATCAGATCGACGCTGTTCTTCTCGAAATCGACAACACGCAACACCTCGTTCGCGGTCGTTGGAATACTCGAACGTAGGCCAAAGTGCTGCCGAATATCTCTAAGCCATTCTTCGGAGATTTTTACTCCGACCAGTCGCGTACCATCATCTGTTGTGGTCCGAACTATATTCAACGCGTCGTGACTAAGCGTTTTCAGATATTTCCATATAGGAAGCAAAGCACCGCTAAGGATATGTACGGTCCTGTTCTCAAATTCAGGTATCTTGGTCTCCTCTTTGATCCACCAGTCTTCCGCCTTGGTTTTTGGAACGATCCGATACCGCTGATTCAACTCGCTCTCGCGTAAATAGGCGACGTTGCGGCCGGAAGGCTTTGTTATAGAGAACATCTGATACCGTTCCCCAGTTTCGGGATCAGTATGGGATAAAGTTCTTCTGACCGATATAAACGATCCGTCTCGCCGGTCCTGATAGAACTGGTGTATCTCGCTGGCCGCCACGTCAAGATATCTTGCCGGCGTCGTCGCGACTTTAAGTTCCAATTTGTAATAAACCGTCTTTGCTCCGGTCAGGGGATCTGAATTAAGAACCTGGGGCGATCCCGAGATGGCGACTGACATCGCTTTCAGGTCTTCCATTCCATCATCGAGTTTTCCTTTCTGCTTTAGATATTCAATGGTTTCGAGGAATGTTGAGTAGAAGTAGTCGAACAGAGCGTTCTGCCGATCCACCTCAAGCGAAAGCAGCCTGTTTAGGAATCGAGGGATATTTGTCTTTTCGCTGTCGGGGATCTGCTCGTCACCATCGACCGTCTTAACAAGACCCATATCTCTCAGTGCCTGTTTCGGATCTTCGAGCCCCTCGATCTCCCGGCCTCTCATTATGCCGGTGAGTACAACACTTAACGCCGAACGCCCTTCTCTAGATTCAAGGTTATATTTGTCAAGGTTACCGGCCTTTTCGGCACGGCGGTCGCCCTTTGTAAGAGCTCCCATATTGCCAAGCCTCCGGGCGATAGTAGAAGAGAACCGTTTCTCGCCGCCGAGTTCCGTGAAGACTAGCAGATAGACCGGCGGTGTCACTTGACCTGTCCGGTGTGTGCGCCCGAAGTCCTGGATCTGTTTATCGGCTGACCATTTTAGTTCGGCGGCGATATGAAGCCGTCTCTGCTGATTTCCAACGGATTTGCCTGCATGAAGGCTGTCTCCGGTCGATGCCACCTCGGACATGACGGCGATCCTTTTGTCACCATTCTGAAAGGCATTCTTTTCGTGAAGGTTGATAAGCTTTGAAGGAACACCTGCGAGTTGTCGCGGACGATACTCCAGTGTGCCTTTCGCCGTCCGGATCAGGCGTTTCTTCCTGCCGGTCATCTCAGCGATGTTCTCTAGCCCGAAATAGTTCACGAGTTGATCGAGCGGATGCTCAGGAACTTCCAGAATTGAAAGCTTATCCAAAAGCTCAGTTCGTAGTTGCAAAGCTGCACGACTCTCGACCTGCTCGCCGTTAGCGTCAACGAGAGGGATGTATTCTATAGTTCCGCTATATGGATTTGTTCTTTCCTGAAAGCACGCGGTCGGGAAACAATTTGCGACGAGTCGAGTAAGAGTTTCTCTCGGACTAAAATCGAGGCTGTCGATTGCCTCTTCCTGATCTGCCGCACGCTCTATCTGCTTCTTGGTTTGGCTCTCGCCAGTGCCCGTAATCGACACCACAATGGACTCTTTTCTGCTGAGGGCATCTTCGATCTCGCGGATCAGTGTCGGAACCTTAAATGCTGTGATCAGATTGCGAAAGCAGCGTTGATGCTCAGCCCAAAACTGATTGAGAGCACTGCTTCGTGTGGCCTTGCCGGAGTTGGTTAGATC
>LNDP01000012.1 GCA_001464665.1 Acidobacteria bacterium Ga0074141
GAAGCGAGCGGGCTTGGTTGTTTTGGCGAGGGATTCGATGCGGAGCGCGTCGCGGAAAATGTTGAACCTTCGGATATCTTGAAGTCGTCGTTCTCTTTCGGAAGCGAGAGGGTCTGAGCAGCCGCGGGGGCAACAAGGAAACTTATCAATAGAGCTGTTGCTGTCCGCCGCATAGGATCTTTCTCCTGGCCGAGGCCTTTCGATACCGGAGTACGGTCTCGTCCCGTACCCCGCTATATCGAATCGCCTGCCGCCGATACCTTCCGAGCTGTGATTTGCCCTCAGAATATAATCAATTAGCGGAAAGTTCCAGAACTTTTTCCCCATGCTCCCAGACGGTTGGTGCCCAAACACTTATCGAGTAAAATCCCTCTATGCCCGGCACCGAGAACAACGACCTGAACGCGAAACTCCGGCAGGTCATCGAAACGATAGACATCGGGAATTTGCTTGTCGAACCGCTTACACGGTCGATCGAGCAGCTTCTCTCCGCATCGGCGGCAACGATGGGTTCGAACGAGGCGTCTGTGCTCATTCGCGACGGCAACGAAGGCGATCTGCGCTTTCTCGCAGCCATCGGTGAGGTCGCCGATCAACTCAAGGACATGTCAGTGCCGGCCGGAAAGGGAATCGCTGGGTTTGTGCTTTCATCAGGCCAGCCGATGGTCGTTTCGGACGTCGGCGGTGAGGAAACTTTCTACGCGGAGGTGGACAAGGCGACCGGCTACTCGACCCAGATGATGCTCGCGACGCCGCTCCGCCACAATGACGAGGTGATCGGGGTGCTTGAGTACATCAACCGCGCAGGCCCGCCGCCCTGGGAACCCTTTACTCCCGCGGAAATGGACAAAGCCGCCCTGTGTGCGGATGCGATCGCCTCTCTGGTCAATGCTTATGAATCGGCAAAGCTCTTCCGCGATCTCGGCGAAAGGCTGATGTCCGATCAAGGTGCCGAACTTGGAGCTGTTCGCGAGTGGCTCGCGGGAATTCGCGATACTGCCGAACACAAAGAAATGATGGAGCTCGCCGTGCTTTTGCGTGAGCTTGCGAGTCGCGGCGACGCCGAGCGGGCAATGTGCCGCGAGCTTTTGGATGCGGTTCTGCGGTATTCAGATTCTAGGTCCGAAACGAGTTTCCTCGGGTTTTGATCCCTAAAGATGACAACTGTCACCGGCTTTGAAGACACGCGATTCGGTTCGCAAATGACTTTCTTTCAGCTCGACGACGATTGGCGTGCGGCGACAGGCCGAGGTGTCTCTGTCGCGGTCATCGATAGCGGCATCGACACAACTCATCCGGAGATCAATGGGCGGGTCAAAGAATCGTTCGAGGCTCGGGTCGATAATAAGAAGGTGATATTCGATCCCTCCGAAGCGGGCGACTCGGCCGGACACGGAACGGCATGTGCCGGCATCATCTCGCGGATCGCTCCTGATGCCGAGCTTTTCAGCATCAAGGTGCTCGGAGCGGGCGGCCTGGGCGATGGGCACGCATTTCTTGCGGGGCTTGAATGGGCCGTTAAGAACCGCTATCGCGTGATAAACCTAAGCCTCGGCACGACCAAGCCGCAGTTCTTTGCACCGCTCCACGATCTGCTCGACCGAGCATATCAGGCCGGCTGCATAGTCGTCGCCGCGGCAAACAACCTACCGCAGCCGAGCTTCCCGAGCGTTTTTTCGTCGTCTTTGATCTCTGTTGTAAAGAGCGAGGAAACGGACCCGATGAAATTCGGGTTCCATTATGGGCAGGTGATCGAATTGACGGCTCCTGGCGTAAACGTTAGAACCCCTTGGCCGGGCGGCGGCTATCGAAACCTGACCGGAAACAGCTTCGCTTGCCCGCACATCGCAGCCATCATCGCGCTTTTGCTTGAAAGGCATCCGACACTGACGCCGTTTCAGGTGAAGTCCGCACTCTACGCCATTGCACAGGAAAATCAGGAAGGTAAGCAGCCGGAATAGTCTTGAACCGACTATTAATAAAGAGCTTGATTTAAAAAGCGAGAAGGACCGCGATCACGTCTCCCACACCGCAACCTCAGTCCTTCTCTGATCCGCAACGAACGGTTTTGGGGCCGCCCATATACGAACCGTAAGAAAGTTAACGCAAACTGAACGAAAATGCAACTGGGTCAGTAGCCAAAATGGGGTATTTTTTGCCCTGCACGAAAAAAATCTGGGTGACTCGCTCATTGATCTT
>LNDP01000013.1 GCA_001464665.1 Acidobacteria bacterium Ga0074141
AATCGGGATCGTCAAAGGTAGTGTCTAGATGGCTTCGTTGATTCAATACTTCGGAAGCTAGTTTTACTAGGGAGTCAACCTCGATCTTACGAGAGGCCCTCTCCTTTGGGCCCTTGCTCGGGAAAAACTCGAGGGCTCCCATACCACGCGAGCCCGTATAGCAGAGCCTTTCCACTGCATTAAAACTATCAGCGGACCGGCCTTGCGTCGCGAGCCAGGCATCAATGAGAGCGTTACCAAATTTATCCGGTAATGAATCAGCCAGCAAACCGGGTAAGCCGTGAAAAGTCGGTCGTGGCAGCTCCGGGAATACGTATATTGATCCAGTGAGCGGCATCACAATCGGGGAGACTTCGATGCCGCTTTTCATGAATTCTGGTGTGTACTCAAAGACAGCCACATCGTTGCGGTCCTCAAGCGAAACCGCCCCGATGGTGCTCCCCCACAGCTTGACCTCAGCCAGCGTTGTCATGACTCATCCCCCCAACCCCAGCCCGTTCCTTTCGAACTTCGTGATTCTTTGGAGGAAGCTCGTTGTCGTTTCCTTCCTTGAAGTTTTAGTTGAGCCATAGGGCTTGCAACAGGTTCGGGGAAGAGAACTTCTAGGCGTTGCTGTAGTCCTAAAGACCGCAGGAGCCGAATTAGGCTTGTAACTTGTACCGATTCGCCTGCCTCTAGCCGTTCAACGGTTCGCTTTGAGACTCCGGCTTGCTCCGCAAGATTTGCTTGTGTGAAGTTTTGATTCAATCGAACCATTGCAAAACGTTCTCCGATCTCTTTAAGTATCGCTTGATCAGTGGTGTTGGCATCGAATCTCATAACACGTCAAGTATGGCGAGTAAACAGCGTGATGTCAATATATATCGGCTAATATGGCGAATAGACGAGGGCATATCTTTGGAAGTGTGATATCGCCACTAATTAACGATTTAAGGCGGATATTGATAGCTGATCGCCAATTTCGGCGAAGTGTAGCAAGGGCTCAACTATCTTTTCTGACTGGGTTCTGTGGAACGACGGATAGCCGAATAGAAGTGTCTTTTGCTTCGGTGGTCAGGGCACGATTACCTCCAGATGCTTGGCCAGTATCGATTCAAGCTCAAGTTCCTTAGCTGCTTTTGCAAGCTTTGCTTCCGTGGTTTTTCTTGTTGCAAGCGCTTCTCTGGCAGCCTTTATGGCCGTTCGTTCACCTATTTTTGTGATGAATTTTAGGGCCTCCAGAACCGCCCGTTCGACAGTGACGATTCGATAGCCCTTTTCATCTACGATCTGTTTGTCGAGCCTCGTTTTTGTTCGAATCAGTTTATAACCGGTTTCTCGGGTTCTTTTCTCCGGAGGAACTATTACCCATATTTCTCCCGGCACCTGTTCGGCAAGATTGTAATGATATAGAGCTGAAAGACCCCCAATTGCTGAGCCTGGCCCAAACTTTGAATACGCGATTTGGAAACCGACATCGTCCTCCAGAGATGCCTTTGGATGAAGGTAGATTCCACGACCGAGACGAACGAGTTCCTTTGCAGCGACAAGCCGCGATATGTCTTGCTGACTAATTCCCAGGGACTTACACTGATCCAAGGTAAAGACCCCAAGTTTTTTCAATTTAGGTACCTGATGCTTATCCATCATTTAAAGAATGTGGTGTAAAGTGACATCTGTCAATGAACAATGTCGCGATGCACCAACATGAAGGAGGGGTGGCATTTCAGACAAAATTGCTCAAATATATAAAAAGCGGTAGGCGAGAAGGGGAAAAGTATTGGAAGCCGGATACCGACTTCTTGGTTTGTTAATAAGCCAAAATGACTTGGGAGACAGGGTTTCGTTAGTTTTGTTTCCCGAAAATGTCGCAAAATACTCAACAGCAAAATTGGTGTTGATTTTCAATCAAAATGTGTTATTTTGATGTTCGCGCCAGTCTTATTTATCGACGTTCTAATTGGGAATGACCTTGGTAAGTTGGTTGCAAGATGGTTGCACTTTTGCCGATGCACATCTGAGCACAACATCTAAACGACGCTCAAACAGTAGATTTTGATTGGTTTTGAGAGATCTGGAGAACTTATGATTAACCCTCAGGTTGGTTGGGGTGTGAGAGGTCGCTGGTTCGAATCCAGTCGTCCCGACCAATAAAAATGGGGCTTTCGAGTAAATTTGAAGGCCCTTTTTGCCCCATAACACTGCAAAGCAAGGCTTTATCGTCATTGAGCGTTTTCAATACTGCCACCATCCTGCAACCATCTACAGAAAAGCTAACGTTAAGGCAGTCATATTCTCGCTAGGACAGGCTATCTGATACACGACTTGGGCCAAGCTATTTTTCAAATTGATTTCGCCTCACAGGAAAAATGATCCAAGGTTTTTCATCGCATCCCGTGATATTCAGTTTGAAATTCTCCTGTCAATCCTCATTCGGTTTTCAAAGTCAGACAGCTGGTGTAACTAAGGTCTCGCCTGCCCGCCGTTGGTGTTTGAAAACAGACAGCTCTTGTCTCTTATTACACATTGGCCGACATCGTCTGTCGAATACTCCCGTTAAAACCCAATAAAGATCGGAAAATGCGAGTGGTACAGCTATTGCCATTGCGTTTTGGTATATGAGAGGTCAGATTGCGCGATTTATTGGGTTTTTTGTTCTGGGCAGCGTCCTGTTCACGGTTGTCTCGCCTACCGCGATGCTCGCCCATGGCGGCGAGGATCATGGTGACGCGAAGCCAAAGACCACGGCGAACGCGAAGGGCGTTGTATCCCATTCGACTCGTTTGGGCGATCTCGAGCTAATGGTAAAGCACCCCTCGATGGAGCCCGACAAGCCTACGACCGGGCTTCTCTTTATTACGAAATTTGAGACCAACGAACCTTTCAAGGCTGTCGATGCCAAGGTCGAGGTCGAATCAGCGAGCGGTGCGGTTTTTAACGCAAGCGTTGCGGCCGGCGAAAAGGCAGGCACATACAGCGTGACCTTTCCGGCCATGCCGTCCGGCGTTTACAAGATGCGAGTCAACGTGGCGCACGACGGCGAAACGGACACCGCCACCTTTTCCGGTATCGAAGTAAAGCCGCCCACGCTCACCGCCGAGGGCGAAACGCCCTGGTTCACGCAATTGGTGATCGGCGTTGTCTTTTTGCTAGTAATAATTTTGCTTTTCGGGCTTGTATATTTCGTGTGGCGTTTCGCCGCTGGCCCCGGAGTTAACGAAGAAGCACTTTCTGCGTAAGAATCTCGCGAACATCGTTTACCGACACTCCATGGGCATAAGGGAAATTATAGCGAACGTAGGTGAGTATTCAGCGAAGCTCGGTTTAGCCGTTCTCTTTTTTGGCGGCTTTCATTCGGCGTTCGCCCAGCAAACCGATCCCACACCCGTGCCGACTCCGGCCCCGTCGCTGCAATACATCGGGCAGGATGGCTTGAGTGTCGAGCGGCTCGTAGAAAACGCCGGTAGTCGTCGGGCGGATCTGCTTGCGGCCCGGCAGCGACTGGTGATCGCCGAAGGGCGTCTGGTTCAAGCCGGACTGCGGCCAAATCCGGTCTTTAGTACCGAATTCGGCAGCCCGCGTTTCTTGGGCGGCGAAAGTGAGTATGACTTTTCGGCGGGGCTGGCCCAACCTTTCGAGCTTGGGGGCAAACGTGGAAAGCGACGCACCGTTGCGGAACTCGAACTCCAACAGGTTCGCGCCGAGGTCGCCGCTATAGAACGGAATATCGCGGTCGAAATTCGCCGCGATTATGCTCGTGCTATATCAGCTGCGCGGCAGCTCGATGTACTGGAAAGACTTCTGGCCGCCGACGCAGAACTGGTTCGGGTGACGGAAGCACGCTTAAACGAAGGCGATGTGGCGCCGCTCGATCTGAATTTGGTCAAAGTCGAAAGCGACCGCCTGAAGATTCAAAGGATCGAAGCAAGAAACGAATTGGAAACTGCTTTGTTAAGAATTCGAACGCTGATCGGAGCCGATGTCTCGGAATCGCTCCGCTTGGCGCCGCAATCCGACCGGCCCCCACGACTCGACCTGGGGCTTAGCGAACTTACCCAAAAGGCGTTGAGCGATCGCTCCGACTTGCAAGCGGCGCGAATCGGCGAGCGGCTGGGAACCGCGAGGTTAGACTTGGCTCGGGCTCAGGCGGCACCAGACATTACGCCATCGGTGCGCTTTTCACGCACCAAAGCATTTACCGACCTGCCTGCGTCAGCCGGCGGCGGAATTATCAACAGCCGGGAAAACGAACTGACATTTGGTGTGTCGATTGATCTTCCCGTGTCTAACCGCAACCAGGGCGGCATTGCCTCTGCTGTCGGTGAACAGGTTCAGGCGGTGCGAACACGTGAATTCTTAGAGGCAACCATACGTCGGGATGTCGCCGTTGCCTACGGCCAATACCGGGCCGCAGCAGAAAAGCTGGTACTGTACACAACTCAGATTCTTCCGAGAGCAGAGGCAAATTTGCAAACGGTTCGGGCAGCGTACAGCGCTGGCGAGTTCTCGGTGTTCGAGGTCGTCAATGAACAGCGTCGCCTAAATGAGAACGTCACAAATTACAACCGGGTTTTGGAAGAATACTACACGACCTTAACAGCACTCGAAGCAGCAGTCGGTGCCGCCCTGCCGCCATCGGCATTCATGCCGGGATCGACATCGGTCCTGCCGGATACGAAGACGGTGCCGGGCCAGTTCAACAGGGAAGAATTTTTGAAGTCGATCAACGAGGACAAAGCCGAACGTATCGGACTACTAAAATCTACCAAACCAAGAAAAGAAGAGGAGAAAAAATGAAGATATTCATATTCGTAATTGCAATTACCGCGAGCCTGTTTTGGTTCGCGTGTTCCGGCGGAACGACAACCCCGGCTGCCAACACAACTACGGCGAATAACGCGCCCGCGAACTCGACTACAGCAAACAACGCTTCCGCACCAGCAAAAGCCGATGAGATTCCTGCCTCGGTCAAGGCGGCACTTCCCGGTGCACAGACATTCACGGCCATGCACAAGGAGTTAACCGACGCTCAGGTCGCCTCGATCGAAAAAGATACGGGCGGAAAAGTCACCGAAAAAGATCATCATTCCTATCCGGGCTTTTCCACCGCCAGCGGCACAAAAACGCAGGTCGGATCGGTCACGATCGTCAAGGCAGCCGGTAAAGAGATCATAGTTATATATGAGAACAAAGACGGGTCGCCTTATATCAAAGAGATCAAGGCGGAAGGCGTGCCGGCCGGTTTTCTCAGCCAGTTTGCAGGAAAGGGCCATGATGACGATCTGCTGCTAGGGGCTGATATCAAGGCAAACGGTGCAAAGGATGATCTGGCAAAAGCAATCACTGACGCCATAAGGATCGACGTTCTGTCGATGCAGGCTCTGTACGGCAAGGCACACACACATTAATGGATAGGTCGATCAAACACTTATTGCTCAGGGATCGTTTCGGTTGTCCCGGGGCGAGGCGATTTCGTATATCGTCCTTTGCCGCCTTTTGGGTCGCCGCTCTGTGTCTCATGACAGCCATGGCAGTGAACGGACAAGCACCCGCAGGAACGGCGTCAGGTGCGATCTCGACGATCACCTCCGAACGGAATGTGAAAAACGACAGCGGCGAACTTACTGTCATTATGAAACGCCTTCCTGGCGATCCGCGCTCAGGTGAAACGGGGCATGTACTTGTTTCGCTAAGCGAAACGGTTCAGGGCGGGTTCGGTTCGGGGCCGCTCCCGGTCGAAAAGGCCGCCGTCGTGTTTAGCATCACTCGACCCGACGGTGCCGTAGTTGCCGGGAATATAGCGGCGATGGAAGAGGCGGGCGGCCTATACCGAGGTTCCTACCAGTTCGACAGCTCGGGCGATTACAAGTTGGTTGTTGCGATAGCCACCGAGGACAAGCGGACGTTTTCGGCCGATTTTCCGGTCACGGTATCTCGAGCACCTATCCGGACTTCATTTTGGATCGGCCTTTTGGTTCTACTTGTGCTTTCGGGTGTTTCTTTTGCGGTCGTCTTTTATGCTTTGAAAAGAAAAGGGGATGCGTCTTTTCGCCGACTTGCACCGGCAGGTGCGGTTGTTCTTACTGTATTTCTTCTGAGCTCGGTTGCCTTGGCGTTTCTTCTTCCGCCTTCTCAGACCCGCGAAACGGCGGCCATTCCGTCCGATGCCTTTTCAACGTCGGCGGTAAACGAGTTACCGAAAGGTGCGACGATCACCTTACCGAAAGAATCCCAGCTACTTTTTGGGATAAAGACCCAGTTGATCGACACAAGGCAAATCACGAGCGGCCTGAAAACCACAGGAGTGGTTAGGCCTCGACCGGACGCCAAAGGTGTCGTTACCGCACAGGTGCCGGGAAGGATCGTGCTTAATCAGGCGGTGGCTTTGGGTTCTGCCGTCGGTCGCGGCGAACAGATCGGATACGTTGAGCAGGTTCTTGACGTTTCGGGACAGACTGAGCTTGAGTCGCAAAGACTGGACGTCGAGGTGCAGCAGCGGGAGGTCGAGGCTCGAAAATTGGAACTGCGGAATACCATCCTTTCGCTGCAGTCGCAGCAGGCCCAGTCACGGGCGGCGGCGGGGCAAGCGAGAACACGTCTAGCTCAGGCTCAGCGCGAACTTCGAAGGTCGCAGAATCTTCTTGAGGTTGGTGCAGTGCCTCGAAAGCGAGTCGAAGAAGCTCAAACAGCCGTTAAGGTTATCGACGATGAGATAGCTTCAGCCGATAAACAAGTTGTTTTATTGGGCGACCAGATCAAATCGGCCCAGGCTGGACAGGCCATTTTTCGCTCGCCGACCGTCAGACAGCCGTCGCGAAATTTCCCGTTGATATCCCCGATAACGGGAATAATCGACCAGATCAAAGCCACGAGCGGCCAGCAGGTCGCAAGCGGCGCCGAGTTACTGAACATCGTCAATTTGTCCACCGTCCTATTAGAAGCTCAGGTTTTTGAGAAGGATCTCGCGACGGTCCGCGAATCCACGAGGGCGAGCTTTACGTCTTCCGCTTTGCTCGGCGAGGTTTACACAATTGGTACGGCTGATGGTGACGGACGCCTTGTCTCGATTGGTCAAACCGTGAATGACCAAACGCGGACTGTGCCGGTCATATACGAGGTTAAGAATCCCTTCAACCGACTCAAGGATGGCAATTTTATTGAGATCACGATCGACACCAGCGGCAACAGGCAAGTTCTGGCCGTGCCGAAGTCAGCGGTGGTTCGTGAACAGGCAGAGACTTTTGTGTTTATCTTCGACGGCGGCGAGACGTTCGAGAAGCGTCAGGTCGCACTCGGAGCGGAGGGCGCAGATTTCTACGAGATCGTATCAGGATTAAAAGAAGGCGATCGAGTCGTTATCGAAGGAGTTTATCAACTTCGGACTACTCAGGGTGGTGAATAGAAGAAGAGCACAGATAGGCGAAACAGGTAAAGAGAGAAAAGAATCATGAGAAGAGTATTTATTTTGGGAACAGTTTTATTGGTTTTTACTATTGCCGTCTTTTTTACGGCATGTACCAACGGAGCGAATTCGCAGCGCGTTGACAACGCAGATATCGCGAATACGGTTGCTAGCGAAACAAATTCCGCGAACGCTACAGCTTCGGATTCAACCTTCAAGGTTGATTTCAAAACAGAGCCGGGCCAGATTCAGGCCGGTGCTTCCGCGACGCTGGTCTTTACCGTCAAGGACAGTAAGAATGCGGTGGTGAAGGATCTGCAGGTCGTTCACGAGAAGCCGATGCACTTGCTGATCGTGTCTAAGGACCTCGCGGAGTTTTACCACATTCATCCCGAGCCGTCGGCCGATGGATCTTATCGAGTTCAGCACACGTTTCCGAACGGCGGCGACTTTAAGTTCTACGCCGACTTCACGCCGCCTAATGCGAAGCAAGTGGTCGAACGCATTGATGTGAAGGTCTCGGGAACTGAAAGGGCAAAGGTCGCTCTCGTTGCGGATACAAAGCTGGAAAAATCGGTTGATGGCGTGAAGGTGACGATGAAGCCGAGTGCGAAGATCGAGGCGGGACAGGAACTGACGCTTGATTTCGCGGTCTTTGACGAAAAAACCGGAAAGCCGGCGACCGATCTGCAAAATTACCTGGGCGAATTGGCGCACTTCGTCATTATCAGCGAAGACCTCGTCGACTTTGTCCATGCTCACCCGATGGCGAAGGGCGAAAAGATGGACGGGATGAAGATGGACGGCGATAAGAAGGAAAAAGATCACAACGCCGACGGCCATTCGCACGGGGCAGATTCGAAAGACCCGAAAAAACCAAGTGCTTACGAGGTTTCGGCTCATACCGCGTTCCCACGGGCGGGGCTTTACAAGCTTTGGGCCCAGTTTCAACGTGGCGGGAAAGTGATCAGCGTTCCGTTTATCGTGAATGTTCCGGCAGGTTCGGCTGAACAGGTGAAGGCCGCGAACGTTCCTGCGGGAGCGACGAAGATCACTGTTTCATCTAAAGGCTACGAGCCGTCATCCGTTTCGTTCGTCAAAGGACAACCTGTTAAGTTAGCTTTCTATCGAGCCGATTCGGAGAATTGTGGCGGCGAGGTCGTCTTTGCCAAGCAAAAGATACGAAAGAAACTACCCGTCGGCGAGACAGTCCTGGTCGAATTCACGCCAACCGAAGCCGGCGAGATCGCATTCGCCTGCGGAATGGACATGTTGCGAGGAAAGCTGATCGTCGTTGAGCAATGAGAGATGACATCAATTGAACAACTGCTAATGTCAGCTGCAAATTACATGACATCGGACAAGAAATAAGCGATGTCGGGCGTTAGTTAAGAGACATCGGACGGAAATTAATGATGTCGGACGAGAAATAAGTGACATCGGACGCTAGATAAGCGATGTCTGTGGGCAGAGAAACGACATAAATCGTAGATTAAGCGACGTAAATTGGAAGAGAATTGGGAAAAAATTGACGAATATTAGAGGAGATAAATATGAAAAGATCGCTGATTGCCCTGTTTTTACTGGTTACCGGCGTGGTTGGCGTCGGGGTTGTTGCGGTGAACGTCGAGGCTCACACTAGAACGGTCAAAATTAGCGTCTCGAAAAGCGGCTTTTCGCCGTCGTCGATCGACGCCGAGGCGGGACATAAGCTAAATCTTGTGTTTAACCGCGCTGACAAGAACAACTGCGGCAGCAAGGTCGTATTTGCAAAGCTGGGTATTACCAAAAATCTGCCGGTGGGCAAAGATGTAGTCGTTAGCATCACGCCGACCGAGGCGGGACAAATATCATTTGCCTGCGGAATGGGAATGTACAAGGGAAGCATCGTCGTTAGCGAGGGCTGAGACCGCCTAAGTTAAAAGGGGGAAGAAAATGAAAACACTATTGTTAACGGCCACGTTGGGGCTGGCCGCCGTAGGTTTGGCCGCGTGCGGTCAGGCGGGGGGCAACTCGAGTTCCATGAATCATAACTCGATGATGAAGAATTCGAATTCATCAATGAATATGAACGGCATGGATCATAATTCGATGCCGATGAACTCGAACATGTCGATGGATCATTCGTCGATGAAAAGCTCGCCGAATGCAGCGAGTCAGCCTTACGATCTGCAGTTTATCGATACGATGACTGCCCATCACACGGTAAAACTCAAAATCCCGACATCAAGAAGTTCGCCGCGCAGATCATTGCCGATCAGGAAAAAGAGATCGGTCAGATGAAAGGATGGCGCGAGCAGTGGTTCGCGGGAAAGCCGGCGGCCATGAACATGGAAATGCCCGGCATGATGGATTCCATGAAGATGGATATGGCGAAGCTTACAAACTCCAAGGAGAAGGAATTTGACCTTGCGTTTATCGACATGATGACTCCGCACCACGAGGGAGCTGTTGCGATGGCGAAAGAAGCGTTGCAGAAGAGCGAAAAGGCAGAGATCAAAACGTTCGCCAGTCAGATTATCAAAGCTCAAGAAGCTGAGATAAAGATGATGAGCGAGTGGAAGGCGAAGTGGAGTAAATAGAAATCCCCGCACCTGATTCAAAATGCTAAATGGTGTTATCAAATGGTCCCTTCAGAACCGGTTGATCGTCGTCGCGATCTCCGCCCTTTTGCTTGTCTGGGGCAGCTACGTGGCGTTCAATCTGCCGGTCGATGTCTTTCCGGATCTGAATAAACCGACAATTACGGTTCTAACTGAAGCTAACGGCTTAGCACCCGAAGAAGTCGAGACACAGGTATCTTATCCAATCGAGACCGTGATGAATGGTGTTCCGGGCGTGTCACGCGTTCGCTCCGTAAGCGGCGTCGGGTTGTCCATCGTTTACGTTGAGTTTGAATGGGGAACGGATATTTACCGAAACCGGCAGCTTGTTTCGGAAAAGATAACCGAAGCTCGCGAGCAGTTGCCGGAAGGAGTGTCACCATTTCTCGCTCCCATCTCGTCAATAATGGGCGAGATCATGCTGATCGCGGTGTCGAGCAAGGACGGAACGACCGACCCTTTAGAACTGCGAACCTTGGCAGACTGGACCATCCGTCCTCGGCTATTGACTATCACCGGGGTTTCTCAGGTTATTCCCATCGGGGGAGGCGTAAAACAGTATCAGGCTCTTGTTTCACCTGCAAAGCTGAGGCAGTTTGGCATCACCATTGAGGATGTTTCGGTCGCGCTGGAAAAATCAAATATCAACTCCACCGGTGGCTTTGTAGATGCCCAATCGCAGGAGTACCTTGTTCGGAACCTTGGCAGGTTTTATTCGATCGACGAACTGAAGCAAACGGTTGTTGCGTATCGTAACAACACGCCTATTCGTTTAGGTGATGTAGCCGAAGTGCAGTTTGGCGCGAAAATTAAGCGGGGCGAGGCCGGAACGAACGGAAAGCCCGCCGTCATTGTTTCTGTTCAAAAACAGCCCGGGGCAAGCACTCAAGATCTGACAGAACAGGTTGACGAAGCGGTAAAGGAACTGCAAAAGACACTGCCCCCCGACGTTGAGATTAACCCTAATCTCTTCCGGCAGGCCAACTTTATCAACGCTTCAATCGGCAATGTTACCGAAGGACTGCGTGACGGTGCGATCCTTGTCGCGATCGTATTGTTTCTGTTTTTGCTGAATTTTCGCACCACGTTTATAACCCTCACGGCAATCCCGCTTTCTTTCATCGTTACCTTTCTTATTCTCTACGCGTTCGGGATCAGTGTTAATACAATGACCCTCGGCGGCTTGGCGGTCGCGATCGGCGAGTTGGTTGACGATGCGATCGTCGACATTGAGAATATCTTCCGTCGACTCGGCGAAAACCGGAACCTTGAAAATCCGCGTCCTTCTATTGAAGTGATCTATCACGCCTCGCTCGAGGTGCGCTCATCCATCATTTATGCCACGGTGATCGTCGCCCTCGTGTTTATTCCGCTGTTCGCCTTATCGGGTGTCGAAGGCAGATTGCTCGCTCCCTTGGGCCTCGCGTACATTACTGCACTCGTGGCATCTCTGTTCGTAAGTTTAACCTTAACGCCCGTCTTGGCGTCGTATCTGTTGCCGCAAACATTTAGGCGAAACGAGACAAAGACGGTCGATGGTCCGGTTGAGATCGATCGCGAAGATGAGAATGGTGCCTCTATTTTCTCGAGATTGTGGCGGTGGTTTCGATCTTCGTCGGCTGAGGAACACCAGGACAGCTTCATAGTTCGCTGGTTAAAAAAATACGACACGCGACTTCTACATTGGACGCTCCGTCATCCTTACAAAGTCATCGTCGGGGTGGCGCTAGTGTTCATCCTGACGATGGCGACGCTCCCGTTTGTTGGCACATCATTCTTGCCGGAGTTTAACGAAGGAACGCTTACCGTAAATGTTCAGGCCCAGCCCGGTACTTCTCTGGCTGAATCCAATCGCATCGGCCAAATTTCCGAGAAACTACTTTTAGAGGTGCCCGAAGTTATCTCGACCGGCCGTAGGACGGGAAGGGCCGAGCTCGACGAACATGCCGAGGGTGTTCACTACACCGAGATCGATGTTGATCTAAAGAAATCGGACCGTTCGCGTGAGGAGATCCTTTCGGCGATCCGAGATAAACTCGCGGTCGTTCCCGGAGTTACCTCTAACGTAGGACAGCCGATCTCTCATCGGTTGGATCATTTGCAGTCCGGTGTTAGGGCACAGATCGCGGTCAAGTTGTTCGGCGACGATTTGGCTACACTGCGTTCAAAGGCTGAGGAGATTCGCAATACGATCCAAACCGTCGAAGGAGCAACGGACGTTTCAGTCGAACGACAGGTGCTGATCCCGCAGGTGCGATTTAATGTTGACCGCGTCAAGGCGGCGCAATATGGGCTTCAGCCGGGCGAGGTTACGCAGACATTGGAAACGGCATTGAACGGGCGAACCGTCTCGCAAGCCATTGATGGAGCCCGGCGTTATGACGTAACAGTCTGGATGCGCTCCAAAATGTCACGATCGATACACCGCAGGGAACCCAAATTCCTATTTCGGCGGTGGCTGTCGTTGAGAATTTTCCGGGACCGAACCAGATCTTACGTGAGGACACAAAACGCCGAATTGTAATTGGAGCAAACGTCGCCGGACGTGATCTTGGCTCCGTCGTGAGTGACATTCAAACCCGTGTCGCAACACAGGTACAGCTGCCGACCGGCTACTTCCTCGAATATGGAGGGCAGTTTCAGGCATCGCAGGAGGCTAACAGAACTTTATCCCTGCTTTCGATCTTCTCACTTGTCGCGATTTTTTTTCTCCTGATAAAAGCCTTTGGCGACTGGCGAGTAGCCCTTCAGGTGATGATAAACATCCCCCTAGCGTTGATCGGAGCCGTCTGGGCTTTGCACCTTTCGGGAGGCGTGTTTTCCATCGCGACCATGGTCGGATTCGTCTCTCTGGTTGGGATCACATCGCGAAACGGGATCATGATGATCTCGCATTATCTGCACTTGATGAAAGAGGAGGGCGAGGATTTTACCGAATACATGATCGTACGCGGTTCATTGGAAAGGCTCGTCCCCGTCTTGATGACTGCTCTGACCGCGGGGCTCTCGTTAATACCCTTCATCCTTGCCGCCGACGCCCCGGGCAAAGAGATCCTCCATCCACTCGCGGTTGTCGTTTTGGGCGGCATCCTGACCTCGACTCTGCTCGACCAAATTGTTACACCGGCAATCTTTTATAAATTCGGACGGCCAAGTGCGGAGCGAGTCATCGCGGAACGGAAGAAGATCGCCATGATACGGGCATGAATTTTCCGCCTAATTCTCCGGTACCGGCCGCAGAAGGTTAACGTAATTTCCGAAGATGTTTGAGATCTTTATTTAATAGAGGAGAAAACTATGAAGACAATAAATGTTCGCAGGCTTATGATCTGTGCGTTGGTACTTGGTGCCGGCGTATTTGGCATCTATTCGGGCGGCCTCGTCTCGGCGCAGACCGACGAAGTAAAGGCCGTGACCGACGTGATGATGCGGGAAGCCGTGGCGGTCGAACTGGGTGATCTCGCGGCCCTCGATAAGATCTGGGCGAACAGCGAAGATGTCACGGTCTTCGAAAGCGGACACGCCAATTATGGTTGGAATGATTACCGCAATTCGCATCTCGCCCCCGAGCTAAAAGAATTTAAGGACACGAAATACTCATTTGCGGATATGAAGGTAAAGGTCGATGGCAAAACGGCGTGGGTGACATTTAAGTACTCCCTGGGGGCCGAAATGGGAACAAGAAAGATAGAAAGCGGCGGCCTCGGTACTGCAGTCCTAGAAAAACGAGAAGGCAAATGGCGGATCGTTCACTGGCACTCAAGCGCTCCTCGCCGTGCCCCGGCTCCTGCTGCGTCTCCAACTCCCAAAGCGTGATGTAATTTTTGCTCGACACTTTGTAAGGACATGTTTGAGGAGAGTCCAGAAGTTTATACGGTCGATGAGCAAAAAGCATCGGGTAGTGCCTATTTGCCCGACGCCATTTTTTTCGGAAATAGATAGGGAATCGATTACGTCAATGATGACTGCAACAATTCTGGCTAAGCAATCGGATGTATCGCTTTACACGGTCAGGCACTATACGCGCATCGGGTTGCTAAAGCCGGCCCGAAATACGCAAAACAACTACAAGGTTTATCAGCCTTCGGACACCGTGCGAGTGCGATTTATTAAGGCGGCGGGCAATCTGGGATTTTCGCTCGCCGA
Source organism: Acidobacteria bacterium Ga0074141 (assembly GCA_001464665.1). GTDB lineage: Bacteria > Acidobacteriota > Blastocatellia > Pyrinomonadales > Pyrinomonadaceae > OLB17. Next base: position 14,131 of record LNDP01000013.1, read on the forward strand.
GATCGCGGATATTTTGAAAGAGGCGAAAGAAGGGAATACGCCGTGTCCGATGGTCCGGGACATTATTGTTCGACGAATTGCCGAGAATCAACGAAAAATAAGAGAGATGCAGAAACTCCAACGGAAAATGGAGAAAGCTCTTCAGGACTGGTCGAAAATGAGAAATTCAATGCCGACGGGTGATTCGGTTTGCCACTTGATCGAGTCAGTAAGCGAGACGGAAAAAAAGCGCTTGACCTGACCCCTGCTGACAGGTTGTAGAATAGTTCCTGTCGTTACTTTTAAGGACAGGAGTTAAAAACATATGACCGAAAACGAGACAACCAAGGCTGAAATATTCATCGATCCGATTTGCGGAATGCAAGTTCAACCCGCAACCGCCGTAGGCAGCTATAACCAGGACGGAGAAATCTATTATTTCTGTTCGAATGGCTGTCTGCAGAAATTCATAGCTCCCGCGGACAGTAAACCGGCGAGCTGCTGCAGCGGTAATTGAGCGAGTTTCCCAAAAGGAGGGGCCATGACAGGAACTGAGAAACAGATCGCAAGGACAGACGAATTCATTGATCCGAAATGTGGAATGACGGTCGATCCGACCACGGCCGCAGGAACTTTTAATCATGAGGGCAAGACTTACTATTTTTGCTCTAAGGACTGCTTACAGAAATTTATTGCCCAAACACAAGGCATTCACGCGAGTGGTTTTGTCGAGATCGGACGCGACCAAAAAGAAACCGTCACGCACGGCGACATGAAGGCAACGGCTGGCGGAGAGTTTGTTGACCCGGTGTGCGGAATGACGGTCGTCCCGGAAACTTCAGCGGGAAAATACGATTTTGAAGGCGAAACCTATTATTTCTGTTCGACGGGCTGTTTGAATAAATTCAAACAAAATCCGGCGAGCTTTCTCCAAGAGAAAAAAGAAGAAACAATTGAGGCGGCGAACCTTGGCGTTGAATATACATGTCCGATGCACCCGGAAATCGTGCAGATCGGTCCGGGAAGCTGTCCTAAATGCGGAATGGCCCTTGAGCCTAAGGTAATGACCCTCGACGACGGGCCCGATCCGGAATATGTGGACATGAAGCGGAGGTTCTGGATCTCGGCCGTACTCACGCTCCCCGTTTTTGCACTGGCAATGGGTGAGATGCTGCCGAATTATCATGAATACATCGCACCCAAGATCGCACTCTGGATCCAGTTTGTTTTAGCAACACCCGTTATTCTCTGGGGCGGATTTCCTTTCTTTCAGCGAGCCTGGGCCTCCGTTAAGAACGTCAGCCCGAATATGTTCACGCTCATCGCCATTGGCACGGGGGCCGCATATCTTTTCAGTCTTTTTGCTCTGTTCCTCCCCGATCTGTTCCCGGTATCGATGAGAAATGAGCACACGGGGTTGATCTCCGCATACTTTGAGGCGGCGGCCGTAATTACAACGCTTGTACTGCTAGGACAGGTTTTGGAATTGCGGGCAAGGAGCCAAACGTCGAGCGCGATCAAAGAACTTCTCGGACTCGCACCTGAAACTGCGATCGTGGTTTTTGACGACGGCACTGAAGCTGAGATCGCACTTAAGGATGTGCAGATCAACGCGAGTTTGAGGGTTAAGGCGAACGAAAAGATCCCGACTGATGGCTCGATTCTTGAGGGCGATACTTCGGTTGACGAGTCGATGGTGACGGGCGAATCGATCCCGGTCGAAAAGACGGTCGGCGATAAAGTTATCGGCGGAACCATCAATGGCCGACGTGGTTTTGTAATGAAAGCGGAAAAGGTCGGCAGCGATACGTTGCTCGCACAAATCGTTCGGATGGTTGGCGAGGCTCAGCGTTCACGAGCACCGATCCAGCGTCTGGTGGACGTCGTTTCGGCATATTTTGTCCCGGCGGTAATTGTTATTGCAATTGTTGCGTTCGCCGTCTGGCTGATCTTCGGCAGTTTCGCATATGCGATGGTAGCTGCCGTTTCGGTTTTGATCATTGCCTGTCCGTGTGCCTTAGGCCTGGCGACGCCGATGTCGATCATGGTGGGCACGGGACACGGTGCTCGGCATGGCGTGTTGGTTAAGAAAGCCGAGGCTTTGGAGATTTTGGAGAAGGTAAATTCCATTGTAGTTGATAAGACCGGCACTTTGACCGAGGGCAAACCTCGGCTTCAGAAGGTTATCTCGTTAAATGGATCGGATGAAATCGAGATCCTGCGGTTAGCAGCCAGTCTTGAAAGATCGAGCGAGCATCCGCTCGCGGAAGCGATTATCAAAGGCGCCGAAGAGAAAACTATCGAACTTGCTAAGGTGGAAGATTTTGAATCCATCACAGGTAAAGGGATCACGGGATCGATCGATGGGAAAAAGGTGTTACTGGGTAATGCGAAGCTGATGACGGAAAACAACATTGATTTCCCGGCGGATGGAAAAGCCGATGAGCTCCGAGCCGAAGGGCAAACTGTAATGCTTGTCGCCGTTGACGGGAAAGCCGCTGGCCTCGTGGGCGTTGCAGACACGATCAAAGAGTCTGCCAAGGATGCCATCAGTGAATTGCATCGGCAAAAGATCGAAGTCGTCATGATGACGGGCGACAACGCGATCACAGCCGAGGCGGTCGCCAAAAAGCTCGGCATCGACAAGGTTTTCGCTGACGTTTTGCCTGAACAAAAGGCTGAAAAGATCAAAGAACTGCAGGCCCAGGGCAAGATCGTCGCAATGGCCGGCGACGGCGTGAATGATGCCCCGGCCCTCGCTCAAGCCCAAGTCGGGATCGCGATGGGTACCGGAACCGACGTAGCAATGGAATCCGCCGATATAACGCTGCTAAAAGGTGACCTGCGCGGAATCCTGAGGGCGAAAAAACTCAGCGAAGCGACAATGAAGAACATCCGTCAGAACTTGTTCTTCGCATTCATTTACAACCTCGTCGGCGTCCCGATCGCAGCCGGTGTCCTGTATCCGATTTTCGGTCTGCTTCTCAGCCCAATGATCGCAAGCGCGGCAATGACCTTTAGTTCCGTGTCGGTTATAGTCAATGCACTACGATTGAGGAATCTAAAGTTGTAGGAATGAAAAATGATTCGACGAAAATTCTGCTTGTGGACGACGACGATTCGCTTCGTCGTGTTCTCGAATTCCAACTGATCGAAGCTGGTTATGCGGTCGTGAGTGAGGGTGATGGGCGTGAAGCGTTGCAATTGTTCTCCGCCGAAGAATTTGATTGCTTGATCACCGATTGGCGAATGCCGAAGATGACGGGGTCGCAGCTTGTCAGCCAAGCTACGGCGATCAACAGCGAAATACCGATCATTGTTATTACAGCTTTTGGAGACGTCGATACAGCGGTAGAAGCGATGCGCGGTGGGGCGTTTGATTTTATTACCAAGCCCTTTAACCGTCAGGAAATTCTGCTTACAGTCGAGAAAGCCCTAAAATACGGCCATGCCTTAGCGGAAAATAGAAGGCTGAGACGTCAGATTCACGAAGACTTTCGGATCGAGAACGTTATCGGAACATCTGAGAAGATGCTTCAGGTTTTTGACCTCGTTAAGAGGGTGTCCAAAACAAGCGTAACAGTTTTGATCGAAGGCGAGACGGGAACCGGAAAGGAATTGATCGCGAAAGGGATTCACTTTTCCGGCACGCGCAAAAACAATCCCTTTGTTGCTATCAACTGCGCCGCCATTCCCGAAACACTCATTGAAGCAGAGCTATTCGGATATAAGAAAGGAGCTTTCACTGGCGCGGCCCACGAATCGACAGGTAAATTTGAGGAAGCTAACGGCGGCACCTTATTCCTTGATGAGATAAGTGCCATGCCTCTCCAGTCGCAAACACGGCTTTTGAGGGTTTTGCAGGAGCAGGAAGTGACGCGACTGGGCGAGAATATGCCGCGTAAGGTAGATGCTCGGATAATTGCCGCCAGCAACGAAAACCTGCCTGAACTTATAAAAGAAAACGCCTTCCGCGAGGATCTTTACTACCGTCTTGCGGTAGTGCCGATCACGATTCCACCGCTGCGTGAACGCCGTGAGGATCTGCCGGTCCTGACCGAACATTTTGTCATTCGATCCGCTTCGAAACATGGTATGAGGCCGCCAAAGATAGCTCGCGACGTGTTCAAAGTATTTTTCGATTACCCGTGGATGGGGAATGTGCGCGAATTGGAGAACCTTGTAGAAAGAATGGTGGTGCTTTCCGACGGCGATACTTTAACTCTTAACGACGTTCCGGAAACCGTTAAAAGCCCATCGTCGACAAAGGGTGACTTGTGGTTTGACCTGCCTTTCGAGCCGATAAATCTAGAAGCCTTAGAACGGGAAATTATCCGTAGCTCGCTTCTCAGGCACGGCGGAAATCAGTCACAAACATCAAAATATTTAGGGATTACTCGAAGCGCACTTATATATCGGATTCAGAAGTACGATTTAGACGAGTCGGGTTCCAGCATTTCGGACGACTAGATGGATACGCAGACCTTCAATATCATCTCCTCTCGAAACCGCCTGTATCTATGGATCGTCATTGCCGTGGTGATCATCCTCATTACGGTCCTTCACTTTCTCACGCCTACCGATCAGATCGTCTGGCACGAGATATATCAGCGGCTTTACTACGTACCGATCATAGCTGCCGCTTTGATATTTGGTCTCAGAGGCGGCCTCGCGGCATCTCTTTTTACGACGATCATCTACTCACCGCATGTTTATTTACACTGGCAGAGTGGGCACTTTGATTATTCAATAAACCAATATGCCGAGATCGTGATCTTCAATCTCGTTGGCGGAATAATGGGAGCGCTGGGTGACCGTCTCCGTAGATCCAGGGAACGGGCTGAACGAAGTGCGGAGGAAAAGAGAAAAGCTTACGACGAGCTGCAAACAACCTTTCAGCAGCTGCTCCAGGCAGAGAAATTGGCGTCGCTCGGAGAACTTTCGGCCGGCATCGTTCACGAGGTCCGAAACCCGCTTGCGTCTATAAAAGGAGCCATCGAGATATTAGAGGACGAGCTGACGGTTGACAGCCCCCGGCGTGAGTTTGTGGGTTTGGCAAAAGGTGAAATAGATAGGCTAGATCGACTAGTGGGCGAGTTTCTGCGATTTGCACGACCGACCGAACCCTCCAAAACTCCAACTGATCCTAACGAGATCGTGGACTCGATCGTAGGTTTGATCGAGAACCAGGCTGCGTCACAGTCTGTTGCAGTTGTTAGAGATCTCCAGAGGAATCTTCCGCTGATTCTCGTCGATGCGGAACAGATAAAACAAGTGGTACTAAATTTAGCGATCAACGCTCTGCAGGCGATGTCCGAGTCGAACGGCGCCGACAAGACCCTTTCGTTTAAAACTTTTCAGCAAGACAATAGTTTTATTGTCGAGGTCACCGATACAGGTTCCGGAATTGACCCAACAAATTTCTCAAAGATCTTCGACCCGTTCTACACGACAAAGGATAAAGGCGTAGGACTCGGCCTTTCAATTGCCCATAAGATCGCGACCCAGCACGGGGGGCATTTGACGGCAAAGCGTATTGAATGTCTGACTACCTTTACATTGACAATTCCTATTGACAGGTTTAATTAAAGGTCAAATTTGCTCAATATAAAACTGATTGTAACTCGCATCTGGTTATCTGTAGTTTGTGACGTAAATCACTGATTCATCTATAAAAACTGGATTATAATGGGCTCAATGCTCACTCGGGTCCTCATTCTTTTCGTACTTTTCGCCCTCGCCGGTGGTGTAGTGTCTGGGACACCTCTTCATTCACCGAGCGGCAAGATGATGAAATGCTGCGATAAGGCCAAAAGCAAAGACAGATCCCCCTCAGCCGAGGCCGCTCGCCTTTGCTGCGCGACAAACTGTTCAAGTTCGGCGCCAGTCGCACCCGGCGGCTCATTTAATTTCACTCCTTCGAACGTGACGATCTACAAATCGATCGCCGAGCAAATCGCAGCGTTGTTTCCAAAGAAAATAGCTATATCTTCTGCGGCGCCACAATATGCACGCGAGATTATCTCGCGAACATTTCAACCTAGATACATCCAACACAACTCGCTCTTGATTTAGTTCCGACGGTTTAGTGCGCCTATTTTTCGGCGAACTGCGCCTTTTTCGGGCTATTTCTTTGTGTCCCAGCGCACAGATTATAGGCATCGGGACTGTTAAAATCTTACCCCCTACTAGGAGACTCCAGTATGAGAAAGACAATTTTATTTATTGGTTCAATATCCCTCTTTTCTGTGATCGCATTTATTGCCGCCTGTGGTTCCGGCTCGCAGCCAACCGCCGAAAATCCGGTACAGGGAAAAGTCATCAAAAGCGGTTCGATTAACAATTTGACGGTTTCGGTATCAAGCGATACGGGCAAAGTCAAAAACGGAGAGCAGGAACTAATGCTTGCTTTTACGGATGCTTCGGGTAAAGCGGTTGACGTGGGAGCGGCTTCGCTCAATTTCTATATGCCCGCGATGGGTTCGATGGGGGAGATGAACAACGCAGCGGCTTTGACCACCACTGGCACGCCCGGCGTTTATCGCGGCAAAGTCAAAATCGAGATGACCGGCGGATGGGAGATGCAAATCACTTACGAAGGTCCGGCGGGAAAAGGAAAAACATCGATTCCCGTAACGGCGCAATGAGTGAAGCCGGAGCAGGGCGATTGCTTGCGTTTTCCGTTCTTATGGCTGAGTTAAATGTCCGCCGAAAGTATTAGAACAAGGGTGTTGTTAATATGATCAACTGGCTTATTGAATGGTCGTTGAACAACCGGATAATCGTAATTGCAATTTACATTGCGTTGGCGATCGCCGGATATTACGCTCTTGTCAAGACTCCGATCGATGCCATCCCTGACCTCTCGGATAACCAGGTTATAGTTTTTACCGACTGGGCCGGGCGTTCGCCCCGAGAGGTCGAGGATCAGGTTACTTATCCGCTTGTGACTAGCCTTCAGGGGCTGCCGGGAGTTCGGACCGTCAGGGCAAGTTCCGCCTTCAGCTTTTCGATGGTCAACATTATCTTTGAGGATAACGTCGATCTTTATTGGGCCCGGACACGAGTGCTGGAGCGCCTAAATCTCGTCACGAAACAACTGCCGCAGGGCGTCGTGCCAACGCTCGGCCCGGACGCGACCGGTCTTGGCCAGGTATTCTGGTATACGCTCGAATCGGACGAGATGAGCCTCCGCGATCTGCGCACGCTGCAGGACTGGTTCGTGCGCTACCAGCTCAATTCGACCCCCGGAATCGCGGAAGTTGCGACGGTCGGCGGCTTTGTCCAGCAGTATCAGGTGGACATAGACCCGAATAAGCTCCGGGCTTACAACATGCCGTTATCCACGGTGGTCGAGGCGGTTGAACGGTCGAATAACAATGTCGGCGGAAACGTCGTTGAACAGGGCGGCGAATGGGCCATTGTCCGCGGTATCGGGCTGGTTGAATCGGTCGCGGATGTCGAAAATATCGTCGTCGGCTCTCAGAACGGAACTCCGATCTACGTCCGAAATCTCGGCGAGGTCAAACTCGGCAACGCCTTTCGAACAGGCTCGCTTGATAAAAACGGCAAAGAAGCGGTCGGGGGCGTCGTCATTATGCGCTACGGCATCAGCGCGCTGGAGGCGATCGAGAACATCAAGAAAAAGATCGAGGAGATCAAACCCGGCCTGCCTCCGGGCGTTCGGCTGGTCTCATTTTATGACCGCACGGATCTGATCAACCGCACAGCCGATACGCTCACATGGGCCTTGACCGAGGAGTTCATCCTCGTGACACTTGTAAATCTGATCTTCCTCGCTCATTTTCGTTCGACCCTGATAGTTACGATACCTCTTTTGCTTGCCGCACTTGCCGCGTTCCTCTTGATGTATATCTTTGGGATCACGTCGAACATCATGTCGCTTGCCGGTATCGCGATCGCGGTTTCTGACCTTGTAGATGCTGGAATTGTCGTGACTGAAAATGCTTATCGGGCGATCGAGAAGGAGGGAGTGAGCTTTTCCGACAGAAAGCGTGTTTGGGAGATAGTGCTGGAAGCGACAAAGATGGTCGGACGCCCGATCGTCGCGTCGATAGCGATCATTGTTATCGCCTTTATCCCCGTCTTCGCATTAACGGGACAGGAAGGAAAGCTTTTTCATCCGCTGGCGTTCACGAAAACCTTCGCGATGATCGCGGCGGCCGTCATCGCTGTCACGCTCATCCCCGTTCTGTGCGGCTATCTGCTCGGCGGGAAACTGCGGCCCGAGGAGTGGAATCCGATCATGCGCATTTTGCGCCGGGTGTATAAGCCACTGCTGCTCATTGCTCTTCGGAATAGGCTCGCCACGGTTTTGCTCGCTCTGGCGTTTTTCTCGGGTGCGATGATCGTCGCGACTCAGATCGGCAGCGAGTTCATGCCTCCGTTGAATGAAGGCGACCTGATGTACATGCCGGTGACCGATCCCGCAATTTCACTCGACGAGGCGACGAGGATCCTGAGCAAACAAGACGAGATTTTGAAAGCCTTTCCCGAGGTTGAATGGGCGGTCGGAAAAGCCGGACGCGCCGAAACTTCGACCGATCCCTCGCCGGTCAACATGAACGAAACCATCGTTCATCTGAAGTCCGAAGCTGAGTGGCGTGATGGGATGACGCGGGAGAAACTGATTGCCGAAATGGACGAAGCGACGCGGATGCCGGGCGTAACAAACATCTGGACGCAGCCGATCATCAATCGGATCGAAATGCTTGCCACCGGTATCCGCTCGCAGGTCGGCATCAAGATCTTCGGCAACGACCTCGATACTTTGGAAGAAACCGCGAGGCAAATTGCGACGGTGGTAAAGGATGTGCCCGGCGCGGCGGACGTTTATCCCGAGCGGATCGGCGGAGCTCCTTACATTGATATTGATATTGACCGCACGGCGGCGGCCCGTTATGGCATTGACGTCGCTACCATTCAGGATGTGATCGAAAAAGGGATCGGCGAAACGAATCTGACCGTCACGATCGAAGGGCGGCGGCGATTTCCGATTCGTGTAAGGTATGCGCCGGAATACCGGTCGTCTTCCGACGCGATCGGTCAGATACCGATAAGTGCTCCCGGCGAGGCTTCGATCCCGCTTTCCCAGTTAGCCGATATTCGCAAGATGGAAGGCCCGTCAATGATCCAAAGCGAGAACGGCCTGCTTCGCGGCACAGTTCTGCTCAACATTCGCGGCCGTGACATTGGAAGTTTCGTTGAGGAAGCCAAAGATGCGATTACCAACAAAGTCGCGATGCCCGCGGGTTACTACATAACATGGAGCGGCCAATATGAAAACCAGGAGCGGGCCCGCCAGCGATTGATGATCGTGATCCCGATCGTCCTGCTGATCATCTTTGCCACGCTCTATATTACTTATCACTCGTTCCTTGAAGCGGCCCATATACTGCTTGCCGTGCCATTTGCCTTGACCGGCGGCTTTTACCTGCTCTGGATGCTCCAGTACAACTTTTCGGTCGCGGTATGGGTTGGCTTTATTGCTCTATTTGGAGCGGCTGTGCAGACAACAATTGTAATGGTCGTTTATCTCGAAGAGGCCGTTAAACGTAAAACGGAGGAAGTCGGACGCCTTGATAGGGAATCGTTACTCGAAGCAGTCACCGAAGGAGCGCTACTTCGTCTTCGTCCCAAAGTCATGACCGTAATGACCATTGTTGTCGGGCTCTTGCCCATCATGTGGAGCACCGGCGCGGGGTCGGAAGTCATGAGGCCACTGGCGACACCGGTTTTTGGCGGCATGGTTTCAAGTCTTTTGCATGTGTTGATCGTAACGCCGGTGATCTTCTACTGGTTACGAGAACGCGAACTCAAAAAGGAAGTTACATCATGAAAACACAAATTAGTCGGTCCTCAGGGAAGAAGTAGCTACTCGTAGCAGCATGAGGAAAAAGCAGATTAACTGATCGTGCAGTAAACAGATGTCCATAGACTGGCAGAAACGGAATCTCTACTTGGCAATAACGTTCTTCGTGATGTTTCTGCCGTCGAGCATGTATGCGCAAGCTCCAGCGCGGACGCCTGAAAGTGCTTCCCAATATCTCGATCAGATAAGCGGAATGACAGCGGATGCCGCAGTCACATTGGCACTCGAAAATAACGGAGAGATCCAGGCAATGCGGAAAGAAGTCGAAGCCGCTCGTGCATTGGTCAAACAAGCTGGTTTGCGCGCGAATCCGAAGGTGGCCGCCAGCGGAGCCAAGCAGATCGGTGGCTCTGATAACAATCAGATGGCCGAGGTTATGCTCCCGCTTGAGATTGGTGGGCGCCGAGCAGCCCGAATTGCCGTCGCACGACGAGAGTTAGAAATCCGAGAGTTCGCACTTGAGAATCAGGAACGTCTTCTCGCGGCCGAAGTTCGCGTCAAATTTGGCGAGGCGTTGGCGGCGATCAAAAAACTTGACGTTACCGAAAAGACTTTGGCGGCGGCAAAGCAGGGGTACGAGCTTGTTGCGGCCAGAGTTGTCGAAGGAAAAACTGCGCCGCTCGAACAGAATATTTTTCTTGTCGAGGTAAATCGGCTGCAATCGATCCGAGAAACCGCAGAAGGAAAGGTCGAGACGGTAATGTTCGAGCTTCGTAATATGATCGGGATGAAACCGGAAGAACCTCTGCGTCTTCGCGGCGATTTCAATAACCTTATCGCCACGCTGCCTTCAGTTTCCGGATCAACCGATTACGCCCTGCGTGAGCGTCCCGATCTGCAAGGTGCAAGGACACTGGAACAACTTGCTGTCGCACAAATCGAAAAGGCGAAGTCCGAGGGTAGGATCGACGCGAGTGTTAAAAGCGGCTATCAGCGGATGAATACGGGCTTTATGCTCAGCGGGATCGACGATCAAGGCCTGCTTCGCCCAATACAGGATGTCTTTCACTTTTTCACCTTTGGCGTCGAGATCGATCTTCCGCTACTCAACCGGAATCAAGGCGCGGTCGAAGCGGCAAAATTTGAGCGAGAAGCGGCTCAGAGACGGATTGAGTTTGGCGAGCTTACTATCCGGCGCGAAGCCGCAGTGGCCTTCGCTCGATATAACCGTGCGGCTCGGTCATTGTCGATCTTTCAAAACGGCGTCCGCGATCAGGCAAATTCTAATTTGCAGGTAATTTGGCAAACCTACGAACTTGGTTCGAGAAGTTTACTTGACTACATTGCCGAGCAACGGCGTTTTCTCGATGTCGAGAACGAATTGATCGATGCCGAACTCGAAACATACATAGCAAACATTGAGATCATGCGGTCTACCAATGCACCGGAGTTAAAAAGGAAATGAGCGAAGAAAATAACCAAGAAATTCTAGAAGATACAGAAACCGGTGAAAATCTCACGCCAACACCGAAGCGAAAACCGTTTTTGATTGGATTGGCGGTGGTCGGAGTTATTATCGCCGGGGCTTTGCTCTTCTGGCTTTTTGGCGGTCGCGAAGGTGGCCAGGTGGTTCCCACTCCGCGAACGGTGACATTTGGCGACAATACCACAGGACAAACGACAGACACGACCGTGGAACAGACGGTCACTATCCAAACGGATCAGGTTGAAAAGATCGGCCTGAAGATCGGAACAGTTGGCGAAACGTTGTCGAGTGAAGCTATGGATGTGGCCTCGACGGGCGTCGTTCAGTCGAACGCCTACAAAGAAACGCCGGTGATCTCGCTTCTCGGCGGTGTACTGCGATCCGTAAGAGGCGAACTAGGCCAGTATGTTGGTAAAGGCCAAACCCTTGCGGTTATCTTCAGCGACGAACTCGCAGCGTCTCAATCACGCTATCTAGCCTTGCAAACCGACGCTCAGGCCGCACGGCAAAATTACGAACGGACGGCAAAACTCGTCAAGATCAGCCCCGTGAGCAATACAGAGGTTGACCAAATGTTGGCGAGGTTAAAGACCGTTCAGGCGGAGTTGGAAGAAAATCGTAAGAGATATGACCGCACCCGCAAGCTGCTTGAAATAGGCGCCGTCAGCCGCGAGGAATTTGAGCAGGCCACGACAAAATTACGCACCTCGGAGGCCGACGTTGAAGAAGCGAAAAAGCGATTCGACCGTGCCGTCAAGGTCGCCGAGATCAATCCGGTCAGCCGTAGCGAATTCGAACAGGCCGCCGTCAAACGCCAAACCGCCGAATCCGATCTCGTAACCGCTAGACAAAGGCTTTTGCTCCTTGGCTTACCACCGCAAAAGGTAAATTCGCTCCGGTCTCCGTCGCAGATAATGTCGGAAATCGCATTAACGGCGCCTATTTCAGGCACGATCACAAAGCGAGCCGTAAATGCGGGCGAAGTTGTCGAGGCAAACAAAGAAATGATGCGTGTTACCAACCTCGCAAGCGTTTGGGTTATCGCTCAGGTCTTTGAAAAGGATCTTTCTTTGGTTCGCGATAACAGCGGAGCAAGCGTTACGACCGGAGCCTATCCTGACAGACTCTTTCGCGGCCACGTAACCTACATTGACCCGAATATCAGCCCAGAAACACGCACCGCACAAGTCCGTGTCGAGCTCGACAATCCGGGGCAAGTCTTGAAGATCGGAATGTACGTCAACGTCGCCTTTGGCTCAATGGGTACAGCCGAACGCACAATGCCAACTGTCCCGTCGTCTGCCGTCCAAAATATGAACGACAAACAAGTAGTTTTCGTCGCCACCGACAAACCAAACGTCTTTAATATCAAATCGGTGCGTCTCGGCAAAGAAAACAACGGCCGTTTTGTAGTTCTCGAAGGTCTAAATGTTGGCGATAAACTTGTTACGGATGGAAGCTTCCTGCTCCGCGCCGAGATACTCAAACAAAACCCGACTCATCATTAAAAAATTACCAAAAGCTTAGGAAGTCGAGATCAGACAATGGAAGACCGCATGGAGCCAATAGACTTTGAGTGTGTGTCAACGCACTGTCACGTTTACTGTTTCCTAATATATTGAAGGTTATCCGGATCAAAACAAGACAAAAGGGGAAAAAATGAAAAAACAATTTCTTTCAATATCAACATCGCTCGTAGTTATTCTATTCGCCGTCGGGATCGTTGCCGCACAGAACGACAAGAAAATGACGAAAGGTGAAATGGACATGGAGGCGATGCACAAAAGCCCGCATCATGTCTTAATGATGGCTCACCACCACAGTGCAATGGCGTTTGCTACGGTGCTTCGGGACACCACGAAAGACGGTAAATTTGCCGACCTTGAGGTTGCCCGAAACTCTTTTGCAGAAATTAAGCACTGTATGGACCAGATGGATATGATCCACCGAATGCATAAGAGCGGTATGAGCAAGGAAATGATGGCTAAGATGAAGCCGATGATGGCTGAGATGAAGCCGAAAATGGATGCTGAGAAGGCCGCCGTTAGTGAACATATCGTGGCTCTCGAAAGGGCGTTCCAAATGGACGCACCAGACGCTACGGACGTTAATAAACACGCCTCAGAGTTAGTAATGACGTTTGAAAAGATGATGCCGCCCGCTAAGAAAATGGATATGCCCGGTAAAAAACCAATGTAGTTGGACCTGAAGGCGGTTCTTTTATATGTAGTAAGGAGAATAATTATGAGTTGTTGTAGTGATGTAATGAAACCAATTGAAGCAACGTCTTGTTGTACCCCTCAAGACACGGCGGCGGCGGCTGCAACTGCTATGCGTGATTCAGGCTGCGGCTGCGCACCTGTTGTTGAAAACAAAGAGAGTCTTAAACTTGTCGGCGTCGTTACAGAACGCGATATCTGTCACAGTGTCGCCGCTGAGGATGTTAAAGCTTCAGAGGTAACCGTCGAGAAGATCATGGGTTCTGCTTCGACTTGTTGTGGCGCAGACGATTCCTTAGAGGAAACGACGCGGAAACTCCATGAACACAAAGCCAGCAGCTTGCCCGTAGTTGACGCTGGCGGCTCCTGCTGTGGAACTGTTAGCTTGCACGACATTCGCGATAACAGCGCGGCGGTGACAGCTTAAAACGGGGCAATATGAAACTGTCCAAAATAATGCACATTCTTAACGTACTTGTTGGATTTGCGGGTATTGTGACGGCGACCGTCGCAGTTTTGGGTAGCGATGGCATTGTCCGGGGTCTTACGCGAGAACATCTCCTTCTCTGTTCGGGCGTTCTCATGCTTATCGCTATCTGGCTCGCCGTTAACACCGTCCATCACGTAATGCTTGAGAAAACTGGCGAGGTGATCTGATCGTTCTGAGAACCGGTGGGGTAGTTATTGTGATCGCTAGTATGACCATCGCGTCATCAGCGAAATAGGTCATGGCGATGGTGATTCTAGGTTAGAAACATTTGTACCGCCTCCTTTTCAATCGCAGTCAAGACTAAAAAAATTGCGGTAGATAGTTGATGGGAATCGACGGTGTAAGGTATGCTTCGTACGAGTTGAGGCGTTTGTGGCACGGTAATTAAGTTCCTGAATTAGCATTCAAAGTTGGTTGCAGGTTGGTTGCAGCGTTCCTGATCACGCCTTATTAGTGTTGAACCGACATAGCCGTTAAGTTGTTGATTCTAAGAAGTTTTGAGCAGTTTTGATAAATTATACAAACCTACCAAAATCGCTTGGGGTGCGAGAGGTCGTGAGTTCAAATCTCGCCGTCCCGACCAATAAACATGGGACTTTCGAAGAAATTCGAAAGTCCCTTTTTTCGTAGTTTCCAAAAGGCTACGAGAGGGCGGGTGGCTAAGCCTCGCGTTTGCCATGTTTACGAGCTACTGCCGTCGAAAAAAGCGCCTCCATTTTGCAACCAAGTTTCCACGCCTGAAATTAAAGCCATTCTGGAGAACCCACGCACCAATAACGGTGCGACGAAAAGCCAGCATGCTGCTTCAGCGTTCCAAATACCTCTTTTTCACCCCATTTCCCAGCAAATAAGCGGCTAACAATCAGCGGAATAGAATTTGCGAAATGCTACTTAAAAGGATCTTTGTGTGACGCCTCGAGCCACTCATCTAACGCAAATTATCTCGCTAAGAATATGTCTGTCTACAAACGATACAACGGGAAACGAGTCTCATCCTCTCATCCCGATTACTCGAAGGCTAGATGGTGGATCTACAAAAGGCTGAAAGGCAAGGTCATTCACCAGAGTATTCCCGAGGCGAAGACTAAACAGGAAGCTGAACTTGCGGAGCGCCAGATCATTAAGGCCTCTTTCGATCATAGTTACAACGTAACCGATACCACCACCACTCTGGCGACTTTCATCGACCAGAAATATCGTCCATACGTTGAGCAGAATAACGTAAACAAAGGAGCCAAAGAACTCTATATCAGGCTGCTACTCGGATATTTTAAGAAGCAAACACTATCGAGTATCAGTCCTCAGGATTGTCGGAATTGCCGGACCAAACTTCAGACTCGACAGAACAAGCGCAAGAAAGAAAGTGAGCTCTCACCGGCTTCCATCAACCGGATCATGTCGACGCTTTCTAAAATCTTTAGCCTTGCATGTGAAGAGGGAATTCTGGAACGAAACCCCATGCAGTATGTAAAGGCTCTGCCGGAGCCGCCACCTCGGCGGCGGTTGCTCAATGAAAAACAAAAGCAAGACCTGTGGAAAGAATTGGAAAAGGACACTCTGCTGTATCGGCTGATAGTCCTGGCGGTCAACCTGCCGTTACGCCGTGGCCAGTTAATGGCCATCACCGAGGACTTTATCGACTTTGAGAACGAACAGGTTCTCGTGATCGGCTCAAAGGGAAGGCCGCCACGTCTTGTTCCAATCAACGCAACTGCGACGAAGGTTCTGAAAGCGATGATCGAGGACGAACAGTTGCCTTTCCCAGTAAAAGACTTCCGCACGAGATGGTACACCGCACTCCGCAATGCCGGCATCAACAAGAAAGGCGGTACGAGAGAAGAGAACTATCATTTTCATGATCTTCGCAGCTATTTCGCAAGCGAGCTAATCCGGAGAAACACGAATCCGCTCATTGTCCAGAACCTATTCGCTCATTCGGACATGAGTATCACGACAGTTTACGCTCAAACCGATGACAGACTGCTGCTTGAAGCTGTCAAGCGGCTCGACAACGATTCCCAGTGAGAAAGCAATTCGGGGAATTGAACAACTTCGCAAATTCCTCACGTTGCTCGCAGGGAGGGCCGAAGACCCTGGATTCGGCATGTCGAGTATCAAGTCTGAGTGAGTTAGCGGTGAACCCTCACTAAAAGAGTTGCAAAACAAAGTCGGTATTGCAACACCTGTTTGCTCCGGCTTGCCACCCTCAGAGCGAATACCGACTGTCGCAGTTACACGATATTTGGCTTCGCGTTTCACTCGAACTGCACCCGAGACTGGCTTGGCAGACGCTTAGGCGGATGGGGGCGGATTCGGAGCGGTCCGCGTATTGGGCTTTTAGGATCCAGTTTTAGTCGGACAAGAAGTCGTGCATCCCGCCCCGACACGGAGCGAGGCTCCGCAAGATTAGGGTTTATCGAAGGTTTTGTGGAAATTGTTTCTTTTTGGGTTTCGCTTTTCTAAATCGACCATCGCTCAAAAAACTGAATGACGGAGGCCCAATGAAAAATGCCGTCTCGTTCTGTCTTGCGATCGTATTTGGTATTTGTACATCGTCCGCTTATGGTTAGCTTCCGAATAACGGCGGGCCGACGCCGACGCAGAGGTCGAGTGCTCTGAGCCCCGTGATAGATGCGGGGGTTCGTTCGAGCTGGGGACAGACCAGCGTGGGTTGCACGCGTCTTTGATTTTTCGACGATCTCCGGCCCCTGCTTTAGTTGTTTGTGTTGGGAGATTTCAACAGAAAGAACGGGGCATCGGATGACGCCCCGCGAGTGATCCATTGGCAGAGCTTAGCGTCCACGCAAACGATTCCGCCGGATCAAAGTGATCTTCTCTGGCCGCGGCCTGTCTTATGGTGTTCCGCAGATCGCCGGGTCAGCCTGTTTTGAGCAAAGATATTCGGTGAGCGCGTCGAGCCGCTTTTTCTGCTGCTCTATTTCAGCACGCTGCTTTTCTATCTCCGCCTGCTGTTGTTCTATCTGTTTCCGCTGTGCCTCGATCTGGGTCTGCTGTTCCTTGACCGCATTTACAAGAACAACGGCAACCCGGTCGTATTTGACGCCTTCGACTTCGCCCTTGTCGTTTCGCGACGCGAGCAGCGGTTCGGCCGCCGCGACTTCTTCGGCGACGAGTCCGAGATCTTCCTTGCCGTCGGCTTTCCAGTTAAACGAAACCGGACGGAGTTTCTTGATCAAATCGAGTCCGGGACGATAATTTTGAACGTTGTCCTTGTAACGAATCGACGACGAACACGTCGAAATCTCATTTGAAGCATTCCGGCAAAGCTGCGTAAAGCCCGCTAAACCGAGACCTGCGATCGTCATCACACCGGTCGTTTTGACGGTCACGAGGTCGCCGCCGCCCGTCGGACTAAAAAGCCGCGCAATGTTGCCGCTGGCGTACCAAACCCAATCTTCATTGGCGTTTGTGCTGTTGCGGTTTCGAAACTTGAATCCCGCATTGGCTCCGGTGGAGAGAATCTCGGACCCGTTAACCTGAAGACTGCTTTGCGGATCGGTCGTGCCGATGCCGACATTTCCGTTTTCGAGAATGATCAAACGGCCGCCCGCAACGGTGGTCGAATCCACTTCAAATCGACCGTTGCCGCCGAATGACGCGACGTTGCCGCCCGTCAGCGGCGTGGCGACGCGAAAAGCGAAATTGGAATTGGCTCGGACATCGAAAGTGTAGTTCGAATCGTTGCCGCCGATACTGACCTTTTGGTTGTTGTTATTGTCCACCCGAAAAAAACCGCGTTGGACCTGCAATCTGCCAGGAACCAAAACCAGATCCGGACCAAATTCACGGCCAAGCGCAACAGTATTGCTGGTTGAAACGAGCGCACCTGCGCCGATAGCTGTCGCATTTTGCAACGTAAGAAAAGTTCCGGCGTTCGCGCCAATGAACGTGTTCGAGTTTCCCCCGCCTCGAAAGTTAAAACTTCCGGCGCCGACAAGAGTGTTTGAACTTCCGGTTCCTGCATCGTCCGCCCGTCCCGCCCGGAAACCGACGAAGGTGTTATCGTTGCCGACGGTTCTGTTGCCGGCGCCGGATCCCATAATCGTGTTGCGGCTTCCCGTCGGCGTTAAGTCCAAATCGTTTCTTCCGGCGTCGAAACCGACAAGCGTATTGTCGTCGCCGTTTACATTCGAAAATCCAGCGCCGGCGCCGAAGAACGAATTCTGAACTCCGCCATTGGTTCGTTCACCCGCATACGCGCCGAAGAATGAATTGGCAAAGCCCTGATTGACTTTGCCGGCGCGAAAGCCGAAAAACGAGTTGTTGAAGGCGCTTCCGGTGGTCGAAACATCGCCGGATTCAATGCCGACCGTCAACGTGTTCCACTGATCCGTTTTGATAAGTCGATTCGCGCCGATATTGAACTGGTTTGCCGAAAAAACTCCGCCGACCGTGCCGTCGCCGGAAATGTTGAAATTGACGCCGCTTTGTGCGGTCGAACCGTTTTGAATGTAAAACGGCGAATTCGCCGTTGGCGTTCGCGCATCGGAAAGCCGCGGATCGGTCGTCAGCGCAAAATCGGATGCCGGACGTCCGCCGACGAAATCGGCGAGGCGCGAAGTTTCGGCGTAAAAACTGGATATCGCATAAGGTGCTGCTTTTATGAGATCACGCGGATTGAGCGTTGTGTACGCGCCCGCGCCTGCCTGCCGCACAGCAATTTCGATCCAACGCGAGCCGAACACCGGATAGACCGATGTTCCCCAATCGAGCGAAACTGCGAAATAACCGTTCACAACGGCCACATTAGACCTCGTGATCGTCGCTCCGACGCCGCTATTTCCTACGTCCGAGGCATGCAGCGTAAACTGCATATCGTAATTACCGTTCGCCGGCTGACCGCTCGTGTTGAGACTGCCCTGATAAGTGAACGCTGTGTTTTGTGCCAAAACACTTGGTGCGGCGAAGGCGCAAAAGGCGATCAGGATAATAGTTCTTGAGATCTTCATTGTTTTCTCCTATTGTGGCTGCGGTTTAGCCGCGCAAAAAGCGGCGTCTGGATTTTGGTTGCAGATAAACTTTTTGAGCGCGTCGATCTCGGCTTTGTGATTTCTCAAAAGCTCGTTTTGTTCTTCGACTTTCGCTTCGAGCGTTTCGATCTGCGTTTGCTGTTCTTTGACAGCATTGACCAAAACCACACCGACGCGGTCGTATTTGACGCCCTCGATCTCGCCTTTAGCGTTGGTCGTTGTCAGTAGCGGTTCAGCCGCGGCGACCTCTTCGGCGACGAGTCCTAGATCGGCCAAGCCCCCGTCCGTCCAGTTGAACGATACAGGCCGCAGTCTGTGGATCAGGTCGAGGCCGGAGCTAAATGTGTTGATGCTGTTTTTGTAGCGTGCCGAAGATGAGCAGGTCGAGATCTGGTTCGAGGCGTTGCGGCAAAGGCCGACACTTCCGGCGGCCCCGAGAACATTTACCGCAAACTCGCCTGTCGGCTGAATGGTCAACACGTCGCCGGGACCGGTGGATTTGAATAAACGAGCGATGTTTCCATTCGCGTACCAAACCCAATCGTCATTGGATGATGTGCTGCCGCGATTACGAAATTTAAAACCCGCATCTGATCCGGTGGATAGGATTTCCAGCCCATTGACATGCAGAGTCTGTTGCGGCGTGGTTGTGCCGATACCCACATTACCCCCTGACGCAATCGTCATTTGGTCCAGATTGCTTTCCCTGAAAAATAGTCGCCCGCCGTTCGGGCGATTGACGACAGTATTCGTCGCGTCACCAAGAATTGCAAAATCTGTGCAGTTAAGTGTCGCGAAACTTATTGCGCCTGCCGCCGAGCATTGGGAAGGTCTCCCAATTCGAATCTGAACCCCGTTGTCCACGATGTGGAACCGGGCCGCAGGTGCGGTCGTGCCGATGCCAACACTGACATCGTTGCCCAAAACCAACGAATTGCTCTGTGAAACAAACGCAACACTACCAATCGCGGTTGCATTCGTGATTCCAAATGCTACATTCGCGTTCGCTCCGATAACCGTGTTAAAACTTCCGGTCGTGTTATTTGCTCCAGCTCCTCGTCCGAAAAAAGAATTTCCATTGCCAGTCGTATTGAATTGACCGGCACCTGTCCCGAAAAATGAATTCTGCTGAGACGTTGAATTTCGAGATCCGGCAAAATATCCGAAGAATGCATTGCTCGAACCTGTATTCACTATACCCGCAGAATCACCGGCAAAAAGATTAGAATCTCCCTCGTTGGAAAGGATGCGACCACCCCGAATCTGAAACTCAGTTCCGGCATTCAAAATGTCCGCACTTCCTCTTCCGCTGATCCAGAAGTCGGTTGAAGCCTGTGCTGCGGCTTGCTGATTCCGAATAAAATTCGTGCCGCCGCTTGTTGTCGTAACATATTGATCTGCCGCGATTCCGCCGAGTGAAAGGGCATTATTGGTGGTTTCTGAGAGCAAACTTTTTATCGAATACGGTGAGCTCCCTATTAACTGGCGAGGACTTAAAACGGTAAATGCAGCGCCGCCCGCCGGTCTGACACGGATTTCCAAAAACCGATTTGCGCCCGGAAAAGTAGCGCTTCCAAAATTTAGCGAAAGTGAAAATATTCCGTTTGTTACAACAACACCGGGGACGATGTTGGAAAACAGCTCTGAACCTCCCGTCAGCCCATCGAATAAGCTAACTTCAAAATCAAAAGTGCCGTTTGCCGGATTGCCCCCATTTTTCAAACTACCTTGGTAGGTAAAAGCCGAAGTCTGCGCTGAAGCCGTTTGGATCGACAAAACCAGACCGACAACTAAACAAAAAATACAACATTTGATTCCTTTCATAATCTCTCCTTCGATTCGAAACGTGGAAGCCTTTCTGAGTTGTTAGGCAGCAAGCTAAGCGTTGCGACTTCTTAAAAAAGTAGACCTCGAATGATCGGCCTCGGGGCCACTCATCGTTTCTTGTAGAGGGTGTACCTCAGTGGTTCATAATCGCTATCAATAAGGATCAAGAGAAATCCGCCGCGAACGGCCTGAAACTGTGCCCAGAATTTCTTCGTCTTGCCGCTTACGCGGTTTGTTGCGGAAATTTCCCAGTCACCGGCCGTGAACTGGCCGCGATATTGTATTTTCGCGAAGTTCGTACCGCCGCCGCTCATGCCGGCGCTGTTGTGAGTGCTTTCGTATCTGCCGGCGGCGGCAAACACGAATTCGTCCGAGGTCGAGATCGCACTCATTCCCTGGTAGCCGTATGCGTTGTAGTATTCAACGCCACCCCCTCCGCCGCCGGTCCATCTTCCGACGAGGTCTTGGGCCGATACCGCGAACTTATTGTAAGCAAGCATTCGGTTCAGATCGTTGGGATGTGGAAATTGCTGACTGTACGAACCCTGATCGGGCGCAATGGTAATAATCACACGGGCGCCGCCGTCGTACACGATCTTCATCGTTACGAACGACCGCTTGCCGGTTTGTCTGTCAATAGCGTCAGCCTGGCGAAAATAGATGACCGGATATTGAACTCCCGACCAGTTCTGGATATTGCTTACATTGAAATACGGAGAAACAGTTCTGTCCCAGTAATGATCGTTGGGCTCAACCGTATTTGCCCGACTATCGTCCCATTCTTTGTTGACGTGATAAAGCCGTATTTCTGTTTCGTTTCGCTTTAGCTGGACATAGTCGCCGACCGGTATCGCCTTCCAGCCGTCGTCGAAACTGGTTATGTATTTAGCGATCCCGTAATTGCCTGCGGGCTGCTGCGAGGCCGGTGCCTCCGGCAGCTGTTGTGAAGCGGAAGCATTCTTGAACCTCAAGGTATTGCCCTCAAAGCGGACGCCGTTCGGGTTGATCTTCAGGATATCTAGCAGCAACGCGCCGGAAACGACCTTTGCCAGCTTTAGCATTTCCGGGTCTTTCGAATCCTTGGCTTGTACGTAAAAAGCCAAAGGCATTGCCGCAAAACTCACGTAAGTGTCGTACAGGAATTCTTTATCTTTGTCAGGAACACCCGCCATTTCGGGAGTCTCATCAAACATTGATGTAAGGGCTTGAAACAGCGCTTCTTGCGAGGCTTCATTCGGTTCAGGATCGTCGTTATAGACCGTGACCGTCGTCGCGATAAAGAACATCAATGCCGCCGCGAGATTATTCTTCCTCCCTTTCGGGCCGACCTCGGCGTCAAACCCTTTCCTGGTCTCAGCAAAAAGCTGTCTAAACAATGTCCGCTGCTCGGCGTCCTGGCCGACCGCGTCGGCAATGATCTTAAAGTTGTCTCGCGCTCCGTCCGGCGTAAAGAATGCGAGACTCTTCTTTGAACTAACGGCCCCACTCGTACGGTTCTTGCCGGAATTGTTCGCGGCTGCCTGCTCTAAGATCGCCTTTTGGATCCGCATCTGCGTGTTCTGCTGCATGCTCAGCGTTGCCTGGGCAAGACCGGATGATTGATATACCTGGCCATAACCTCCGTTGTTGCCGTCGGCACCCGAATTTAAGGTTTGGGCGTTGGTTGTGCTAATACCTGCCAAAACTAAAAGTATCGTCAAAATAATGAAATTTCGATTCTTCATTCTCACCTCGTAAAGAACTTTCAATTATGAATTCGCATCAATTTGCCTTAGCAAGTTCCGCTTGGTTTGCACGAATTCGGACCTTCCGGCTACTGTTTGACTTTGTAAAGACTCATTTTCATACCACTAAATTTCTTACTCACAAGATTCAACATAAAACCGCCTTTTACGGCTTCAAATTGGGAGGAGAATTCCCCGGGATCATTTGCTCCGCGGTTGGATAAGGTTAAATTCCAGTCGTTTGCACGAAAAGTTCCTCTGTAGTTGGATTTGCCATGAGCCAAAGACCCACGGAAAGTGCTGGTTCCGGCGTGCTCGCTCTGATAGGTTCCGTTGCCGTAGAAAACAAAGGAATCATTTGTCGAAGCAGTTGCCATTCCTGCTAGGTCACCCGAATAGATGTTGTAAAACTGAATGCTGGCGGCATCAAAACTGCTCCATTTACCGATCAAATCCTCTTGTGCAACGCCAAACTTATTGTAGTTGAGCATCTGTTTAAGGCTCGAATCGTTCGGGAACATCGAATAATAAGTTTTCCTGTCCGGTGCGTTAACGACGATCGTCCAGCAGCTTCCGTTGAAAAAAGCGAGACCCATACCGACATAACGGCTTTTACCCGTTTGTTTATCGGTGGCTGCGGCTTCGTAGTTGTCCGATTGACCCATGCTGTACTGCTCTTTTTCACGGACGAAAGCTTGTTTGACATTAAATGACGATTTCACAAACACATCCCAGTAATAAGGCTCAAAATTGTTAGTGTTCTGCGGCCTATTGCCGTCGATCCGTGCATCAGGAAAGTAAAGTCGAACTTCGACGCCATCCTTTTCAACGTCAACATAATCACTCAACGGGGTTGCCACCCAACCATCATCAAAAGTGGTGGTGAATTTTGTGATTCCGTAACCACTCGAAGTCTGTTGCGGAGCCGTGTTTTGAGGAGCTTCGTTCGATGAAGGAGCGGTTTTTAACTTCAAAGTACTGCCTTCAAAACGAACGTCATTTGGATTGATCTTCAAGATCTCGAGAAGCAACGCACCAGCTGTTACTTTCGCTAATTTCATCATTTCGGCATCATCTTTTTCTTTTGCCGCCATGTAAAATGTCAAAGGGATTGCACTAAAGCTAACAAAAGCGTCGTGCAGAAACTGTTTGTCTCTATTCGGAACTTCCGTCATTCCGGGCGTTTCTTCATACATCGCGGTGAGCGCCTGAAAGAGATTTTCGGTCGCCTCATCGCTTGGTTCGGGATCGTCATTGTAAACAGTGACAGTAGAAGCGATAAAAAAGGTCATTGCGGCGGCGAGATTATTTTTTCTGCCTTTCGGTGCCATTTCAGCGTCAAATCCTTTCTTGGCTTCGCTAAAAAGCTGCTTAAAGAGAGTTCTTTGTTCGGCGTCTTGCCCGACCGAATCAGCGATAATCTTGAAATTGTCGCTTTTTGAAACGGGCGTGAAAAATGCGGGACCTTTCGTTGCGGTTTTCGTATTCGAACCTGATTGCACCTTTGCGACCGCGGCTTTCCCGAATTTCTTTTCCATCGCCTGCTGCATCATCAGTTTTTGAATTTGCATTTGGGTATTTTGCTGCATACTGATGGTCGCTTGGGCGAGCCCAAATGATTGATATACTTGCCCGTAACCGCCGTTGTAACCGCCTGCGTTTGAATTGTAGGTTTGGGCTTGCAAACCAATAGTCATCAGCATGATCGTAAAAATTAGCGTCAAATAATGTTGATTTTTCATAACTTTCCTCTTAGGCGGAAGCTCGACGGTCAGGAATCGTGTTTTGCTTTTTGATCGACCGAAGAAACACGCTCCTTAACAGTCGCATTTCTGCCATCTATTACTTCGACAAGCGAATATTGCTCACGTAAAATTCATCGCTCGGGTCGGCGTTCGGAGCGTTGTCGACGCCGAAGCCGAAAAAGTTCCAGCGAATATTCTCGCTCAGCACGGCGTCCTCGGACATTTTCGTTCCGTTAAAATAGATCGAAAGCAGCGATCCCTGGCGGACGAGTTTTACCTTGACGAGATTGTTATCTTTGAAATAGATCTTCGTTTTATCGGCTTTATCAAGTTTATAGCCGCCGCGTGCGTCAAAGACCTGCAGGCCGTAACGGCCGTGTTCGTTGTTCCAGTGCGGATCGATCCAGAGAGCGACACGCTCCATTCGCGACGACGTGTAGGCATTTAGATTAACAAGCGCTCGGTCGTAGCGTTTCAGAGTGTTGTCGTACGGGGCCGCTCCGAGGTGAAAATAGAAGCTCGGGCTGTAGTACGAGATGTTCTTGGTCCAAGTGACATCAAACTCCACAGTAAAACTATTCGGCAGGGCCAGAACCGCGTAATCGGGGAAGAACAACCCTTCTTTGCTCATCGCAAGCCAGTTTCCGGACTGTCCCGGATTCTTCTTGACGATGCCCGTATTGTTGCTAAGCGTCCATTTGGCCGGGGCCTGCCCGATAGCGGAATCGGCAAAATCTTCGAAAAATCCGGCGCCGTTTTCCGCGCTCGACGAGTTCTCGGTGACAGGCCGTCCGGTTTCCCGAACCGGCGTATCGCCCATGCCCGTGATCGTCGGCGGCTTCGGCAGCGGACTCATCCCGACCATTTTACGGATGACGTTGAAATCAAACTCGTCTTCGAATTTATTGGTAAATGCCGTTTTTGCGGGCGACGTATCCTGCCGCCGGAGTTCGACAGTTATGACCTGCGGCTTCCATTTCGGCAATCTGGGATCGTAGAATGCCGGATTCGCTACGTAAACAAATTTTCCTTTTCCTTTCCCGCTCCCGAATCGAATTTCGCTCGGCTGATTTAGGATCTCGTTGAAGTTTGCAACAAAAGCCTCGGAGCCATTATCGGGCGACTTCGCTACAACATCCGTGAACCGGATCGCATCGCTGCGTCGGGCCTTATATTGATCGATCGCCTGTTGCGTTTTCTGATCGCCTTCACGAAGACTTTGGAAGAATCTCTGCTTTTCGGCATCGGTCATAATTCCCCTTTCGGCCGAAACGCGCGTGAAAGTTCTTTGCGAGGTAGCCAGAACCCCTTCAAGCCGGTTAATCTCTCCGTCGATCTTTTTGAGCCAATACTCGCGATAAGACCGGGCAAACTCTTCTCTGGTTACACGACGGTAAGGCAATGCCTTCCTTTCGGAAAAATACCAGCCCGAGAATTGTTGTTCGTCATTTTCGTTAAAGAAATAAATGCTTCGCATCCCATTCTTGTTTTCTTCGATACGGATATCTCCACTCATATTCAAACGCAATTCAGTTCCCGCGAGCACCAGATCACCGGAGTTTCCGTTTACGGCAAAGCCCTTGAAATCATTTACGCGAAAGTAGATCCAGTTTCCCGTTTCGCCTTCGGGTCCGATGACGTTTTTTCCTTGATGCTTGTAGCAGACAATGTCCTTTATCATGAAAAAGCCTTCATAATACTGACGTGCATTCGGCGGTGCAGAGTGAGCATCCATTGCATCAAAGATGCCATACGTGACTTCAAGACCTTTCGGTGGTTGTGGGAAAAGCCTCTGCATTTCCTGAATCACGGGCTTCATCGCAGCCGCCCAGGTGCCGGCCTTTGTTTCAGCCCGAAGTTTCCATGGCAATGACGCGTTGTCTGCTGCTAGGTCACCGGCCGCATCGCAAAACGACTGGGCGAAGGCTGGATGTAAACCGGCCAAGATGAACAAGTTGATGAGAAATAATCGTATATGGGTCTGGGTCTTCACTGTTTCCTCTGTCATGCCTTCCGTTTATCAATCTCGGCAGCGGTAGAGATTCCACTTCCAGGTTATTATTGTTCCGTCTTGCGGCTTAAGTTCTTTGGAGCCGTAAAGCACCTCTCCGGCGGTTCCTACGAATCTTGATCCGTAGCGACCGCTTTCGAGCCGCATATCAAACGAAGAGTTTACCTTTTCACGGTGATCGAGCGACGCAAGTTCTTCTAAATCGCAATCGGTATCCGTAACTTCATCAATAGTCTGTTCGGTCAATTTAAAGCTTCCTGTCGAGCCGCTAAACCCTAAACCGAAATCGCGTTCACCCGGTCGATAACTAATTGAAAACGGTCTTTGAATCGGTCCCGTGAACCATTCCTTTCTTCCTTTTCTGAATCTTGTCGTGAAATTTCCTTCAGTTTTTCCGCAACATGGATCGTTCTCACGCACGCCCTCAAAAATATCTTCCAATAGATAAAAGATGTACATGTTTGCTGGTTTCGGTGGCTTAGTTTTCATTTCTTCTGGTTTGCGCGGATTGAGTTTGATCTGAGCCTCCTCGATGAATTTGTATTTTCTTATGCCGTCGCCCGTCCCGTTACCGTTGCTTTGCCGGGTAGATTTCATGATGTACGTCTTCTCGTAACTACGTTCATATTCGATCGTTCCGCTCCAATCATCCGTGCAGGGAATCCAATCCCGGACCGGAATACGAATGCCTTTCGAACCTAGAACCGTCCCATTCTCGCCGATCGTTACCATAAGGTAAGCGGTGTGCGGCGTGGCATATGTCTTCCTGTTGGTTAGGTCTTCCGACTGAGGTTTGCCGACGACGCTGACCGTGCTTTCGCCCGCCTGACCAAGCAGTTTATCGGTCTGTGTGCTCAACTTGACGGAATCGTCCCCTAAATATTCCGCGTCCTCCGCAAGCAATATCCACTCGACCTTTTTTCCTTCCAGCGAAGGGGATTCGAGAATGTCGAACTTCGGATTAGAATCAGCGGCCAGATTGTCTAAACACCCGGCCTGAGCCGCATTCTCCGCCTTCGCCCATTCAATTGTAAATTTCGCGTTTACATCGCGAGTTTCTCCTGCATTGACGGCCGATTTGGTTCGCACAAGCGGGATCGGGTCCTGGGCCCTTAGCTCGATATTTATCTTCTGCGATGCTGCTCTCAACTTATTCGACGCCATTGAAATAACCACAAATCTTAGCCCCTTTCCGAAGCTCTCAAGAAACTGCCGGCGGAAAGCTTGATCTGTTTGGTTTGCTTTGCTTGATTTGCATTCGGCGATCGCTCTTTGATCTCCGAGCATCTCGCACTCATCCAGAGTTCGTTCAAAGATCGCAAGTTTCTCGACCGATCTATAGGTCTTCTTTCCGGTGTTTCGAAGTGTTGTCAGATCGTCCCACGAGTCGCAGCTATTGCTGCTATTTAGGAAACTAGCATTAACAAAACGAAACGTATTTTCGCGGAACAGGTTCCCATTCCGATACGATCCGGCAACGAGTGTGGAATAAGTATCGATCAGATCTCCAAGTAAAATACGCTCGATCAAAGAGGCCTGTATCAGGTTTATCAGTGAGGTTTCCGGCGAAGTTAGGTTTAAATCGACGGGTTTAGATGAATGTTTGCCGAGCGCAAAAATCAATTTTGCCGCAAAACGGATTCGCATATCTTTTGACGTATTGGCTTTTCGCAGGTCCTCCAAGATCGTTTTCCCGAGGTTTTCGGCCGGAACCTGGCGGTTGTTCTGCGAGAGAACCTCAGCCATCTTTTTGATCGTCGTGGTCGACCCCATCGCGGACGCCCTGAGCATTCCGGCTACCTCAAAGTCATAGAACGACATCTCCATATCGTAGGAGGAAGTCGGTTGATAGAGGATCTTCTGGTTTCGGTCAATGATGTAGAAACCGGCCTTTTGCAGAGCGGCGATCATCTTCGAAAGCGATTCGTTGTCATGTTGCAAGATTTCTTTGGCTAGCCATTCCGCAAGTTCGTCTGATCGATTTTTTCCGATGATATATGCTTCGGGCAACCCTTTTTCGGAGAATTTATCGAGCGGATTCTTGCTTTCAAGTATTTCCAGTTTCGGGTCCGGCGGCGGAGCACTCGTCGTCGTGCGTTGCGCGAGGATCGAATTAAAGCTCGCGACGGTCAGAAGGACTAGAGTTAAGGTAGAAATTCGATTCATGGTTTTGTTCCTCATCCCCGAAAGCTTCCCGAAGTTTGTATCCAAAAGTAGCTGTGGTCACGGAAAACACTACCCTCATGATCTGCTATTTGATCTTATCCAACAGGCTGCCAAGAACCTTATCAAGTGCGGCCTTAACCGCATCGGTTCCTTTACCCTTCACCTTTTCGGTTGCGGCCATGCTGGCAACCACGGTCTTGCCATCAGCTCCGTAGATAGTAACCACGATCTCGGCTTCGGAATCGCCGAGTTTGACAACATCGCTGTTGCCCGTGACTTTACCAAACAGTCCGCCGATCTTTGCTCCGCCGGATTCTTTGACCTTTTTAAGCTCAACGCCTATGACGTTGGCAAATTTCCCCGAGGATATTTCGGCTTGTGAGTTGATCGGAAAACCGCTCATCCCGGCCGCGGAAACTCTTTGTGAAATATAGCTCCGCAGTTCGGCCTGATCGACCTTGGACGCATTGCCTGAAAAGAAGTCGACCGCGATGGTTTTCACTGAAGAGCTTCTATTTGAGTTGCCGATAATCGTGGTGGCGGAATTATCCCGCGCGACATTCGAAAAACCCGGCATCAATTCGGAAAGCGCATCAACTTCCGTCCAATCTTTGGGAATTTCGAACAAGGCGGGGTCAAGCGTCGCTCGGGAAAGGGCGGTCGTTTTGATGTTAGTTGTACCTTGGAGTTTATCGTTGTCATAGATCTTCGTCGTGCCTTCGAGAAGAAAACCGGGGTCTTGAGCCGCTTTAAGAACAAGTTTGGGCCGACAAAATCCACCGACCTCTACCGGAGCCCGAGGTACTTTGCACGATTGTTGATCGAGGGATAGATCGATAAACCAGCCTTCGGTTTCGATCTTGACATTCTTTCGTCCATCACAAGAATCCGCCGATTGATCGAAGGCAGTCACGCTTTTTAGCCATCTCGCCTTGAAGCCGAACATCGTTTGAGACTTTCCCGAATCCGTAACAGTCGAAGACACGGTTACGGTTCCCTTGATCTCGATCTTTTGATTCGGCCGGCGTTTTCTGACTTCGGGCGGCAGGCTAGACCAGTCGTAATAATCGATAAAGTAGGACTTCTTTGCCTCGCTCAAAGTAACATCCTGTTTCAGGTCACACTGAGAAATTTCGATGAAATTTGGCATTGCGTTCGCCATGATCGCCGCTTTCTCAGCGTCACCGCCGAAATCGATCTTCTGTTCACGACGTTGGCGAACGCCTTTTGAGTAAGTAGTAGATTCAAAAGTCATAGTCTCTATGACCGTCTGTTGTGAGATCTTGTAATCGGCGAAGATCGGGCCCGCCGCCAATACTAAGATCAAGACTCCTGCAAATGTTCGATTCAACATATCAGCTCTAATTCCTTCCGATGAATGGCTCCTCTACATTAAAACGCGACGTTCTTAGTAAAAGCGGCTCAAAATATCGCGGCCTCGTTTTAGGCATTCAGTAACAGACGATTCGTTTATTTAGGTACCGCAGAATGTCACCGGCGCCAGCCCCCAAAATTTGCAGTATATAGGCGTTTGCTGTGCTAATATTGGCTCATTCCAAGTATGGAAACGGAAGTCACCCTTTTACTGAACGAGCTCGGGAAAGAAGGAAAAGGTAGCGAAAAGGAAACGCTTGACCGGTTGCTTCCGCTTGTTTACAACGAGCTTCGTCGGCTTGCGCGAAGCTTCCTCAATCGAGAATATGCGGCGTCGATACAGACCACCGAATTGGTGCACGAAGCCTATTTCAAACTGACCAACCAGCGATCGGTCGATTGGGAAAATCGCGGTCAGTTTTTCGCTATCGCGGCCCAAGCGATGCGGCGGATCTTGATCGACGCCGCCCGTTCGCGAAAGGCCGTAAAGCGTGAAGCCGAAAAAGTACCGATCGACGACGCCCCGAGTATTTCGGTCGAGGTTGACCATCAATTGCTGGAGCTCGACGAGGCACTTACTGACCTGGCCGCGCTCGACCCCGATCAAGTTCGTGTGGTCGAGCTCCGCTATTTCGGCGGCCTGACCATCGAGGAAACCGCAGACGTGCTAAAGGTCTCACCGGCAACGGTAAAACGCGAGTGGGCCACGGCCCGGGCTTGGCTCTACGACCGCATTTCAAAAAAATGACCCTCCAATGAAAAAATTTCCGCGTAAATGAGTGGAAGCAAATGGACGCAGCCAAATGGAAGATAGTAAAGGCCAAGCTTGCTGAGGCTCTTGAGCGGCCCGTCGATGAGCGCGAGGAATTTCTCAACGGTCTTGCTCCGGATATTCGCACGGACGTCGAGCGGCTCGCCTCTGCCGGATCGCCGGACGGGTTCATCGATAAACCTTTGTTTGTTGACGAGGCCTCGCTCGGCAGCAACTCTGCACGCCACCCAGAGCAGGTGGATGACTATCGGCTCATCAGTGAGATCGGGACGGGCGGTATGGGGACGGTCTTTCTGGCCGAGCAGACCGGCGAAGGCTTTTCGCAGAAGGTCGCCCTGAAGCTCATTAAACGCGGGATGGATACGAACTCCGTCTTGAAGCGCTTCTTGATGGAACGGCAGATCCTCGCCAATCTCGAGCACCCTAACATTGCAAGAATGCTCGATGGCGGCTCGACCGCGGAAGGCGGACCGTACTTCGTGATGGAGCTCGTGGACGGCGACGAGATCCGTAAATATTGCAACGACAACTCATACGGTCTGACCGAACGGCTTGTGCTTTTTCGGAAGGTTTGCAACGCCGTTTCAAGCGCACACCAAAAGCTGGTCGTTCACCGCGACCTGAAACCGACAAACATTCTTGTCACCAAAGACGGCGAGCCTAAACTGCTCGACTTTGGCATCGCAAAATTGCTTTCCCCAGACTGGAACGACGACACGCACGAGGCGACCGTGACGCAGTTCAGAGTGATGACGCCTGAGTACGCGTCGCCCGAACAGATCGCCGGGGAAGCGACCTCAACCTCCACGGACGTTTACAGCCTGGGTGTGATCCTTTTCGAATTACTAACCGGCGGACGGCCCTTTCAAACACGCGGAAAGGCGCCGAAGGAACTTCTTGACAGCGTGCTATCAAACGAACCGCCGCGGCCTTCAACGGTTAGCTCCGGTTTGACCTCGGGGAAGGACAAACGAACCGACGGAAAGTTGAACGCTGAGACGGGCGAGAGCATTGAAGGGAAAAAGAGATCTGAGACCGCAATCGACCGTAAGCTGCTCCAGGGCGATCTTGACAACATAATCTTAAAGGCCATCCGTCGCGAACCTGAGCGACGCTACCGTTCGGTCGAGGAATTTTCGGAAGACATTCGCCGATACCTTGAGGGCCTTCCCGTCAATGCGACCGCCGATTCGCGATCTTATCGCTTTCGCAAGTTCCTTAACCGGAACAAGAAGGCCGTGATCGGAACGGCCGCAGCAGCCCTTCTTCTTCTTACCGCAACGGGTGTCACCGGTTGGCAATACACCGTCGCCCAACGCGAACGCCAGATTGCCGAAAAGCGATTCAATGATACGAGAACCTTGGCAAAAAGCGTGCTTTACGAGCTTTACGACGCCATCGAAGCGGTGCCCGGAAGTACCAAGGCGAAAGAACTTCTGGCCGCTAAAGCTCTTGAGTACCTCGACCGGCTCGCAGCCGAGGGAAGCAATGATCCATATTTGCTTGCCGAATTGGCCGACGGGTATTTGCGGATCGGAAACATCCAGGGTGGTTACGGGCAGGCAAACCTCGGCCAAACGGCCGAAGCGAAAGCAAGCTACGAAAAATCGTTTGAGATATTACGTTCCATAGTAGATAGCGGAGCGACCGATCCGAAGTTCAAGGCGAAGCTTGCGGCGGCCTATGCCCGCAAGGCCGATGCTGCTTATCTTGAGACGGATCTACAAGGCTACTATGAAAATCACAAGCTCGCCTTAGAGCTATTGGTCGCGGCTGAGCCGGAGAAGGGAGAGGACCTTGGACTTATCTTCGAGCTCGGAGCGGCATACCTAAATGCCGGACGCGGTGCCGCCGTAGTCAATAAAATTGATGAAGGCATTGCGACCATGAAGAAGGGCACCGAGATCTTCGAAGCTCTTGTAAAGCGAGACTCCGGCAGTGATCGGTACGTTTCAGGGCTTATTTTCGCTTACGATACGCTTGGTGAGATCTATTCCGGAACGGGCCAAAAGGAATCGGCCCTCGCAGAATTCAGAAAAGCCAGAACCCTCATCGAGCCCATTGTTAAAGAACGTCCCAACAACACGGACGTGTTGCGGATCTCGGTCGTGGTTCATACCAGCATTGCGGGCGCAGCGAGCGACATAGGCCAGTACGATGAAGCATTGACGAGTGCCGATATAGCTGTTGAACATGCACGCCGCATCGGCAGTAGCGACGCAGGAAATCTTGATGCGGAGATGCTCACCTCGCTTACAGCCGCAAATCGCGGGCGCGTACTGGCACGCTCCGGCAAATGGCAAGAAGGGATCGCCGTGCTCCAGAATGCCCGAAAAGCTTTTGCCAAAGTCGTCGAAAGCGACCCAGATAACACGATCGCTCCGTTTCAGTTGGCCGGCATTGATGATGAACTCGGCCGGGCATATCTCGCAATGGGCCTTGCCGAACCAAACCGCTCAGCCAAAAGAGAAGCCTTGCTCAAAGCTCGGCCACTTTTGCAAAAAGCTTACGATGTTTATAAACGATATCGCGACGAGGGAATAACCGTGGCCGAAGACGCCGCAGTCACCGACGAGGTCGCTGCCCTCATAACTCAATGCGACCAAGCCCTCGCACTCCTCAAATAAATGCTACCCCTCACTTTTAATGCGGCAGCCCAGCCCGCGCGTCGGCAAGGGCGCATCATCCAACTAAATTCTCACCCCAAACTTCAAACTTCTCGTCCACGCGATAGGTCATACGCAAACAAGAATGCCTCCCTTTCATGAGACAAATGAAATAGGTTTGGAAAAACGAGGAAAATGACCATGGAAAAGAGTCGGATCGAAGACGAGATCATTGATAATTTGCTAAAGGATTACAAGGAACCGGAGGATTTGATCGGAGAGAACGGGCTATTGAAGCAGTTGACGAAGCGGCTGTTGGAGCGGGCGATGTCGGCGGAGATGACGGAGCACGTCGGGTATGACAAATACGAGGCGGCGGGCCGGAACAGCGGAGTTCGCGGAACGGGAAAACGGCGAAGACGCTGAAAGGGACGTTTGGGACAATGCCGACCGAGGTGCCGAGGGACCGTGCGGGTACGTTCGAGCCAAAGATCATCGGCAAGCATCAGACGCGGTTCACAGGTTTCGATGACAAGATAATCTCGCTGTATGCACGAGGGCTTTCGGTATGGGAGATAAAGCAGCATTTGGAAGAGATCTACCAGGTCGAGGTATCGCCGGCGCTAGTTTCAGCGGTGACGGACGAGGTGATCGATGAGGCGAAAGCGTGGCAGGATCGGCCGCTGGAGAGCTTCTATCCATTTGTTTACATGGATGCATTGCAGTTCAAGGTGCGGGACGGAGCAACGGTGGGGAACAAGGCGATCTACCTTGCGATCGGAGTGAACACGGATGGGATGAAAGAGGTGCTCGGGCTGTGGATAGCCCAGAGTGAAGGACCGAAGTTCTGGCTGCAAGTGGTGACAGAATTGAAGAACCGGGGATTGGACGGCATCCTGATCGCGTGCGTGGACGGGCTGAAAGGATTTCCTGAGGCGATCGAGACGGTGTAGCCGAAGACCGAGGTTCAGTTGTGCATTGTGCACATGGTTCGGCATTCGCTGAACTTCGTCGGCTGGAAACAACGTAAGGAAGTTGCCGCCGATCTGAGAACGATCTATCCGGCGGAGACCGAAGCCGAGGCCGAAATGCGGCTCGCGGAATTCGCGGAGAAATGGGATGACAGGTTTCCGATGATCGCAAAAAGCTAGAAACCGGGCCCGCGGGGTACCGTTTTTCGCACATCCGCCGGAGATCAGAAAAGTGATCTACACGACCAACTCCATCGAGTCGCTGAATATGTCTTTGCGAAAAGTGACCAAGGCACGCAGCTCATTCCCTTGAGACGAGGCCGTCCTGAAATTGCTCTATCTTGCCTTGGGGAACATCTCGAAAAAATGAACGATGCCGATCCGAAACTGGAAGGCCGACCTCAATCGCTTCGCGATCATCTTCGAGGACCGGGTGCCCATCGCCTGAAGCTAAGAAGGCAATGGAAACCGTGGAAAAATCGCTTTAAGGCGTCGTTGTCGCCAGTGTCGAACTCCGCGGCGTGAAGAGGGTTGACGAGCCGCTCGGCGCTTGTTTCACTGGCTTTTTCTACTTCTATTGCGAATGACAACTCTGTTTCTCTTGTGTATAGGTAACTAATTGTTCTGCGCAGTATCAACGGGTCCGTATCTTCGACGAGCTTTTTCGCCTGTTCGGTAAGCCCTTTTTCCGACGCAGCAATAAGACGATTGGTAACTCGAATCAGAGGGCACTACGCGGAAGGCAGATCAAGGCCGGGGCGACGTCCACTGCTTCTTCTCGAGGATCGCAATGTAGTTGGCTCGCCCGTATGCAGACGGATCCGCTATTTTTTGCTGGCTCATAATGCCCTTGAATGACTGAACCGAGGAGAACGGCATTTCGTTCATGTAAAATTCAAGATCCGTTAAGACATCCTTTATCCACGGTATTCCATTCTTTAGCAAACCGGAGGCGCACATTGCGACATCGGCGCCGGCCAGGATGTATTTGATGAGCTCTCTGGCGCCGTGTACGCCGGTCGTAGCGGCAAGGGAAGCTGGAATCTGACCGTAAAGAACGGCGATCCACAAAAGCGGGAGGCGGATCTCAGCCTTAACGCTGAGGTCCAGATCCGATAGTACATTTAACTCGAGGATATCGAAATCCGGTTGATAGAACCTGTTGAAGAAGACAAGGCCGTCGGCCCCGGCTTCACAAAACCGCTGAGACATATTCCCGGTCGAGGAGAAATACGGGTTCATTTTTACCGCTATCGGAATTTTTACTGTCTCGCGAACAAGACGCACGACGTCAAGATACCGGTCTTCCACATCAGCGGCCGTCAGATGGATGTCGGCCGGAATGAAATAGACGTTTATTTCCAGAGCGTCCGCTCCTGCCTGTTCGATCTCACGAGCGTACTCGATCCAGCCTTCGGGCGTGGTCCCGTTCAGGCTTGCGATGATCGGCAGCCCGGTTCGTTCCTTAGACTTTCGAATGAGATCCAAATAACGGCCCGGCCCCACGTGATAGTCACGGATATCCGGGAAATAGTCGGAAGCCTCAGAGAACGCATTGGAGGTCGCCATGCTTACTTGTTCGACCCTGGCCGCCTCGCCTCGGATCTGTTCCTCGAAAAGTGAAAAGAGTACGACCGCACCCGCACCGGCATCCTCCATTTGCAGGATGTTATCCACTTTCTGCGAGAGCGGATTCGAAGAGACAACGAGTGGCGAGCTGAGGTTCAGCCCCATGTATTGGGTAGTTAGATCAGGCATTTCTTTCCTCCTTTATAACACCGGCTGGAAGGAGCTGGCTCCGAATCCGGCCATCTCTTCATAGGTTTTCCAGCGCAGGTCAACGATCTCCTGAGCGAGGTTCATCAGCCGCTCGGCATCTTCCGGGGCCGTTTGCGTAAGTACCTTGTAACGCAGTTCGTTGTAGGCATATTTCCGGAGCGGTATCGTGGGCTTTGTAGAGTCGAGCACGAACGGACGCTTGCCGTTCTTCCTAAGAACCGGGTTAAACCTGATCAACGGCCAATACCCACTTTCGACCGCCATTTTCTGTTGATCGAGACCTTTTTCCATATCGATACCGTGGGCAATGCAGTGACTGTATGCGAGGATCAGCGACGGACCGTCGTATGCTTCCGCTTCGCGCATAGCAAGCAGTGTCTGCTGTGGATTCGCTCCCATCGCAACTTGCGCAACGTAAACGTTGCCGTACGAGATCATCTGCAATGCGAGGTCTTTCTTCCCGACACGTTTGCCCGCCGAGGCAAATTTTGCGGTTGCTCCGGTCGGAGTTGCCTTGGACATCTGACCTCCCGTGTTGGAGTAGACCTCGGTGTCGAGCACCAGTACATTAATGTTGCGGCCCGTCGAAAGAGCATGATCAAGTCCGCCCGAACCGATGTCGTATGCCCATCCATCTCCGCCGATCAGCCAGACCGTCCGGTGAACGAGCTGATCGGCCATCGAGAGAAGATGTTTAGCCTCATCGGTGTCGATGTGCGCTAGTTGATCCTTCAGCAACGCCACCCGCGTACGTTGCCGCTCTATCTCGCTTTCGACCGTTTGCGGAGAGTTGATAAGATCGTCCACCGCCTCGTCGCCGAGGTCCGCCCGTAGCCGGTCGAGCAATCGATGTGCCATTTCGAGCTGCTTGTCGGCCGTTACCCTCATGCCGAGACCGAATTCGGCGTTATCCTCAAAAAGCGAATTCGACCACGCCGGGCCGCGGCCCTTTAGGTCCGATGCCCACGGCGTAGTTGGCAGATTGCCGCCGAAGATAGACGAACAGCCGGTAGCATTGGCGACAAGTAGCCGGTCTCCGAAAAGCTGGGTAAGGACTTTGATATACGGCGTTTCTCCGCAGCCAGCGCACGCACCCGAAAACTCAAATAGCGGGTCGAGGAACTGGACACCATGGACCGTCGCGTAATTGACATCGGTCTTCTCGTTTTGAGGCAGAGCTTCGAAAAATTCAATTCCCGCCCTCTCCGCGGCGAGGTCAGCGGGCTTTTCCGCTAAATTGATCGCTCGCCGGTCACCCAGGCTATTCTCACGTACCGGACAGACTTCATAACATAGATTGCAGCCGGTGCAGTCTTCCAGATAGACCTGGAGCGAGAACCGCGTCTCTGGGAAACCGCGTGCATTGATCGGCGCCGACTTGAATCCCACGGGTGCGGTGCCAAGATTTTCCTTATGAAAGAACCTTGATCGTATGACGCTGTGCGGGCATACGAAACTGCAATTGCCGCACTGGATGCAGGTGTCCGACTCCCAAACGGCGACGCGATTCGATACGTTCCGCTTCTCCCATTTAGAAGTCGAGTTCGGGTAGGTTCCGTCCACCGGCAGGGCGCTGACAGGTATCTGGTCGCCCTGACCCGCTATCATCATTTGGGTAACGTTCCTTACAAAGTCCGGCGCATTTTCGAGAATCGAACGGCCATTCGTCTCGGCTGCGGTGACTGTCTCAGGGATAATAACCTCGAAGAGATTTTCAAGCGTCTGATCGACAGCTTCGAAGTTCTTTTCGATGACCTGCCGTCCTTTTTTGGTGTAAGTTTTCTCGATCGCCTTTTTTATCTGCGCGATCGCGTCCTCCGGCGAGAGAATGCCCGAAAGTGCGAAGAAACAAGTCTGCATTATCGTATTGATTCGGCCAGCCATGCCGGTTTTACCTGCCACATCGGCCGCGTCGATTATGCAGAGTTTTAATCCCTTTTCGATGATTGCCCGTTGAACTTTGTAGGGCAGCCGATCCCAAACCTCCTCTTTGCTATATGGGCTGTTCAGCAGGAATGTCGCTCCATGTTTCGCAAAACCGAGCATTTCCTCCTTTTCCAGAAAGTTGAACTGATGACACGCCACGAAATCGGCGGAAGTGATCAGATACGGCGCCTTGATAGGGCTCTTGCCGAAGCGAAGGTGGGAAACGGTCTTTGCACCCGATTTCTTTGAGTCATAGACAAAATAGCCCTGGGCATGGAGATCCGTATTTTCGCCGATGATCTTGATGCTGTTCTTGTTGGCTCCCACCGTGCCGTCAGCCCCGAGTCCAAAAAACAGTGCCTGCGTCCACGCAGATTCGTCGAGCCGAAACGCCTCATCGACCTCGAGGCTTGTGAATCCGATATCGTCGTTAATCCCGACGGTAAAATGATTCTTCGGTTTATCTTCCGATAGATTGTCGAAGACCGCTTTGACCATCGCCGGAGTGAATTCCTTCGATGACAGCCCGTATCGACCGCCGACGATATCCGGCATTTCGGTGAGCCGGCTTGATCCCAAGCCCTCCATCAGCGTGACCATCACATCCTGATATAGCGGTTCGCCGGAGGCACCGGGTTCCTTCGTCCGGTCGAGTACCGCAATTGACTTTGTGCCGGCTGGCAGAGCGTTCATAAATTCTTCCGCCGGGAAGGGGCGGTAAAGCGAGACCTGAACTACGCCCGTTTTTTCTCCGCGCTCGGCGAGAAACCGGGCCGTTTCTACTGCCGTCTCGACGCCCGAGCCCATTACCACGATGACTCGCTCGGCATCTACCTGGCCGAAATACCTAACGGGCAAATACGCTCGGCCCGTCAGTTCGGCGAATTTTCGCATTTCCTCTTTCAGTATCGACGGAACCGCAGCGTAAAAGCGGTTGACCGTTTCTCTTCCCTGGAAATACACATCCGGATTCTGCGCCGTACCGCGAACGAACGGGTTGTCAGGGTTAAGTGCTCGGCCACGGTGTTCGAAAACGAACCGGTCGTCGATCATCCCACGGATCTGCTCATCGGAAAGGCATTCGATCTTGTTCACCTCGTGTGAGGTTCTGAACCCGTCGAAGAAATGAATGAAGGGAATACGCGACCTGAGCGTAGCTGCCTGAGCGATCAACGCCATATCATGAGCCTCTTGTACGCTCGATGATGCAAGTAGGGCAAAGCCCGTGGTCCTCGCTGCCATCACGTCCTGATGGTCGCCAAAGATCGAAAGCCCCTGTGCCGCCAGCGAGCGGGCCGCGACGTGAAAGACGGCAGACGTCAACTCGCCCGCGATCTTGTACATATTGGGCAGCATCAGCATTAGGCCCTGCGAAGCCGTGAAGGTCGTGGTCAATGAGCCTGTCTGCAGTGCACCGTGGACCGTGCCCGCAGCCCCGCCCTCGCTTTGCATTTCGATCACGTCTGGGACGTTGCCCCAGATGTTCGTAACGTGTTTCGCCGACCATTCGTCCGCCAGCTCCGCCATTGTTGATGAGGGCGTGATCGGATAGATCGCGCAGACCTCATTTACTCTGTATGCCACATAGGCCGCGGCCTCATTACCGTCGATAGTCACTATCTTGTTCATGTAACTCCTACTGCTCGCACAGTGCGGTGCCCTTACTTACGTTCGGACTACCACCGCGGATTCTGCAACCATATCGATCGCGTGGCACGGGCACTGCTCATAGCAGACGCCGCAGCCGGTACAAAGGTTAAAGTTGAACTTGTAACGATTGCCCTTGCCGAGTTTGATGATTGCTCCCTCGGGACACGCTCCGAAACAACCGTCGCATTCAAAGCAATTGCCGCATGAGTAACATCGCTGTGCTTCGAACCTTGCTTCCTCTTCAGGCAGCCCTTCAACGATCTCGTCGAAACCGGTTACCGCAACCGCAGGCTCTACGTGGCCCTCCTGACGGGCTTCTGCCTGAGTCCGATACCAGACGTGGAGCTGTTCGATCGTTACCAACGGATTACTCTCTGCTTT
Organism: Acidobacteria bacterium Ga0074141; assembly: GCA_001464665.1. Taxonomy (GTDB): domain Bacteria; phylum Acidobacteriota; class Blastocatellia; order Pyrinomonadales; family Pyrinomonadaceae; genus OLB17. Next base: position 54,060 of record LNDP01000013.1, read on the forward strand.
TTCGTACGTCCGTCCACTTAACCAGGCGTCGATGTTTCGCGCCGCCTTTTTGCCGTGACCCGTTGCGACGGTTACGGTCCTTTCGCTCGGCACCATATCACCGCCCGCGAAGATACCCGGGAAACCCGTCATCATTCTTTGATCGACGATCACCGTTCCGTCGGCGTCGAACTGAATCCGTTCAATTCCCTTTAGAAAGTCAGTCTCGGTCGACTGTCCCAGAGCAAGAATGACTGAATCTGCCTCAAGAGTTTCGAATTCACCCGTTGGAACCGGACGTCCGTCTATTACCGCCATCCGCTCAACGGTCATCGTCGTTTCGTCGAGGTCCTTGATCGTGCGTAGCCAATGTATCTTGATACCCTCGGTCAATGCTTCATCGGCCTCGAAATCATGAGCCGGCATGTGTTCGCGGTCGCGTCTATAGATGATCAATGCCTCTTCGGCACCGAGTCGCTTTGCCGTACGGGCCGCATCCATTGCCGTGTTTCCTCCACCATAAATAGCCACCCGGCGGCCCAGGTTCGGGGCGTTGCCGAGTTCCACATCCCGAAGGAACGTCACGGCGTCGAGTATCTTGCTCGCGTCCCGTGCCGGTATGTGGGTTTTTTTACCTATATGAGCTCCGATCGCGATGAAAACGGCGTCAAAATTCCCGGCTGACTTCTCTGCGAGAATGTCCGTTACTTTGTGATTTAGCGTTATCCGGACGCCCATCTGCTCGATCCGCCCGATCTCTGCACGCAGGATGTTTCGGGGCAAGCGATACGCTGGTATGCCGAAATGCATCATTCCACCGGCAACCGGCCCGGCCTCGATGATCTCGACGTCGTGGCCGAGTCGGGCAAGGTGATACGCAGCCGACAACCCACTTGGCCCTGCTCCGATGACAAGCACGCGACGCCCGCTCTGCTTTGGGGGAACTGGGAAGTGCCAGTCATTGGTCACGGCAAGGTCCCCCAGGAAGCGTTCGACCGCGTGAATGCTTACCGAGCTGTCGACCGAACCCCGATTGCAGGAGGTTTCGCAGGGGTGATAACAAACCCGCCCGTGGATCGCGGGCATCGGATTTTCTTCGGTCAACTTGTCCCACGCTTTGCGGTACTCGCCCTCCTGGGCAAACGCAAGCCACGACTGGACGTCTTCGCCGGCGGGACACGCATTGTTACAAGGAGGAAGAAAATCGACGTACCGGGGACGCTGAGCCCTAACCGGCCCGGTCCCCACGGCGTGATCCGAGAGATCGGTCTTTAAGGTAAGATCGTTAACGGAGATTGACATACGATTTCCCTATTTCATATCAGATCTGTTCAATGCTGCTTGGGCCGCAGCCAGCCTTGCGATCGGGATGCGAAACGGCGAGCAGCTTACATAGTCCAGGCCGATGGAATCAAAGAATTCGATCGAACGCGGGTCGCCGCCGTGCTCGCCGCAGATACCAAGCTTGATCGCCGGCTTTACAGATCGTCCACGTTCAACGGCCATCTTGACGAGTTGACCGACACCTTCCTGATCGAGCGTCTGGAAAGGATCATCAGGATATATCTTCGCTTCAATATATTTAGGCAGGAATTTGCCCGAATCGTCACGGCTCAAACCAAGGGTGGTTTGGGTCAGGTCGTTTGTCCCGAACGAGAAGAAGTCGGCCTCGGCCGCTATCTGGTCGGCCATGAGAGCGGCTCTTGGAAGTTCGATCATGGTCCCGACAAGGAACTCTATTTCGACGCCATTCTCCTTCAGGATCTGTGCAGCGACTTCCCGGACCAACCCGGCCTGATCGCGAAACTCCTCGACGGTCGAGATGAGCGGTATCATTACCTCGACCCGCACGTCGATCCCGTCGTTACGAACTTCGCACGCCGCTTCGAAGATAGCCCGTGCCTGCATTCGCGTGACCTCCGGGTAAACGATCCCGAGTCGGCAACCGCGAAGACCGAGCATCGGATTTGCCTCTGAAAGGATCTCCACGCGGCGAAGCAGCTTTCTTTTTTCCGCTATCTCGTCCAGCAGAAAGTCCATCTCCTTCGGACTTGCCGAACGGGCGCTGAATTTCAACTCGGTTAGCCTTTCAAGCAGTTCCGGCTTTTCGGGTAAGAACTCGTGAAGCGGCGGATCGAGCAAACGGACGGTCACGGGCTGGCCGTTCATGGCACGGAATATCTCAATAAAGTCCCTTTTCTGAAATGGCAGGAGCTTCGCAAGAGCCTTTTCGCGTTCCCCGAGCCCGGGCGCTAGTATCATCTCGCGCATCACAGCTAAACGGTCGCCTTCGAAAAACATATGTTCGGTTCGGCAGAGCCCCGTTCCCTGAGCGCCATATCCACGCGCTACCTCGGAATCATGTCCGGTATCGGCATTCGCCCTCACCTTGAGACGGCGAACTTCATCAGCCCAGGTCATCAACATCTCAAAATCTTCGCCAAGTTGCGGCTGAACAGTTGGCACCTTTCCATTAAAGACATGTCCTGTAGTCCCGTCGACAGTTAACCATTCGCCTCTCGTTATTGTTAGGTCGCCAACCGTGAACTCGTTGTGTGCATAGTTGACGTTGACGTCCGTTGCTCCGGCGACGCACGGCTTGCCCATCCCGCGAGCGACCACGGCCGCGTGGCTTGTCATGCCACCACGCTGAGTCAGGATCGCTTCGGCGACAACCATGCCGTGAAAATCGTCAGGACTCGTCTCTCTTCGGACGAGTATCACCTGATGCCCCTGCTTGACCATTTCCTCGGCATCGTCTGGGTCAAGGACGACAATTCCCTGCGCCGCACCCGGGCTGGCGGGCAATCCCGTTGCGATCGGTTCCTCGTTCGCCGACGGATCGATCGTCGGGTGAAGAAGCTGGTCGAGATGCTCCGGAGAGACTCTTTGAAGCGCCGTTTTTCGATCGATCAATCCTTCCTGCACCATTGCGACGGCGATCTTTACAGAAGCCGCGCCGGTTCGCTTTCCGGCTCGGGTTTGCAGGATGAACAACTTGCCACGTTCGATCGTAAACTCGATGTCCTGCATGTCGTGGTAATGTTGCTCAAGCCGATCGGTGAGTTCCAGGAGTTGAGCGTAAACCTCTGACATTTGCTCCTCCAAGACGGAGATCGGTAGCGGCGTGCGAATTCCCGCGACGACGTCTTCGCCTTGCGCGTTAAGTAGATACTCGCCATACAATGCTTTTTCGCCGGTCGAAGGGTTTCGGGTAAAGCAAACGCCTGTTCCGCTGGCTTCGCCGAGATTGCCGAAGACCATCGCCTGAACATTGACTGCGGTGCCGAGGTCGCCAGATATCCGGTGCACGCGGCGGTAATCGACTGCTCGTTTGCCCATCCAGGAATCAAATACGGCTGCGATCGCCATCCGAAGCTGCTTTTGGACATCCTCCGGGAAGTTCATCCTGCCTTCAACAAGAACGATCCGCTTATAGGCCGCGACGATCTCTTTCAACTCATCGGTCGTAATGTCCGTGTCCTGTCGCCCATCAGCTTTGTACCGGTCCAGGATCTTCTCAAACTTTTCGTGCGGTATGCGTATAACGATCTGGGCAAACAGCGATATAAACCTGCGATAGGCGTCCCACGCGAAACGCTCGTCGCCGGTTTGTGTGGCTAATGCAGCGACGGTTTCGTCATTAAGGCCGAGGTTTAGAATTGTGTCCATCATTCCCGGCATCGAAAAAGCAGATCCCGATCGCACCGAGACCAGCAGCGGATTCTCCGCGTCACCAAATCGTTTACCGAGTTTTGCCTCTACCGTGGCCAACTGCGCCATTACCTGCGGCCAGAGACCGTCCGGGATCACCTTTTCGTTCCTATGATAGGCCTTGCAGCAGTCGGTCGTGATGACGAATCCGGGCGGGACGGGAAACCCGAGCTTCGTCATGTTCGCCAGAGCCGAACCCTTTCCTCCAAAAAGAAATTTTCCCGCGTTGGATGCCGGATCGGCACAGTCTTCGAACAGGAAGCTCCAGACTTCCTCCTTGATCATCTGCCCTGACTGCATAAGAGATGCTCCTTTTTTGCAAGTTATGAAGAAAAGAAGCTCCTCCCAAAGCAGGAAACCACTTTCCTATGCTCAGTCTTACGGCAAGAAGCGTTCCAAAGGAACGTAGGGCAACCGTCGCTTAGCGCTCTCTCGAATTCTTGTTTTTAAGAGATTGCCCTGTCCTGAAAAGCGCTGAAAAGCATAATGCAAACTGTGAGTTTTCTCGCAGTTCGCCGATTCCGTAGAGTGTGTTCGACATTTCGTGCTTATCGTGCCCAAAATGCGTTCGCGTCGGCGGGATGGTATCGTTGCTTTCGAGAATTTGGTTTCGATTGCCGTTTCCCATGCGCCTTTTTCACACGAGTGCTCAAGCGGTGACCGCCTTCTCAGTCAGAACAATACGGTTTATCTTGCGACCCGCGCTAACAATCGGAAGCGACCGATATGAATCATCTCGCACAGGCACAAGCCTAGTCTTCACCGTACGGGAATTGCCCATCAATTCCAGCCTCGGTTCTCTCATCAATCCAGCCCCACGAAATCGACGTTGTTCAGATTTCCGATCATCGTCAGGATGAGAGAGGCTAAACGGTAGCGTCTTGAGGAAACGCAGATCGTGTAGGACTGCCCCATCACTACGTTCCCAAAATTGTAAACGCCGAATGAACTTGTCGCGGCCGTTCGTCTGACACCCTGTGGATCGGTCAGCGTCACCGTAGCGCTTCGGAGACCGGGACCGGTGGGTATCGTCACTCGACCGCACACGATAGCGGTCACGGCAACGCAGGCGGTCGAGAGCGTTGCATTGTCGATCAGAAAATAGTCACTGCCCCTAGAGTTGTATCTAAATCCATTAAAAAAAGAACTTACAGGGAGTTGACCTTTTCAGGAATAACTCCGGATTTCTCCCTGTTCAAAGTGCATGAAGAGTCATAAATGTAGAATGTTTTGGCGGTCATCTCCACGTGCATATTATGCGAAATGGAGATGGTTCTTTCCGGACGCTTCGCGGCGCGAATGCTTGAGGATCGCTCATGAAGTACAAGAGATCAGATCAGGAACCAAAACCCGTCCCAAACGCGAAGCTCTACTAAAAGCCGCCCGTCGCCGCGAGGTATGGCCGATCAGATTGGTGGAGCTCAAACGGTTTAATAACGAGCCAGACGAGCTAATGCATATGGTTGTGACATTTCATGCAACAAAATGCAACAAAACTCCAACTTGCAAACTTACTGCTAATTTCCATCAGAATGTGTTACTTTCATGAGTCTGCAAGGTCCATTCTTGCGACGTTCTAGTAAGAACTATTTTCCGTAAGTTGGTTGCAAGATGGTTGCACTTTTCCCGGAGCACATCTACTCACAACCTGTAAGTGGCACGCATAGAGCCGATTTTGATTGGTTTTGAGAGATCTTGAGAACCTATGATTAACCCTCAGGTTGGTTGGCGTGCGAGAGGTCGTGAGTTCAAATCTCGCCGTCCCGACCAATAGATCAAGGCCGGCTTGTTTTTTACAACGAGCCGGCCTTTTCCTATTTGGTTTGTTCTTCGGTTTCGGGTTCCGGCGGGGCAACTGACGAAAGAGCGGGATCATCAACTGCCACGTCCTTTTCAGGATAAAGCCTTTCTACAAACCTCAGCGTTACAAAATGAGCGGCAAAGGTTAGTCCGCCAAAACCGGCGATGAGCAGCACGGTGATGATCGGTGCGGTAAACGAGCTTCGGGACGGAAGTCCGCGAACCGTCTCAAATGAACTCGCAGAAAAGATGAGAATGAAGTAGGTAAAAATGGCGAAGGCGGTGAAAAATCCGAACGTGATCCAAAGATTCCACGCCTGTTTCGTCTTGACCAGGCAAATTGTGCCGAGCGTCAAAAGGACGAGCGAGAGGAACCACAAAGCGTTCCTCAACAAGAAGTGCCAATATTCGAACCCGGCAAGAGCATCTGCCGGTTTGCCGATGCTGCCGAGCCAGGACCAGGCATAATTTGCCAGGAACGCTGTAAGACCGGTCGCGGCCGCAAGGGATCCAAAATAGATCTTATTCCACATCCTTTTTCTGCGAGCGACTAGTTCAGACGGACGGTCAAGTAGGTGACGGTCCCGCGCCTTGAGATGAGCAAGAGAACCGGACGGTCACCGGACTGCTGCAAAGCGGCCTCGACCTCCGCGGCCGATCTTACGGTCCGTCGGTTCACCTCGAGTATAATATCACCCTTTGCGATGCCGGCTTCGGCGGCCGATCCGCTCGGATCGATCTCGATGATGACAAGGCCCTCGGTCTCCGTGCCTGCTCCAAACTGCTTTGCGAGAGCGGGAGTTACGGGCTGGAGCGTGACGCCGAGCTTGCCGCTGCCGCGTTCCGGTTGAGCTTCCTGGCCCGGCTGTGCGGTTGGAGAATTGGTCGCTGCCGTTTCCGAATCGAACTCGTCGAGCACCGCGGTCAGTTCCGTTGTATTGCCGTCGCGAAGGACGCTGAGCTTGACCTCCGAGCCCGGAAGCGTGCCCGCGATCTTGTTTCGGAGCACGTTGCCGTCGTCGATCTTTTCGCCATTCACCGCCGTAATGATATCGCCGCGTTTCACGCCCGCCTTTTCAGCCGAGCTTCCGGGCCGGACATTGCTGACAAGCACACCTGAGCCGTCCGGTAATTCGAGAGCTCTCGCTGTGTCGCCGGTGACTGTTTGAATGTTAACGCCGAGCAGGCCGCGGCGGACCTTGCCGCTCGCGAGTAGTTGCTCCATCACGTTCTTGGCCATGTTCGACGGGATCGAAAAGCCTATTCCGATGTTTCCGCCGCCGCTGCCCGGTGAAGACAGTATCTGCGAATTGATGCCAATAAGCTGGCCTTCGAGGTTAACAAGCGCACCGCCGGAGTTGCCCCGGTTGATAGGTGCGTCCGTCTGGAGAAAATCTTCAAAAGAGTCGCTTCCGCCGTAGGCAAGCCCCGTCCGTCGGCCTTTGGCAGAAATGATGCCGGCCGTTACCGATTGACCGATACCGAGCGGATTGCCGATCGCAAGGACGATATCGCCGACGCGGACCGAATCCGAATTTCCGAGCGAAAGAAAGGGAAGGTTCTGCGCCTCGATCTTGAGGACGGCGAGGTCGCTCGGTTTATCAATGCCAACGAGCTTCGCTTCATGCCGTTGATTGTCGGCGGTGATTGCCGTGATCCGCGTAGCTTCATCAACGACGTGGGCATTGGTCATGATGGTTCCGTCAGCGGAAACGATCACGCCCGAGCCGACGCCTCTTTCAACCCGAGGGCCCTGATTTCCACGCGGGCCGGGCTGTTGGCGGAAAAATTCTTCGAACGGCGAACCCTCTTGGGTTTGTCGGGACTGCGGCTGTGAACGCACCTCAGATTCGATCCTTAAAACCGCGGGCGAGGTCTTTTCGACAATGTCCGCATAAGAGGTCCGAATGCCGTCGATAACAACCGGGGCGGGCGGCGGAGCCGGTTCGGACGGCGCCGGAACGTCCGCCGGCGACAGCAGGCCCGTATTGCAGCCTGCAATAAAGAGCGAGAAAACAAATATAAAGGCGATTAAAGCTTGTGACCTTTTCATTTCAAATACTCCGCAATTCACTAAACTCGATCAAGATGATCCTTCGAATTGTCGATGCTAAAGTTCTACTGTAACAAATCAATACGACCTTTCGGCACTAATGGTTCGGAAAATTCCGCCCAATCGGTGTGCGTCAGGCACCGGCAACACGCGAAAGCGAATCCCGAAAAACATACGCAAGCGACTTGTAGATCAGCTTCGAACATAGGAACGCGGGGGCGTCGAAAAGGTCGTTGAACGAATACTCGACCAGGTCCATCCCGACAATATTCTTTTTCTCTGCCGTGCGTTTGATCAGCTCGAGCGTTTCGTACCAGCCCAGCCCGCCCGGTTCGGGTGTTCCGGTCGTCGGCATTATTGAGGGGTCGAGCCCGTCGATGTCGATGGTCAGGTACACATTATCCGAAAGCCCGGCAACGGCTTCGTCTATCCAGTCGGTTTTGCCGGCGACGTCACGAGCCCAGAATATCTTTGTCGGCAGCCCGTCGGCGATCGCGATCGCCTCTTCCGCCGAGAGCGAACGAATACCGACCTGCACCGAGGGGATCCGCATATCTCTGACGACCCGAGCCATTATTGAGGCATGCGAATGCGGTGTGCCGTCGTAGGTGTCGCGGAGATCGGCGTGGGCATCGATCTGAAGAACGCTGAAGTCATGGTACTTCTCGGCGTGGGCCTTGATCACGGGGCCTGAAACGGAATGCTCGCCGCCGATCATGCACAGAAACTTGTCAGCACTGACCAACCGTTTCGCCTCGTCATAAAGTGCCGCCATCATCTCGTCGGGCGTCGGACGGGGCTTGAACTCATCGAGCGTATGGATACCGACACGAAAAGGCTCGGTATCGGTCTCTTCCTCGTAGAGCTCCATGTTGCGCGAGGCATCGACGATCGACATCGCCCCGCGGCCGGTTCCGGTGCCGAAAGACACGGTGCCCTCGTACGAAACAGGCCAGATCAGTATCCCTGATTGGTCGAACGATGATAGTTCGACCTCATCAATGCCGCCGAAATTCATCGGCAAGTTTTCAGATTCACTCATAAGGAGTATTTTAGACCCCTGTCCTCAATTTTCAAAAAAACTCGGCCGGCGAACCTTGCCTAAGATGCGTTCTCGGGAAAATATTGCAAAAAGCCAGCAAAATGTACTATTATTAAAGACGGTTCACAGTCTAGCCTGCTTGACTGACCCGAACTCTTCAACAATTCGCACGCAACACTCGCCGAGACCACTCAAAAAAATCAGCCTGGTAAGATTCCGTTGACCTCGCGAGTTGCCCTTTTATGACCGGATGCTTCGCTAAACGTTCCCGGTTGTTTCCCCCGATCACCTAGATCTCTTCAACACCACAGGAGGAAATAAATGAAAAAATTCACACTTTTCGTGCTCTTCGTATTCACCCTCGCCTTGCTATCGACAAACGCTCTGGCACAACAGAAATTCTCCAAGTTCGTCACCGAACCGGAACGCTGGGACGCCATCGAGCTTTCCGCACCGGCAGAGTGCGTTGGAAATCCGGAAGAATGTGCCGTTAAAATGCTGAATGAGCTTAGCATTGAGGTCGGCGACGAACCCGATTTCAGCGTTTATCGCCTCGGCGAAGTGGCGGAGAAAAGCGTAACGGTCGTTTTTGTTTCCCGCCTGGTCGAGGATGATGACTCGGTGCTCGGCAAACTTTACCGGCTCGAGCTAAGCAAGAACGATGTTGAGGACAAGTCCTTCACGCTCAACAGCGTCGGTCAACTCTTTCAGTGTATGGAAGGCCCCATCGGCTGGCGTAAGACGGCCTGTCAGTAGATCAGCAATTTCGAATTACGCAAAAATGCCCGGTCTCAATTGGCCGGGCATTTTCATTTGGGGAAGCCGTCTAAGGCTATTTGCGATTTAGTTTCTCGTCGTAGAGTTCGCGATAGACCCTGTAATTATTCATCACCTTGAAGACGTAATTCTTCGTCTCGGCAAAGCCGACCTCGGCCGCGAAAAGGCCCGGATCCCTGGGCTTCGTCCGGTTGAGCCAGCGTGCGGCGTTGTCTTCGCCGGCGTTGTAGCTTGCCGCGACCGCTTCGTAGAGCCCGCCGAATTCATCCTTTATCTTACGGATATAGATCGAGCCGATGGCAACGTTCGTCTCCGGGTCATAGAGATCGTCCGGCTGCAGTCGCGGATATCCGGCCTCGTCCTTATATTTGATTGCCGTATCGAAAACTAGCTGAATCAAGCCGCGGGCACCCGCCGGCGATTTCGCGTTCGGCCGGAATGAGCTTTCCTGCTTCATTATTGCAAGTACGAATAGCGGGTCGATCCGCTGCTTTATCGAGTGCTTCAAGACTTGCGCACGGAAAGGCGTAGGATATTGAGAATACATTTGCGGAGAAACCGCTCCGGTCTTTCTGACCGGCGACGAGAGGTTTCGCTCGGCGGCGAGCCCACCAAAGTACGAGGTGTAGGTTTGCGGGATCGACGAGAAAATGGCCGAGGCTTCGGTTGCTTTACCTGCCTTTTCGAGGGCATATGCTTTCAAGAAACGAGCTTCGTCAGCGGAAGTCATCGATCCCGCGAAGGTTCGAACCGCGAGCATTCGGTCAGCGGCCGTTGCGGCCTCATTCCATCGCCCGCGGTAGATCTCCATTCGAACTAGCCCCTGTAAAGCGTTGACCTCAGTGGTCTTACCAGGAAACTCTCGAACCGCCTTTTCGACCCATTCGGCGGCTTTTGCGTATTCGCCCGCCTCGCGGTAGGCATCGATTATGTTGAGATACGCCGACTCGATCCGCTCACCGGTCGGGAACATCACGGTGTATTGCTCGTAGGTGCGGGCGGCTTCAAGATTTTTGCCGGCACGAACATAGCTCGCCCCTTTGAAGGAAAGCCCATCGCGGCCTTCTTTGCTCATCGAATGATCTTTCAAAAGCCGATCGAACCACTCGACCGCCTTCAGGTACTCGCGTTCCCACATGAACGAACGGGCCGTGCCGAAGAGAGCCTTCGGCGTTCCGGCATGCTCCGGATATGTCGCGAGCACGATCGCCCAGTGCTCTCGCGCCTGCGGGAACAAGCGATTGGCCATGTAGGTCTCTGCCCGCGAGAGGTGCTCCTCTGCCGGCATAACCGGAAGCTTTCCGCCAGCTTCAAGCCGAGCGGCGTTGTCTGCCTGCGTTGCACGTCTTAAAGCGGCATCAGATGACTGAGCAAGCGAAGGCACCACAAGCAAAATGTTGAAAACGAGTGAAAGTAGAGCGATTTTCATATTCTTTTCCGGAATTTAATGCGGGCAGGGGCCGAAGCCCTAGGTTAACCGATGTTTGGACGTAATGGCAATGTTTGGGGTTGCCGAGCATGGTTGCTGCTTATGTTCAGCGGCGTTGGGCGTGCTAAAATCTGGCTTTGCTTTTGAGCAAGAGGAGAGAATATGAGACTGGCGATCAATGGCGCGACCACGATGACCGCGGACCTCGAGACGGATATCCGCTCGGCGGCGGCGGCGGGGTTTGAGATGGTGGAACTGCGTTCGAACAAGCTTTACGACTATTTGGAAGGGCACTCGGTCGAGGACCTTAACAATTTGCTGAAGGAGACCGGCGTTGAGGTTCTTTCGATCAATACGCTTGAGCATATTACGTGGCGTTCGGACGAGGATTACGCCGCGATAAAAGCTGAGTGCGAAAAGCTCTCGGCCATCTCGGCGGAGATCGGTTGCCCGTATGTGCTTTCTGTTCCGGGAGCCCTTCGGCAAGGCCCGAAAACGGACGAGGAGACCATCGCGGAATCCGTCCGCGTGCTTAATGAACTTGCCGACATTGCCGAGCCGCATGGCATAAAGCTCGGTTTTGAGTTTTTGGGCGAGGCGGGCAATTCGGTGACGACGCTCGATCTCGGCAGCAAGATCGTCGATCTGGTCGGGCGCGAAAGCGTCGGAAATGTCATAGACACGTATCATTTCTATGCCGGGAGCTCGTCTTGGGAAGCGCTCGAGAACCTCGACCCGAAAAAGCTCTTCATCTTCCACATCAACGGTGCCGAAGATCTGCCGAAGGACGAGTTGAACGACTCAAAGCGGCTATATCCGGGCGAAGGCGTTCTGCCCATCGCAAAGATGAAAGAGACGCTAGACAAGATCGGCTACGAAGGCCCGGCGAGCGTTGAGATCTTTCGGCCCGAGTATTGGGAGCTCGATCCGTTCATCGTCGCAAAAGAAGCGAAAGAAGCCGCCGAAAAGGCACTTGGCCTGGGTAAATACGCCGCCGGCGGAAGTTGGTAGGAATGTTTACAGCGGATTTTCGCGGATCTTCACGGATCGTTTTGTCGGAGAATCGACCAAAATCTGTGGGAATCAGTGCTGATCCGTTGTCGAAAATATAATGAGTAAAGTTCGAATTGGAATTGTTGGAACCGGTTATATCGGTAATGTTCACGGGCGTATTTATACGCGGGACGAACGAGCCGAGGTTTCGGCGTTGTTTGATATCGTCCCGGAGCGGGCGGAGCGTACCGCCAAAAGCATCGGCGGCAAGGTTTGTTCATCGCGTGACGAGTTGATGGAGAACTGCGATGCTGTGCTGGTTTGCTCCCCAAACAAGACACACAAAGAGATCGCACTGCACGCCATCGCGGAAGGGAAGCATGTGTTTTGCGAAAAGCCGTTCGCGATCGGCATTGAAGACGCGGCGGCATTACGCGATGCAGCCAACGGCGGTAGAGTCATTTTCCAGGTCGGGCACAATCGCCGTTTTGCCCCGGTTTACGCGACGCTGAAAGATCTGCTCGGTGAGGACAAGGCTCATTCGGCGCACATCAAAATGAACCGCGGCGAACTGAAAAATCCCGTTTGGACCGGCGATGTGAATGTTACCGGCGGCTTTCTTTATGAGACGACGATCCATCTCTTCGATATGATGCGATTCCAATTCGGAGAGATCGAGGAATTGGTCGCCTACGGTTCGCAGCACGAATATCCGGAGCTTGATGAATTTTCGATCATCTTTAAGTTCAAGAACGGCTTTCACTGCACGTTCGCATCTTCGTCGGACGCAAGCTGGCATTTTCCCTTCGAGCGGATCGAAGTCTTCTGTCACCATCGAACGATAATGACCGAGGAGATGGAGCGATTGCTTGATTCCCGCGGAATGGACGCCAACTTTGAAACGCTTTCGTTTCACATGACCGAGAAAGAGGAGCGTTGGGGATACGTTCAGGAAGATCGGGCGTTCATTGATTCGATACTGGCCGGCAGCGAGCCGCCCGTGACCGCCGATGACGGATTTCGGTCGGTCGAGCTGGTCGAATCGGTGTATACTGCCATCCGTAGCGGTGAACGTGTCCGCTTTTGAAAATGCGGGGGGAACCTCGGTTCGTAGTTGCTCGTAGCTAAGGTTGTGATCCAGTGTCAAAATTGCGGCAAAACAAATGCCGATGAAAGCCAGTTCTGCCGATTTTGCGGAGCGAGGATGGCCCTGCGGCAAGAGGTTGATTTCGACCATGCACCGCCGCGGCCGTATGGCTGGAAGACGGACGAGTACCAGACCCAGGCAGAAGGACGGACCGTCAATCTTGACTACAAACAGCGAACCTCGCCGCTTCTTGAGACCCATTTAGCTCCGAACGCGGGAGCCCTTGCCTACACCGGTCCGAAAGACCTTTCGGGCAACTACCGCTGCCCATTCTGCGGCACACACTTTCTACCCGTAAATGAACGCCGCATTTCGACGGCCGGATGGATCGTCTTCGGAACCCTACTCTTGTTCACGGTAGTGTTTTTCTGGATCGGACTTCTTTTGAAAGAGGATGTCCCGGTTTGTCCAATATGCAAACGCGCGGTCAAATAATTTACCGGTAAACGTAGCCTTTCGGGTGAACGATGCGGACGTCCGGATTCGTACTGATCACGTCAAGCCGATAAAAGCCCTTTTTGGTATTTGTTGAAAGGTAGGTCAGCAGAAACTGCCGGTCGAGCAGGAGCTTCAGTTCGCGGAAGAACGGATCGTAACTGAGCGGTGCGATCTGTCCCTGAAAGAAAGCCCGGCCGCCGGTTTCCTTCGCAAGCCTTTCAAGCGAACCCTGGCCAAATAAGGCAAGCTGCGTATTGCGATCGTCGGTCAGTACTGTCGGCGAGTAGATCGAGAAGACCGTAACACTCTTACGTTGTGCGTTAAAGATGGCTCGATCGAGGTCAACGCTTTGGCTCGGCGTCGCGCCGAAAAAGCCCTGCGAAACATCTACACCGTCGGAAACCATAAGGATCGCCCTCCGTCCGGCCGGGAGCGAATCGAAGCGGTTGAGTGCGTCAAGGACGCCGTCGTATGGGCTCCGCGGAGAAACCGAGCTGCTTGAGGAAACGATCCGCAGCGACCTTGCCGCCCGGTCGAGGTCTGTCGTAAATCTCTGCCGAACCTGGATCGTTCCCGCACGCAGATAGCCGACCATTACACGCGAGCCTTTTGGAAGCCCGCGTATGAAGCTGGCTACATCTTTCAACTGCAAATTGAACTCGGTCGCAAGGTCGTCTTGTATCAGCACGGCGAGGGCGAGCGGAGCCTCGTCGATGCTGCGGATCGAAAGGATGGTCTGGTCCATACCGTTCTCGCGGACGAGCAATTGATCGACCTCGACCAGTTCCTGCTGCTGCCCGGTGCGGAGTTCCTGCTGAGTGTAGATCGAGATCGGGATCGAAACGGTTCTCGCCTGTCCGTTTTGCGGGTCCTGTGCCTGCACGGTGAGAAAGCCCGAGGCGATAAAAGCAAAAGCGAACATCACCGCCACGCAGGGCCGCAGATCATTAAACGCAAAACTTTTTCGTTCAGTGCTCATCTTTACAGGCCTTAGTTTGAATTAGAACGGCAGTGTTTGTAAAGTTAATCGAGAATGAGCGAACTTCCGGTAAAATACGATATCGAGCCGCGAGAGCTTGCACGCGGGCGAAACTTGCGGCTTGCGGCCATTGCCTCGCCGGTCGTTCTGACGCTGCTTCCCGTCATCGTCTCTACGATTCTTTTTGTTTTGTTCGCCTCTTCGCCTCCGGTCGCGGCTACGATCTTGTTTTTTGGATTCCTGATAACCGCAATTGGTTTTCTCAAGGGAGCAATACTTTCGGGAATCTTCGGATACAAGTATTCACGTTGGCGAGCGGAGATCAGGGAAATGATCGCCGTTGACGGCATCAAGGCGAACGAGGTCGATTGGTTCCGCCACGAGCTTAAGCCCCAGGAAAAGCGTGCCCTAAAGGAAATGGAGCGGAATGAACCGTTGCTTGCCGATGCCTATCGCGAAACGCTTGCCTCGCGGTTGACCGCCACCCGCGTAATAAAAGCCACGCGCAAGAAACTTAGTGAAACGAAACGCCGCGAATCAAAACTTCGTCAGCTAAAGACGGAGCGACAGTCAGAGTTTCTCGAATCGATAAGGAAAGACGCGGACAAGATCGGCAAGATCAACGCCGACGCCCAAGGAATGCTCGGCGAGGCCGAGGCCCGCTTGCAGATGATCGAGGCTGCAGCTCTCCGCGGTGGAAGCATGGCCGGTACCGAACTCGCAATGAAGCGCCTTTCTGCACGCTCATCCGAACTGCCCCTAGCACTGCAGGAAGCACAGGCTACGGAAGAAATAAGATTGGAGCTTGAAAGCGAGGCCGCAGAGGCCGAACAAACCCTCTTAGAAAAGTAAAAGCAGCGAGCGACCGCCTGAGCCGTTCCAAACGCATGAATTGAACCTGCTTTTAACAGGTGGGTGGC
Source organism: Acidobacteria bacterium Ga0074141 (assembly GCA_001464665.1). Lineage (GTDB taxonomy): Bacteria > Acidobacteriota > Blastocatellia > Pyrinomonadales > Pyrinomonadaceae > OLB17. The sequence goes on from LNDP01000013.1 coordinate 69,331, forward strand.
CTTCTGCATCTTTCGATGCATCGAAGCCTCATTCTCCGGCGGCTTCCCGCGTAGGGGGCCGCACTGAAATCGGCATCAGCCTCCCTCAATTCAAGTGTTGGCTCAATTATAGTTGCGCTTGGTGACGCACTAGGCAGTCATTGCTCGCCGCCTAGGAAAACTATAGCACTCAGGGAAGTGGAAATAAAGAAATACGAAGGTAAAAGAATCGGCGAGTAAACTACATCGAACGGTCAGACTCGAGCTCCTGCGGAACGATGTCTTTGTGCTTCAATATTCGGTCGAGCATTTCGGAACATTCGGCACTTCGCGAGGCAAGCTGAGCATCGGTCTGCTGGTTCTGATGTTGATGCTGATGGAGTTCGTCGGCGATGTGGAGAGCTGCAAGGATCGCCACCTTGAGCGAATCTACGGTAAGCGTACCCGAGGAGATATCGCGCATTTTCGAATCGACGTAGTCAGCGAGTTTCTGAATATACTCGTTGTCGCCGTCCGAGCGAATGCTGTACGTCTGGTTGTAGATCTCGACGCGGATCGCCTGCTCGGCCGAACCTCCGTCCTCACGCCCGACAGCCATCACTGAACCCTCCCGACCGCCGCGGCGACCTCGGTATCGAGTATCGTCATCGCCTCAAGCATCGCCTCGACCTTGAGCTGTATCGCATCGCGCTCGGTGAGCAGCGATTCGATCTTTTCTTCCAGCCGCATACGCTCTCGGTCAAAGCCGAGCTTTTCTCTGCGAAGATCGACGAGCTCTTTCTCGAGCTTGTCGTTCTCTTCACGAAGTTTTTTTGCAAACTCGATGGTGAGGTAAATCTTATCCTCGAGATGCGAGAATTTCTCCATTCCCGTTAGACCATTCATCCGATTGACTCCAGGTGAGAGGTTTTGGCTGATCGCGTGACGATGATTATCCAAATTTTTTCACCAAACTGCAAGTTGTATGTTTCGAGCCTACGTTCGAGGCTCCAGAGATAGCTCATTCTTGAGCTTTGCGAGGACCGCCGAATATTCTTCGTCGACCTCGGCGTCGGTCAGCGTTCGCTCATCGCTGCGAAACTCGAGCCGGATCGTCAGCGAGCGGACATCATCGGCCAGTCCCTTACCTTCAAAAATATCGACGAACGAAACCGCACGAAGGTTCGTTGCGTCGGCTCCGATGGCGGAGCTTTGAACTTCCGCAAAGGTCAGCGAACGCGGGACCAAAAACGAAATGTCGCGTACGACCGCAGGAAACCGCGATAGAAGCGTGTAAACAGCCGGCCTGCTCGGTTCCGCGAGTATCGTTTGTAGATCGAGCTCCGCAACATATACAGGCTGCTTAAACTTGTAATTGGCGGCGATTTCCTCATTTAGCCGGCCGAAAGTTCCGACGACGCGCCCATCCTTTACGACCTCGCCCGATTGTCCGGCCCGCAAATGCGAGATCTCTGCCGGACGATAATCACAATTCACCGCCCCGGCAGCCTCAAGAGCGGCCTCGACCGCACCTTTTGCGTCATAAAGATCGAGCTGGCGGGCGGGCATCGCCCGGTCCTCATGGACCTCGCCACCGGTCACGGCGATCGTGAAAAGCTCACGCTCGGTCGGGAGTTCGCCCATTCCGGAAGCGGCAAAGGCTTTGCCGATCTCGAAGAGCTTTACGTCGCGTCGCTGGTGGTTCAAGTTGAGCCGCAGGGCACCGAGCAGGCCCGGGATGAGCGTGGGCCGCATTCGGACAGAGCCTTCGATGACGGAATCCTTAAGCGTGACGAATTTGTCTTCGCCGCCTTCGCGTAGGAACTCGGGGACCGCTGCGAAAAGATCATCGTGGCGGACGTCGATGAAGCTATAGGCGATCGCCTCGTCAAAGCCTTGCTCGACGAGCGCTCCGCGGAGCCGGCGTTTCCGCACCTCAGACGTCTGATACTCGCCCGCTCCGAAGGCCGGTGGCAGTTCGTCCTTGATATTCTCATAGCCCGCGTGGCGAGCGACCTCTTCCACCAGATCTTCCTCAATCGCGATGTCGTGCCGCCATGTTGGCGAAGAATATTCGCCATCGCTGATGCGGGCAATGCCGAGCGACGAAAGAATTCGCTCGCATTCGTCCGCCGCGACGTCGAGCCCAGTGAGCCGTTTGACGGCCGACGCGACATTGGCCGAACGAACCGTCCGCTCGGGCTGGCGTTGGGGATAAACGTCAACGATATCCGCAGCCTCGCCGCCCGCGAGTTGAACGATCAGCTCGGTCGCACGGTCCGAGGCACGGATGAGATTTTCGATATCGACGCCGCGTTCGAAGCGATAGCTTGCCTCGGTCGCGAGGCCGAGTTTCCGCGAGGTCTGGCGGATATTTTCGCGTTTGAAGTAAGCGACCTCGAGCAGAACGTTGGTCGTCGCTTCCGTGATGCCGCTTTCGAAGCCGCCCATTACGCCGGCGACCGCAACGGGGCGTTCGGCGTCGCAGATAGCGAGCATCGTTTCATCAAGCTCGCGTTCGGCCTCATCCAGCGTTGTGATCTTCTCGCCGGCCCGAGCGGTTCGGACGACGATCCGTTTTTCGGCGAGCTTATCGAGGTCAAAGGCATGCATCGGCTGGCCGAGCTCGAGCATTACGTAGTTCGTGATATCGGCGACGTTGTTGATCGAACGCTCGCCAAGAGCCTCGAGCCGATCGACAAGCCACTCAGGCGAAGGGCCGATCTTAACGCCGCGGATCACGCGTGCGGTGAAGCGATTGCAAAGCTCCGGAGCATCAACCCGCACGACCTCAGGCGCAAGCACCGAAGGGAAGGGAACCGCGTCAAGCTCATCGCCCGCCGCCGTCGACCCGCTCGTAGCCTTGAGCGACCGTCCGGTTATCACACCGAGCTCGCGGGCGACCCCGAGATGCGACAGGCAATCCGAGCGGTTCGACGTAAGATCGATGTCCAAAACAAGGTCGTTCTTATGCGGATGGATCCCCTCGACCGCCAACCCAACGCGCGTCAAAGCCGCCGCCGTCTCTTCCGGCGAAAGTTCAATATCAATAAGCTCCTTGAGCCAGTTGTAACTGATGTTCATTGTTGGTCAACTTCAGGCAACACGGTTCTTACCAGAAACCGTTTTCAATCGCAAAGGTTGTAAGTCTGTCGCTGAGAACTTGGTCACAATTCTCGCAAAACGCCTCGTCCAATGCATCGAGAATTTTGGATACCTCAGGATCGTCAAGAATTTTTGAACTGTCAAAATAGTCCAGCCTTTCCTGGTGCCCTGGCACGGTGTTCATGTCAAAAAGCAGTCGAGTTGCCCTTTTAGTAATCTCCAGCCCAAGCTCATCACCCATTTTGTTCAAACCCAGCACAGCATAATCAAAATAGTCGGCAGAGCTATTGGTGAAATATTGCTCAAAACCGCCGTTGGAGATCTCACCTGCTAGCAAACAAACAGCGAAATAAAGCTTTTCAGGCCATGGCAATGAGCTGAAGCCAAGAGCTGGGTTTTCGACTCGTTCACATAACGATCTCCAGAAAAGGGCATCGGGCTCGTTGAATAGACGCTTTAGTTTCTCATTAATCAGCCCTGCTTTTTCAAGACTATCTCGATATCCCTTTGCACACGGAATGCATTTTCCGTCATATCGTTCGGCAGTCCGGACAAGCATCGGATTCCCACAAGCACAACACTTTGTGGTCTCATCTGCCATATCTGAGTTTATCGAAACTGCTCCAAGAATCTCACATCATTCTCAAACATATGCCGGATGTCGTCGATGTTGAACATCATCGCGGCCATGCGTTCGAGGCCGAAGCCGAAGGCAAAGCCTGAGTAAACTGCCGGGTCGACGCCGCATGCACGAAGCACGTTCGGATGGACCATTCCCGACCCGCCAAGCTCGATCCAACCTGAGCCCTTGCAGGGCCGACACCTGTCAGTGAGCTGTGAGCTGTGAGCGGTAAGCAGTTCGCCGCCGTCTTCGCCTTTCTCGCTGCTCGCTGCTGACTGCTCGCTGCTCACCCTTCCACTTCCGTGGCAGACGAAGCACGTGAAATCGAACTCGGCCGAGGGCTCGGTGAAAGGGAAGTACGACGGGCGAAACCGCGTGACGGTTTCCTCGCCGAAGAGCCGCTTGAGCCATTCCGTCACAGTGCCCTTCAGGTGAGCCATCGTGATGCCCTTATCGACGCAGAGGCCTTCGATCTGGTGAAACATCGGCACGTGCGTCATGTCCGGCGTATCGCGGCGAAAGACCTTGCCCGGTGCGATTATCCGGATCGGCACGCCGCGGCGTTCCATCGCCCGGATCTGCACGGTCGAGGTCTGCGAACGCAGGGCAAATCCGCCGGTCGTGTAAAACGTGTCCTGCGACTCGCGGGCCGGATGGCCCTCGGGGATGTTCAGCGCGTCAAAGTTGTAATAGTCCGTCTCTATCTCGCGGTCGTCCTCGATCGCGTAGCCCATCGAAACGAAAATGTCCTCGATCTGCTGCCGCAATATAGTGATCGGGTGCAAATGCCCGGTCCGCGATCGCCTTCCCGGGATCGTAACGTCAAGCCGCTCGCGTTCGATACGAGCCGACGTGATGAACTCATTGAGCTCGGCCTCGGCCTTTTCAAGCCGGTCGGTGATCTCCTTTTCGGCGGCTTGAACCGCCTGTCCAAAGTCGGACCGCTCCTCCGGGGCGACGCGGCCGATCATCTTTTTCGCCTCGGCCAGTGCAGATTTCTTGCCCGTATGGCGGACCTTCAGCTCGCCAAGTTCGCGGAGCTTCGCCTCGGCCTCGGCTAGCCCGCTGCCGTTGAGTGCAAGTTGATCAAAGGGCCCAAAGGCTTCGGCAAATGCCGTCCTCGCCGCTTCGATATGTTGATTTGCATCAGACATAAGCCCTAAGGATAACCGAAGTCGCGCGAGAAAATACAGGACAGAGAGAAAATATCCGAAGCGGCCGCCGCGGTTCGCAGTGAGTGCCTTCGCTCGGCGTCCGAACGTCTGATATCATTGGCTTTTCGCCCCAATAAAGTGAGTTCTATAAATGAAAGCTATCGTTAAGAGCAAGGCCGAGCCCGGTCTTTGGATAGAGGATGTGCCCGAGCCCGCAATGGGTATCAATGATGTGATGATCCGCGTAAAGCGCGGCGGCATCTGCGGCACGGACCTCCATATTTACAACTGGGACGCCTGGGCACAGGCGACCATCACGGTGCCGACGATAATTGGCCACGAGTTCGTCGGCGAGATCGTCGATGTCGGTTCGAATGTCGTCGATTTTGCTGCGGGCGACATCGTAAGCGTCGAGGGCCATCTTGTATGCGGCCGCTGCCGCCACTGCATGGCCGGGCGGCGGGCTTTATGCGCCAATACGCGCGGGGTCGGAGTAAACATGGACGGCGGGTTTGCCGAGTTCATTGCCGTCCCGCACACCAACATCTGGAAGCACAAGCCGGGCGTCGATCTGGACGTCGCGGCGATCTTTGACCCCTTCGGCAATGCCGTTCATACCGCGCTTGAGTTCGAAGTTTTTGGTGAAGACGTCCTCATCACCGGTGCCGGCCCGATCGGCATCATGGCCGCCGCGGTCGCGAAACACGCCGGTGCCCGCAACATCGTTATCACGGACGTAAACCCCTTCCGGCTTCAGCTTGCCGAGAATATGGGCCACGTTACTCGTGCAGTCGATGTCAGCAAGACATCGATCAAAGACGTCCAGAAAGAGCTTGGGATGAAAGAAGGCTTCGACGTCGGGATGGAGATGTCCGGCGTCCCGGTCGCCTTCAAAGACATGCTCGCTAATATGTTCCACGGCGGAAAGATCGCCTTCCTCGGCATCCCCGCCGAGCAGTTCGCCATCGACTGGAAGACCGTCATCTTCAACATGATCACCATCAAAGGCATCTACGGCCGCCAAATGTACGAGACCTGGTACCAAATGTCCAACCTCCTGGACGCCGGCGTCGATATCTCCCCCGTCATCACCCACCGCTACTCCTACAAAGACTTCGAAAAAGGCTTCGCCGCCATCAAAGAAGGAAACTGCGGCAAGGTCGTCCTGGATTTTGAGGAGATTTGATCCGGCAACAGTTACATCGAGGTGAACACTTTGACCGATGAACTCTTTACACGATTTGGCGAGAGCAAAGAAGAGGTTGTCGCTAACCGAAATCTTATCGCAGAGCTTTTCGGTAATCTTTACAACGATCTGATCATTTATCATGAACGCATCACCATTCTGTCCGAGGTCCTCAAAACAGAGATTACCGAGAAAAAGTTCAGTCTGTGGCATCGTCCGGTCAGGCTTTTGAAAGCCGATCCGGTGTTCGACGGCATGTACGACCGGTGGATAAGCTCTAAAGAATTAGAATGTGGGTTCGCTCTTGGAACACCCGACCACCAATGCATATATACATGGGGCAGGCTCAGTGTTGCTTATGCTGGATTCAAAATATGGACGGGATCGAAACGTGTCGAATTTATTAGCAATATGTCCAACGATGAATTGCTCAACGATTTCGGCCACGTTATGTGGGAGCGTCCCCGACTGCAATAATGCATCGCAAACTGACGCACGAGGATGAATAAGTCCCTATTACTAATTACAGCATCGTTCGTCGTCTTCGCACTCAGCGGGTGCGGCGGCGGTGGCGGCGGCAATGTATTGAGCGGTTACGCCGTTGACGAATTGGCCGACAAAGCCGTGGCGAACGAAGAGGCGTACATGGGCAAAGAGGTCGTCGTCTCAGGGTACGCATCTTGGCCCTCGCCCAACATCAACAGCAACGGCTACTCGCTCAAACTCGACTTCGATCGGCACAGCCCCATCGAACGAATGGTTAGCTGCATCGTCCCGCAAGGCAAAGCACCCGAGGGAATCGACAGCAAATGGGTGACCGTCAAAGGAAAGATCGCAAACATCCACAGCCAAAACTACATGGACCTAAAAAGCATAGAACTCGAACCCTGCGAATTGGTGAAATGATCTTCTCCACTTGAGTGGGGCAAGGTCTTGTTGGGTTTAAGGGAGATGTGACACAGGAATGGTATTTATGAAATCAATTTTACTATTATTCGCACTCTCAATTATCGCTGTTACTACGCTTTCAACCTTCGGACAGAAAAGTAAGCCGTTCTCAGAGAAGGACCTCAAGGTCTACGACCGAATCGAGCAAGTTAAAGGCAAGGTAACGATCCTAAATCACCCAGATCTTGGAAAGACGCCTGGAAGCGGTATGTATCTTGTCTTTCAGCGTGAAGGCTGTGAAGACTGTCTCGTGGGAACACATGCAGATATAGACGGTAATTACAAGGTCTTTATTGGCATTGGAAAGTATAAGCTGATTGTGCAAGAGAAAAACTGTGGTTATGCGCCATCGGAAGATTGTGAAGGCCATAATCTTCTCGCAGCTGACCAGGAACAGACTCTGGTCGTCGTCAAGGGTAGGCCCTACACAGCGGAATTTAACATTAATTTGGTGCTACCGAGATAATAATCCGCATTGATAAATCTGGGTCTGAGGCAACATCTACCTTCTATTTCTTCGATATCATCCAAATCTTTCATATCTTTCATATCGCACGGGTCACCATTTACCCTTGGCTTGCCAATGCGGAAAATGGAGACTGGGGGTGATAGCGAATGGATATTGGACAATGCACAACAGACAATGATCGGGACGCAAAGCTCAGCTTTGCCTCTGCCGCTTTGCGTCCTTGCGGGGATTCTGCTTTTGCCCCAGAAAGCACGGACTACTGTTATTGGTGGCAGGCCGTCAGTGGACGGTTATCTGAAGCGAACAGCAATCAGCAAGTAGCTGGCAGCCGGAGATCAAAGACCAACATCAATCGGGGCGTTTCCGTTGTTCGCGATGTTCGCGGTGTTTTCGCGAACGCGCGATGCCCTATTAGAAACAGAACGGCAGGACTTTCTAATTCCAGATTCCATATTCCAAATTCCAGATCATCGAATCTGGAATTTGGAATTTGGAATTCTCGAAAGCCGGGACTCAAAACTCCAAGGCGTTTCACTTGTTTCAGTCGTTTCAGGCGATTCATTTCTTTCATTCGTTTCATTCGTTTCAGAAACGCGCGGTCTGCTTTTAGAAATGAAACAAGACGGGTCGGTGAAGGCAGCAGTCGGCAGATCTGGATTTGGGCACCGTCTGTCGGGAAAAATCGGGCTTTTTGGTATGCTACGAAGCAGGGACGATTTTTTGCAGGGCAAGAGTTATTTGCGTTATCGGGCCTCCCGAAAAACGTGCCTTCGGAGACGAGACAAATATGTACGGCGATTTCAAACAACATTTAGAGAAGACGCTCGGTGAGATCCGCGAGGCGGGACTTTTTAAGAACGAGCGCGTGATCGAAGGGCCGCAGGATGCGCATATTGATGTGAACGGACGTGAGGTCCTTAATATGTGCGCGAATAACTATCTCGGGCTGAGCGATCATCCGGCGATAGTTGATGCGGCGAGGCGGTCGCTTGATGACTGGGGATATGGGCTTTCGAGCGTGCGGTTTATCTGCGGGACGCAAGCGATCCACAAGGAGCTTGAGCGAAAGATCAGCGAATTTCTTGGCACCGAGGACACGATCCTTTACACGAGCTGTTTTGACGCAAATGGCGGCCTATTTGAAACCCTGCTCGGCGAAGAGGACGCGATCATCTCCGACGAACTCAACCACGCAAGCATTATCGACGGCGTGCGTTTATGTAAAGCGCAACGATTCCGCTACAAGAACAGCGACATGGCCGATCTCGAGGCGAAGCTTGAAGAAGCGAAGTCAGCTAGGTTCAAGATGATCGCCACCGACGGCGTTTTCTCGATGGACGGCTACATCGCCAAGCTCGATGAGATCTGTGACCTCGCCGAAAAGCATGGCGCGATGGTGATGGTCGACGATTCGCATGCCGTCGGCTTCATGGGCACCCGCGGAAAGGGAACCCACGAGCACTGCAGCGTGATGGATCGTATTGATGTGATGACCGGTACGCTCGGAAAAGCCTTGGGCGGAGCAAGCGGTGGTTATACGAGCGGCAAAAAAGAAATGATCGACCTGCTAAGGCAGCGTTCGCGGCCGTATCTGTTCTCAAACTCCGTCGCCCCGCCGATCGTCGCCGCCTCGATCGCCGCTATCGACCTGCTCAACCAGTCGACCGAACTTCGCGATAGGCTGATGGACAACACCCGCTACTTTCGCAAAAAGTTCCAGGAAGTCGGCCTCGAGGTTCTTCCCGGGGAACACCCGATCGTTCCGGTAATGTTTGGCGAGGCCCAGCCCGCTGTAAAAATGGCGGAGGCACTGCTCGAGAAAGGCGTTTACGTCATTCCGTTCTCCTTCCCGGTCGTACCCAAAGGGAAGGCGAGGATCAGGACGCAGGTCTCGGCCGCCCACTCGAAAGAGGATCTCGACTTTGCAGTTGAAAAATTTGCCGAGGCGAAAGAAGAATTGGGAATAGGAAAAGGCGCTTCGGCGTGAACCGAAGCGCCAATTTTCGATCAAAACAATCCTAGGCCGCTGCCTGAGTATTGCTGCTGATGGCGTCCTTTGCCTTTACCGCGATCGCCGCAAAGGCTTCGGGCTGTTTCACGGCAATGTCGGCGAGTGCTTTTCGGTCAAGCTCGATGCCGGCGAGATTCAAGCCGTGCACGAACTGCGAATACTTGATGTCGTTGAGCCGGCAAGCCGCATTGATGCGGACGATCCAAAGCCTGCGAAAATCACGTTTCTTCAGCTTGCGGCCGGTGTATGCAAAGTTGAGCGCACGCTCTACCGATTCTTTAGCCGAACGGTACAGCTTCGACTTTGTCCCACGATAGCCTTTAGCTAAGGCCAATATTTTTTTGCGTTTCTCAAGACGCTTATTACCACGTTTTGCTCTTGGCATTTCTTCACTCCTTTCTCGTTTTGAGTACCGGCTTTAGCCGGCCCTCTTCCCAGCTGAGGCCGCCTGAAGGCGGGACTCAAAACCAATTAATCTCTTCCGTAGGGCAGCATCTTCTCGACCCGCTTTTGGTCGCCCTCAGAAACTATCGTATCGATATCGAGATTACGTTTTCGCTTACTCGTTTTCTTGGTCAAAATATGACGGGCGTGCGAATGTCCGCGTTTGAATTTGCCCGACCCCGTCGAGCGAAAACGCTTTGCCGCACCCTTATGTGTTTTTAATTTTGGCATTATCGTTCTTCTCCTAACCTATTTGTCCAAACTCCTGATCGCGGCCTCGATGACCGGCAAGGCCTTCGTTACGGCCATTGCGTCGATCTTTGAAAAATTGTCGTTTGCGGTGTGTATCACAGTCAGTACCTCGGGCATCTCACCTTTCGCCGGTGCCTCGCCTCCGAGCAGTTTGATGATCCGCTTTGCTTCGCCATCCGGCCCGAGGCTGAATGAGAATGACTGAACGCCCGGGACTCGGAAACTCAGGTGATCGCTCGCTGGATACTCGCGGCTTACGAGATAGTTCATCTTGGCCTTTTGTGCAGACGCCGTGAAAGACTTTGCAAGGTCAAGCTCGTCGCTTTCGGCCGTAAGCCAGATGGTATCGCCGGCACCGAACACATCGAAGTTGATATAAATCGCGGGCAAACGTTCCTTGTTGTTCTCTACGTAATTACGTGACCCAACAAGCCCGACCTCTTCCTGATCCCAAAAAGCAGCTTTCACTAGAATGTTCTTCGGCGGGTTCATCCGAAACGCTTTGAACAATTCGATCACCGCGGCCGAACCGGAGGCGTTGTCGATTGCCCCTTCGCCGACTGCCACGCGGTCAAGATGGGCGCCGAGCAAAATTACAATCTTCGCGTTCGGATTCGGGTACTCAGCCAAGAAATTCAACCCCTCGACCATCGCACCGCTTCTCGACTTTTGTGAAAAGCCCTGTGTCGAAACCCTGACGTTGTGTTTTCGCAGTTCGGTTCTCATCGCCTCGCCACGCTCGCGGCCGTCCTTACCGGCGATGATCGACTTCACTAACGACGAATACGTCTCCGCAGAATACGTGTAAGGCGACTGGGCGAGAGAAACCGACGCACCACAGAAAACTACTGCGGCGGCAAGTAACGCTCTAAATTGTTGCAACCTATGCGTCATCCTTCTTTGCTTCCTTTGCGGTTTCGCCAGCCTCTGCTTTTGCTTTCTTCTCAGCCGTTTTTGATTTCTTTGGCGAGAAGATCGTAAACATCTGATAGCCTTCCATCTTCGGTGCTACCTCAACGTCTCCGACGTCGGCAAGGTCCACAGTAAGCTTTGCGAGTATCTTGGCTCCGAGTTCCCGGTGAGCCATTTCGCGTCCGCGGAAGGCGATCGCGGCTCGTACCTTATCGCCGTCGTCGAGCCATTCGCGGGCATGTTCCATCCGATATCCGTAATCATGATCGTCGGTACCCGGTCGAAACTTGATCTCTTTGACCTGCACCGTGACCTGCTTCTTTTTCGCTTCGTGGGCTCGTTTCTTTTGTTCGTAAAGAAACTTCCCATAGTCGATAAGTTTGCAAACCGGCGGTTTTGCGTTTGCAGCGATCTCGACGAGATCTACCCCGCGATTTCTCGCCTCAACGATCGCATCCCGCGTATCCATTACCCCGAGAGTTTCACCATCATCTGTAACAACACGCACCGACGGCACCCTGATCCGCTCGTTCGTACGATGAAGCGGTTCGCGCTGCCGCGGCCTGAAATTACGTCCACCAAATCTCCTTGCGATATAAGCCTCCTAATGGTCTAACTCGTTCCTTAGAGGGCACGCATTGCTCGTTGCAGCGTGATCATCTCTTTGAACTCTTCCAGAGACATCTGTCCGATATCTCCCTGCTTGCGTTCGCGAACCGCGATCTTATTATCTTCCACCTCTTTGTCGCCGAGGACAAGCATGAACGGTACCTTTTGTAACTGAGCGTCGCGGATCTTTGCGCCGATCTTGTCGGACCGGAGATTCGCCTCAACCCTGAAGCCTTCTGCTCGCAGGCTCTCGGCTATCTCCGAAGCGTAATCGTTGATCCGGTCGGTGATCGGCAGCACAGTCACCTGCACCGGGGCGAGCCAAAGCGGAAATGCGCCCGCGAAATGCTCGACCAATACTCCAAAGAAGCGTTCGACAGAGCCGAAAAGTGCACGGTGCACCATTACCGGTCGATGAGGAAGATTGTCCTCACCAATATACTCAAGCTCAAACCGTTCCGGCAGGTTGAAGTCGAATTGAACCGTAGTCAACTGCCACATACGGCCGATCGAATCCTCTACCTTAATGTCGATCTTCGGCCCGTAGAAGGCCGCTTCGCCTTCGATCCTTTCATAGGCGATCGAGCGGGCCTCGAGTGCCTTCACGAGAGCTTCTTCGGCATCTATCCAATCTTTATCGGAGCCGAGATAGCCTTTGTTGTCCGCACCGCCGCGAACGGAAAGCTCGATCTTGAATTTCTCAAACCCAAAGGTCCGAAACACGTCGTATGCAAAATCGACGCAGTCGCCGATCTCGTCAACGATTTGCGACGGCATACAGAAGATGTGTGCATCGTCCTGCGTAAAGCCGCGGACGCGCATCAGGCCGTGGAGCGTGCCGGAAAGTTCGGCCCGGTAAACCGTTCCCAGTTCCGCATAACGAAGCGGAAGTTCCCGATACGAACGCTTGTGCGACTTATAAATTCCGATGTGGAACGGGCAATTCATCGGCTTCAGCCGGAACTCCGTTTCTTCGCCAAACCATTCCGGTAGACCGATCGGCTCGAACAGGTTGTCGGCGTAATTCTCCTCGTGACCCGAGGTCTGCCAGAGTTGCCGCTTGGCGATGTGCGGCGTGTAGACCATTCCGTAACCTCGTTTCACAAGCTCGTCACGGAGATAATCTTCCATCTCTTTACGGACGATGCCGCCCTTCGGATGAAAGAAGATAAGTCCCTGGCCGTATTCTTCCTGGATCGAGAAGAGGTCAAGCTCACGTCCGAGCTTACGATGATCACGTTTCTCGGCCTCTTCACGCTGCTTGACCCAGGCGTCGAGCTCTTCCTGCTTTGCGAACGCGGTGCCGTAGATGCGTTGCATCTGCTCGCGTTCCGAATCGCCTTTCCAATAGGCACCCGAAATGGCTAAAAGCTTGAAGGCCTTCAGTTTGCCAGTGTGTGGCACGTGTGGGCCAAGGCAGAAATCGATGAACGGCGAGTTGTCGATGTAATAAATACTCGCGGTGCTCTCGACCTTTTCGTCGATCAGTTCGCATTTGAGCGGCTCATCACGTTCCGCAAAGATATCAAGTATCCGGGATTTCTCAACGTCCTCGCGTCGATAGGGCAGATTGCGCTTTGCCAACTCGCGCATTCGCTTTTCGATCACCGGCAGATCTTCATCGGTCAGCATCCGCGGAGCGATCAGGTCGTAATAGTAGCCGTAACGCGGATCCTCCATCAGAGCCGGACCAACACCGAGCTTTGTGCCCGGGAAAAGGTCAAGGACCGCAGCGGCAAGTAAATGTGCCGTCGAATGGCGGATGACCTCAAGCCCATCGCGTGAATCGACCGTTACCGGCTCGATCGCGATGACCCCATTTTCAGCGAGAAGCTCGCGGTTGAGGTCAACTTCCTCTCCATTGACCTTCGCCGCGAGCGCGCGTTTAAGCACATCGCGGTCAAATGCCTTAATGGCATCCGCGACGGTCGCCGGCGAGGGAATCGTCCGGACGGCATCACCAAATTGGATGTTCAGTTCACTCATTTCTTGTAGGAATCAGCATTAGTACGAGGAAGCCCCCGAACCGCTACGCGTCACTCCTACAACCCTACTACTTAACTATGATCAGATCCGATAAGAGCGACTTTGCCTTGCGAACTCAAATAGAGACCGCGAATGTCCCGTCATTAGAGGCGGGTCGTAGTAGTTGTTAAAACTGCAAAGTTCTTCGAAAGCATCTTACCGAAAAATTGTGGCGACCAAGCAAGAACCTAGCCGCTATCTACCAAAACCTGAAATTATAAGCCTGTGCAGGCGTAAAAGCAAGTCAAAACAGGACTATTCAGGCAATGCGGCCTGCTGAGCGCCGACCCATTCCCAGGCCCTTTCCTCTTCGTTTGAGTCGAAGACCTTGATCTCCGTTGAGATCACGGCATTCATCAACTCAAGAAAGTTCCACATCCACGGTGCTCCGCCCACCACCGCGTATTTCTCGATCTTTGACGCGGCATTGAATTTTAGCTTGATAAGGCCGTCATCGAGAACCGCGAGTAGATCGAAACCGCCATAATTCTTCATCCGCGCCAGTACATTTATGTTGCCTTCTTTCTCGAACATAGGCTTCATATGCTCGACGGCCGTTTTGATGTCCTGATCACGAATTCGTCCGTCAACTTCCCAAGCGATCACGTTCGGGCTGTTTGTATGCAGAATATGGATCGAGGGTTTTGGCGGTTCGGGCTCGGCCACCGCTGGCGGCGGCCCAGAGGCCCAATCGAGTGCCTTTCCCCTTTCAGCCCGCGGAAAAACGCGGACGTCCACATTTGAAAAAACCAGACCTTCGATCCGCGCTGCAGCACCGATCCAGCCCTTATCCGTAACGACGGCCGCGCGGTAGTAACGCGATATCTTACCTATCTGACCGATCGCTTCCCAAAGGTCTTTTAGCAGCCCCTCAAGCGTAAGCGACATCGAATCTTCTATCTCCGTGAAGAACGAAACCCGCTGGTTTTCTTTAAGTGCTTCCTCGGTCGCCTTATATGCTCGCTCGATATCTTCAGCCGTGATGCTGCCGGATATCTTCATTGCTACAAGATGTTTTGGTGATTCCAGGATCTCGATCATTTTTCAAACCTCCGAATACCAATAATACGCTTTTGTGTCTTGGGAAGTTCGAAAGGAATATAGGAAGGGTAGATGTTGGGAAGAGATTCGCCGGAACCAAAATAAAAATGGTAGGCACTAGCAGAGTTGAACTGCTGACCCCTACCGTGTCAAGGTAGTGCTCTACCACTGAGCTAAGTGCCTACACTTCGCCTAAACGAAAGCGAACGTAAAGAATGCCAAACCGATGTTTTTCTGTCAAGGAGTTGAGCACTTTGTATGCTTGAAAAGTCAAAGATCTAGCGGGCATGCTAGCTGACCGTGCCGCCGAACTCCGCAAGGCCGTACCACTCTTGCCGCGTTACAGCTACGCCATCAGGGAAGTGAGCCGCGAAATCATCGCGTAAGCCCTTCGAAAATTCTTTGAGATAGCGATCGAGGTCCGCATGGTTGGCGGCGTAATATGCAGTCCGAAATGTCCCGGTGTTGTCTGTAACAAAACTTGCCCGGAGAATGCATCCGGTCGCGATGACATCAGGAATGTGCCGCCCTGTCATGTACTGAGCAAAGGCCTCGGCGAGCGAGCTCTCGACCGTTACTGTGACCTCATATAAAACCGGCGTTTCCATATCTATATGCTAATTCCCGAGCAGAACCGATGCATGCCGATCGCAACCAGCTTTGTGGTCCGGTCGTCGTGGTCAAAGTTTGGGTTGACCTCCGTAAACTCGATCAGCTTTGTGTTTGCGAGTGACGCGGCGTATTTGACGAGCTGGATGAACTCTCCGGCTCGCAGCCCGAGCGGCGAAGGCGATGAAGCTCCCGGAGCATCGGCGGCCCGGACGGCTGAGAGGTCAAACCCAAAGAACGCCGAGAGGCTGGAGCTATGCTTAATGAAGTTGAGCCGTATCTGTTCCCTTATTTCCGTATCGGCTCCTGCCCGTGACCTTACCAGCTCAAGGCTTATCCTGTGCACGCCAAGCTTTCGAATGTAGTCGTAATAGACCGGCGAGCAGAAGTGGGTCTGGAAGCCGACCTGGTAAAAGTAATTCGGATCCAAGTGCCGCTCATCAAGAAGCTGCCTGAACTGCGTGCCGCTGTTTCGCTGCTCGTCCGCCCGCACGTCGATGTGCGAATCAACGTTGACCGCGATCCAGTTCTCAGCCCCAAATGCTTCGGCCATCGCTGTACCGTCCGGATAGGAAATGTCACCGCCGCCGCCGAGAACTATGATCCGCTTGTTTGCTTCAAGAACGGTTTTCACCACTTCGCAATGGGCCGCATGGGTTTCCTCTAGCGTGTCGCCGATCCGTACGTCGCCTAGGTCGAAGACGCGAGCGTTGATGTTGAAGGTAGTCAGCTTATAGAACTCTCGCCGGATCGCCTCTGGAGCACGAGCTGCGCCTTCGCGGCCGCCGCTTCGCCGCACGCCTTCGTCCTGCGGGCAGCCTAGAATGACGATATCGGCTTGGTCAAAGTCCTTCTCGTCGCGTCCGGCCGCGTCGCCAAGCCGCGGGTCGTTGCGGTCGCCGCGTGAATAGAAAACGTCAGGGTCGGGACGCTCGGTCAATCTGAAAATGTCAGCCATTATGCCTCCAAGTATTTTCTGAAACGCCGGAGGTGTCAACTCTCCGAGCTGCAGCATTTGCACCGAAATTCCGCGGCAGTGCGGTCGATGGCGGCAAAGCGTTCGTCCGCCGCCTTGCGGATCGGTTCGCGGTCATTCGAATCGAAATACTCATTGATCGCGTTTACAAGCTCGAGCTTTTCGAGATTCGGAAGATTAAGAAAGCCGTTAAAAACGACCGTCACATTCTCTTTCATACGTGTCTGATCTCCTTTGCCGGGCGAAACCGGGACTTTTTTGCTTTGCATCCCGTTCAGCGGATGTATAATGCCCGAAGTAACATCAACATGGTAGTCGTAAATTATAAGAAGTTGGTCTTTGCCATCATTTTTGCCGCCGCTTTTTCGCTTGGCGGTGCTATTAGTGTCGATGCCCAAGTGGATGACATCTGCGGCGAGTTCGGGTTCATCCCGAGTCTTGATGCTCCGCGGCTCGGAGCTCCTTACATCTTCGGCAAGATATCCGTTACGACCGCCGATGCTTCCGCCAAGCCTCCAAAGGTCTCGATAGTCTATCTCAACCGCGGGCAGGCCCCGAACCGCCAGACCATCAGCAAGACCGGCAGCTATTGCTTTCGCGTTACGGGCGGAGCGGGCGGTACGCTGATCATCGACGTTGACGGTGTCGAGGTCGCCCGGCGGCCAGTGCCGAATTTTGGAACGGCGCAGCAGCGGGAGGATTTTGATATCTCGATCTCGGCGGATGGGCGGCAGTCGGCGGGCGGTGTCGTCGCCTCGAAATACTACTACCCGCCGAACAAGAAGACTGCCGAGCTTTACAAGCAGGCGGCCGACGCCGAGGCGGCTAAGGACCTCGCGACAGCGACAAAGTTGTTGCAGGCCGTCGTTAAGGAGGATGCCAAGGACTTCGTCGGTTGGGGATTGCTCGCGGGCATTTTGCTCGAGCGGAAGATGCTCACCGAGGCAGATGCCGCAGTCCGGCGATCGCTTGAGCTCAAGGTCGAGTACGCCCCGGCGTGGATGACCGCCGGCCGGATCCGCACGGCCCAAAAGCAACTTCCCGCGGCTATCGAGATCTTCAAACATGCGGCCACGCTTGTGCCCGAGAATGCCCGCGTCTATCAACTGCTCGGCGAGGCGTATCTTCTGGCGAAGCAAGGAACGCTCGGGGCTGAGGCGTTGAATAAGGCCATCGAGCTCGACCCCGCCGGCATGGCCGAACTGCATCTTCAACTCGCGCACCTCTATCAACTCGCAAAGGCCCCGGCACTCGCCGCCGCCGAATACAAAAAATTTCTCGCGAAGGTCCCCGATCATCCTGATAAAGCTAAATTTGAAAAGTTCATAAAAGAGAATCCTTGAACCCCGGTGTTTCATTTCTAAAAGCAGACCGCGCGTTTCTGAAACGGTTGAAACGAATGAAAGAAACGAAACATCTGAAACATCTGAAACGCCTGAAACGCTCGGTGTGCGGGGTGTCGTCCTGTAAAAAGTTGACACATTGCGTCCTAAATCCATGTGTTCGTCCGATCTC
The DNA here is from genome assembly GCA_001464665.1 of Acidobacteria bacterium Ga0074141. GTDB lineage: Bacteria > Acidobacteriota > Blastocatellia > Pyrinomonadales > Pyrinomonadaceae > OLB17. The sequence continues at coordinate 87,167 of LNDP01000013.1, forward strand.
CGCATTTCTCTCCATTGTTAATTGTTAATTGGCTAATTTTTAATTGGTAATTGAGGAGGCCTTGGTCTTTCGCCTTTCCCAACGGCTGGCGACTGACTACCGACAGCTGTCAATTGTTCTTCCCTCCGCTTTCCATATTCTTTTCTCTACTTCCGAAAGGGAATGGCGATCCGTGAGATCTGAAAGAGATGGATGATATGGAAGGTTGAAGTTTTGAAAGTTGCAGAGTTTCGAAGTTTCACGATAGGTGCGGCTATATAAAATAGTAGGACAATGAGTTTTTCGGCTCTAAGCTTTTATGTGCCACTTCTATGTAAATGTTTTTTGGCAGTCACTATCCGTTTCCTCCGCATTATTTTGCTAGACACGACAAGAACATTCTCGCGGAGGAAATATGTTGACCATCATTAAAAGACTACGAACGGCACTTTTTGTTGCCTTACTTGCTCTTACATTATGTGCCGCAAGTGCGGAGGCAGCGACTTTTACAGTGACAAACACGAACGACAGCGGCGGCGGTAGTTTGAGAAGCGCGATCATCTCGGCAAATGGAAGCGGACAAGACGACACGATCGTTTTTAATGTAACGGGAGAAATTAC
>LNDP01000014.1:0-495000 GCA_001464665.1 Acidobacteria bacterium Ga0074141
TCTACTGCTCTGCCGGCGATGCCGCGACGCATCCGTCAGACGAGCGGCCGGGCGTGCTCAACAATCACTTTTTGACCAGCAAGGAGAATTGGAATGGGCGTAAACAGCAAACACGAGGTCCTCATCCTGCTCAAGGACGAGCGGATCGGAGTCATCGCCCTTGAGCTGATCCCGAGCGTGAACACATTCACGGTCGCCAAGTTCGACACGAGCACCATGCCGGCACCGGTCACCCGGACCAACTTCATGGGCGAAGACAGCGCAATGGACGCCTACACTCAAGCCGAAAAGACCTCGCTCGAACGCGGCTGGACGATCGCACATCGCGGGGAACGTAACCGCGGATAGCAAAAACGATGAAAGGCTACACAAAGAAACCATGCCACGGATGCGGCGAAGTGCCGGAGAGTTACGGCGGACGGCCGACCGAAGGCGTTTGCGCGTCATGCTCCAAACTGCTTGAGTTCGCGAAGAAAACAAAGGCCCGTTTGGAGACGAACCCCGAGAAGGGGCTGTACAAGCTGCCGTGGGCTCATTACGAACTGCCGTACATCAGCAAGACCGATACGGCCTTTTACGACGAGGATCCCACCCCAACGACGAAGTTTCAAAAGGCGATCTTTCGTCTCATCCACGCGGTCGCAGAGATCGATAATCTCAACAAGCGATACGGCCCTGAGGATCACGTGGTCGAAGGCACAAAGTCACATGAAGGCCTGGGCTGGCTGAACCCCGGAGTTCGGGATGATCTGAACACGATCTATTTGTCCGTAATGGCGATGACCGAGGAAGCGTATGCCAAGGGCAAGAAAGACGGTGAGCGTTTCATCGTCGCACTCGCCACCGGCGATGTTTCGATCGAGAGATTCAACGAAGTAGTGACGAAATAGATACAAATGAAGTGGGATGAGATCAAGCAAACAGCCGATTGCCGATGTTGTAAAGGGACGGGCAAGACCTACGACCATCGGGAGATTGGGCGAACGGTCAAGGATGCAAGAAAAGCGGCGGGGCTGAAACTGTGGGAAGTACATCGAGGTTCCGGTTATTCCATTTCCTACATCTGCGATCTTGAACAAGGGCGAAAGCCGTGGAGTTCAGAGCCTTACGAGAAAATAATGGGAGCGATACTGCGGTTGATCAAGAGCGGCCCATTTGCCTATCGACGATACAATTCACCGGAACAAGACGAAGTAACACAGGGAGCTGACCAGGGCGATGACGCCTGACCACTGCAAAGCCAGACGCCGGGCATATCGGTCGTTGTAGCGGACGATGTCGCGGTGCTCACGAGTCATAATCACGATGGACTAGGGAATTATACACAAAGTTGATTCAAAGCGGCGCAACCCTATAAAGAGCGCGCAACCCTATGAAGCAAAAAGCACCGGCGAAAAAACGTAAATGCGGAGCCAAAACAAAGACCACAGGGCTTCCGTGCGAAAAGTCGCCAATGACAAATGGCCGATGCAGGCTTCACGGCGGCAAAACACCGTCCGGCACGGCCAGTCCGCACTACAAACACGGCCTCTATTCGCGTTATCTACCGAAACCACTCCGAACCACCTTCGATTCCGTCGCCGAGGATCCAAAGCTTAACGAGCTATCGACCGAGATACAGCTGATCACAGCACTACTCGAACGCAGGCTTTCGCTGCTGTCGTCCAGCATCGGTGACGACGATGCGATGGATCTTGCCGAGGAAGAATTCAACGCACTCGACGACGCTCTGTTTGCAAATGACATCAAGGCGGCTAAAATGGTCGCGAAGTCGCTTCGGAAGACGATTCTGGCGGCACGGCGCGAATATCAGATCTTCGACGAGGTCAAAGAACTGATCGCTCAGAAGGAAAAGCTGGTCCGGGCAGAATCGTTCCGGCTGGACAAACTCGGGGGCAATGTGCCGGTCGGACAAGTGATCGTTTACATCAACAAGGTCGAGAAGGCGATGGCAGTGATCCCGGATGCAGAGATACGCGCAGCAGTTGTTGGGGAATTCAAAAGGCTTCTTGGCCCGGAGCTTCGTAGCGGCCTTGGAGGGGAAGAATTTAGGGACGGCGGTCCAGGCGAATAAGCAAGACAACTTTCAGCTATCGAACGAATTGAAGGCGGCGATCCGGAAGAATTGGAGAGCCGCCTATTCTTTGCTCTTCGGCGACGAATTCGTTGATGTCCTCGCTCCGCACCACGAGCGAACGATCCGCTGGCATTGGGCTGCCCGGCACCGCATTTGCCGCAACGAGCGGCCTTTCCGCGGCTACTACGCGGATTTCCCGATGTGGTCACGCGGTCACATGAAATCGACGATTGCGCGGCGTCTGGCGATCATGGACGCGGTCATTGAGCTGTTCTACGGGCGAAGCGGTTACTGCCTGTACTTCTCCGGCACGGACAACAAGACCGAGAAGCACGCTCTTTCGATAATGCAGCTCCTGCAATCGTCCGCACTCCAAAAACATGCCCCAACCCTGACGATGGTCAAGCGGGACGCTCAGACGAACAGCAGCCGCGGATGGAAGGCCACTCTGCTCTACACCGCAAGCGGCCATGTGTTCCACTTCGGTTCGCTGCAATCGGGACTGGCAGGCGGCAACATCGACAACGTCCGGCCGAGCATCATCATCCCGGACGACATCGACGACCGTAAGCTGTCCGCCACGATCACCGAGAAGAACTTCGAAACCTTCACCAGCGAGATCCTGCCGATGGGTGCGATCGGAACTCTGACCGTTTGGGCTCAGAACCTCATCAATCGCCATTCGATCATGTACCGGATCTACACCAACCAAGCGCGAGTGCTCGTCAATCGCCGACCGTCGCGGCCGGTGCCGGCAGTTGTCGGGCTGCTCACAGAAAAGCGGAAGACCACGGTCCTCGGGATCGAGATAGTCCGCGATGTGATCACTGCCGGAACGGCAACATGGAGGTATATGGACATAACAGCGTGCCAGGACGAGCTCGACCGCATCGGCCTGCCGGCGTTCATGCGGGAGTGCCAGCACGAGGTCGAGGGCGAGGACGAGCGACGTATGCTCCACGCCTATCGTGACGACATTCATTGCATTTCGACGAGCGAATTCGCATCGGTCTTCGGAACGACCGCGATGCCGAAATCGTGGCGTAAGGAATGGGGAAACGATTGGGCGAGAACCAAGACGCGATTCCACGCGAACGTCGCTCTCTGGCGGACCGTCTCACCGCGGAATTCACCGCTGCCCGGCTTCGAGTTCATCTTCAACCCGATGAGCTTCAAGGCGAACGCTCAGTTCGAGGACGTCGCCGAGCGTGTTCTCGGCTGCCTCGACGAGTACGCAGTGCGGCGGATCGGCGGATCCGGCAACAAGACCTGGTCGGACCTTCGCCGGGAGGAGCTGCTTCGCATCAACTCGGCCGCTCACGCTCAGAGCTCGCTCGAACGGATCGAGCTGGAACAATCTGCTCTGGCCGAGATAATACCGCAATACTCCGAACCGCTGCTTCAAGAGCACAACGTCATCGGCGGCGTCGTCTCGCACGAGCGGGAGGACATTAGACGGGCTTACGCGACCGTGTACGGGCTTTCGTGCGTCGGTGTCAATCCCGGGAAGTTCGGCGGCGTAGAGCAGATCAACCGGGCGATGGCGGTCGACACCACCGAGGACCATCCGTTCCGGCCGGGCGTCAAAGGCTTCACACGCTGGTTCGTCGTCGTGCCGGACGACACCACCGTCAAGCCGCGGCTGGTCAACGGACTGCTCGTCTATCCGCCGAAGCCGTACCCGAAGAACATGGCTGCCGAAGATCTGCACGACGACGACCTGTTTCGCCGGCAGATGATCGAGTGGGAAATGGCAGAGCCGAAGCTGCTCGAATCCGGCGAGAAGATCGACGAGCCGGTCAAGGCGATGGACGACTTCGGCAACGAGCTGCAAATGATGTACGTCAACGGCGGACTCGACAACGAACCGCTGTCCATTCGCGAGGAGTACGAGCTGCTGGTCGAGCAGTCACCGGTGCAGGGCGTGATCGATGCGACCACCGAGCGAACGCGGTTCACCCGAATCCAACAGCTCGAAAAACTCGAGATCCGCGATCGGGCTCTTCGCCAGCTGCGGCATCGCCACGGCGACGATGCCGACGAGGACCTGACGCGGCAGATCCACTTCGACGACGACGATCCGGGGCCGGCCAACCCGCTCGACGAGGATGTCGATTTCGACGGCGATTCGGGGCCATGGTTCCAACCCCGTTGACATTTTCGCGGACTCTGGTAAATTGAACCTCAGCCACCTGCTTGCTACGAGCGAGCTTAATGATCCGTCCCATAACCTGCCCGAACTGCAAAAAAGTTTCCGCCTGGTACGACGATGTTCAATGCTGCCTGATCGAGATCGAGATGCCGCCCGGAATCATGGTTTTCGGTGCATATTTCACATGTCAGAGCTGTTCGGCCCGGTTCTCGTTCAACGGCTTGAAGCTGAAAAAGCTTCGCCAGCAGAGGAAAAGACACGAGTGAGTATTGACGTTCTCGCAAAAATGACGTAAATTTTTCGCAAATTTGAAGCGGCCGTACGGCCCGATCCGGATGAGAGCTCCGCGACGCTAATACAGCGTTGCGGAGCTTTTTTAATTGGCCAACACACACAGGAGATTTTAACGATGTCTGAAACCTATCACGTTGCAACACAGCCTATCCGCTCAGGAGTCCGTGGCGGCATCAAGTTCGGCGAGCGCCAAGGAATGCTCGTGGATGGCGACCTGACCAGCGAGGCCAACGCCATTGCTGCGGTCGAGGCCGACCAGGCGACCCGCCACACCGCGGAGAACAACTTCGCACAACGCGTGATCCCGTCGCTCGAAGCTGCCGACGAGTTCGTGCCCGGCTTCACGTCCGGGGGCAGTATCGACGCGATCGATGTGATCACCGAGGAGGGCGACGAGCACCAGACGCTCCACTTCTAGGATGGGAAAGCTTGCGGAATGGTTATGGACACGGCGGCTCTGCGAGGAACAGGCGGCAAGGATCAGCCATCTTGACGCCCAGAACGCAAAACTGCGCGAACGCCTCTACCAAGAGATCGACGCGAACCGCCGACGCGAGGACGCTCTCGTCGGAGCCATAACGCAAGCAGCCCTGGGCGAGCGGAGCGTAACTCCATTCCACGCTCCGCTCGCCAACGTACCCGATGAGCCACCGGATCCCGAAGACCTCGAACTCGACGAAATAGCGCCGAACGGGGTGCCGGAAGTGGTGATCCAGCAACGCATAAAACAGTACGTCATCGCCGCCGCGGAGCGGGGAGCGCCGTACCCGCCCGACGCGATCGAGCAGCTACGCGAAAAGCTTAGGACCTGCCCGCCCGAGGACATTTGATGCAGCCACAAGCACGTGCCATGAATCTCGCACCGGTCAAGCCGCTCACCAAATTGGGCGAGGCGGTAAAGCCGCGGGAATACTCCAATCTGGCCGAGTTCATCCGGGAGCTGCACCTGCACTTCAAGAACAAGAACGTCCGCGTCCGGCACGAGGTCGCCGAGCAAGGCCGCATGATGGCGAATCTGCGGTCCGGCAAGCTTGAGCTGCGTCGCGATCCGCTCTACGGCACCCTGACGCTCCTCGAACCGCTTCCGCACCAGCCGCGAAGCGATATGCACGTTTACCCGCTCGCGCAGACCAATTCCAGCCAGCTGACGAGCGTCTGGACGCTCTCTCGGCCTCGCGTGGTCCCGCGGCTGTTCGGCGACAGCGACCGGGCACAGATCCAGACCGCTCTCGTCCAGCAGGTGATCGATCACTACGCGACCGAGTACCTCCACGACGAGATGTTCAATCAGCGGGAATCGCTCTCGATGATGGACTACGGCACCGCAGTTTACGGCGTCTATTACGACCTGACGCTGAACAAGATCACATCCGTCCTGCCGGTCGTCGCAGACACCAACAAGAACATATTTCCGGGCTATCAGTACTGCATGTCATGCCCGATGGAAGGGACGCCAAAGGATTTCAAGATCAAGGGCGAAATGCTGCCCCGGTGTCCGCAGTGCGGCACCTACAACGTCTCGAACGCCCTGGCACCGCAGACCGCCAAAGTGACCGAGGTCATTGGAGGCCGGGAGTTCGAACAAGGCGACATCCTGATCCAGCTCGAACCCGTTCCCGCGTTCAATTGGGACATGCGCAAGCTGATCCACGAATCGTCCTACGTGCAGCAGGCGATCGAGGTCCCGCACCGGCTGCTCGAATCGCTGCTCAATGTGCCGATCGAGCATATCTCGCCGGACGCGGAGCACGGCATCCGCGTCATGAACGACCTCGGCAGCCGCGGCGGATCGCAGCCCGGGCTCGGCCGCGAGAATCTGCTCGGGAACACTGATCAGAATCAGGAAGGCACGCTCGGCTGGCAGGAATGGTATCGCCCGGAGATCTACGCCGGAGTGCGGTTTACATCCGACGAAAAGACACTATCCGGCGAAACCATCAAGGCCGGAGTGCCGCTCGAAGAATACTTCAAAGAAAGCCTTGGCGTATTGCTGATCGGCGACGATCTGGTCATCGGAGCGTTCGACGAGAAGTGCCCGCTATTCTCATCCGTCTATCACATTCAAAGCCACTCGGGTTACGGCAAGGGCACCGGCGATGCGATAGAGATCGCTGCGGACCTGACGCAGGCACACTCGGCAGCTCTCGCCACGATCAAGCGATACGGTGCCGGAGGCGGCTTCGTCTATGACAAGCGGGCGCTGACGCGGCAGGAAGCCAAACGCATCCTCAAGCCGGGCGGAATGGCCGGTGCCGACCTTGCTAAATCGGGAGCCGCACGCGTCGAGGACCTGATCCACAGCGTCACGACCAACGAGGTCAATCAATCGAACATGGTGATGATCGCCCAGCTCGTCAACATGCTCAACATGGCGTTCCAGACCACCGACTTCACGCAGGGTGTCGCTGACAGCCGCGTCAAGGTCGATACGCTCGGCGGACAGCAGCTCCTTCAAGCTCAGCAGCAGCAACGGACCGCAGCCCCGCTCAGGCTCAAGGGTTACGCCTGGGCGATGGTGCTCGAAGAGGCGGTTTCCTGCTTCCGGAAGCACGTTCGCATACCGCTCTACTTCATGACCGGCGACAACTTCAAGCTGACCAGCGGGAAGTACATCAGCGGAGAAGATCTTCCCAAGCGTGTCCGCTGCACGTTCGTTCGCGATTCGGAGATCCCGAACAACGAGCTGACCCGCCAGCAAAACCTGACGACGATGATGCAGGCCGCTCCCGGATTCGGTGTTCCGTTCGTCCAGCTGATGCAGATGGAACCGCGGATCGCCTCGTGGTTCGCCGATGAGTACAAGACCGACCTCCCGATCGCAGACTACGGCGAACTGCTGATGCGGTGCCGTGAACGGCTTGATCAGGTGATCGAGCTCGCCGGCGAGGAAGAACAGGTCGCAATGCTGACCGGATTCGCTCCCGATCCGCAAATGTCGGTCGAACGCATCCTTAGCCAGCTATCGCCGCCGCTCGATGCCTCCGAGCTGTACCACGTGATCAAGGCGCAGATCCTCTCCGATTACCTCGACAACGACGAGGTCAAGGAATGGTCGCCGCTGACCCAAATGGCGGTCCGCGCACTGATCATGCGCCACTACCAGCTTGATCGTGATTTCCGCTACGGGCTGCAGGTGCTCGAAGCACAGGGGCAGGCAGGCGTTACCGGTGCCGCGATGGCAATGGCCGCTCCCGCCATGCAGGCGGAACGCGACCAGGCGACCGAGGATGAGGCCATGGGCCGGGCTGCCGACGTCATCGGCGACGAAGAAGCCCACCTCCGGGAACAGGAAGCCGCCGATGCCGATCATGGCCGTGCGGTCGAACTTGAACAAATCAAACAGAGGTCGAAGGGTTCGGCCTCAAAGGAGTAATTTACGACTATGCCAGTAGAAACAAACACCACCGACGATCCAACATTCGAACCGCCCGTTGACGAGGCTCCGGCCGATGCCGCGCAAGATGACGCAGACTCCGGCCAAGCTGACGCTGATGAGCAAGCTGACGCAGGCCCTACGGATTCTGACGCCGATCAGCCCGCGGAAGCCGATCAGGCCGCGGAAGCGCCCGCTCTCAGCGACGAGCAGCTGATGAAACTGACGAACGACGACGTTCAGTTCATCATCAACAACCAAGGCAAGCTGCCGGCACATATCTCGATCAACGCGGCCGGCGAGCTGGTCGTCGGCGACAAGGACGAGCCCGCGGCCGAACCGGAGGGGAAGGACGAGCCCGCGGCCGATGATGCGGCCGATGCCGACGATGACATCGAGCGCCTGGTCAATGAATTTCAGTTCACCGACAACGCGGATCCCGACCTTCGTGCCGCCGAGGAAGCCAAATACCTCGACATGGTCGAATTGGCGGAGCCGGTCAAGAAGATGCTGGAGTACCGCGAGGAGAAACTCAAGGAGCTCCGGGAAAAGGTCGAAGAGCTCGAGAATTCGCCTGCCAACGACAAGTACGCGGCCGAGCTTGCCGCGTCGCTCGACGAGTTGGTGAGCTTCGAGCGTGATCAATTCGGCGAGCTGACGCCCCGCACCGGTCCGCTTCGTGAGTATCTGCGGACGAACTTCCGCGATCAGTTGCCGTACCTGATCCGCGACCATCTGGCCGAGCCGAGCGCGGAGCATCCGGGCATGACGAACTTCCAAGCCATGCTCAAGACCTGGTTCGGTGCAAACGACGAGCAGATCGTCAATGTCGGCCGCTACCTGCTCCAGCAGGACCGGTACGCACTGCCCGAGCACGTGCCGGCCGGGATCGACGGCCGCGTTCGCGAAGCGTATCACCGCTCGCCCGATCGCGAGCGGATCGAACAAGCGGCCCGTGACCTGATCGACACCATCAACAACGAGTCGGCAACGCCGGAAGCACGCAGCCGGGCACAGGAGGAGCTGCGGCAGATCAACCAGAATCTCGCCGTGATCCAGGACGGCATAGACGCCAAGAATCGCGAACGGCAGGAAGCCCGGCAAGCCCCGATCCTCGCTCTGCAGAAACGGCAGGAACAAGCGTTCAACGAAACGCAGAAGCAGGCTGCCGGACTGCTCCGCGAATTCATCGACGACTACGTCAAGACCGTGGGCGAAATCGACCCGGCCGCCAATATCAATGGGCTCGCTCTCGGGAACGTGATCCGGAACGCTCTGTCGGACAACGATATCTACGCGCAAATGACCCGTGATCAGCTCAAGAATGAGGGCATTCGCGTCAATTGGGAGCTGGCTGAAAAGCACATCGAAAACCTCCAAGAGCTCCACGAAAAACGCCTCCTCCAAATGGAAGCCAAGGCCCATGACCGCGTGATCTCCAAGACCAACTCCGAGATCGAACGGATCGTCCGCGAGCTCCGCGGGATGCACAAGGATTTTCTCGGCCAGGTATCACGAAAACAGGCCGAATCGCTTAGCAAGAAGATCGCCAAGACCGCCAACGACGCTGCTCAACGGGCGAAGGTGCCCGCGACGCGTGCTCGGCCGCAGACGCGGACCGATTACGAAACCACAGTCATGGACTTCAGCAAAATGGAACCCGAGGAAGTGAGCAGCCGGGTTGGTGAGCTTCGTGCGAAATTGAGGGCCGCGGGCTTTCAAACCTAATTTTTATCAAGGGGGAAATTCAGACTTAAAGGAGCACTAATATGGCAAATCCGACTTTGTTGCAGAACTATTCGGCCGCAGTTAAGGCCGACATGCGCAATAAGATCATCCAGCAGAAGACGCAAAAGGCCGTCACATTAGCTACCTTCAAATCCGGTTCGGGTGCTCGCAACGAATCGGGTGCGATGGTGGGGCTGGAGATCCCGTACAAGCGTGGCGTCACGTTTGGTGAAACCGCTTTGAACCCGCTTCGGCGTGTGACCTCGTTCGAACCGATGGTCTCGCCGAAGACCGCGAAGATGTTCGTCGGCCTGACGTACTCAGGCTTTACGGTGGAATCTGAATGGTTCCACGAAAAGGACGCTGCTCGCAACAAGCTGCCCGAGGGCGAAAGCGACTTTCAGCGCGATGTCGTGCTGACCTACTATCAGCACCAGAATTGGTACTCGATCGGACCCGGCACCGGGATCATCGGCTACTTCACGACCAGCGGCGGCAGCGGCCTCCATTCGTTCGCGTTCGATAACACCGCTCGCGGACGTTCGAAGGGTTCGCTTCGTGTCGCCGTGTCGCCGGGAACGAGCTCTGAGGAGCGTGTGCTCTATCAGGCGGTCGACGAGGCGACCAACACGGTGACCGCGACGTTCTACGTCGTATCGAAGCCGTCGTCCGTGACCGCTCAGGTCATCGTGCTTTCCGGTGCGATCACTGCCGGCAACGGTGTTGTTCGCTACGGACATTACAACCGCGTAATGTACGGGCTCGGCTACCACATCAACCACGTTCCGCGGACCTCGTACCAGGGTGCGGACACCACGGTCGACGACTTCCTGAACTCGATCGGCATCGATTGCGACGGCGGACCGATGACGGCAACGCTGCTCGACAGCGGCAAGCTGGCCATGGAGGTCGAGGCGAACGATAGCACGGCGCATAAGAACAAAATGTTCCACATGACGCACGGCCATCACCGATCCCTCGCCGCCTACGGCTACGATCTTCGCACCTACAATGCCGAAAAGGGCGACGCCATGAAGTCTTTTGGCGTTCCGCGGTATTACGAGGACGAGGACTCGATCTGGGCCCGCGACGAGGACATGGAAGACGCCTACCTCTACGGCCGTCACCGCTCCGACTATTGGGAGTATCGGCAGGCAGCGATCGATGAAGTTACGAACGGAAAAGAGCAGTATCCGGGCGTCAACCTCGTTGGTTCGACCGAGCACTACCGCAATTGGGGTGAAGCGAAGAACATCGCATGGGACGCTCGCGGCGAAAAAGGCGACAACACCGGCAACGGTAAGCCGAACTCGTCGATCGTGTTCTATAACCTCGAAATTCCGGCGACGAATCAGGTTGCCCGAGGACGTTCACTCGTCTAATCCTCCACTGGACGCAGGAGTACCCGATGGTGCTCCTGCATTTTTGAAATTCTTATGACCGACGAAACGAAAATTCCTTTGGCGACAGAAGCAGTAACGGCGTTGAACGATCCGGACGCCTGGGTGCGTGATTCGCAGCCGGCTACCGGACCGCATGACGACCGCCTGCCCGACGTTCAACGGCAATTGGATCAGCTCGTCGGACTGACGCGTGACCTGAAAAGTATCGTCAAGATCGTCTGGAACGGCGATCAGCGATATTGGAAGCGTGTCTATCGCAAGTGGGACACCGAAGGCGAGCCGATGGGTGATTCCATCGGCCGCCCGGTCCTGCTTTACAAGACCATTCGGGATCCGCACGGCAACGTCGTCCGCGATTCATTTCCGCCTCGCTACCTCGTGCTCACCCGGATCGAGCCCGAGCAGTACCACGACGAATGGGCAAAGGACGGCACGATCTACCATCCGCGATTCAGAAAGCGTATCCGGATCAAGCCGGCCGAACCGCCGAAGGATTGGTACATCTGGCTGATGACGGTCGCCGAGCACGACGGGCGATGCTGCTTTGAAGCTCAGCAGCAGGAACGCTCGTGTTTCGGTTCGTACGCGCCTCCGGCAGCGTGTTTGCCCGCGATCAAGGCGATGGTCGATGGGGCGAAGGAATCCGGGATCAAGACGAACCCGTTCGACTCGTCGGACGCTCTGACTCGTCGCCAGATCGACAACTCGATCAACAACTACAACATGCAGGCACTCAAAGATGCCGAGTTCACGCTGTCCATGGCAGCCTCAGAATTCCCGCTCGCGTTCGCTACTCCGCAGGAGCTCGCCGGGGGCCTCAGCCTGGCCGAGATCCGGCGACGAGCAGCTGACCGGGCCAAGAGAAAGGTCGAAACGTTCGACCGCTAAGGAGAAATATGGAACCAACGATCGCAACAGCACCACAGACCGTGGATTATGATTTCGAAAGACCGGCCGTTCCGACAAAGACCAGCCGCTATGTCTTCTTTGCCGGCAACGTGATCCCGCCATCCGTCCGGGCCTTAACGCAGGCGTGGACGCGCGGCGGAGTGATCCGTGCCGAGTATGGCAGCCTCCGGCACAACGGCGGCTACATCCCGCAGTGCGAGATAACGCCCTGCCGCCCGTACATGGTCGCCGAGGACGTCAATCTCGTTCACGCCGAACGGCGCGGAGATAAGCAGGAAACCGCGATCCTCAACGTCAAGGGCCAGCGCACCGAGGTCGGCTACTACGTCGATGCCGATACCGGCGAACGGAAGTGGGATGGCCTGCTTCGGACGCTCCGCTATCCGGACCGGGAGATCATGACGCTCATCGGAAAGCAGGACGGCATCGTGGAAATGCCCGTCCAGAACGATGAGGAAATGATGGCCGCTCAGTTCTTCCTGTTCCCGAATTGGGACCGGATCAGCACTAACAGCCTGATCCTGCCGCCGACGCTGAATTCGCTTGAAGCGTACTTTCAGGAACGACGCCAGGCGGCCACGACGCAGTTCGAAATGGACGTCGCCGAGGCTGCTCTGCGGAGCTGCCGCGACTTCCGTGTCTTTGGCAACGCGGTCATTGCCCGAGCCAACGAGGCGTTCGAAATGCACAAGACCAAGGGCCTTTCGTATCGCTACGGCCAGACCGCAGAGATCATGTTCGCGTTCCTCGAAGTTCCGCGGCTCGACATCGTCAACCAGCAGCAGGCCCAGATGATGGACAAGCTGACCAAGGCACTGACGACGCTCGCCGAAACGCAGTCGGTCATGGCGTCGAACCAGATCGCAGGCAGTTCTCCGGCACCTGCTGCGGCAGCCCCGAACGTCGACGCTCCGGCCATCAAGCCGGAAGCGCTTGAGATCGCGTCAATGCTGTCCAGCTTGAAGCCCGAGGATCTGGCTGCAATTCGCTCTGTGATCGACGTAAACCGCTCGACGGCTACCGAACTACCCGTCGAGGGCGAAAACGAGCAGGAAAGCCCCATTCCGCCTAAAACAGCAGGCATTAAAACGCCGCTGCCACTGGCCGGTGACGTTGTTCGCGTCGGTGAGCGGACCGGCAAGATCGCAAAGATGCTCGCCGGCATCGCAGCCGGAAAGGGCAAGGTGCTTTTCGACGGCGACGAGAACCCGGAAACGGTCGATTTCACCAAGGTCGAGTTTGAGGTTGTGAACTAATGCTGACACGCGGCGAAGAGTTTCAGGAAGTGAGGCGGCTTTTGGGATTTCCGAAGTTCCAAAAGCCCAGCCCCGACGAGATCTTCTCGGGGCTCTTCGCCGCGGAGCAGTACATCCGCAACGCAATGACCAATTCGCGTCGTGAGTGGACGCTCAACCGGGCAACCATTACCACGGTCGCGGACCAGGCGGAATATCAGGTCGTGCCGGCAGATGTCAACGGACGGCCGGGAATGCCTCCGGGCAAGCCATGGAACATCTATCACGTGCTTGAGAACGGGCAGATCCTGCCGATCCCGTGGACCGATGTCGTCAACGAAATGAGCAACCAGCATTACGAGTTCGTTGTTCTGCCGCCGACGATCAACGTCAATCCCGGCTATTACAACCTCTCGGCGCAGAAGGCAGCCTTCTTTCGTCAGGATTCGCAGCTGTGGGTGCGTCTGTTCCCGATCCCGGATACGGCAGATACCGAGTACGTGATCCAGTACATCACGGGGCGTTCGGATTACGGGCTTTACGATTGGAACGATCGCCCGGAATCGTTCGAGTACACGACGCTGAAGACCGTAATGGCCGCAATGCGGGTTGTTGGGAACAGCGAGTGGGAAGGCCACTCGCTCGAACAAACCCTTCGCCGTCGCAGCGATCTGCGGGCAGACCTCGCGAATCAATTCACGCTGTTCAGGGAACAGTTCGAAAGCCATATCGGCAATCTGCAGAATGAACCGGTTTCAGATACCGGCTATTGGTGGGAGATCTAACATGGGAGCAATTCATTCAAGAGTTTCGCACGAGGCCAAACGGCTGCGGCAAGTGACGGGAGCGACCAACAACGTCCTGGTCGTGCCGTACGTCGAGGTAATTCCGGTCAACGGCTATACCGAATCCGTTGGCCTCGCCAACACGATCATGGACATCGAGATCCGTAACGTCGGCGGAGCTCCTTCGGGCGGAGCGGTGAGCGTGCTGATCGAGTCACATACGAATCAGGCATTCCCGACCACTCCGCGCACGCTGGCGACCGTAGCCTTTGCCTCTATTCCCGATGACACATCGGTCATGGTCGAGGACGTCGCGGACGGCAAAAGCTACATTCGCGTCAGCAACACTTCGGACGTCGAGATCGAGGTCCGTTATTGGAGAAAGCCGGATAGGATCTGATGCCATACCCTTATCAGGACATAGCTAAGTTCGTCGCTCTCCGCACTCGTCAGATCGAGGGCGGGGATGAGGCTGCTCGGCGTGCCGCGTTCGAGGCCGTCAGCATCGACACCGAGCTTGATGGTGCCGATATTCCGTGGGGATCACTCAAGCGGGACATCATCGCCGTCGCCACAGAGC
Organism: Acidobacteria bacterium Ga0074141; assembly: GCA_001464665.1. Taxonomy (GTDB): domain Bacteria; phylum Acidobacteriota; class Blastocatellia; order Pyrinomonadales; family Pyrinomonadaceae; genus OLB17. The sequence goes on from LNDP01000014.1 coordinate 14,537, forward strand.
TCGCGAACGCGATCGCCAACTCCAACAATCCGCAGTTCCGCCGAGCATTGCAGTCCGAAAGCCTTAGCGTAGCAAGTCCGGGGCTAGTGCCGCTGAACGATGCCGCAGGCGTTCGTTTCATCGGCAGCTTCGACGCGATCTACGATGCGACGGACGGTAAGGCGTTGACCGAGCAGCCGTTTCGCGTCGTCAGCCGGCGCATCGAAAACGCCGGAGCGTTCTACAAGATCCCGGCGTACTACTACGCGATGCTCGGGTCGAGGATCTATCACACGCGGCCGAACGTAAGATTTCGCGGATGTGCCTGGGACGTCGACCAGCAATCGACCTTGTTCGATACTGTCGGCACCGTGCCGGCAACGCGGACATTCAATGCCGGCAACGTCGATACGGCGACCGATCAGATCGACATTACCGCTCACCCGTTCTATACCGGCCTTCGGGTTCAACTCACGACCGATGGGACGCTGCCTGCTCCGCTGACGCCGGGGCAGTTCGTATTCATCATCGTCGAGGATGTCGACAATATCGCGTTCGCGAACACCTATACCGATGCGCTTTTAAACAACCGCATCAACCTGACGACCGCGGGGTCCGGGACGCACACAGTTACGCCGCAGGAAGCATCCGTTGGAGGGCTTTGCCCGCTTCCTGACGCATTGAAGGTCTTGCACGCGTGCAAGGTGTTGGCCCGTCAACCACAGGAGGATTGGCTGGCCAACGAGGGCGGCTACTACCAAGGGATCGCCGATCGGCTAGAAGCCGACGTGATCGCTGGTCGTGCCGAGCTTAAAACGCTACCGGCGATGCCGCTGAATACGGTCAATGCCGATCCGATCAAAGGCTAAATTTCAATAATTCAAGGAGCAATCTTATGACTGAAGCAAGAAAAAGAGCAGATTTTATAGAGCCGACGAGCGTCGGCATCGGCGTCAAAGCAGACAGCGACCTCATCGTGGACGAGCAAAAAGGCCTCATCCATCGGACGCTGATCAATCTCGTTGACGAGGAGATCGCGATCATCGACACAGGCGGTGCGAACGGCGGCTACGGTTCGAAAAAGCTGATGGACCTGCCGAAGGGCAACATCCTATTCCTCGGAGCCACGACTCGCCTGACCAGCATCGTCGCGGCTGCCGGTATCGGAGTGACCGCAGCCGTCAAGCACTCGGTCGGTTCGGCCGCAGAAGCCACGAACGATACGCTTGATTCGGTGCAGGCCAACATCGTGCCTTCGACCAGCATCACGCTGGCCGCGAGTGCCGGTTCGGGCGGCGGGGCGAGCACCGGACAAACGGTCGTTGATGGCCGGTCATCGGCAGCCGATATCGTCCTCAACTTCGGTGTCGCCGATGCTGGCATCAGCGCGAACAGCTCGGTGACCGTCAGCGGCCAGGTCGAAGTGTTCTGGCTCAATCTTGGAGCATAATGGCAACACTAACTGAAATCATTGCCCGCGCCGAACAGCTTGCTGTTGGGCGCGGCATTGATCCCCATCAAAGCCAGCTGATCGATTCGGAAATGACCGCCGAGACGATCATGCCGCACGCTCTCCGATACGTGATCCGAAAGCAGATCGCGGAGGAGCCGGGTGCGCTCAACAACCTCGTCCGTGAACAGTTCATCGACCTCACCAACGGTGAGGGCGTTCTCGATGAGACGTTCATGCGGGAATATCTCGATTCTTCGTACATCACCGGCAAGCCTTATGCGTCACTCGTGCCGTACACGGATTTCGACCGCCAGCGGTACGACAATCTGATCTGTTACTACACGGCGAGCGGGCTCAAGTTCCGGACGAGCTGCGGCGCTGACGATCCCACGGAAACCCCGGTCCCGAATAATGGTGAGATGGACGCGACCGCAGACTTTACGGTCATGATCGCCCCATCGGCGAACTTCTCGGTCGATAACAAGGACAATCGGTTGCAGATCACGGATGGGACAACGCTCGTGTTCGACGGGTTCGTTGACGATGCCAACTCGGCGACGGAGCTGGAGCTGCGGGGCCGCAATCTGGCGACGACATCGGCCGGAAATGCGATCATCTGGAGCCAGGTCGATTACATCACGCTCCGCGAACATGACGCCACGGTCACGACGACGGCGTTCTCGAACGTGGTCAACGTCACCAACGGCCGCTTTACCAGCCGCGACATCGGACGGCGATACACCATCACGGATAATACCGGCGCGATCGTCGTCGATGCGATCATCACGGCGGTCAACTCGCTGACACAGATCGAACTTGGGGCAAAGGTCCTGGCTGCCGGCAGCAACCTGCATGGATCGGTCCGTGGCCTCGGTGTGTACCTGAACATTCCGTCGTTCCCGTCGACCGACCTCGACGCGGACGAGGAGCTCGATATCTCGGAAAAGCTCGTTGACGATGTGGTCGTTACTATCGCTGCGGTACTGACCGGCGACATTCGCTTCGATCAGCTTTTGAATTACAAAATGCAATGATCCAACGCATCCCGCTACTCGGGGCAGAATTCATGCCGACGACGTCGGTCTCAGGAAGCGAACCGCAGACGATCTATCGCGGCCGCAATGCCGTTGTCCGCAATCTCGGCATCATCCCGTACGTCGAAGTGTTCCAGGGCAACAAGGATCTACAGCAAAGCTACGCTCTCGGCGACCATACGCTTACCGGCACCGCGTCGTTCACCGCGGGCAGCACAACGGTCACCGGAGCAGGAACATCGTTCCTCGACGACGTCGTGCCGGGAATGTTCCTCCTCATCGGCGACGAAGTTTTTGTCGTCAACACGGTCGAAAGCAATATCATCTTCATCGCAGACCGGGCTCCGACGACGACCGCGGCAGGGCAAACCATCTATGGGCTGCTCCGGCTGTTCGAGCTCGACCGAAAACGCGGCGTGCTGCGACGAGGGAGTGCGATCGTCCGCGAACGCAAGGACATCACATTCGTCGGCCGCGGCAAGTTCTACATCGACGGAGCTGATACCGGCTTCGTGGCCACATCGACACCGAAGCGGCTTCAACGGGCCCCGAACGGCACCTACACAGAGTTTCCGCTCGGCTTTCCGGACGCTCCTCCGGCACCGGTATTCGATATGCACTCGGGCGGATGGAAAGGCATGTTCGGGGGCAAATACTCGTTCATGGCGAGCTGGTGGAACTCGCAGACAAAAGGGTTTTCAAATCCTTCTCCGCGGGTGAAAGAGAACTCACTCTCTGTTCAGCTTGAGATCGGACTCTCGGGGCGTTTCAGCGTCGATGTCACCAACCTGCTCTCGATCAAGCCGGCAAATGCGGACGGCGTCCGTATTTGGGGAACGCTCTCGGGCGGCGGCGTAAGCGGCGTGAATCTCGAGAATTTTCAGACGGGAGCATTGCTGCTCGTCAAGGACATGCCGTTCGCAGGAAAGACCATCACCGCGATCGACACCGGCGACGACTCGCTCACTATTCCGGATCACGACTTCAAGCCCGGCGATTTCGTCCATTACATCCGAACGGGCGGCACGACCGACGCTGCTCCGCTAGTGAGCAATACCGGCTATTGGGTTTTCGTCAAGGACCGCAACACGGTCCGCCTGGCATCGAGCGTGGCCAACTTTAAGGCGAATACCGTGGTCAATCTGACCGGTGCGGGCGACGGCACGCAGACGCTCGGATTTTTCAACACGAGCGATCAGGCGTTCTTCGAGTACCTCGATTACGAAATGGGCATCGTCGCTACGGGCGACAACGACCAGCCGCCTGAATGTGAATGGGTGGCGGACTACGCCAACCGGCCGTTCTACATTTCCTGCTTCGGGAACCGAAAGACCGCGGGCGGGCTCGGCTCGGCACCGGGTAACTTCGTCGTTCCGGGCAAGGACTCGAATCCCGAGGCGGCGCCGTTCCGGTGGCGAGTGAGCGTCGAGGATCCGATCACCGGATGGGCCAAAGGGCTCGGCCGTCTGTTCTGCCAAACGCCAACAGGCGTCTGGTTCGTCACGCCGACCGGCCGCACCGAGCTGGCCCGCTTCACGGCAACACCGCTCGATTCGCCGTTCACATCGCGGCCTCTCTGGACCAAGGGAGCGATTTCGCCATACAACATCACCGTCGTCCAGGCGGATGTTTATTCAGTGTCTGGTGGGCAGCCTTACCGCTCGCCGTCGCTGGCGGATGATCGGCAAAGCCCGTTCGAGATCGGAAAGTTTGTCCGCGACCTGATGCGGAATATGACGGACGGCTATCTGCTGGTTGTGTCGGACCCGAAGAACACGCAGCTCTGCATCATCATGTCGGCGGTGCGTAAGAATGGCTCGGGCTATTGGGAATCGGAGATCCTGCCGCTCGACCTCTCGACCAACCCCGGCTCGTGGCAGCCAAAGATCGTGCTCTCGTCCACGACGGGCGACATGATCGTCAGCGGAGCGGCGATCGTCAACAATCGACTCGAGTTTCTTGCCGGTGGCCGGCAATCGGTCGGCAGTCCGGTGATGCGAACGTACCGCTATGATGAACGGGCCGGATCGGGATCGATCCCATGGTCGATCGCATTTCAGCCAAGCGATATGAACGAGGAAGCAAAGGCGAAGTTCATTCGCTCATTCCGGGCGACCGGGCGTTTGACGGATCCGGTCGTTCAGGTCCACGGCACGACCTGGGCGAATCGGACGCTAAACCCGGACGATATCGAGCTCGGGCTTAACAGCATTTCCGGCAATATCCCGCTCCAAGCATCGGGCGGCATTGCCCGGAACTTCGAGGTCCGTCACATGGTCAAGAATCTCGGCCTCGCTTCGATCCGTCTCGCGGGAACGTGGGTGGACACAGGCACCAATCTCCCCGACCGGCTGGACGAGCTTGTCGTCGAGGTTGGAACACACGGTACAGGACAATAATGGCACGCGACCCGCACACAGATCCCGATATGATCCAGGCGCTCGAACTCGACCCCGAGAACGAGCTGCTTCTGGTCGAATACGCACTTCAGACCGGAGGCGTGCAGCTCGGCCTCACCAATTCCGGTGGCGGCCCGGCATTGCCGCAGATCGACGCGGCCGACAGCCTCCTTGAGATCGCCGGCATCGGCGGCGGCCCGATCGCCGGCGAGCTGCCGATCAATCCACAGGGAGGGCCGGACGTATGATGGAATGGCGTGAGCTGCGACAAAACGGACTGATCTACGAGCACTTACCCGCTATCTGGAAAGCAGAGCGGGCAATGCCGCGATGGTTCCGCGATGCCGCTAAGACGTTCACGCGTAGCCTCCCCGAGTACGTGACGCAGATCGACACGTATGCGGCCGTTCACGGACTCTTTGACGGCGACCAGCTCGTCCTCGCCGTTTACTTCGAACCACAGGAAGTTCAGGGCCTTCAATTCATCCATTTAAGCGTGCTCGACCATGCTAAGGCGGCGACGGCGGATGCCGTCGCTCAAATGCGGAAGCTTCGCGACCGAACGCTGACCGCGGGAGCTCGAATCATTCGCTGCTGGCCGCTCCGCAAGAACCGCGGCGTGATCGCGATCCTAAACGCCATTGATTTCGCATCAACCGGCTTGTTCATGGACCTCGGACAGTCACGCGGCCGGATCCTGCGATGGGAAATGATGGAGGTACGCCGTGCCCTTCGTTGATCCCTTAGCCCGGGTGCGGGTGATCACGGACATCGAGCATCGGTCGCAGGCCGCAGCCGATGAGGCCGTCGACGGACTGACGGCGGCGGACATTGCCTTTGATAATTCGGGCGGGTCGCTGGTGGCCTCAAACGTCCAGTCGGCGATCGATGAGCTTGAGTCGCTTTCCGGTGGCGGAAGCGGGTCGGGCGGCTTCGTGGAGCCCTTTCTGTTAATGGGAGCATAGATGCCGATCGCATATAAAATATTGGGACAACAGAGCCCGTCCGCGTCGGTCGAAACGGATCTTTACACAGTGCCGGCCGCGACGCAGGCCGTCGTGTCGTCTTTAGTGATATGCAATCGGAGTGGTTCGTCGACGACGTTCCGTGTGTCGGTCTCGGCAGGTGGTGGGGCGACAGTAAATAAGGACTACCTGTATTTCGATATTGCGATCCCGGCCTACGAAACCTTCATTGCTACGGTCGGGCTTTCCCTAGGGACTGGCGATAAGGTGCGCGTTCTTGCGGCAAGTGCTGATCTCAGTTTCAACTTATTCGGGAGCGAGGTGACGTAAAATGGCTCAAGGGTTTGCAGGATCAGGACAAAGCGTTACGGTCAATGTCGGCGGGGCCACGAATACTCTCGGTATGTCGAACCTCGGCAATACGGCCGGGACCTCGGGTGTTATTTCTGGCTCTAATCTTCAGATGCTGTTTGCGGGTGGAAGCAATGTTACGCTTTCGCAGTCCATTAACGGAGCGAGTGCCACGTTATCCATCGCAGCTCAGTCGCAGAGCGTTCAGACACAGAACATGGTCTCGCTGCTTGGATCGACCGGAAACATCAGCCTGGACAATGCCAACGGGATCACGTTCGGCGGGAACGCATCGACGATCACCGCTTCGCATAACGCACTGACCTCGCAAAGTGTCCAAACACAGAGCAACGTCCAGGGCATTTCGGCAGGGACTGGCGTCGGCCGGACCGGGGACATTATTTTCGCAGACTCGAACGGCATAAGTTTCGGGCTGAGCGGAGGCAGCCGGGTCACAGCCAGTTACACCGTTCCCGCGGTGCCGGCCCAAACGGTCGAATCGCAGACGTTCGGTATGTCGAACTTGGGTAACACCTCCGGAACCTCGGGGGTGGCGTCAGGCGGACAGGTTCGTGTCTTATTCGCGGGCGGCAATAACATAACACTCTCGCAGTCACTCAACGGGGCAAGCGCGACCATCACCGTTTCAGCATTTAACCAGAGCGTCCAGACGCAGAACCTTGTAAGCCTATTGGGTTCGACGGGAGCCATCTCTTTACAGAACTCCAACGGTATTACCTTCGGGGGCAATAACTCGACCATCACGGCGAGTCACAACGGCCTGACCTCTCAATCGAATCAAGCGGTAAGTGCGGCTAATGGTTCATCGACATTTCAAACGCTTTCATTGGCTAACTCTAATGGTGTATCGTTCTCCACGGGGACGCAGGGGCTTTATGCGTCACACAACGGGCTCACCTCTCAGAGCGGACAAGCTCTATCAGGATCGAACGGTTCGTTCGCATTCCAGACCGCGACATTTGGCAACTTGAATGGGGTCTCATTCTATTCGTCTAACGGCTCTTTGGTGGCGTCACACAACGGCCTGACCTCTCAATCGAATCAGCAATTGAGTGCCTACGCGGCCGGGAACACGACACAGTCCTCGTCTGGGGCACTGAACGCCTCTAACTTATCGTTCCGCGGAGAGGGCGTAGCGAGCGTCGGCGTGTCCAACGGAAGCGTTGTTGTGAGCGTTCCTTCTGGCGGCGGAGGGGCGGGAACGAATACTCTCGGCATGTCCAATCTAGGAAATACCGTAGGGACAAGTGGCGTCATATCAGGCACGAACTTAGCGATGTATCTCGCGGGTGGGAATAACGTCACCCTTTCACAATCCATAAACGGATCAAGTGCGACACTATCTATTAGTGGGCAGAACGTGGATGTGTCTATTGGAATGGATGCTGCCGGCAACACGTTAGGTGAGGCCGGCCTGGTAGGGCTCGGGAATGCCGGCAGGTTTCAGTTTGTCGGCGGGAGCAACATCACGCTTTCACAGTCCTTGCAAACGTCGATCAATCGCGGAACGATCACCATCATCGGCCCAACTCCGGGCGGCGGCGGCGGATACAGCCTGTTTGACTACCAGAACATCGACCGTATTTCGATGAACAACATCACGAATATGACGGCGACGGGGGTAACGCAGAGACCGATATTGATACCATTTGAATTGGGCGGATCGCTTACTCACAACGCCTTACACTTTGAGGCATCAAGAGCGACGAACGGCTCTAACGCATTTACGGTTCAGGCGGCACTCTATACATTCGTTGCGTCCAATTCCATCTCCAGGCTTGCGTCATTACAGAACGTCTTTTCCAACACCGATACCGGATCAATTTCAGGTGTGAGGTTGTTTCGATTAACAGGATGGGAGACGGCGGGAACGGCTCTTACCCCCGGTCATTATGTGATGATGTTATACGCATCAGCAACAGCTACGGCGTCAATGAATTATTCGTGGAGAGGCGGAGGCACGGTTGCTCCGCCCGTGGGACTGATCGGTGGCGGAACGGACGCAGTGACCACAGCCAACCTTTCAAGCGTGTCGTGGAAGGGATTTAACGGGCGCTACACAGCCACCACAATATCACCGCCCGACGCGATACACATTAGTCAGGTTCAACAGTGGACTTCTGGCGGTTCAATATACTTCAATTTAGCGAGGACTTAATGGAGGCGAAGATCATCGTTCCCAACTTTGAAGGGAGCCACAATAAGGATCTGCTTGCGTCGGCGGCGAGGCTGACGCGCGGCGGGACGTATCAAGACCTGTCAACTATCATCATCTGTCCAACGCGGGGTGTAATACCCGCGACGGTAGTGCAGTCGTGGATGGGGCTGATGAGGCCGATGAACCAAAAAGTGGTCGGGCCGATCTTTATTCAAGGTATGGAGGTCGGGGCGGCATACGAAGCGGCGATCGATATGATAACGGCGCAGCCTGAGCTCGCGTCGTACAAATACGTTATGACCATTGAAGAGGATAACTGTCCGCCGCCAGACGGCTTAATGAAGCTCTACGAAAGCATCGAGGGTAAGATCGATGGGGCAAAATACGATTGTGTCGGCGGGCTTTACTGGACCAAGGGCGAACACGGCCAACCGATGTGTTACGGCGATCCGAATGTAATGCCGAGAAATTTTATTCCGCAGATACCTAACCCGGAGGGCGTGACGCCGGCAAATGGCCTCGGCATGGGTTTCAACCTTTGGAGAATGAGCATCTTTCTCGACGGTAGGGTGCAGCGTCCGCTGTTCCGCACCGTGCAAGAGGTCGTACCGGGCGTTGGGGCCCGGGCGTACACGCAGGATCTGTGGGCATTTGAGCAGCTTGCCGGATGGGGGTATAAGTTTGCCTGTGACGGTCGGGTTCGCGTCGGGCACTGGGATCAGCAGAATCAGATAATGTGGTGATATGGCAACGAAAGCACAAAAAACAAAAGAACAGCCCGCTCCCGTAAGGATAGACCTCGGGTGCGGGAACAACAAACGCGAGGGCTTCACAGGGGTCGACCTTATTAAGACTGACGCGGTCGACATTGTATTTGACCTCGACAGGCCGAAGTGGACGTTCGCGAAGGACAACTCGGTGGACGAGATCCATTGCAGCCACTTCATTGAGCATACCGCGGACCTTATCGCCTTCATGGGCGAGTGCCACCGCATTCTCAAACCAGGTGGCCAAATGGTCGTCATTGCGCCTTATTATACTTCTATACGATGTTGGCAGGATCCGACGCACAAGAGGGCGATCAGTGAGCACACCTTCCTGTATTTCAACAGGCAGTGGCGGGAAATGAACGGGCTGACGCACTACCCGATCGACACTGACTTTGACTTCAACTTCAATTATTTTCTTGATCCCGCCTGGGCAGCCCGGAGCGACGAAGCAAAGGCATTCGCCATTAAGCACTACTGGAATGTCGTATCCGACATTCAGGTCGCCCTAACCAAGCGATAACAGGGCGCCAAGGACTACTCGATAGCGGGGATCTAGCCCCGCGAAACCGTAAACTCGTTGCGTTTCACGCGGTGAAGTGCTATTTTTCTTGACAACCTGAAGCGGCCGTACGGCCCGAACCGGATGAAAGCTCCGCAGCTCAAATTTGAGCTGCGGAGCTTTTTCTCATTGGAGTCACAGATGGGGAAAAAAAAGACCACCACGACAACTAAAAACACGCACGGTTACGTGCCGTACCAGGACACTCAGGACACCAAGTGGGCCCGCGGGCTTGTCCGCGAAGGTGCTGACTTCACCTCTCCGCTGGCATTTGCCTACGGCCAGGCCGAGAACGACATCGACAATCAGGTGTTCGAGCAAGACCTGCCCGAGCCTGCCCGCAACAAGGTCAAAGCCGGCCAGCTCTTCAATATCCGGATGCAGAAGGGGGCAGCGCTCTCCGATGCTCGATCGCGGGAGCACATGGCCAAGACCAGCGGGGCAATGAACCTCGCCAACATGACGCAGGACAAGTTCGTCCAGACGGGCGGCACGCAAACGACCGTCCAGCCGTTCGATTGGGGCGGAATGCTCACTCAAGGTTTGATGGGCGGAGCGATGCTGGCGTCGGCGATACCGACCGGAGGGGCGTCGGTCGGCGCGGCCGGAGCTGCGTAAGCGTGATATGACCAAACTCGACCAGCTTAAAGAGCGAGTCAGCGAGACCTTCACCACGAATGCCGCGTTGTGGTTTTCGGGCGGCAAGGACTCGCTGCTGCTCTATCACGTTGCCCGAAGCCTCGGGGTTACCGTGAATCTTCTTCGTTTCGATGATGGCTGGTCAGCCCTGCAAAAGAACCTCGTGTACAAGCTCCTGGCTCGCGAACGGGCGGCACTCTACAGCTACCGGCCGGTGCGCGGAATGATGGTCGGGAACGCGAACAAGGACACTGCCTTCATCTCGTTCTATCCGATCGGCCCCGAAGGACAGTGCCTCCCGGTGATCCGCGACATGGTCCACGGTGAACGCTGCTCGTTTGACGTCGGGATCAGGTTCGAGAACGATCGGGTGACGCCACCGGTCCGCTTCAAAACCCACGTGCTCGGCACCAAGCGGACCGACCGCCACTTCATTTGGGGCGATCTGCCTCTCGCTCCGAGCGACCGGATGGATCTCGGCTACGCGGTCCTCGATTTTCCGCTTTATGAGTGGACGGACGACGAGGTTGTCGATGTCCTTCGTCAGCTCAACATTCCCTACGAAAAGCCAAGCGAAACACGTGATACCGGCAATATCGCGGCGTGCACGGCATGTTTGAGGCCGGGCGTGGGCCCGGTGTTCTGCCCGAAGGCCAAGACTGACATCGAGCGTGTCGAATGGTCGCCAACTGCAAACCTCGAAGCAGCTCGCAAAATTATCGGAGTACCTGAGCAATGAACATCGGAGAACTTCTTTTCAATACAGCCAAAAAGGCGAAGCCCGTCAGCGATATGAAATATCGGCCGCAGCTCGACGAAGGGATGGCGGAGCAGCTCGGCGAGGTCCTGCACCGGCCCGGCATCGACCAGGCGGCACGCCGGATGGTCGGCGAGGCGATGGACGGCGGTGGCCACAGGCCGCGCTTCTTCGAAGCTCCTCCCGAAATGACGGATCAGACGATGACGATGGGCGGCACCGAGGGGGATCAGTTCGCCGCTCAGCCTCAGCAGGATCCGCGAGCGGCAGCAATGTTTCAGCAGCAGACGATCGGCAACACCGACCCGGCCGCGATGATGATGCTCGGGCAGTCGCCGGAAGGTGCCGGACCGTCCACGTTGCCGGGCGGAGCGATGTCGGGCGGCGATCTTCCGATCGATCAGATTCAGCAGTACCTTGCCAACAACCCGGAAGGCACCGGTTCGCAGGGCGAGGTTGATATGTACAGCAGGCGGCGGGAAATGTCGCCACTCGAAGCTGCCAGAAACCGCTACGAAACGACGCCTCCGGCACCGCGGGAAAGATCGGTAATGAACCGTATCGGTTCCGGACTCTGGAACGCGTTCCGGATGTGGGGCGAGAACGGCGGGCAGGGCGGACTTGCCGGCCTCGCGGGAGCTGCCGCGACGGGAGCGGGAGCGTTCGGCCTCAAGCCCGAAATGCACCAGCGATTCAAATCCCAGCAGTACAAGGATCGGGCTCTCGGTGAGTATCAGCAGGAAATGGAGAAAGAGAAGGCCCGGCAAGGCGTCACGCAGGAAGGGCTCAAAAGCCAGCAAGCTCTCTACGACCTAGCGAAGCCCGAGATCGACATGCTGGCCGGCAAAGGCTATTTGGACGACGCGGACCTGAACCATATCTCGCAGAAGTACGGGATAGATCTGCGCGACCCGAACAACCCGCGTTTCGTCGAAATCGACGGACCGGGCGGCAAGCGACTGATCCGCCTCCAGAACGAAGCCGAGTACGGAGTCAATACCAGCGTCGGCATCGACCCGCTAAAACAAGAGCATGACGTCGAAGTACCGGGAAGCCCGGGCAAGTACGTGCCGGCACTTCCGAAGGATGTTCTCGGCACCGCAGTCGGTGTCGCTCAGGCGAATGCCGGCAGGACCGAACGGGCGGAAACCCGCGAGGAGCGTGCGGCGGAACGAGCACAGGACCAGGCGGCGAAGACACGCGGAGCAATTGGTGAGGCCGATGCTCAGATCGCAAAAGCTTCGAGCGAGTTGACCGACCTTTCAGTTGCTCGGCAACGCGATATCGACCAAGGGCTTGACGTCAGCGACTACGATCGGCGGATCGCTGCTCTCAAGGGTGAGATTGCCGCGGCTCAGACCAGGAAGCGGAACGCAGAGAAAGAAGCGAGCAAACCCCAAGGCGGAGCGGCCCAGCGGCGGGCGGGCGGCACGTTCAGCGAAGCCGAGGCCCGGCGCTACTACCAGAACCGCGGGATGAGCCCTGAAGCCGTCGAATCGGCGGTCGCAAAAGCTAAGCAAAATGGCGTGATCAAGTAATCATGGAACGAGAAACCGACTTTTCTGCTCTCGACGCGTTTGCGGATGATCCCGAGTCTCAACAGACTCAGGATTTTTCCGCTTTAGATGCCTTCGCAGACACTCCAAAAGCCGCCAAGCCAAAACCGAGGGCTCAGCGGCCCAAGCGAACCGCGTCGGCACCGGCAAATAAAGAAGCCGAGCGTCGCCAACGCGTGCTCGACCGGCTGCGTGGCCTCAAGCTCGACATGGAGGACGATGTCTTCGACGACTTCGATATGGTCACGAAGCACGAGTCCGGGCGCAGGCATTTTGACGACGCCGGCCGCGTGATCAGGGGCGTCCCGACCAAGTCCGGTGAGCGGGCGATCGGTTTCTCGCAGGTGATGCCGTCCACGGCAAAGAAATGGCAGAAGCACGGCCTCAACCCCGACGACGAGATCGACAATATCGCCATCGGGGCTCTGGAGTTCCGCAGCGGTTCCGATGACCCGATCGGTCGTCGCCTGGCCTACGTCGGCGGACCGAAGTCCCGGGCGCTCAAATACTACAAAAAGCACGGCGAGGTGCCGGATTGGAAGATGTACTCCTATCTTCCGAACAACAAGGAAACATTCCGGCACTACGTCGACCGGACGGGTGGATTCAAGGATCTGCGGCGGCTCGACGAGGTCGCAGGCGGCATTACCCGCGATCCGGTGTCCGGAGCTCCGCAGGTGGACTTCAAGGTCGGCGGTCCGACTGCTCCGATCGCGCACCGGCCGGAGGATATTGCTGCGTTCGATGCCAAGTTCCGGAAGGGCAAGCCGCCGAGGCAGCCAGCTCTTCAGCCGGGCGTGGAGGGTGCAGAAGACCCCAACGTCGATCAGTTCGGCAAACCGTTCAAATACGAGTGGCAAAAGACGGGCGATGTCGGCAACGGGCTGAAGTACGCCGGCGAGATCGACGGCCGCTATTTCGCCAAGAACGAGGACGGCGATACTTACGAGCTGGACGAAAAGACGAAGCAGTTCAAGCCGACCGCTCCGACAAAGCGGGCATACGATGCCGAGGGCAACGAGTACCAGCTCGACGCAAACCAGGACAACGTGCCCGAGGGCCACGTCCGCAGGCTGCGCGACGGCAAACCGTTCGTGTTCTCGCCGGACGGCACGATCCGCGAGGAGGGCGTTCCCGAGCTGCCACCGTGGGTGGCCGGCAAGACCCCGCCAAAAAGTGAGCTGCCTCCTGATCCGATGCTTCGCAAAGCGTATCAGACGCGATTGGAGCAGGGTTTTACCGATTCCGAAGAGCTGCGGCAGAAGTTCATTGAAGGCTGGGCCGCGGTCCAGGCCGGTAAGCAGCAAAGGATCTTCACGGACGAGGAGATCAAGCAGATCGAGGCCCTTGAGCTCTACGCGGCGAACAATGCCCAACAAGGCATCGTTCCGCAGGTGCAGGAAACGCCGACACGAGCGCGCCGGGCCCCGCGAAGCACGACCGCAGGACCGTCAACCGAGGGGATCGGCACGTTCTACGCCGACGTTGACCCGGCAACCGCTCCGCTCGGCTCCGATCCACGGCAGCACGTGTTCGAACAAGCGGTCCGTCAGCTCGGCAATGAGCTGTACGGCCGGCCGCTCGACAAGGTCGAGGTTCAGGCCGCTATCGAGTTCCAGAAGCGGCGAGGCGGCGACTTCGTCTATCTGACCGAGGGCGGCAAGGCTACCAACGTGCCGACCGAACCGACCAAGGGGCGTTATCAGATCACAGCGGAGCGTGCGGCCGAGATCCGCGACTTCCTCAAATTCAACCAACCGCTGCTGGAGCGGACGCGCGACGACGCGATCGCCAAGTTCATCGCGAGCACGTTCGAGATCGACGATGCGAAGATCGCCGAATTTGCCGAAATGGGCATCAACGCAGACCGGCTCCGGGCGGCTCTCGAAAGTGACCCGAAGTTCGCCGACGCACGCAAGAAGCGACTTGAGAACGAGCAGTTCATCAAGGACTACGTCGCCAAGCAAACGACCGGGGCGAACGCGACCGCGGACAGTGCCGCGAACCAGACCGGACGCGTCCTCGAAATGCTTCGCAGCAAGGATCCCGCGGAAAACCGGCTCGGGCAGCAAGCTCTCGAGAATCTTTCCCGGCGATCACCGAACATCGCCTACGTCGAAGCACTCGCCAACCTCGGCATCGTCCCGCGTGACGTGCTCGACAAGGCCAAGGAAGCCGAGCAAAGCGAGCTGATCAACGCCATCGCCAGTCTCAACGACCCGAGCTGGTACAAACGACTTCTCAACGACGTCCAGGACGGCGGCACCGGGTTCTATGAATTCGTCGTCGGCCCGTTCAAGCGGGCAGACCGGATCAAGGCCGCGAGGGAGCAGGCCCGGCCCGGCAAGGACGGCAAGCCATCGAACGCCGGCATCCTCCTGCCGATGGTCTATTCGGCATGGGAAGGCCCGCCAGAGCTCCGTGGCGTGAACAGCCCGGAAGCCCAGAAGCGGCGGCGAGAAGCGATCGGCGATTCGCTGCGGTCGATGCAGGCTGAATTCGGATCGATCGGCGAATTCCACAAGTTCATGGAAGCCAATGCCGGCGAGGAAGCGAACATCGGCCGGCAGTTGAAATTCTTCGGCTCGAACGTGCTCAAGAACATCGCCAGCTTCGGCAAGTCCGCGGCGGTGATAGATTCGGCAGCCGAAGATCTCGAAGTGCTCGGCATCAAAGTGCCGAAGGACTACATGCCGACCGTGCGGAATGCGATGAACGTCGTCGTCGCTCTTCGGAACGTGATGGCATCCGGCTCGGGGGTGATGCGGCCGTCCGACATCCTGACCCGCGACATCGAAGGGGCTCAGGACGATCCGCGGAATGCTCGTCTCTGGCAGTATGCCCGCTGGCTGGAGGAGTTTGCCGGCGATGACCGGTATCTGCAGCACACGTTCTCCGGCGAGGTCAATCAGGGCTTAGCGTCCGGTGTCGTCTTCCTCGGGGCAGGTTTTGCTCTCAAGAAGTTCAAGTACGCGATCCCTGCACTCGGCGCCGGAATGGAGATCGGCAACACGTTCGAGGAAATGGTCAAAGCGGGCATTCCCGTCGAACAGGCCAAGAATTGGGCGGTCCTCGTCGGTGCCGGCTCCGGCTACATGGAGAAGTTCGGATTGGGCGGCACGGCAAACCGTATGCTGGCCCGGCTCGGCACCGAGCTCTCCGATGAATCGGTCAAGACGCTTTCCCGGTCGATGGTCGAGTTCGCCAAAGCGGCCGGCCGCGGAGCTGCACAGGGCATCGCTCGCGAAATGCCCGAGGAAGCGATCCAAGAGTGGGCTCAGTCTTCGTTCGTGGATGCTGCGGTCAAGGCCATTGCCGCTCAAAACCCGAGCGAAGGCCGCCTGATCCTCAATTTTCTCGACGAGCTGCCAAAGGCGATCGCCGAGAACTTCCATTCTGCCGTGATCGGCGGCGCGACGGGCGGCATCCTCGGCGGCGGAACGCAGACGGTCGGCTCTGTGATCGGCGAGGGCATCCGTCAAAGCCGGATGCCGGGCGAACAGCCGGAAGCGGAAGCAGAGATCCCGGAAGGCGAGCTCCGCACGCCACAGGCGGCCGAGGATGCGGGCGAATCCGCCATTCTCGAAAAGTTCGGCGACCGGACCGGCCAGGCGACGGTCCGCGGGCTTGATATGGGCGGGCGAGATACGGCCGCATTGGACGATATTGCCAACGAGGTCGCTCCGGGAACCGTTCAGACGCCTCAACAGGCGGCCACAGAGCCCGCTGGAGGCGTTCAAACGCCTGAAGGCACCCAAACACCCCCGGCAACGCCTCCAACGCAGCCAGCGGGGCAGGCAAAACCAAAAACAAGGCTTCCTCGCAACGTCATAGGCAAGGAAGTCGAGATCGAAGGCAAAGGCACCGGCCGCATCGTCGCAATTCGGCAGGGCAAGTTCGTCGTCGATTACGATTACCGCGGCAGACCGGGCGAAGAGTTCTACCATCGGCAGGACTTCTTCACGCCGGAGCAGCTCGCGATCGGCGGCACCAGCCTGACCGAGTACAAGCCGCCGAAAGCTCCGAAGCAGACGACATCGGCACGGCAGCCGACGCAATTCGGTGCCGAGGACTTCGGGGGAGAGATCATCGAACGCGTTCCGCAGCCGGGGCAGGCCGGACAGCCGGCACAGCCTGCCGGACAGCCGACGACCGCCGAGGTCGTGCGGAAGATCCGCACCGGGCGGGCAGCTTCCGGAAAGGGTGCCGCGATCCAGAAATTCACGCCGACCGAGGACATGCCGATCGATACGGTCTATACCTCGACCAACGACAAGTACGATGTGGTCCCGGTCGTGATCAGCCGCGACGACATCATCGGTTCGTGGGAGGAAGGTTATCCGGAGCTGCTTCAGCCGCGTGACCGTGACTCCATCGCCTCGGACGCTCAGGCCGATGAGATAGCACGCAACCTGATCCCGGCGAAGCTCGGCGACAACGTCAACGCCGGCGACGGCAGAATGCTCGTCGTTCCGGTCGAGGTCGACGGAAAGATCAAGTACGCATTGATCACCGGCAACGGCCGGACGCTGGCGCTCGACCTCGCCCGCGAACGCTACCCGGAGCGTTTCGAGGAGTACCAGGGATTCGCGAAATCAAAGGACCCGAGCGTTCAGGGCGACAACCTGATGTATGTCGGGATCCTCGACAACACAAAGCTCGAAGACGGCGACCTGCGGCAGATCGCAGTAGATGCCAACAAATCGACAGTTGCGGCGATGAGCCCGGTCGAGCAGGCCAAGGTCGATTCGGAAACACTCGACTCCTCGCTGATGCAGAAGTTCGTCGTCAACGACGCAGGCGACATCGACACCGCAGGGAACCGCGAATTCATTGCGGACACTCGTCAGGACGACGACCAGGACGAGGCTCTTTCCGATGGAGAGCGGAAGCACATCGACAAGCTGATCGAACAGGGCTTTACTGCAACGACCGGCAGGATGACGCCGAACGGGCAACAGTGGTTCCTCCTCGACACGAAAACGGGATCGCAAGAGCAGATCAGCCGAGCCGGCCGCGACTACGCTTATGAAAAACTCGGAACGCCGGACAAGCAGGGTTTGCGATCCGGGCCGATGTTCGACGAGCCGATCGAAATGCGTGGCGATACGCCGTCCGACGACGACCTCGGCAAGATGTTCGACGATCTGGTGCCGGAGGAAGATTCTGCCCCGTCGCTGTTTGACGCGGAAGTGAAGGCGGCGGACGCAGATAAGGCACGCATTGCCCGTCTGCCGGATGATGAGTTTCGCAAGGAGCTCGATAAGATCAGCCCCGAGGCCCTCGACAAACACGCCGATCGATCGAACGGCGGACGCGACATTTCGTTTACGACCGCCGACTCGCCGGCGACCGAACTTTCCGGCCGAGGCAGGATCATCGGTGAGGCGATATCGAACAATGAGAGTGTGTTCAAGGTTCGCCATTACGATCAATCGAAGGGCGAATGGCTTACCGCCTATGTTGCCGAAGCGGATGTTGACGAATGGCTGCCGGACGGCACGCTGAACGAATTCCTTGCCGCAAACCCGGACTCGGCGATCACGAAGGTGGGATTGCAGAACGGCCCGCTGCCCGAGCCAGAGCGGACGCCGGAAACAGTCAAAAAGGCACTCGCACAAACCAAGCGGCAGATCAAAAAACTTGAGAACGCCGACGAGGTTGACGAGAACGCTCTGGCCGCAGCAGAGCAGCAGCTTGACAGCCTAGAAGCCGAGCTTGCAGCAATGGCGACGACAACCGCTCCTAAGCCCGAAGACCTCAAGGCCAAATATCCTGTTGGCCGCAAGCTGCTTCATCGCACGGGCGGTAAGCCATGGAAAGTTACGGGCCATCAATCGGATTTCGGTAAGTCAGGCCAGATTGGCATCAGGCTCGAACGCGGAACGGACAGGACGATCATGTCCGTCGCCGATCTGGAGAAAAAGTTCAAAACAGAAAAGCCGACCGAATCGAATCGCCGGACCGCTGAGGACCTGTTCAGCGACACGGCCGCGACAATCGGCGACCTGTTTGATACGCTCCAGACCTTCGAGATCGACCCGGACGCGACGGCAGGGCAGTTGGAGGAGATCGAGAAGATCAAACCCCAGGTGAACGCTATCAAGGGCCAGAGCAAGGCGGCAAAGGCCCAGCGGGAGCCGCTGCGTGCGAGGATCCGCGAACTGCAAGCCGAAATCACGTCCTACATGGACTCGCAGGAAACGGCATGGGTGCAGTTCACGGAGGACGTGCTTCAACAGCTCGTCAAGGCTGCCCAACAGTACAAACTGCTGGAGCAGCCTACGGACGAGAACATTCATTCGCTGTATGACGTCATCGAACGCCTGACCGACCCGCGATTCTTCGACGGCATCAACATGGATGTGCTGCTAGAGGATCACGTGGACGATCTTCTCGGCGAAGCATTCGATACGATACAACGGATAAAACGTACGTTCGTAACGGCTCCGCAAACGTCCGACACGACGCGGGCTCTGACCGCCGATCCCGAAAACCGCAGCCTGACTGACACGCCGGAAAAGCGGGCAGCAATGAGCCGGGCGTACCTCGCGGCCTACGCTGAAGATTCCGAGGAAACGTGGGGCGGGCCGATGGATTGGGCCGCGGTCGACCAGCTGATGACGATGCCGCGAGAGGAATACGGCCTGGTCGGTGTTATCGAGCGATTCATGACGGATCCCGCCGTCGCACCGATACTCGCCGAGCTCGAGCGGTCCGCAGGCGTGAGCGATGCGGAGATCGAAATACTCAAAGACTTTGGAGGAATTTATGGACTTGACCCGGACATCATCGAAGACATCATCGGCGAGATCCTCGAAATCGCCCGAGATAGGGGAGAAACGGATGGAGGAGCTGCGGACACGCTTCCCGAACCTGACGGATCAGGCGCACCGGATAGCGATCAAGGCAGCGAAACGAGCATCTTCAAGGAAGAACCGGAAGGCGAAGTCGGCAACCCCGACACGTCCGGCCTCTTTGCCGAGCAAGAAAAGCAAGAAGACGAAGAGCTGAGCAAGGAAGCCGAGGCAGAACGGCAGGCCGAACGCGAACGGCACCGCGATTTCCGGAATTCGGTGGCGGCTCAGGTCCCGGCATTGGACGATGTGCTTGCTTTTGAGAACCCGTTCTATAACGCAGGCAAGTTTCCAAAGAAAAAAGGGCAGGGATACGCCTCGAATGAAGAAGCATTGGCGGCGGAACGCGCAGAACTTGAGCGGCTGACAAATCGCTATAACGCGAATTTGGCCGATCTGAAAAATCCGGAAGCGACCGAGGAGCTTGATCAGTACCTCTGGAACAGCGCACCGGTCAACATGAAGCTCGTCCTGACCCATATCGGATGGGCGAAGGCGAACATCAACGAGCTCGAAAAGGCACTCGGCAACACGCCTCCGTTCAAGGCCGGAAAGCAAAAATTCGATTGGTATTTCCCCTCGAAGGAAGAGGTGCGTGAGACGGACCAGGCGGACAATGCCGCGACGCCGGAGGCACAACCACCGTCGCTCGAAGCGCTCCGCGGCGCCGAGCAGACCGACCTGTTCGGCCTCGAAGCCGACAACACCGGTCTGTTCGCTCAGGACGGCCCGACCGCGATCGAGCCAAAGCAAGCCGAGGATAACTCCAAAGCGGCGATCAAGGAATCGCTGCTCAGTAAGGCAGAAACCGAAGCACGCCGGCAGGTCATTGAGACGTTCGGCGAGGAGATCGGGGAGCTGCTCTACGACACGCGGAACGACAAAGCGACGCCGAAGGCTTCCTCGGCCGCACAGGGCATTATTTCCCGCTGGTCGGGCGAAGACACGGACAGCGAGGCGGTCCAGCAGCTGATCGCCGATGCCGCGACCGCGATAGAGTGGATCCGCGAGGCCGAGCTCCGCGGTGCGAACCTAGACGAATTCGTCCGGCAAGCCGCGATCGGCCGCGAGGGGCTGACGATAGCTCAACGGAAGATCTACGACCTGATCGCCTCGAACAAATTCGGGAGACAGGCCGACGAGCTGCTCCGAAATGCGAAAACCGCCTCAGAAGTTGCCGCAAATGTTGCCGAGATAGAGGGCGGTTTAGAGGACGGCAAGGTCACGCTCCAGCAGCTGATCGATGTTTACGGCTACACGCACAAATGGGAACAAAACAAAAAGCTTGAACCGGCGTTCCGCGGTGCCTATGTGATCGGACGGAACGATGATTTTGTTTACGTCGAGGAGGTCTATGCCGGCGAGGGCGATCTTCCGCCGATGGTGGATGTCGTAATTGAGCATGTTGGCGAGTTCAGTGAGTTCGAAGCACCGGGCGAATACGTCGTCACGGAGGACGATTTTTATTACTACTTCGGCTTTGATGTTAGAATCCCGGAAGGAGCAAAGGTTTATGATG
This sequence comes from Acidobacteria bacterium Ga0074141, assembly GCA_001464665.1. Taxonomy (GTDB): domain Bacteria; phylum Acidobacteriota; class Blastocatellia; order Pyrinomonadales; family Pyrinomonadaceae; genus OLB17. Next base: position 35,554 of record LNDP01000014.1, read on the forward strand.
ACTATTTCGAGCGAGATCTGGAACCGGATAGCGAGGACGGAACCGATGATGTCGAAGTTCGGGAAGACGATGTTCCGACTGAGCGAACCGGAGATGCGGATAGCCTGCGAGAGAGCGATGCGAAGCCTCCGGGCCAAAGGATTGAACCCGGAAGTGAGCAGAGCCTTTTTGGAGATAGCTCCGCTCTGGAAGGAACACCAGGCGATAGCAATGTACGCGAGGAAGCAGCCGAGCGTCCCGATGCCGTCGATCGAGACGCTGGACGAGGCGATGGAGTATCTCAGGAAGGAATCTCCGATGATCAGCAAGCAGCAAGCGACGCTGGCGGAGAAGCTGTTCCGCGAACTGAAGTAGATCTCGGAGCCCTATTCGACGAGCTGGTGCCGCCTGCCGGCGAAGCCCCGACCACCAACCTTTTTGGCGAACAATCTCGCACCGAGCCGGTTTATCTCGGCAACCAAAAGAAAGTACGAAAAGCGATCGAAGCCGGGCACGGTTTCCTCGCAGTTGCACCGAGCGGCCTGAGCCGCGACGAGGTCGCAAAGTCTGACATCGCCATTGCGGCGGTCGGTGGGGCGATCAAGCATCTTGCTGACCGTGCTGCCGAACTCGGCCTGACCGATAACACGCACACCATCTATCAAGTCTCAAACGAAAACGTCTGGGAATACGAGATCGAGGCCAACCGCAGTGCCGAATCTCGCGGCACGACGAAAAAGCAAAGGGCTGCGGCAAAGCAGACCTCAATCCCGAGAGGCTCAGTACCGATCACAAAGTATCGCGTCTATGACGCGAACGGCGTCGAGCAGGTGGGCAATATCGTTGATCCGGCGATCGCTCAAAGGCAGTTAGAGCACTATCCGGGCGGTCGCATTGAAGCCTACGACGGATACATCCTGAAAGAGTTTGCCGACAAGCTCACATCTGCCAAAGAGTCGACCGGCAAAGGCATCGACGAGGCCATCAAGGGGCTCGGGAAGCTGTTCGATCCGAAGAAGTTCAAATCCTCGACCGTGCCGGCGTTCGACGATGAGACGTATCAGGCCGCTAAGCCACACTTCCTAGAGGCTTACAACCACTTCAAGGATGCCGCTCAAAACATCGGCGACGCGATGCGTCTGCTGATCGACCAGATGCGGGCCGAGGGCTACGATAACGAGACGCTGCGGCTGATGAAGCCGTATATCGTGCAGTTCGTCGCCGACATCCGCGACGGAGTGATCGGGCAGGACCTGACCACACCCGAGGACATCATTGATTCGGTTCCCGAGCCGGAATCGAAGGACGCAGCGGAACGCCTCGAACAGCAGAAGGCTGCCGAAGGTAAATCGGTCAAGATCGGCGACCTGGCCAACATTCAGGCGACCGTTCCGGTGCTCTTCAAGGAGCAGCACGAGGACGTTCGTTTCGTCGAAGATGCCCTATTCGTCCGCGATGGCAACGGCGTGATGCTGACCAACGGCACCGGCACCGGCAAGACCTTCTCCGGGCTCGGAGTGGTCAAGCGAATGGCGATGCAGGGCAAGGACAATATCTTCATTGTCGTGCCGTCGCAGGAGATCGCGAACGCGTGGATCTCGGCCGCCACGAACTTTGGGCTGCAGGTCCGGCAGCTCGCGGACACGCAAGACAACGGCGCTGAGGGCATCGTTATCACGACCTACGCGAACATGCAGCAGAACCCGTCGCTGATCAAGCGTCAATGGGACCTGATCGTGGCAGACGAGGCTCATACGCTTTCGTCGAACAAGGACGGTAAGCCGACCGGGGCGTCGAAGGCGTTGCGGGCGATGACACTGCACAAACGCGGGAAAATGGACTATTGGCGGCAGGCGACCATCAAGGAGGTCACCGAACGCGAACAGGCCGAAGCCCGGATCGAGGTCGTACGGGCTCTTCTCGAGCGCTACGAGGACGAAGGCCCGCAAATGGCCGATCGCGCGAAGGAGGCCCGCGAGGAGCTGCGTTCACTCGAAGATGCGGTCGCTACGCTGAACAAGCAGATCGAGAAGATCGGAAATGCCGCCGTAGCCGAGTGGGACCGGCGAATTGCCGACGAACCAAAGGGCAAGGCGTTGATGCTTTCGGCGACGCCGTTCGCTTATCGGAAATCGGTCGATTACGCGGAAGGCTATTTGTTCGACTACGACGATGGAAAGGTCCCGGACGACCAGCTCGGACGGACGCGCCACTACAACGAGCCGAACAACCAAGAAGCGTTCATGATCGAGCACTTCGGCTACCGGATGCGGTACAACAAGCTGACCGAACCCGGGCCGGAGGTAGATACGGACATCATGGAGCGGCAGTTCAACACGTGGCTGAAACAGCAGCGTGTCCTGAGCGGCCGTATGCTCGGCATCGACCAGGACTATTCCCGCGAGTTCCTGCTGATCAAAGAGGGCATTGGCCAGAAGATCGACGACGGCCTGAAGTGGCTGCAGGAAGCCGAGGGCGGAAGGTTCCGGCCGCTTGCCGAGATCGTCAATAAGAGCTTCAGTTACCACAACCGGATGTTCCTGCTCGAAGCCATCAAGGCCAAGGCGGCGGTGCCGATCATTGACGCCCACGTCGAAGCCGGCCGCAAGGTCGTCGTCTTCCACAAGTTCAACGTCGGCGGCGGTTTCCATCCGTTCAAGCCGAAGGTGCCGAACGAAAAGACGCTGATCAGCGTCGGCGGCAAGACCATCGAGGTCAATCTGAAAGATCTCTACGCCGAATTCACGCGAAAACGGCCGGACCTGATCGCTCTGCCATTCGAAGGGCTGGAATCGCCGATCGAGACTTTCGCCGAATCGTTCAAGGGTGGAGCCACGAGCCTGCAACACGTGCAGCTCAACGGTACGCAGTCGAAAAAAGCGAACCGCGAGTCGATGGCGATCTTCAACACGGATAACTCCGAGATCGATATCATCCTCGTCCAGGCCGACAAGGGGCAGGCGGGGATCAGCCTTCACGACACGACCGGCAAGCATCAGCGGGTAATGATCGACCTCGGGCTGCCGTCGCGTCCGGTCGAGGCCATCCAGAAGGAAGGCCGCATCTACCGTCTCGGCACCAAGACCAACGCTCCGATGTTCTATTTCACGACCGGAACGCTATGGGAGGCGACCGCGTTCGCACAGACCATGGCAGAACGCTCCTCGACCGCCGAGAACCTCTCGCTCGGCGAAGAGGCCCGAGCTCTCCGGCAGTCGATAATCGATTCGTTCCTCGAACCGCGGACCGATCCGATGCCGACCGAGCTGGACGGCGTCGGGGGCAAGGAGCGTGACCGGGCGGGGCAGCAGGCCATATCCGAATATGAGCGGGCGAAGACGTTCTTCTTCGGCCAGCAGAAGAAGACCTCAAAGACCAAATCGGCCGAGGGCGAGGACTACTATCCGACACCTGAACCGCTCGGCTTGAAGATGGTCGAGTTTGCCGATATCGCTGCTGGCCACAGCGTCCTCGAACCGAGTGCCGGCCACGGGGCGATCGCCCGCTTCCTGCCGCAGACCTCACGGAACACCGTGATCGAACCTTCGCAGGAGCTGATGACCAGGCTACGGCTGCATATACCGCCGTCCGACACCAACCGCTTCGAGCAGGACGTCTTCGAATCGCTCGACGTTCGCGCGAACAAGTTCGACGTCGTCCTGATGAATCCGCCGTACGGAAAGGGCGGCAAGACCGCGATGGAGCACCTCGCGAAAGCGTTCGAGCATTTGCGAACCAATGGCCGCGTCGTGGCGATACTGCCGGAAGGCCCGGCCGCCGACAAGCGGCTTGAGCAGCTGATGGCGGGGCAGACGGAAAAGGCCCGCAAGCTGATAGTGCGATCGGATCCGAACACTTTTGCGCCGCTCTCGCTTTACGAGGGCGACACCGTCCAAGTCACCGACAAAGGGACTATCTACGGCGTCACCAGAGCTGAGACCGTCCGCCGCGGTTTTGAGTTCATCGCAACACTCCACGGCACCGACGCCCAGGGCAGCCCAATGACAATGGAGCTGAGAGGCTCCGACCGGTTCGACAAGGTCATTGCAGGTCCGAGGATAGTGCCGGCAAGCACTCGCGTCGTCAAGACCGCCGAGATCTCGCTGCCGACGAAGACCTTCGAACGTGCCGGCACCGGCGTCAAAACGCGGATGGTCGTGCTCGACAAACTTGCCGGGAAGGAACTTGAACTCCACGAACCGTGGGGGCTGCTCGATCTTTCTGACGTCCGCACGTTCGACGAGCTGTTCGACGAGTTCGAGGAGCTGACGATCCCGCCACGTCCGTATGGCGGCGAGGCTGCCCGCAGGGCCGAGCAGGAAGCGATCGAACGTGAAGCAAAGTTCGAGGCCGAGCGGGAAGCCAGGGCACAGCAAAACGCATCGGGGCGGGCCGCAGCGATTCCGCACGGCCAGCACGCGTTCGATCTTCGTGAATTTCAGCATACGACGCAGGGTCACATGATCTACGTCGCCAAGCCGACCGGTCCGAAAATGAACAAGGACGAGTTCAAGCGGATCTCGGCCATCGCCCGCACGCACGGCGGCTATTATTCGAGCTTCAAGAAGGACGGAGCGATCCCCGGCTTCCATTTCCGCAGCCCGGAAGCTCGGGACGCGTTCAATGCCGAAGCAGAAGGTGATTCGACGATGCTCTCCATCGCCGAACCGGCAGCCGCTCCTGCGTTTTACTCGGCCGCGGAACGAGCGATCGAAACGAAGATGCCGAATCGTGCTCCGGCCGATCAGGTGCGGAAGATCCTCGAAGGTCCGGGCATCAAGCGCGAGGAAGTGGAATGGCTCGGCGTCGATGAGTGGCTTGAAGGCAAGCGGACCGTGACGAAGGACGAGATGCTCGAATTCATGCGAGACGCCCGTATCCAGATCGAGGAAAAGGTGCTTCGCAAGCGTGAACGCGACGAACGCTCGCCGGCCGACCGCAACTCGACCGACGTCGACGAGCGCCACGAGGCGGCTCGGGAGGAGCTCGCCGAGATGTTCGACCTCGACACGTGGGACATAATACCGGCAACCGTGGAAGCAACTCGGCAGCAACTCATAAACGACCTTCTCAACCGCGCCGACCAAGACGACGATCTTGACGAAGCCTTAACAAGCGTGATCGGGGCCAGCAGTGAAGAGTATTGGGGCATTGAGGAAGACGACTACGAAGAGTTGGAAGAAGCATGGGACAACCTGCGAATGGCGTCTCGCGAAGCCCGCGGAGCTGACGGTGCGATGGACGAACAGGACCCGGCTACCGGAGCTCTTCAGTACGACAACCCGGATTGGCGACTCTCAGGACCTCACAGTAACTACCGCGAATTCGTCTTCACCCTGCCGCAGCAGTATTCGATGTTGCGGATGAAGTATCGCGATGAGCTCGCCGCGAAATACGGAAGCGGAGAAGCGGTGTGGCAAAATTGGACGGAGGCGGAACAGGCCGAGTTTGACAGGCTTACGGACATCGACCTCGGCAACGACGCGAACAGCCCTGCGTTCACCACCGGCCACTTCGGCGGAATGCCAAACATCCTGTTTTGGGTGCGGGCGACCGAACGCATCGACGCCGATGGGAAGCGTGTATTCGTGATCGAGGAGATTCAGAGCGATTGGCACCAACGCGGAAGGAAACAGGGCTACAACACAAAAATGCCCGAGCCCGTCTTTGAGTGGACCACCACGGAAGGTGTTGCGTCGGGGGAATGGAAAGCTGCGATTTCGTCACCTCACGGCGACATTATTGGCTACGGCCCAACAAAAGAACGAGCGGCGGAAGCTGCTAAGCAATCGTGGCGTGGCAAGTTTTCCGCAATTCCCGATGCTCCTTTCAAGAAGTCCTGGCACGAGCTGGCGTTCAAGAAGATGCTCCGCAGAGCGGTCGAAGAAGGCTACGATCGCGTTGCCTGGACGACCGGTAAGCAGCAGAACAAACGGTGGAGCCTGTCGAAGGTGGTCGATGAGATCGAGTCGGGCATTGACCATTTCGATTCCAACCATCCGACAAGGCCGGACCAGGAGTATCTCCACATCACCCTGCGGCGAGACGGCGGCGACCTGTATCTAAAGGTGGACCCCGAGAACGGTGTTGTGATCTCAGCTCCGGACGCTTTGCTAAAGACCGAGGGAGAACACTTGTCAGAAGTTCTTCCAAAGGCGATCGCCGATAAGATCCTCAGCGAACAGTACGTCCTTATCGAGGACATCGCCGAGGTCGAAATCGGCGGCGAGGGTATGCGCGGCTTCTACGACAAGATGGTCCCGGGCTTTGTGAGCAAGTACGTGAAGAAGTGGGGGGCGAAGGTTGGCCGGACAGAAATACCTACTATCAACGACGAGCGCAGCACGCTCGGTGGGCAGCGCGACCGGAACGAGCTGCGAAAGGTAGCTGATGATTTTCTTACCCGCAACGCCATTGGTATTCGCGAATTGAACGATTTTGTTTCCACCGGTAGAGATATTTCGGAAGCGGATGCCAGGGCGATGAGTGTTGACGAGCTGACCGCATATCTGCTCGGCACGAAGTATGAGTCGCTTCACTCCGTCGACATCACGCCGGCGATGAAGCAATCGGTCATGGACGAAGGGCAGCCGATGTTCTCGATCTACGAACCGGCACGAAAAGAGGTCCGGTTCTACTCCGGGCTCGAGCGGGCGGTCGAAGGGCTCAAGCAAGAGAAGTTCTCGGTCGATCAGGTAATGAACGTGATCAATAAGCTGCCCGGCATCCGCGCGGAGGAGCTTGATCACACCCTGCTGGATGTGTTCGTCCAGCTGCAAGCGGACCTCGGGGCAAGATCCATCACGAAGGACGAGCTGCTCAAGAAGATCCGGGCCAGCAAGATCGTCGTCGAACCGCTCGCGCTCGGCTGGGACGGCGATCAGGACTCGGCCAAGTTCCGCGGCTATGCCGAACCGTTCCCGGCTTCGCGTGAGGACTACAAGGAAATGTTCCTCACCGCTCCGTTCGCAGAGGGCGGCTGGATCGACGGGCATCCCGAGTATGCCGACGTCAAGAACCCGGTCGTCCGCATCCGGATGGACAAGGTCACGCTCGACGATGGCCGTCGCGCGCTGATGGTCCACGAGGTTCAGGGGCCGGACGAGGACAACATGGCGAAGATGCCCGCGGTCCTGCAGAAGTACCACAAGCAGATGGGGCTCAAGTACGCGATGCAGTACGCGATCGACCAAGGGCTTGATGCCGTCGCCTGGACGACCGGCGAACAGCAGCTTGCCCGCTACCCGATCGAGAAAACGGTCGACCGGATAGAGTTCAGCAAGAACCTTTCCGGGCAGTCGCTTATCCGCGTAACGGCAAAGGGCGACCGCGATCCGATCAGGATCACCGCGGGGCCGCACGGCACCATCATCAATTCGTCGGAGGACAAGTTCGTTGACCGGAAGCTGACCGAGGTGTTTCCGAAGGCTCTCGCCAATCAGATACTCGAACAGACAAGCGGCACCATCGAGGGCGACGGGCTAAAGATCGGCGGCGATTCGCTCCGCAACCTGTACGACAAGGTCATTCCGGCCCACATGAAGAAGATCTATGGGCGGTATGCGGCAAAGGTCGAAAACGGCGAGATCTCTTACGATCCCTATCTCAAGCTGACCGACTTCCGCGTCGAGGAGCTGGAGCTGGAGCTGGTCAACCCCGCTCCGCACCTGCATCGCTTCAAGGTCACGGCGACCGATTCGGCGACCGGCCTGCCGGCTTACCGCGGCACCTTCCTGACGCGGGAGGCGGCGGAACAGTACATCAAGGAAGCCAAAGAGGTATTCCGGCGTAAGACGCATCCGGTCTGGACGATGGGCATTACCGATCCGCTCCGCGAAGCTCTCGCGACCGATGAGCAGCCGATGTATTCGATCGAGGAAGAAAATCGCAAACAGGCGATCAAGATCCTCAAGACGCTCGATATCGAGGACGTCGTGCCGATGGTGGAAGCCACTCGCAGCGGTGACCGCGTGAAGCTCAATCTGCCGGCAATGGAACTGCTTCGCCGGGCTTTCGAGCAGGTCGATATCGAGGCAGGGAAGCGAAAGGTCGGCGACGAAAGCACGTATCCGGCGTTTCTCGGGCTGTTCACCGATGCCGCGAAACTGATCAAGGTCGAACAGGCGTTAATGGCCGCCGCCGTCAACGCGGCCGAAACGGGGCATCCGGCCGCGGACGCTATGCTGAGCGGCCTTGCCAACGACATCGCTGACGCACGCAAAGCCGGACAGCAGACCGCGGTGTTCTACGTGTACGATGCCAAGCTGCCGCAGGAGATCTTCCACCAGGCGGTCTATCTCGGTTCGGTCGAGAAGCACCTGACCAAACGCCATGCACGCCCGGCCGAGCTCGACAAGATGCCGCAGGTCCGGAAAGCGTGGGACAGCTTCTTCTCGCAGCAACCCGAGTACAGCCCCGAGCGGCTTCGCCAAACCGCCAACATGAGCAAGGCGAACGCTGAGGCTCTGAGCAAAGCTCTCGTTCGCGAGGAGGTCGCTGCGTGGGTCGCCGAGGGAAGCTGGGAAGAGCTCGGCCTGACCAAGGACGAGGGGCAGGAATACTTGTTCGAGTTTCTTGAGTCGTTCGCCGACAAGGTCTATGCTGACACGAAGAAAGAGGGCAAGTCCGATGAGGACGCTGAGCGTGCCGTTGAGGCGGCACTCCGTCGATTTGAGGAGATTGAACATGTCCAAGAAGCAACCCAAAGAGTTCTCGCCGCAGCCCGAAAAGAGGTCGATGCTGGCACAGACGGCCGACCTGATGGCCGAGATACGCAAGGAAATGCCAAAGGCAAGCCGAGCGGAGCGTCTGGCGGAGTTCAAGAAGCGCCACGACCTGATGCTGAGCAAGGAGCAAAGCCCTACGACCTCGAAGGATTCGAGCCCAAAACCCAAAGCAAAGTAGCCGGCGACGCGTCCGAGATCCCGGAAACCAAGCAGTTCCCCGGCGTCCGCTCCAAAACCGAACTTGCCAGCCTGCCCGGCACCGAGCGTGCGGCCGGCATCGCTGCCGACGATGTGATCTACACGGTGTTCAGCGACCGGGCAGCTCAGGCCGCGGCAAAGCGGATGCTCACCGAGAACAGCACCGAGGAAGTGCTGAAGATCCTCAAGAACACGGAAAGCCCCGACGTTCATCACGCGATCGCCGCGTTCTCCATCCAGCAGTCGCTCCGTGAAGAAGCAACCCGCATCGAGGCGACGAAACCGGACGAGGCTGCCAAGCTTCGCCGCGTGTCAATCGACCTCGGCGTCCATCTGGCAATGAAGATGGTCCGTGCCGGCCGCTTCATCCGGGCGGCAGGCGTGATCCTCAAGACAACGGACGGACTGATCGCCGTCGCCCAAAAGACGTACCAGGACCGCCACGGCGTCGGGAACGATCTGCCGGCCGACATCATTCGCCGGATCGAGGAAAAGGCCGGGAAGGCAGAAGTTGACCTCGCTGAGCATGAGGCTTTCCGTCGTCAAATGGAATCGCTGCAGCGACAGCTCGACGCGCTCAAGCAAGAGCTTGCCGGGTCCGAGGACGCCATCCGGACCTCGCGAAAAGTTACCGGCCGTCGCAAGAAGTTCGTAACCGAGATCCGCGAATCGCAGAAGGAATCGGTCGCTGCCGCCTTACAGCGAATGCAAAGCCGGGCATTGATCCGGGCGGCATTCCCGCAGCACGTTTCGCCGATGTCGGCAAGCGAACAGCAGGTGCTCGACGATGTGACGATGATGTCGGTCTTTGACGAGGCGAAACTGCCCGACGAGATCCTGAAGGACATGGGTATCCTCGGCGCCGACATTCTGCTCGAAGGCCTCGCCCTGCCATCCGACAAGATGATCCGGCCGTTGACGTTCGACGAGCAAATGATCGCCATGTACGGCGAGGACATCCGTCCGCATCTTGAAGACGTTCACCGCGAATCGCTTCGTCAGCGGGATGTGTGGATCAAGGAAAACCAGCGAAAGAAAGAGATCAAGGCCATCATTGACGAGCTCGGCGACCACCTGACCGAGGACGATATCGAGGCGATCATTCAGGCCCGTGCCGACGAACTCGAGCGCCGGGTGCTGATCACCAAGCTTCACCGTGTCCGGGCAGAGCGTGGGCAGAAGACCGAGGCCGTGACGACGATCGAGGGAGTCATTGCCCGCATCGCCAAGCCCGGCCAGGAAGCCGCCGTTGCGGCTGCGGTAGAGCTGATCCATCGCAAGCCGTCCGCGCAGGAATTCTACCGGCTGCTCGAAGCGATCGGGATCAAGAACAAGGATGCCCGCGAGGCTCTCCGCGAGGGCAAAGAGCTGCTCGATCAGGCCCGGCTTGTATTCAAACGCGAGGAGGAGGAGCGGAAGGACGAGCTGCGGGACCGGATCAAGCAGGGCGACGAGGAGCTGCACCAGCTTGAGAAAGAGGTTGCGGCAAGCCGTGTCCGTGCCCGTGAATCGCAGGCCGAGATCGAGAAGGAGCTCAAGCGGATCGGTTCGGGCGAATTCATGTACCGCGTCTCGCAGGCACGAGAAGCGATAAACACGCCTCGGGCGATAATGGCATCGGCGGACCTTTCGTTCTTGCTTCGGCAGGGCGGTTGGTTCATGTTCGCCCGGCCGGAGGATCAGGGGCCGGCCTTCCTCGCGTTACTCAATGCGACAACGGAGCGGTTCAACCGGCTGGGCTACGAACGGACGATGGATGCGATGGAGGACAATCCATACTTCGAGCTGTCCGTTCAGGCGGGTATGGACTATGCCGGACTCGGCAAGCACGGCGAATTCTCGATCACGAAAGGCGAGGAAGAATTCCGCTCAAATATGCTCCGGCACATGGCGAATTGGAGCAAAGGGAAAAGCTTCCACAAGTTCAATATCGCCCGCCTGCCGAACGCGATCATTCAGAAGTCGGACGAGCTGTACACCGCCTTCCTCGACGCTCAACGGCTTTCGACGTTCGCCCAGACCGCCGAGTTGTGGGCTTCCCGCGGGATCACCTTCGAAACTCATCCAAAGGAGTACCGTGCGTTGGCGTCCTACATCAACGACGCGACCGGGCGGGCCGCGATACCGGAGCTGCTCGGCGGATCCAGAGCTGCCAGCCTGCTGATGAACCTGCCGCTGTTCGCTCCGCGGTTCACGCTCAGCCGGTTCAAGCTGCTCTGGAAATCGACGCTCGGCATGGCTTTCCTCCCACCGGAAACCCGGAGGATCGTCTTCCGCGATGCGCTCCGCTTCTACGGCACGACCGGGGCGTTGATGTCGCTGGCATGGCTCGGCGGGGCGACGATCGGTTTCGATTGGGACGATGCGGACTTCCTCAAGCTTAGATGGGGTCCGGAGGACAAAGACACGACGGACATGTTGATCGGTATGCAGCAATCGCTTCGCGTGACGATGCGGATCATCCAGGCATCGCTTCGCCGATTCGTCGGGCCCGAGTGGTCGAACGGGCTGATCCGCGACAGCCTCTACCACGTCGACGACAATGGCCGCGTCCTGGTCAACGAGTTCCGGGCGGAAATGGGGCTCAACGTCGAAACGAGCATTTGGATGAACTTCCTTCGCACCAAGCTCGGGCCACCGGCCTCGCTCATGGTCGATTGGGTGCAGGATTCCAACGTGATCGGAGAAAAATTCCGATGGGACAAGGCGATCGTGTCCAGAGTAACGCCTCTCGGCCTCCAAGAGACGGTCGAGGCGGGCTACGACGGCGGCGTTGCGACCGCTCTGGCCGCGTTTGCTCACACAATGCTCGGCGTCGGGTACGGACACTATCAAAAGTCGCTCACAGGGCAGCGAACGGAAGCACAGAAGCTTGCTGCGAAGATCAATGGACTACGTTTCAGCTCAACGGTCGAAACCGAAGAGGCGAAAGCGGCCCGCGACGTCCTGAACGGGCTCCGCGATGCTGCCCGGCAGGGCGAGGATATCTCCGAGCAAGTGAAGGCAATGTACGAAGCCGGCGACCTGACCAAGCAAGAGGCTGAACGGCTTCTTCTTGGTGGTGAGGTCAACCCGCTCTTCCTGCAGATCCGCAATATGCCGGTCGGGCTCATCAAGGAGGTTCGCAAGATCGCGACGCCATCGGAAACGGAGATGATCGATACTCTGCTGGACTCCAAGCAGGCCCGCAAACAAAAGACCGATCGGCGACAATCGGCTGCCGAGGAGCTGTTCGGTAAAACGCCACTTATGCGCGGTGGCGTAACCGACGCCCCGACCAAGCCGCTCGCGGAGCGGATGAAGCGGGCAAGCGTCCGGGACGCATTGATTCTGTATCAGGAGTACCAGGCACAGCTTTCCGACGAGCAAAAGGCGACGCTCCGCTCCGAACTACGCCGAAAACTCACGACGAGCAGCCGTCGCGGGACGCTGAGCGACGAAAATCGCGAAGCCGCGGAGAAGATCTTCGGCGGGGAATTGAACCTGCCTCGCCCTCGCCCACGACGGCGGAGCCCAAGCCGTTCACGGCAGCCGCTCCGCGGACTTGAAGGGGTATATTGACAAGGAACGGCTAAAGGTTTATTTTATAGCCAATTTGAAGCGGCCGTACGGCCCAAACCGGATGAAAGCTCCGCAACCTTACCAAGGTTGCGGAGCTTTTTACTTTTACCACCACGGAGTCACAGATGCCAAACTCACGCACCGCAACCATTACGGCCGGATTTTCCGCCTCAGAATATAAACCACTTTTAACACTTCTCGGTTCATCGCTTGCCTCAAAGACACGCCGCTACCGCGACGTCAAGCTTGAGAACAAAGGCGACACTGACCTTTACATCGCCTCAATGCAGGCCGGATCAAGTCCGGCGACGCCGACCGCGGGCGACCGCAAGACGATCGAGGCAGGCGATGCCGAATTCCTCGGCGAGATCGAGACCGACCAGCTCTTTGTCCTGACCGCGAACGAAAGCGGCAACAACCAACTCGAGTTCGTCGGCGAACCGCAGAACTGATGATCAAGAAACACGACAATCAGGCGAACATCCTTGCGTGGCAGGGCTTTCTGAACACGCAGGGCGAGGCATTGCGTGCCGATGGCCGATGGGGGCCGCTGACCAAGGCGGCGACCGGCCGCTTTCAGATGAAGCACTCGCTGACGCCAGACGGCATTGTCGGCGAGGACACGCTTTCGGTTGCGATGCAGAATGGGTTTGAGGGGTTTGCGGCGCCGATCAAGCCGATAAGCCGGAAGGCCCTGATCTGTATCTCTGCCGGCCATACCAACACGGCAGGCCGCGACCAGGGCGTTGCCGCCAACGGGCTCATCGAAGGCCGCGAAGCGGTCAAGATCCGTGACCGCGTGGCCGACCTCGTCCGACAGAAAGGCTTTGCAGTGATCGAGGACGGAGCGGACGGCGTCAATGATCCGCTCTCAAAAGCGCTAGACCTCGTGCCGCTTGCCAAGTTCGCGATCGAATTCCATTTCAACGCGGGTCCGCCGACCGCCACCGGGATCGAAGTACTTTCGCTTCCGAACAACAGGCCTCGCTCGCAGGATATCGCTGGAGCTCTGGCGTCGTCGCTCGGGCTCAGGCTTCGCGGAGCGAATGGCTGGAAGTCCGACACCGAAGGGCAGCACTCGCGTCTCGCGTTCTGCCGGGCGGGCGGGCTGGTCGTCGAAACATGCTTTCTCACCAACACCGGGGATGTGGCCGCCTATCAGGCGAACTTCGAGAAGATGTGCGTCGCCCTCGCCGACGCCATCGAACGATGTGTGTAACTACTATGCAAACAAAAGAGATCGCAAAAATATGTCACGAGGCGAATCGGGCTTACTGCCAGATACTCGGTGACTCGTCACAGCTTCCGTGGGGCGACGCTCCGCAATGGCAGCGGGATTCGGCCATCAAGGGCGTCGAGTTCTGTCTTATGAACCCCGAAGCTCCGCCTTCAGCCAACCACGAATCGTGGCTCAAGCAGAAAGAGGAAGAGGGATGGAAGTATGGTCCGGTGAAAGACGCCGAAACGAAAGAACACCCATGCTTCGTGCCCTACGATGAGCTGCCGGCCGAACAGAAGGCAAAGGATTATTTGTTCAAGGCGGTCGTCGCCGGCCTCGCTCCGTTCGTAACCGAGTCCTACGGCGAACCGCAGGACGAGGAGCCGAAAGCCGAGGATGGAATTGCCGCGTCGACCATTGAGAACGGCACGCCCCTGACCGACGTCTTCCCCGAAGGGATCCTCGTCGGCGGTGTCGATGAAGCATTGCTCGACGGCGAAGGCAGCGAGGCGGCGGCAGCGTAACAAGGTCCGGCGTCCGGGCAGGGCGGTTTCATAGGAAGATCTACCATACTTCCGCGAAAAGCCTTACCAAACGCCGAATACGCGGATGAGCGGTGCCGCCCGAACGCTCACCTGCCAACTCGGCCCCACAAGCCGGACGCCGGGCAGAAAAACGATGAGCCGACACGACAAAGAAATGGCAATGATCGTAGCGATGTTCGTATTGGTCGCACTTGCCGTCTTTGCGGTCTGGTTCTCGGTTGTAATGATCGCGGATGCCCTTGATCACGACAAGGCACATCCGCCGAGTGCTTGGAAGGAGAAATGATATGGAACATAACTACCAACCGCTTTTGGTCGTGCTCGGCACTATCGTCCGGCACTTTCTAACCATCGTTGCTGGATGGCTGTTCGCCTACGGCGTGACGCAGGAGCAGGCGGACGCGGCGATCGACGCGAGCGTCGCGATCGTGCTTTCGCTGGTCACGACCGCCATAGCCCTCGCGTGGTCCTATATCTCGAAACGGAATGCGTTCGAAACACCAACGGAGAATCAATGAAGCAACTACTTATCGCACTGATCGTTATCGGGAGCATGATACTGACCGGCTGCCCGAACAAGAGCATCCAGAAGGCGAAGGACGCAAGCTCGAAGCTCGCGTCCTATGCCAATGCCGGGGTGAACATTACGCGGGATCTATACCGCGAGAATGTCATTTCCAGAGACACGAAGGACCGCATCGCCGACGCCTTCATTCTGCTGGCAGACGGCGGGATCGCATTCGACCTGGCCGTGAAGAAGGCCGAGGAAGCATACGGATCTTCGGCGCCGAAGGCAGAGGTCGAGAGGCTTTTTGCCGTCTTCGACCGGGAGGTCGTCGCACGGTTCCTCGCTGTACTTGAAAAGCTTAAAGCCGTGACCAATGCGACCGCGTATCTGGCGGTCATTGAATCACTAAAGGCCGCGATCCTGATCGTGGCCGGGGCTTTCGGCAAGAAGCAGGCCGTCGAGGGGAGGATAGGCTAATGGACAGCGTATTTCTATTTGCAGCGATCGAGATCATCCGCAAGCTGATCACGATTGTCGGTAACGTCACGTTGAAGGAATCTCTGACGTGGCTAGAGGTCAAAGCGAACGCGGAAGCGTTGCGCGAAGAGGGTCACGACGTAGAGCCAACGCCACCTGAGAAGCCAAATGGCCAGTAATGGGTTACTACAAAAACAGTTGGCCGGGCTTCGGACGAAGCTAAGGACATTCGTGTCGTTAGGGGCTCGAGCTGTGTTCAACGCCATCGGCTTGACCACCAACCACAGGAGCGTGCTCACTCTCTACCCAGGCCCGGCCAACAACCCGTTCGTCGTGCAAGACAACCCATCGACGCACGTAATAACCCCGACTCTGTGCGTCGATCAGAACCTGGATTTCACCGGCATTACCGGTCCACGGTATTTGATAGGCCAGATGATCAGGCAGTACGTGGGGTGCAGTGACGTTCCGGCCGGAAGCCCAGAGATCATCGGTAGCTGGGTCATACAGGCCAACAACATTGACGACAGTGGAAAACTGAGGATGACGGCCGGACAATTCCATTGCGAGGTCGAGCACCCGGTAGCGAACGCGGTCGGAGCCCGCAACTCCGCGGCGATCGGGAGTGGCTGGGCATACACGGAGGCGAACACCAACGTAGTCGTGGGAACCTTCGCTTACGCCGGGGTCGGTCACCAGTGGTCGAACTGCAAATCCGGGACCGCGGTAGTAGCAGAGGTCAGTAACACCGGAGCTGCCTACGGAACGGCCGATGAGGTCGTCAACGTAGAGATCAGGAACAACATCCGCGGCACTATCGATACGGTCAACGGAGCGATCACGGTCGGCCGGTACCGCGGCATCGCATTCACGCAGCCGTCTCAGTACGGCACCGAGGCTCCCGAGTTCGGAACTTACATCGGGATTCACTTCGAGAACACGTTTGACCACCTAGCAAATAACTCTACCGTCGAGAAATGGCTGATCAAATCAGAAAGCGTTCTTGAGTCTTACTTCAAGGGCAAGTTCAACTTTGACAACACCGTTGTAGCTCCGGCCGACACCGGGAATAAGACGATCGATAAACCTTCCGGTCAGGCGCGGATCGCAGCGGCCGGGACCAGTGTTGTTATCACCAATTCCCAGGTCACGCCAGACAGCGTGATCATCGCAACGGTCGCTTCGAACGACGCGACTCTCAAGACAGTGGCGGTCGTCGCAGGAACAGGATCGTTCACGATACATGGCAACGCAGCGGCTACCGCAGAAACCTTGATCAAGTGGATCGTTTTCAACTAGGAGTATAAAGATGAAGAAACTGCTTTTAGCAATCACACTACTCGCACTGTTTGCTCTCCCGGCGCAGGCATCGTGGTATTCGGTAACGAATACCTGGACATACGGACAGGTGACACGAGACTCAAGCTGCGAGGAAGGGTCGGTCGCCATCATTGTATACGACGACCAAAGCAATGCGGTCGCCACAGGGCTCACCAATCAGTTCGGGTACTACACTTCGTCTCCGTTTCAAGTGAACGGGGTTATGAATAACGCGGACACCGTGGCGACCGGAAAGCCCGGAACGGATTGGGCCCGCCATATCACTATCATCGGTGGCGGCGGAAATCCCTTTAACTTCCACATTGACTGTGACTAAGGCAAAGCAATGGATCTACTTCAAAAACAATTAGCGTGGATGAAAGGCCTGTCCAGAAAAAAGCTCTCCGGTAGTGACGTTCTCGGTATGGTGGGCGGAGCATCGCTCCTAGGGGCTAGTCCAAAAGGAGGGCGCGTAATAGGGATCAATGGCACGACCGATCTGTATACCGTGCCGGATGGAAGGGTTGCGGTCGGCGTGGGTTGGTTCCGAAACAACCCAACAGGCGGGGCGATCACGACCGGCATTGACATTATCACCGGGGTAGACTCCATCAGGGTAAACACATCCCCGGCCTCCCTTGGCGCCGGTGTGGCTAATAACATCTCCATGGCGATCGGTTCGCTCATGTCGGCAGGCGACATACTGCGCGTGACCGACAGCGCGGCCGGGGTGGCTCACTCCTGGTCGATCGTTGAGGGGCCGGCCGATCTGAACTCCTTTCTCAAGGTCGCCCGATCATTCGGGATGTCCACAACGCCTGAAAAGATCTACGAAGCCCCGGCGGGAAAGATCGGCTCGCTAACAACCACCCCGCTCAGCGGCAGCAGCTCCCTGACCTGCTTCAATAACTCAGGTACGGGGGCGAAGACTGTTTCAGTGTACCTGGTACCGCCAGGGCAGGCCGTCGCCGCAGAGTACCTTATCGGGACGGCGGCCCCTGCCGACAATGGCAATGGGGCGGCCGTGGGTGGTGTGCCGCATATCCCCTCCGGGTACGGCCTTTGGGTGACATCCTCCAATAATGACGCCGGCGTGAAATGCAGGGCGATTGTTGCGGAGTTCGACGCATAATGAATCTACTCCGAAAAATGATCGAGAATCTCCGTAACCGCGTCAAGGCTCTTGAGTCTGGCGGGGGCGGAGGTGTTCCGTACCTAACATACGTTGCGGAGATCGACCAAAGCGGAACGGCAAACCCGACCGCTTTGGTGCGAGAAAACACGCTCGGTGTCGACGTGGTCTGGACGAGGGGCGGTGTCGGCTCCTATACAGGGGCATTTACGCCTGCGCTCGATCCCGGGGCAAAGGTGTGGCCTCGGATCCTAGAAGTGCAGCCGTTCCCGGGTGGGGCCGAGCTTTACGCCGAGGCAGGCAACTCTGGCATTAACATTTATGTGACGGGTGACAGCCAGTTGTATCGCTACCCGGTCGAAATCAGAATTTATCCAGATGCATAAAATACTAATCATCATCATCGCACTGCTCGCCCTCGGGGCGACCGACTGTAAGAAGAAGCCTTCGATGCCGGACATCGTGAAGAAAGCGGCCTCGATGCCGAGCGGAGCGGTGGCCATTTCCACCAACTCGCAACAGCGGACGACGAAAGGGGCTCATCATCACGGCTTCAAAGATCTATCGCAAGCACAGCTCGACCTGATAGACATCGGCATCGATCAGCTCTACGCATCGGCGATCGCGGACGGCTTTAAGCCCGAGGCTCGCAAAGAGTATTCGTGGTTCGTCGTCTCGACTCCGCCACTGCCCTGCATACCGTCCCCGGTCAGCCGGACGCCTAGCTTTGTTATCAACGGCGGGCCTTACTACGACGGAACCGAATGGGATCAATACAACACGAAAGGCGTCGGAGTGCCGGATGGCATCTCTGTGATCTTCGCGGCCGAGATGGTCCTGAGCATCGGGACGGAAATATCTGTTCCGAACTACGCATGGATGTACGTCTGCCCCGACACGAGCGTGCTCGTCAATGCGGTTCGCTACGGCGGCGATCACGCCTTTCTAGCGAACTTCCCGTACACCGAGAAATACCGCACGACCGGGCCATACGACGGTTACGCATGGTTTAATGCGACGATAGTCCACGGGCCGGGGCATCCGCTGCTCCCGCGGCCGGCCTCGGCGCTCGAGGGCGGCTTTGAGGAAATGGTGAAGCTACCGGAAGGGCGAGAGGTCGAAGGGTCGAAGGATTTGGCTGACGCATTTGGCGTCGGCGAAGTGAAGTGGGTGACCGGTCAGGTAACGCGGCCGGCTAGATAGATGGCCGAAAGGACATCGTAAAAAACAAAAGGAGAGAAAAAGCATGAAACACATACGAGTCATAGCATTTGCGTTCGCGATCTTGTTCGCGTTCGCGGCTTTCGTAGTGGTTTCGTCAGGCGAGCAGTCGGCATCGACGACGGCCGCGGCCTCCGAAGAGGTTCAGGATGTGACGCAGAGCGTTGCTCCCGACCTTTCGGGCGTTGTGGCCGCTGTACCGATGCCCGAAAGCGAACCCGCGAAAGCCATACGATTTAGGCATCGTGTCGTGTCTTCGGCCGAGCTTGCCAACTATACAAGCTGGATCGCCGAAGTGCCGATACCGCCGAACAAACCAACTACTTATCAGCCGTTCATCAATCAGCGAGCAAGAGAAGGTGTTTGACCGGTTGAGCTCACCACAGAGAAGCGGCCGGAAGGGAAAGCCGGCCGCTAATTTTAAGACAAATCGCCCACAAGCTAATGAAATGGAAATGTCCACACTTGCAATCGAACTCTCAACCTGGGTCGCGGAGCATATAATTACCGCGCTCGGGATCTTACTCGGCTTCCTGTCCACCATGTTCGGGGCTTTGTTGGCCGTTGGGTGGTGGATGATAAAGAGCCAGGCAGCTCTGGCAACGCAGGTAGGTACTATGGCCCAAAACGTGAAACATCTAGAATCAGAGGTAGGAAAGCACATCGACGACAAGAGCATCCACGTTACCTCCGATAGGTTTGACAACCTGAAGGAAAGGTTCGATAAGTTCGAGGGCCGGATCGACGGCCGGTTCGACAAGCTCGAGGAGATGATCCGGTCGCGCTCTATGATCAAGAACGATGGATAAGCGTGAGACATGGACAGCGAAGATCGAGAAAATGAAAATCCGCACTTGTCACTGCGGCCGGAAGATCCGCGGCAACCATACGGAGTGCCGGGAGTGCCGTCTCAATACAACAGAGCAGCCAGCCGATCCGTCGCCTCCTGCCGCATCGCAGGAATGACATGCGAGTAAGTGTCGAGCGTGATGCCGATGCTCGCGTGGCCCGCCTTTTCCGAAACAGCCTTTATATTCACTCCCGCCAGCAATGACAGCGTGATACCGGTATGCCGCAGGGAGTAGAGCGTCAGCCCGCGGCCGAGCAGCCCTGCTTTGTCGAGCACGGCCTGAAACTCGCGGGCCCGTAGGTTCATCCGAGAGATAGGACCGCCGTTCGATGCCGGAAAGACGAGGTCGAGCTCGACCGCACGGCGCGCTATCTCGCGGGCAACCTTCTTTGCACGCGACCGCTTCCGGAAGTTCTTGCCCCGTTTCTGCATGTGCGCGAGCAAGGCCTCGCCCGACGCGATGGCTGCCTTCTCTGCGATCCATTCCTTTTGCCGGCCTTTGTGCTCAAGCAGGCGTTCCGCCAGCTGCTCGCTGATGGCGATCACTCGTTTGGATCCTCGCGTCTTCGGTTCTTTGAACTCGTAGCCGCCTCCACGATAGTTGACCGCGATCGCCCGATTGACCGACACCAGCCGTTCCTCAAGGTCGATATCCGACCACCGGAGGGCGAGGTACTCACCCGGCCGCATGAAGGTCTCAAGGGCGAACTCGAAGACGAAGTAAGCGAGACCCTCGCGACAGGCAGCAAGGAAGGTCTTTGCCTCTTTCTCGCCCATGACGACCGCCTTTTTCTTGTTGTGCTTCGGCACGAGCACGCGACGGACCGGATTCTCGTCGACCTGACGCCACGCGACCGCCTGGTTGAACATTGCCGACAGAGTTGCTTTGAGACGCCCGAGCGTGACCGCAGGCACACCGGTCGATTTGTAGTAGTCGAAGGTGTCCTGCAGCATCAGCGGATCGGCGTCAACCACCAGCTCCTCGCCGAACGGATGGCCATTCACGAACCGGCGAAACATTTCCTCGTAGATCTCGAGCGTTCGGCGAGCGATAGAATCCCGCTTGCTCGCCAAGAAGCGCTCGGCAAGCATCGCGATCGTCATTGGCTGGGCAGCTCGGGAGATCTCGACAAAGAAAGCAGCCTCGATCTCTGCCGCGATCGCCGCAGCCCGTTCCGCGGTTTCCGGGGTGCACCGTCGTTTGATCTGGATATATCTCTTCCGGCCGTTCGCGTATTTTTCCCGCGACGGGAAGGAGCGGACCACGAACCAGCGGTCATTCTCGACGCGAACAAAGCGGGGAAGTTTTTTTTGTTTCCGGGCCACGTATGTCAAAACGTATGTCAAATGTCATGTTTCTGCCCGAAACATGTCAATTTTGAGCAAAAAAGGGGCGGCTGAAGAAGCCGCCGAAAACCGCATCTCTAAACGGTTTTGCCCATATTCTACGGGCTTTTTGAAGTGGTCGGGGCGAGAGGATTCGAACCTCCGACCTCACCGTCCCGAACGGTGCGCTCTACCAGGCTGAGCCACGCCCCGAAGTCGATCCGCTCAAGGTTGAGCGAAGTGACAGTCTATGAAAGAAGCTGACCAGTGTCAATGTTCCTACCGAAGGAAAAGCCGGACGACCACGAACCCGCCGATCAAAAGAACAAGAAAGACGATCGTGAGTATCTCGAAATATTTGTCGATGAACTTCTTGATCGGCGCTCCAAAGAAATAGAAAAGCCCCGCTACGAGGAAAAACCTGGCCGACCGGCCGACTATCGAAGCTCCGATGAGTGTCCAGATAGATATCTCGAAAGTGCCCGCGGCGATGGTGAAAACCTTATAAGGAATTGGAGTAAATGCCGCAGTCACAATGGCGAGGAACGCGTGCTCGTTGTAGAGCTGCTGCACATGAGCGTAATGACCCATCGCCCCATAAAACTGAAGTATCGGCTGACCCAGAGTTTCAAAGAAAGCCCAACCAATGAAGTAGCCGAAAACCCCGCCGAGGACCGACCCCGCCGAGCAGATCAGCGCGTAGCGCAGTGCCTTTGTCGGAACCGAGACCGCCATCGCGATAAGCAAAACATCGGGCGGAATCGGGAAGAACGACGATTCCATAAAAGCGATGAGAAACAGAGCCCACGCGGCGTGCGGCTTATCCGCATAGCTCTCGACCCATGCCTTAAGACGGCGGAGATAATCGAATATCTTTTTCATGAATGAAATCAGCCGGGCATTTCTGCAGTTCCCGGTCCATTAAGAATTAAACGCTATTACGTGCTTCCTTCCAGCCGTGTTCACCGATCAGTGGGACGAAGGCACACGGGCCTACATCTTCAGTCTTGAAACCCTTTTCGGTTCGCGTTGCCAGAACGAGTTGCTGTGATTTTTGCGTCTCACCGATCGGTATCACCAGGCGGCCGCCGATCTCGAGCTGATCAAGCAGCGGCTGCGGCAGTTCCGGGCCGCCGGCAGCGACGAGAATTGCATCAAACGGTGCATAAACTCGCCAGCCCTCGGTGCCGTCTCCGCACCTGACCGAAACGTTCCGAATGCCGAGGCGGCGAACCATTTTCTTCAGGCCGTCGGCGAGTTCCGGAACACGTTCGACCGTAAATACTTTCCGTGCAAGCCTCGCGAGTATCGCGGTCTGATAGCCGGAGCCTCCGCCGATTTCAAGCACCCGCTCCGTGCCAGCGAGATGAAGAAGTTCTGTCATCCGGGCGACGATGAACGGCTGTGAGATAGTTTGCTTTGCCGCTATCGGCAGGGCGTTGTCTTTATAAGCCTGCGACCGCAATGCCTCCGGAACAAAAAGATGCCGCGGCACCGTGTTCATCGCATCAAGCACACGCTCGTCCACGATCCGGTAGTGATTCCGGAGATGCTCGGCCATTCGCTTACGCGGAATCGCAAACTCGTCCATTGTTTTCGGATCAGCTTTCCCAGTTCCTGATCTCTTCGATCGCCAAATGATTCGTCAGGTCGCTTCGCATCGGCGTGATGGAAACGAACCCCTTGTCTATTGCCTCAAAATCGGTACCGCCTTCGGCCCGGAAACCATCGCGAACCTCGCCGATCCAATAATAAAGCTTTCCACGCGGATCGATGTGTTCGCTGATCACCGGCCTCGCCGTCTTGAAGCCCTGTTTGGTGACCCGATACCCTTTTGCAAAGCCCTTTGGAATATTTACATTGAGCAGTGTGCCGGAAGGCAAGCCTTCCGCGAGTGTCCGGATCGTCACCTCCCGGGCCACGCGGACCGATTCAGTAAAGTCCCAGGTTCGATTGGCAACAAGGCTGAATGCAACTCCGGGAACACCAAGGATCGTTGCTTCCATCGCACCTGCAACCGTACCGGAGTAAGTCGCGTCGTCGCCGAGATTGGCACCATGGTTGATGCCCGATGCACAGATGTCCGGGCGAATATCGGGTGCGAGGATCTGATTGAGAGCAAGGGTCACGCAATCGGTCGGCGTGCCGTCAACCGTCCAATGACGTTCGTCGATCTGCCGGATCCGCAGCGGCCGGGCAAGCGTAAGGCTATGAGACGCTCCGCTCATCTCCGTTTCGGGAGCAACGACGTACACCTCACCGATGTCGCGAAGTCCCTCCTCAAGGGCCGCAATGCCCTCGGAGTGGATGCCGTCATCGTTGGTGATAAGAATATTAGGCTTTCGGCCCATTTTCGATGATTTAAAAGTAAAAGGTGAAAAAGTGACGATCAATAGAAGCTGTCACTTTTTCACCTTTGAAAACCCAAAAGCTTACCGGTTCTGGAAACCGCCGGTCGGACGCGGCGAGGTGTTCATGCCCCGCTGCTGACGAAAACGGCGGCGATTGCGCTTGCGTGCATTGACCGACTTGAGCTTTGCCTTCTGTCCGGGCGGGATGAAATGAGCGTGCTTTTTAAGATCTTTGATGATCTCCTCGCTGATCACTTTACGCTTAAAGCGACGGAGTGCATTCTCGATCGATTCGTTGTTGTTTACTATTACTAATGCCATTAGCTATCTCACCCCCTTTTCGGCTGGTGTCGTTCTTCCTGTTGAGACTCAATTTACAGAGATCTCAAAAGGCAAACCATAATTACACACCTTTCGGCTAAAGTTTGCAAGTTTATTGGATGGATTGCGTATGAAAAGAAGAGCGGCTCATGTTCTCGGGAAACATGAGCCGCGGGTTTCGGAAGGCTTTCCTGTAGGCCAGCGGAATTGATGGGCAAAAGGCGGTTTATTTATTGGTTGGTGATTGCCGATTGGCGGGCACTTCCGCTGTCCCCGTTTCATCAGCCTTAGAAACTACTTCTTTCTTCCTCTCGAGTCCGAGCTTTTTAGCCTCGGGCTCAAGCTTTTTGGGATCGGTCTTCAGGTAATGTATCTCCTCCTGAAGTGCCAGATTCTCATCCGCCAGATCCTCGATCTTTTCATTCAACTCTTTCTGCTGGACGCGCTCACGCTCAAAAACGGCGAACGATTTATAGTTAACGGTCACGACAAGGAGCAAGCAAAGGGCAACTGCGGCGAGAAAGCCGACCCATCTCGGGCGTCTTTCGGTCCTCACCGAGGCGTACGCAGTTTTTTTTAACCGTCCTGCCATTTTCGTTATCCAAGCAAATAGCTTTTTCCTGCCTTGAGCAGTTCATCTAGTTCGCTGCGTTCCTCAGCCTCAGCATAGATGCGAACCATTGGTTCAGTTCCGGAAGGCCGCATCAGCATCCACGACCCATTCTCAAACATGAACTTCACGCCATCCATCCGATTGATCGAGCTGACCTTTCGGGCTCCGATCTCTGATGGGTTTTCTGACAGCTTAGTTTTCAATTTTGCCGCAACGTCTGCGTTAAGCTTTACGCCGATGCGTTCTGATTCGAGCTTTCCGGTCTTCTTATAAAGCTCTGTCAGTTGCTCCCCGAGACTCGCCTTTCGCTCGGCGACCGCCTCTGCAGCGAGGAGGCAAGCTAAAATTCCATCCTTCTCAGGGTAATGCCCCCGTATCGATAACCCTGCCGATTCCTCACCGCCGAGTGCGATCTTGTCATCATTTATCAACTCGCCGATGAACTTGAACCCGACCGGTGTTTCGTGGAGTTCAACCCCGTGCAATTCGGCGACCCGGTCGATGAGATGCGACGTTGCCACACTTCTCGCAAGCCCCAGCCGCCATCCGCGGCTTTCGATCAGGTAATCAGCAAGCAGGGCAATGAGCTTATTTGCCGTTATGAAAGTGCCATCGGAATCGATCAAACCGAACCGGTCGGCATCGCCGTCGGTCGAAAGCCCAAGCGTCAGGCCTTTAGAAACTACCAGTTCACGCAATTCAAAGAGCTTCTCTTCGCTTGGCTCCGGCGACCGCCCGCCGAAAAGCACATCGCGAGTATCGTTGATGGTCTCGATCTCGAGCCCGAGATCGGCGACGAGCGTGTTCAAATATCCGCGTCCAGTTCCCCAAAGTGCGTCGTATGCATACCGCCCCTTCGCGGCCTTTATCGCATCAAACCTGATCTTTGATCGCAGATCGGCAAAGTATGCTTCTTTCGGATCGTACGATTCGACACTGCCACCGGCTTCATCGTCGCTTTCTGCTCCGGCTCGAATAAGTTCTTCGATCGTGCGAGTGATCTCGGGCAAAGCCGGTGCTCCATCCGAGGTTGAGAACTTAATACCTTGATACTCGGGCGGATTGTGCGATGCCGTAAAGTTTAGTGCCCCGACCGCTCTCCGGTCGCGAATCGCATGCGAAATGGTCGGCGTTGGCGTTGGCCCAGTGCAAAAAAGCACTTGAAAGCCCTTGCGAGACATTATCTCTGCCGCAAATTCCGAGAACTTTTCACCCATGAATCGAGAGTCATGGCCGATCACTATTGTTTGTCGTGTTTCCGGGCTGTTTGCTTTCAAAGAGCTGCAGATCGCGTTTATTACTTTTCGGACATTCTCGAACGTAAAATCATCTGCGATAACGGCTCTCCAGCCAGAAGTTCCGAATCGAATGTCCATAAAAGGCTGTTACCCAAAAGCTTAAAAACGCGAACTGCTTCAAAGTGCGAAAACTCTATCATAGGAAAAATGATTTGTAAAGCACTTTTTTCAATATTATAAAACATTTATTTGCAACGGTTAGGGCGGCGGAGCTAATGCGCCGATTGATATGTGCGCTTAAGCAGCATTTTCATGAGCATCAGACCGCCAAATCGTGCAAGGAATTCGTATGGGCATTGTAAACTCGACTGTCCGCCGCCGATCGACGAGTACGGGTCAGGATGGGCAGTCTGTTGTCGTTTAAGCACTAACTTAAGACCGCATTTTCGGGTTTGATTTACTCGAAAGCGTGAGCTCTGCGGCGAACGGAAAAGATGTGTCGAAATGGGAAAAGTCGCACGATATCGGCCGCTGTGTATCGTTAAGACACAGGGAGCCTCGATTAAGAACTTGAAGAGAGTTTGTTAAACTCAACATTACCAGATAGTTAGATGACGTGGCGTATTCAAGTGCCAGCCTCTAGTTTCATGGAACGGTTATTGCTACCCTCTACCGCAGAACTGCGCCCGCTAACCATTGATTAATTCGGAGCGATAGGCGACGGCGGTCAAGTAAAAAGGACCGACGAGGCCGCAAATTTGGGCGAGACGAGATCAATAGAAATCATTTACGTAAAGACGAGAACAATATGAGACCAGTAAAGCACTTTGAAAAAGGCCTGACATACGTCGCCGCCGGCATGTTCAATGCGATCAAGTCGGTTAATCAGTATAAGCCGAATCCTTCGTTTACACCGAAGTGGGCCGATAAGCCAATCCTCAAATCGTGGCAGAAGACGAAGCCGACGCTTGGCTTTCCGCGGCAGACGGATTCGCTCTGCCCGAACTGTGTCATTGAGGCGCGCGAGGAAATTCTTGCGAACAAACGCGATGTCAGCACGCTGATCAATGAAAAGGTCGGCGAGATCAAGGCCCAGATCATCGAGCGTGACGGACAGGTCTGGATGATCAAGGACTGCCCGGAGCACGGCCATTTTGAAGACATGATGGCGATCGATTCCGAGTTTTTGCAGCACATTGAATCGCTCTTCCCGGGCCGCGACATGGAAGCTCACAATGATGAGAAGCTTCACAATCACGGCACCTCGTCGGTCAAGTATGGCCGCGGTGCGGTTTTGACCGTTGACCTTACGAATCGCTGCAACATGATGTGCGACCCGTGTTTCATGGACGCGAACCAGGTTGGTTTCGTGCATGAGTTGAGCATGGAAGACGTCCAGGAGATTCTCGACAACGCCATCCAGATCAAGCCGCGTCGCCAAATGTCGGTGCAGTACTCGGGTGGCGAACCTACATTGAGCCCCTATTTCCTCGATGCGATCCGCTATGCACGCAAGGTCGGGTACAACTCGGTCCAGGCCGCGACCAACGGTATTGAGTTCGCAAAATCGAAAGATTTTTGCCGCGAGGCAGCCGAGGCTGGCCTTCGTTTCGTATATCTGCAGTTTGACGGTATCGGTAACGATGCCAACTCGCACCGCCAGATCGGCAACCTGTTTGACGTAAAGCTCCGTGCGATCAATAACCTCCACGAAGCGGGCGTTGACATCATTCTTGTTACAACGCTCGTCAATGGCGTTAATAATGACCAGGTCGGAACGATCATCCGCTTTGCACTCGAGAATCCGAAGAAGATCTCGTTCATCGCGTTCCAGCCGGTTTCCTTCACGGGCCGCGACGAGCTGATCACCGAACAGCGTCGGCTGCAGCAGCGTTATACGCTTGCTCACCTCGCCCACGATGTGAAAGGCCAGGTCGGCATTACCGAACCGAACCGCGACTGGTTCCCGCTCTCGCTTATGGGAGCGTTCGCCGATTTCGCGGACGTCGTCCACGGCCCCGAGTCCGATTGGGGACAGGTTTCGTGCGGCTGCCACCCGAATTGCGGCGTCGGCACGGCCGTTATGGTCAACAAGGAAACGAAAGAGATGGCTCCGGTCCCGCAGTTCCTGAACATTCAGGGCCTTGTGACCGATATGCAGCACATCACGGACACCAACCGCGGCAAGTGGTTCTCAAACCTAATGATGGGCCTCGCCCTTTTGAAGAACTACAACCCCTACGGAGCTCCGGCGAGCCTTACGCTCAAGGGCATCCTGATGAAGTTCGATAAGTCGTTCGGGCTCTCGGGCAAAGATTACGGAAAGGTCGGCCCGGATCGTACGGCCGAGGATATCGAGAAACGCCGCAAAGACCCGTGGAACTTCCTCTTTATTGCCGGAATGTGGTTCCAGGACCTCTTTAACTACGACTTCCGCCGCACGGAGATGTGCATCATCCCCTACGGCACACAGGAAGGCGAGATCAGCTTCTGTGCTTACAACACCGGTATCGGCTGGCGCAATATCATCGAGCATATGCACCAGAATGCGACCGTCGCACAGTGGTATAAAGAGCACGGCCGCCACGAAGTATTCGCCCGCGGTAAGGAAGTCGAGCTTAACGACAAGTCGCACGGCCTTGTCCTTAACGAGGTCGACCTCGCCCGGCCCAACAAGCCGGAAATGGAAGGCCCGAAGACCGCCGCCGAAGAGGTCCAGATGATGCGCAAGCTCTATAACCAGATGGTCCTCGAAAAGAACCAGATCAAGGGCGAAAACCTCGTCCAGATCGGCGGCATCAAGCGAAACAAAGAAAAAGAACTCGCCGTCGCTGAGTAAAACTCTGACGCGTTCAAAAAAGTAAAGCCCCGATGATTCATCAACGGGGCTTTACTTTTCCGACTTAGGTATGATATTCTTACAAAGCGTTTGATAATCCGACAACATGAAGGTAGCAAATAAGAAAAATGGAACGAGCTAAGATTGTAGAAAAAATAATTTCTGTTCTCACACGAATTCAGGATGAGGGCGGGTTTGAGCCCGTGGTTCTTGTAGATGAATCGACACCCCTTGACCTATACACGGAGTTTGACAGCCAAATATGGGTGACTGCGATGACAATTATACTGGCTGAATTAGGAATTGATCTTTCATTAAGTGAGAACATCTTTCGCTCAAGCGACGGACAGGAGAAACTTAACGTCGGACAAGTTGCGGATCGAATTATTGAACTCCTGCATGATGCAAAAAAATAGTCATGTCATATTCTGAACGGAGAAAAATTATCGCAACACGACTAAAAGAAGCTAGACGTATGGCCGGCCTATCTCAGGCGCATGTGGCCGATCTATTGAAGGTTAGCCGGCCAGCAATTTCTGAAATCGAGTCCGGCAGCCGGAAAGTGTCGGCGGATGAGATCGCCGTGCTCGCGCAAATTTACGATGTGAGTTCGTCATGGTTGTTGGGGGAGGGCGAATCGAAAGTTGATTTGCACGATTCGAGGTTACAGTTGGCCGCCCGCGAGCTCCAGAAACTCAAAGATGATGATCTGGAACGGTTGCTAACACTCCTAGCATCGATCAGGGAATAAGCTTTTAAGTCTAAATGAATAAACGGAGATTGGTGGCGGAAGCCCTCGAACTAGCGGTAAAGGTACGTAACAAGTACGAATTGGGCATTGCCAGTCCGATTTCTGTTTTCGACGTCGCCGACGAGATCGGAATATCAGTACGGTTTGTCGATATTAACATGGAGGGCTTATATGTTCGTGAGCCGCGACCACGCATTATCGTTTCGGCCCTCCGGCCGCTCCCGCGTCGTATTTTCACATGCGCACACGAGCTCGGCCATCATTTCTTTGGGCATGGGTCGAATTTAGATCTGTTGATTGCGGAAGACCATGAGGTCTCCCCGGAGGAGGTACAGGCAAACTCATTTGCCACGTTCCTGCTGTTGCCATCACTTGGAATCCGCCGCGCCTTTGTGTCTCGCAATTGGAATTCTCAAAATCCGAGTCCGATCCAAATTCAGACTATAGCTAACGACTTTGGGGTAGGGTACTCCACGCTGATTAGGTATCTCCAGTACACGACACAAACGTTGACGAATGTTCGCGCGAAACAACTGCTTAGATCGACGCCACAGCAGATTAAAGAAGAGCTTACTGGAATTGTTAATCCAGGCGCGATGGTAGTTGTTGATAAGTTCTGGCAGTCGAAAACCGTCGACGTTGAGCTGGGAACGTTTATCGTTTTGCCGACCGGCGTCCTGCCAGCTAACGAGCGACTGGTGCCAGTCCTTGAGTCAGCCTGCCACAATGTTTTTGTCGCCCAAGGGGCGGGACTTGTTCGCATCATAGATGAACGTGACGGTTGGGCAAAGTTCGTACGTATTATGCCGGCGGCGTTTGTCGGAATGGCAACTTATCGTCATCTCGACGAAGGAGAATGAGAATGGCTTTGCAGATTTGTGAAAATGACGTCTCAACGGCCTGGGCGAAAGCGTTTTTAGAAATTATGAGCCCGGGCGGAAAGGAAATTGCGCCTCTCTATTTCGAGATCACCGTTGAAGACGACTCGCCGGTCGAAAGACCCGAAATACGTGAGCTACTAGATGATACCCTTGAAGAATTGGGCAAGCAATCAGTGCAAACCATTGCGAACACAATTTTCCCGCAGACGATTTGGAGATCCGCCAATGGCAATCGGCAGATACTATTCGAACGATATAAGAATAACCTTCCGCATTACAAGAAGCTCGAAAAAGTTCTCAACAAACGTGGGCTTTATTTCGAACGTCTCATCGACTTCGGAGGAGGCCCGAGCAATGGAAACCAACTGGAATATATAATAACTGCGTACCTCAAACCGTACGGAGTCGTTCGTTCCAAATTTCAAGCCTCGATTTTTGACCCGCGCAGAGATCATGTAACGGATGCTCGACAAGGATTCCCGTGTCTTCAGCACGTAACGTTTTTACCACATAAGGGTCAATTGCACTTGAACGCCTTTTACGCAACACAGTTAATCTTCGAAAAAGCGTATGGCAATTTGCTCGGATTAGTGCGGTTAGGTCGCTTTATGTCGAGCGAAATGAAACTTGAATTTGCAGGACTTAACTGTATGGTTGGGGTCGAGAAACTCAGCGATATTTCAAAAACCAGTTTGCGAACCCTGGAAGCCGAACTGAAGGCGATAATTTAGCTGAATGACGCAGCCATATTTTCCTCATTTGCATCCGTTGGTACCTACCGAGGTACTTGATACCTATTGGCGTTTTGCGACAGAGCGGCAACGTATCTTTTTCAAGCGTTTCCACGGCGAGCCCTCGCCCTGGACTGAAGACCCAATACTTCTTCGGCATAAGTTCACTAATGCATACAGAGCCGCGGACAGGGTGAGTCAGTATCTCATCTCTGAGGTTATTTACAATCCTGTTTATCCTTCAGATCATAATGAGGTTTTTTTCAGAATAATACTGTTCAAGTTATTCAATAAGATCGAGACGTGGGAATTACTAACGCGCAATCTCGGGCTATTGACGTTAGATACGTTCGATGTAGCAAGATACAGCTCGGTGTTAAGCGAGGCAATGTCGAATGGTCATTCAGTTTATTCTGGAGCCTATATCATGCCGTCAGGCTCCCGAGTTTTTGGTTTCAAACGAAAACATCACACGCATTTGTGCCTTTTGGAAATGATGATTGCGGATGAAGCGTGGAAGAAAATTGCCGACTGTAGGACGATGCAAAGGGCATTTTATCTTCTACGCGACTACCCGACGATTGGCGATTTTCTCGCTTACCAGTACGTCACAGATATTAATTACAGTGAACTGACAAATTTCTCCGAAGCCGAGTTCGTGGTTCCCGGTCCAGGAGCACTAGATGGCATTCGAAAATGCTTCAAAGATACGGCAGGGCTGACCGGCCCTGAAGTAATTAAGTTCGTGGCGGAAGTAAAAGAACAGGAGTTTGACCGGCTGGGACTCAACTTTCAAACTTTATGGGGACGGCCTTTGCAGCTGATTGATTGTCAAAATTTATTTTGCGAGGTCGATAAGTATGCAAGGGAAAGGCATCCTTTGGTAAAAGGAATTTCCGGGCGTACAAGAATCAAGCAAATATTTCGACCTGTTAATAAATCGATTCAATTTACTTTTCCACCAAAGTGGGGGATAGCCCCTAAACCGGCCCCCTATGACGTTGTTGAACAGAACTAGAAATTTGCTTTATGGATCTGAATGAATACCAAAGAACAGCACTAGAAAGCGATCAAGTCCCGGGTAAATATCGGGACGACTTGATTGCAAAGGTCGTCCCACTTCTTGGGCTCGCCGGCGAAGCCGGTGAGTTACTAAGCGAGTATAAGAAACATCTTCGAGACGGGGCTGCACACCGGCTCTTTAAGGAGCGTATCGCCGACGAACTGGGCGATACATTATGGTATCTCGCGAATTTAGCATCGAAATTTGATTTAGAACTCAACGACGTTGCCGAAAGAAACATCGCGAAAGTTCGTGAACGATTCGCACCGAAGTCGGCCGGGGGTTCGTACTGCTTTGATCGTGATTTCCCAGACGGCGAGAGCATTCCTAGGGAGTTCGAGATTGAGATAAGGAAAATTGACGATGATATTATTCGTTGCTTTCTTGATGGTGAGCAAGTCGGAAATGACCTGACTGACAATGCCCATAACCCCGATGGCTACCGCTTTCACGATGTATTCCATTTTGCCTATGCCGCAGTGCTCGGCTGGTCTCCTGTAACTCGCAAAATTCTTGGCCGGAAACGAAAAAGCCAAGTCAAGGTCGACGAGGTTGAAGACGGCGGACGAGCAACGGCAATTGAGGAAGGCATTTCTGCATTGGTCTTCTCCTATGCAGAAAATCATAATTTTTTTGACAACGTTACCGAAATCGATTACGAGTTGCTGAAGAATATTCGATTCTTGACAAAAGGTCTCGAAGTAACGGCATGTGCAATTGGGGATTGGGAGAAAGCAATTCTAATTGGCTATAAGGTATGGCGGCAATTGAATGACGCCGGCACGGGCCGCATAATAGCTGACCTCGACAAACAGACTCTTGGATTCGAACCGATATCAAAAACATGACACTGGATGAATTTCGAAGACTTGCCGGTGAAGCGGCTTCGTCTACCTCGACTGGGATAAACCTCTTAAATGAGGCCGCTGAATTGACAGAGGCTGCACTGCGAATGCAGGTTACGAGTGATATCGAACCGATCGTAGCTGAGATTGCGGAAAAGCATCGATGGGCGGTTACTCAGATACAGACTGCAATGCGGATAGAACAGCAGTTGTTGAAAGAGCAGGCCT
Organism: Acidobacteria bacterium Ga0074141; assembly: GCA_001464665.1. Lineage (GTDB taxonomy): Bacteria > Acidobacteriota > Blastocatellia > Pyrinomonadales > Pyrinomonadaceae > OLB17. The sequence continues at coordinate 68,477 of LNDP01000014.1, forward strand.
CAAAAATAGACCTGCTACAGAGACGACTAGCTTAAACGGATATGAAAACTTTGAAATTCCAGAAGTTACATCCTGACGCGGTGCTGCCTTCCCGCGGTACTGCTGATTCTTGTGGGCTCGATTTATCATGTATTGAGAATGTCGAGATCTTGCCGCTCCAGCGGATTGCGGTTCGGACCGGGCTCGCTGTTGAAATACCAACAGGCTCTTATGGTCGCGTTGCACCTCGCTCCGGGCTCGCCCTTCGAATGGGCATTGATGTTCTTGCTGGCGTAATCGACGCTGATTATCGCGGCGAAATACTGTGTCTTTTGGTAAACCTCGGTGACGTTCGCGTTGTATTTTCGGCGGGTGACCGAATCGCACAGTTAATTATTGAAGCCGTTTCGATGTTAGAACCCGAATGGTCCGACGAACTATATCAAACAGACCGGCACAACCGCGGATTCGGTAGCACCGGAAATCAAACAGCCTGATGACGAGGTCGATGATGTTGGTGGTTTTCGGGAAGTCTTGGCGTGTTGTGGCGAGGACGACTTGGCGCTGCTTCGGCGGCGCTCGTCGTAAACAAGGAAGTGGGTTCTTATTTGCCGTTGAGGTAGCGGAGGTAGGAGCCGTCTAGGAGGCCTTCGGTTAGGGCGGTGCGGGCGGAGCGGGACATTTGGCGCTGGCGGCGGCTTTCGGCGCGGAGGGCGGCGGCGGCTTCGGCGGCGTGGCTGGTTTCGGCAAACTTGCCTTACGGCCGATTGGCTTCGTCAAATCCGCTGCAACGAAGGAACCTCGCTTCTTTTTCGGCAGGTCCGTTGGGTCCCATTTTTCAGCAAAGTAATCACGAATGTTCTCTGCATTATTCAATGTACGCGTTGTCACTTTGTTGCTTGCGGCCAAGCTTAGAAACTTCTGAAAGAAAGGGATGAATTCCGACTGTGTTGTCTTGATACGATATCCGTGCTCTTCATCGCGCTCCGTATGGATGATTTCGCGACCCACTGTGGATTCGAAGAGCCTCTCAAGCGTGCTGATAGCCTTCGTCCTCGGATCGTCGATTTTCTCCTTGACTTCTGGCGGCAAATCGACCGACCGAGCCAATTCGACAATTGCCCGCGTCTCGCGGGCAGAACGCACTTCGCTCGCAGTAAAGCCGAGCTCAGTGAGAAGTTCTTCTTTCGTATATCCCTCGTCAAGTTTTTCTAAAACGAAGCGGGCTCGGTTTTCGGCCTGCCAGGCCAAGACCGGTGTACCAACGTGCCGACCCGCAACCTGCTTGTCTGTCGCTTTGCGGTTAGGAGCAACTGTAACTGGCACCTGTTTTATGTCTGCCTTGGACAATTTGCCCGATAGACGTTCCACAGCCCGCTTTGCAGTTCCAGTTAGCAGCGAGGGGTCTCGAAGTGCCATTAGCGCCGCAAGTCGACGGTTACCTTCAATCACGGTGTAACGGGTTCCGTCTCGAATAGCTAAAAGCGGTTCATTTGGAAAATAACCGCGATTCGCAATGCTCTCCGCGACTTCAAGTGCCTTGTCGTATTGGAAGAGATACTGGACGATTTCTTTCGGAGAATAATTTGTGGCGATGCCACCCAGACGGGGGTTCTTAACGTCAAGGTCTAAGCTGGCGACGTAAATCGACCTTGTCGTCCAATTGGACGTTCTCGATACTGCCATGGTTGTGGGCCTCCATACATAAATTCTTGTAATACTACCACAAACTTCAAAATTAGGGCCCGTCTTGACGGGCTTCTTCAATCATTTCGATCCATAGCTTTAGCGTAAGGTCTTCGCGATCTTCATTACGTACGTAGACGCGGAGTTCGTCATAATAGCGTTGCTTCAGTATCTCGAGATCTAAAGGGACGACGAGCGCAAGGTGTTTGACGTCGTCGCGATCGCGTTCGATATTTCGTTCGATCTTACTGAGGGCAATGTCATAAGGATCGAGAGAGAAGAGGCGCAGGCGCTCGAAAGTTCTCGGGAAAATTTCTGTCAGACGGTCTTCGTAGTTTTCCGGCAGCTGCGCGATGGTAGCGTGGTCGAGATAAACCTTATGCTTTTTATGAAGCGGACTCCCTTCGCCAGCACGAGCAAGAAGCCCCGGCTCTGTTCGGACGGTCGAAATTGAATCGAGGTCGGAAGTTGATCTTTTTGCACCGTATATGACTGTGACAACAAAACCTCCTAGACAGTGGAAGTGCGTTTCATTCGCTACGAAATCATCGATATCCCGTAAGAACGACAGCCATGGTTCTGGTGGTTTAAGCATACTGTAAATGTTGCGGAGAAAGATCAGTTAGCAGCCGCCATTGCTTTGCTCCTTCGGGTCGGTGAGATGTGAGCCAGTTTCTCTCCGTACGCGTCATCGTTTCATTGCAAAGCGTATCCTCGCGCGCGAGCATCGAACGTTCAAGTTCGCCCTCTTGCTTTTTGAGCACAGATACCGCCTCGGACTGGCCTTCGCGTTCAGCAACGCGCCGTGCCACATGTGTGACGTAACCAAGTCGGTTTTGAAGATCATACATTTTTGCCGTGCGCGTCACCTCATTCCAGCGCATATCCAAGAAATTCAGCACGAGCCACGGAAGTGCTTCGACAAGCCGTGCATCCCGCTTCCGGGAATTAAGAGCACTTAGCAGCACATCCGCCGGGTTCATCCGGCGAGCACGTTTTCGCTTTAAATGAGCGAAGCCAGAGTAACCAAGATCAGCAAGATCCGAAGCAAGCTGATCATCCGACAGCGTCGGCAACTTACCTGATGATAGATTTGTCGGCATCTCGAGAGGAAGTTTGAAAAACTCTGCCGCTTTTCGCTGCAGACGATCTGTGAGTGGCCGCCTTCCTGTTTCCACTAGAGAAAGATAGCTCTGCGACATACCGAGAGCGGCTGCCGTCTCGTACTGTGAAAGCTTGTTTTCCCTTCGATATTTCTTTAACTGTTTCCCGGTCATAATACCTCCGACTAAAAGTATAGACGAACTGAATAATTATTACAAGTATGTAATATTCTACCGTCAACTTAATTTGGTCGCAACATTCACCTAACCATTCTCCCGGTCGCGGGAGAAGCCTAGGTCGATGATGGCGGGGAGGTCTGGGCGGATTTTGGTGAGGAAGGCTTGCCGGTGTTTCGGCGGCGCTCGACCTGCGGGATAGAAGCTGGAGTAGGTGGGCCGGGGTTTGTTGGGTTTGGCGGGCGATCGGGTTACAGGGTCGGTCTGGGTTTTTGGTCTTTCAGCGTTTTGCTGAACTCGACGAGGGCCGAATGGCGGTTGCGGGCGGGAACTTTTTTTGGTTTTTGGCATCTAAGGTTGTATGAAACGAGTAATGATGAGGTTTGGGGCGTTTGTGGTGGCGTTGGTTGTTGGGATGCAGGCTGCGGGGTTTGTGCGGGGTCTGGCAGAAGCCGGTTTGGGTTCCGGCTCCTGGTCGCCGCCCCCGAGTGACCAAGTGTGGGCAATTGAGCCGCCGGTCGCGAATGAGCGGGGAAGCTACGAGGAGCCTTCTCGGGCGGAGCCCGCTGCGGGAGTTCTGATCACATATATTGGGGCTTCGTCGGCAAACGCGTATGGCGTGCCTGCGATGCGGTTCCTCATCTATAACGGCTCGGCAGAACCGCTCGGCTGTATCGGCTATGACGGCGTTTGCCATTCGCCTGCGATCTTGATCGACGGGATCAACCAGAAGGGCTTTTACTGTATGAACGGTTCGTTGGAATATTTTATTGAGCCGGGAGCTACCGCCGAGCTCGAGGTTTTCCCGCATGACGTAAACAGAGTGCCGGAAAAGCGGGAGCAAATGAGCGTCGGGTACGAGTTCCGGCTGGAGGGCCGTGAGACCGTGCAGTACTTTGCCGAACCGATGACGCTGCCGCCCGATTTCAGAGACGCGATCCGCGAGGACATGAAAGAACGGGGCGGTTACTAAAATCGGGACCGCACGCAGATCGACCAAAAGTGCCCGCGAAAGACCGCGGGCCTTTTTGTTTTCATAAGCGGATGGGGCGGATGGGTATTGCGGGTTTGGTTGGGGCTGCATGCGACCGATCGGCGAACTGGCCGCCCGCTTACGCAGGCGGTTCTGACAGGCGGCCCGAGTGATGGGCGAACTGGCCGCCCGCTGCTCCCACCACCCCGTCAGCGGAAGCCGCTGCCACCCCTCCTCGGGCAGGAGGGGAGTTGGCGGTTGTGACTGGTTATTTGTTGAGGTAGCGGAGGTAGGAGCCGTCTAGGAGGCCTTCGGTTAGGACGGTGCGGGCGGAGCGGGACATTTGGCGTTGGCGGCGGCTTTCGGCGCGGAGGGCGGCGGCGGCCTCGGCGGCGTGGTCGCGGGTGAGTTCGGGTTCATCGCCGAGGCCGATGAATTCGAGGCCGAGAAAGCTGGCGGGACCGAGCCGGCGATCGTCGGAGATGAAAGCGGGGTCGGCGGAGTCGCGGGCGTTGGCGGCGGGCAGTTCGCGGCGGCCGCGGTCGGCGGAGATCACACGCGGGCCGGAGCTCGGAAGTGCGAGCGAGGCCGGGCGGTTGAAGGCCGTTTCAAAATGCGGGCCGGGCAGTTTGCCGATGCGAAAGACGGGCGTTTCGGCGACGAGCGGGCGGGTGCGGGACTTTAGGTGCTTGACGTAACGCAGGTCCGGGCCGAGCGTGCTCCGGCCGAGCGCGAAGATGCTGTCTGCGACCTCGGCGGCGCCCGATCCGCCGAGCAGATCCGCGAGGCTGAGCGGCCCGGGGCGGCGACGCATGCGGCCATGGGCGAGCAGCAGCACCGAAAGCCGACGCTTGCCGGCGAAGTATTTGATGGTCCGCAGCGCCCGTGCGGCGCTCCGGTTGGCGGCGAAGTAGGTGATGTCGTCGAGGATGAAGATCGGGGCACGCTCGGCCTCGAGCTCGCCGAGGATCGCGTTCTGCGTGTAAACGCCGAGGCCGTGTTTGCCGGCGGTCGCGGGGCTGAAAAAGGGGTCGAACGCACAACGGAGAAAGCGCTTTGAGAACCGGTAATTCCACAGCCGGCCCGAGGGCAGCCGCGTCGAATAAATCTCGCGGAAGAGCGCGTCGGAGCGTTCGAGGTCAAAGTAAAGCACGCGTCGGCCGGGAAGCGGCTCGCGGCCCGGCAGCGGATAGGCGGTCCCGCGGGCGATGAGCTCGGCGATCTGCGTGGCGAGGATGCTCTTGCCCGTGCCCGCCTCGGCGAAGAGCACCGCGACCTCGCCTTCACGCCAATAATCACCAAAAAGCGGCCTCGACGTCGACCTCAGAATCCCCGACGGCCCGCCGGGCGATACAACGAACGGACTCGGCTCGCCCCAATCGCGATCGCTGGCACCCTTCGGAGGCTTCGGCAGCTTAGGCTCCTCGGGCTCCCAGCCGATCGCACTGTCGTATCTATCAACGTCATAATCGTCATCATCTTCTTCCATACGTTGCAATAGAGTGCCAGATGTTGCGACGATGGTCAAGTGTGTTATGTATGAGATGCCAGGGCTACACGAGATTTCGGCGGAATGCACGATATCGGGCGGGGGAAGTGTAGGGAGTTGGTACATTTGGCGGGGTTTGCTGGGAAATGCTTGAGCGGAACGGCAGTTGCAACCTTCAATGGTGTCCACGCTCAGACCAGGCATTTTTGGAGGAAACCTATGCGTACAAGATTAGGAATAATGGCGGCTTTGGCCGTCGGCGGTGCTCTATTTATTGGAGCCGCTGACGTCTCCGCCCAAGGACGCGGCAATGGCAAAGGCCGCGGCGGCGATAAGGGCGGCGGAAAGCCGGAACGGGCTGAGCAGCAGCAGAAACGAGGCGACCGAGAGGCTCGGGGCCAGCAGCGTCGGAGCGATGACGAAGGCCGTCGCAAGCAGGCACAGAGCGACCAAAACTCACGCCAGCAGCAGCGTCGGAGCGATATGGAGTCGCGTCGGCAGCAGGCGCAGAGCGACCAGAACTCACGCCAGCAACAACGTCGGAGCGATATGGAAGCGCGGCGGCAGCAGATCGAAAGCGATCGAAATTCGCGCGAGCAGCAGCGTCGGAGCGACATGGAATCACGCCGGCAGCAGGAGTGGAGCGACCGCCAGAACCGCGGTCAGCAGAGTCGGGGCGATGATCGACGCCGCTCGGCACGCAAGGAAAACGGCACGCCCTACTGGGCAAACCGCAATTACGAACGGCCGGCAGAAAACCGCGTCCGGCGAGAAACGCGCCGCGACCGGAAAGATATTATAAAGGCCCAGCGAGAGTACGACCGTGACTATCGCAGAGCGACAAGGGAACGTAACCGCGATTATCGACAGGACGTTCGCAGAGATCGCCAGCGTGATTACCGCAGCGACCGTCGTGTGCCGGAGCTTTGGTCGGGACGTACGACTTGGGCCGGACCGCAGACGTGGACGAACCAGCCGATCTATCGCAGCCGTGGCTATGACTACGACCGCCAAAATGGTTACTACGAAACGCGGCAGTATCCTCAGGGCGTGATCGATGACCGATACTACTACGAGGACGATCGCTACAACGATAATTACTACGGCGACGATTATTACGGCGACGACTACAACAACGGCGGCGGCAATTGGAAGGACATCTTGCTCCGCACGGTGCTTTCAGCCTTCCTCGGCGGGCAGGGATTTGATTCGGCAATGCCGTACAATTCGCAGCCTGAATACGCCAATTATCAGGGGTATGCGTCGCCCGTTTTTGCGGACAACAATTACCAGCAAGCGTATTACGACGATGCCGGTTACTATGGCGGCAACGAACAGCAGAGCGGCTCGCAATATGGGCCGATGATCGTTGGCGTGGCGGATCAGTTCTCGGGCGGCTACGTCAGCGATCTGCTAGCACGGACGCTTGCGACCGGATACTATCAGGGGCTGATGGAAGGCCAGAATGCCCGGCAGCAAGGCATTTATGACGAGTATTACACCGAGCCGTACGCCTATGCGGGTGACGACTACAGCATGTGCTCGGTCAGCCTTGGCGAACGCCGGCAGCTGATGGCCGAGGGCTATGAGCTTGGCTATCGCGACGCATTGCTTCAGCAGCAGTCGCAGGGCGGTTATCAGGAAACGCCTGCCTATTTTGACCTTGTCAGCCTCGCGCTTGGCAATGTTCTCTAAGGGCACTTAATTCAAAAGCTCTTCCGCACCGCAATAGGGGCGCGAACTTGTAGAAATACGGTTCGCGTCCCTAAACTAATTTCAATGAGCGATTACAAGCTTTTCTATTCACCCTATTACTATGCCGACATCGGCGAAGGGCACGTTTTCCCGATACGAAAATTCGAGCTGGTTCGCGATCGGCTGATTTGTGAAGGCACACTGCGGAGCGACGAAGTCGTCGAGCCCGAACCGGCGGCGGTCGAAGACCTCTTGCTGGTGCATACCGAGGATTACGTCACGCGGCTCAGCGAAGGGCGGCTGACGGCGAAAGAGGTTCGCAAGCTCGGGCTGCCGTGGAGCGAGTCGCTGGTGCGGCGTTCGTTCCATGCGATCTCGGGGACGATCCTAGCGGCACGCGAGGCGGTCGCGGCGGGGATCGCTTCGAACCTGGCGGGCGGAACGCACCACGCTTACCCGGACCGCGGCGAGGGCTATTGTGTTTTCAACGACGTGGCGGTCGCGATCAGGGTGCTCAAGCGGGAGCGGCTTGCCGAGCGGTTTTTGATCATCGACCTCGACGTTCATCAGGGCGACGGCACCGCGTTCATCTTTGCGGAGGACGATTCGGTATTTACTTTCTCAATGCACGGGGCGAAGAACTATCCGCTTTTCAAGCAGGCATCTTCGCTCGACATCGAACTCCCGGATGGCACGGCCGATGCCGAGTATCTCGCGACCCTCGAGAGCGCGCTTGAGCGGGTCCGCGTCCATTCGCCGGACGTTATCTTTTATCTGGCCGGGGCGGATCCTTTCGCGGGCGATAAGCTCGGGCGGCTTGGGCTTTCGATCGATGGGCTGCGGCGGCGGGATGAGATGGTGCTCGAATTTGCCCGTGCCGAGAGCACACCAATCGTAACAACGATGAGCGGCGGATATGCGGCGGAGATCGAGCAAACCGTTGAGATACATAGCAATACGATACGGGCGGTGAAGGCCGTATTTTTCGGCGAACGGGCGAGCGGTGTATCGGTGTGATACACTTTTTGGGATGCCAGAGCAGACCCGCATTGCCCTGACCGGTTTCATGGGAGTCGGAAAGTCGAGCGTCGCACGCCATATTTCAAAGCTTTTGGGCTCTGAAAGGGCCGACCTTGACCACTTTATTGAGCAGGAAACGAAGCGGAAGATTGCCGATATTCTCAACGATGACGGCCTCGACCGCTACCGTGAGATCGAGGCCGAAAGCCTCGTAAAACTGCTCGGCGAGACCTCGGCGCAGATCATTTCGCTCGGCGGCGGCACTTGGACGGTCGAAAGGAATCGTGAGGTGATAAAACAGAACGGGCTGACGACCGTCTGGCTCGAATCCACCTTTGAACACTGCTGGCAAAACATCCGCAAATCGCGAAAAGAGCGCCCGCTCGCCAAAGACCGCGACACTGCATTCAAGCTATTTGAAGAAAGACAGGCGATCTATTGCCTTGCCGACTGGCATTTCATCGTCAAGCCCGGGCTTTCGTCGTATGCCGTTGCCAGTCAGATCGTCGAAGAGGTCTTTTAGCGCCCAAGCGAAAGATTTTGGTTGATAAATTTGGTGATTTGCCACAAGATAGAGGCACGCGAATTTTGACCAAGGTCACAGAAGGATCGCCGAGCTTTGGCAATCGTCAGCTTTGGGCAAGATAGCGTTTTGCAAACATTTCGTTTGAATCTATTTTGGAAACACTTATGGGAGGGAAGATGAAAGTTAAATACTTAACAGTTTTGGCCATCGCAGCGATGATGTTTCTTGCGGCCTGCGGCAAGAGCGATGCTGACCTGCAGAAAGCAGTTCAGGATAAGCTGACGGCGGACGGCGTTTCGGGCGTGACGGTGGCGGTCAATGGCGGCGTTGCGACGCTGACCGGCGAGGTTGCCGACATCACGGCAAAGAACAAAGCACAGGCTTCGGCAGGTGCGGTCGAGGGCATCAAGTCGGTTACGAACAACCTGACGACGAAGCCGCTTCCGGTCGCGACCCCGGCAGCCTCTGACCCGGCACTTACGGGCAAGATCACTGAGAACCTGAAAAAAGCGGGCTGTACCGGGGCGAACGTTGCGGTCGTGAATGGCAAGGTAACGGTTACCGGCGAAGTGCCGAAAGCGATCTACGGTAAGTGCGTTCAGGAGATAATGCAATCGGGCATCACGGGCATTGACAACCAGCTCAAAGAGGGAAGCTAAGGAAGGAGGAAAAAGATAATGTCACTACAAGAGAAATATCAGACGCTTCTCGAACTCGCCAACCAGAACGGTACGACGTATGAACTGAGCGAGGGCAACGGCGGCACGCTTATCGTTACGGGAACCGCTCCGAGCGCCGAGGCGAAGCAGCAGCTTTGGGATGAATACGCACGGCTCGATCCGGAATTTAACGACGGCGACTTCGTCCTCAATATCCAGACGGCAGAGGCCGCGGCCGGCGGCGGAATGCACACGCACACGGTCGAATCGGGCGATAATCTTTCAAAGATAGCCAAGGAATACGGCATCCAGTGGAAGGCCATCTGGGACCACAATCGCGACATCCTCAACCACCCGGACAAGATCTACCCGGGCCAGGAATTGAAGATACCGATGTAGTTTCACGACAACGAAAGAAAGTCGAAGGCCGTCGCCGGTTCACGGGTGGCGGCCTTTTTTTCGCCTAGTTTTTGAAACGCGAATTTCGAATCCCTCAGGCTCCGCCTGTCTATTTGCGGTGAAGCTCTGCTTTACCGTTGTGGCTGCAAACTATTTTGCGGCTTCGCCGCCGGCGGCACAGCCGCATAAAGCTCTCTCAGTTGCGGAAAAGTGGAACTTTTCCGCACATAGGGCGGCGTAGCCGCGACGAATTGGCGAGCGGATCATTTCGATTCCAGGTCGCGGGTTAGTTTGGTTAGGACATCGACGGAGTGGTTGGCGTATTTGTTGATCCAGCGGTCGTAGATGTCGCGGATGGGGACGGCGTTCAGGTAATTCCACCTGAAGCGTCCCTTTTTTTGTGTGATGACGAGGCCGGCTTTCTCGAGCACGCCGAGGTGCTGCATAACGGTGCAGCGGTCGATCTTTTTGAAGTGCGAGCAGATGTCGCCGGTGGTCATGGCGTCGTCTCGCAAGAGGTCGAGTATCTCGCGACGCCGGCGGTCGGCCAGAGCCTTGTAAACGAGATCATCTTTTTTCGCGCTTGACATGTTGTAAAAATATAACATATAGTAGCGCCCGTTTCAATGAAACAAATTATTAATTCGTAATTACTGATTAATAATTAAGAAGAAAAATGGAGTTGATGTAACACGATGGAATTGAAATTTAAGGTACAGACGAAGATCCTGCGGCCGGTGGCTGAGGTGTTTGATGCGGTTTATGATCCGAAAAAGCTGAGCGGATATTTCACGAACGGCGGGGCGAGTGCTCCGCTCGATGAAGGCACGACGGTCGAGTGGGCATTTGCAGATAATCCGGGCGACGAGAAGTTTGCGTTCCCGGTCGTTGTGAAGCGGATGGTCAAGAACGAGCTGATCGAACTTGGCTGGGAGGGGACGAAGGGCCTGGACACGCATATCCGGATGGAATTTGATGCGGCGGACGACGGGACGATCGTGCGGATAAGCGAAACGGGCTGGCGCGAGACGCAGGACGACCTTGATGCTTCGTACAGAAACTGCATGGGCTGGTCGCATATGATCTCGGCGCTGAAGGCATTTGTCGAGCACGGCATCGACCTGCGGAAAGGGGCGTATTCCGGACTCTACAGCGCGAGCGAGAATCACGGCACGTCCGCCGAAAAAGCCGCCTAGGCAGAGACGACATGAGAGGTGTAGTTTGCTACATTTCTGTTAATGTCCTTGTCCACGGATTTCATCGTCATCGGGAGCGGCGTCGCGGGGCTGCGGGCGGCCATCGCTCTTGCCGAAGCGGGCGCTCAGGTGACTGTGCTGACAAAGGACAAGGCGAGCGAATCGAACACGGAATATGCACAGGGCGGCGTTGCCGTTGTCCTTTCGGATGACGACCGAGCAGAGCTGCACGAGGGCGATACTCTCATCGCTGGTGCGGGGCTTTGCGATGAGCGGGCGGTCGAGACTCTCGTCACCGAAGGCACGCGATACATAAAGCAGCTCATCGAGTGGGGAACTGAGTTCGATAAAGAGGGCGGCAATCTTGTTTTTACGCAAGAGGCCGCCCATTCGCGTCGGCGGATACTCCATGCAAATGGCGATTCGACGGGTGCGGAATTCGTTCGTTCGCTGATCGCGAGAGCGGGCCGCGAACCCTCGATCAGCCTTTTGCCATTTGCGGCGACCGAGAGCCTTTTGACCGCGGACGGGCGGTGCACGGGCGTCCGCTATCTAGACCCGATACTGCGTGCACCGCGGGAAGTTTTTGCAAAGGCGGTGATCCTCTGCACGGGCGGTGCGGGCCAGCTTTATCAGCACACGACCAACCCGCCGGTTGCGACGGGCGACGGCATGGCGATGGCGTATTTCGCCGGTGCGGACATGGCCGACATGGAGTTCATCCAGTTTCACCCGACGGCACTGAGCCTCGAGGGTGCGCCGCGGTTTTTGCTCTCGGAAGCGATGCGTGGCGAGGGCGGCATCTTGCGAAATGCACAGGGCGTGCGGTTCATGGGACGCTACGACGAACGGCTCGAGCTTGCCCCACGCGACATCGTATCGCGCTCGATAGTGGCGGAGATGCGGCGGACGGGATCGCGGACGGTCTTTCTGGATATGACGGCGCTTGAGGGCGACTTCCTCCGTCACCGCTTTCCGAAGATCGATGAGACCTGCCGGGCGCTTGGGCTCGATATCGCGAAAGATATGCTGCCGGTCTCGCCGGCCTCGCATTACTGCATGGGCGGCGTGCGGACCGACCTCTGGGGCAGGACGACGCTGCCCGGGCTTTACGCGGCGGGCGAGGTGACCTGCACAGGCGTTCACGGAGCGAATCGGCTTGCTTCAAACTCGCTGCTCGAGGGGCTCGTTTTTGGTGCTAGGGCCGGCGAGGCGGCGGCGAGCGACAGTGGTCAATTGTCGGTGGTCAGTGGCCGGTCAGAAGCCAGAAATGAAGTGGCAGAGAACAAACGCAAGCCTGCGCTTTCGACCGCGGTGCGGAAGCGCGTGAAGCGGGTGATGTGGGAACGCGTCGGGATCTTGCGGGACCGTGAATCGCTGCGGCGGGCGATCGCGGAGTTTGACCAGATCGCGAAGGCGAACTTGAGCACGGCCTCGCGTAATTTTGTGACGCTTGCGGGCCTGGTTGCCGCGGCCGCATTTTGGCGAGAGGAATCTCGCGGCGGGCATTTCAGGACCGACTTTCCGGAGCAGGAAGAAGCGTTTCGAGCTCACTCGATCCAGCGGCTTGGGGATGCGATCACCTCATCCGAACGCATTGATCCGGGCGAATAGAGTAGATAAATCAACGGTTTGCGGGTATCATTCAATTAAACTCTCGCAAGGAAAACGACACAAGAAATGGAATATTCAGCCACGACACTGAACCTGGCTTCGATGCTGGACCACCACGCGAAGCTTGCCCCGCAGAAAGAGGCGATCGTCTGGAACGACGTTCGTATGTCATACGGCCAGCTCAACGCGATGGTGAACAAGGTCGCCAACGCACTGGTCGCGATGGGCATCGGCCACGGCGACAAGGTCGCCTTGAGCTGCCCGAACATCCCGTATTTCCCGATGGTCTATTACGGCATTTTGAAGGCCGGTGCGGCGGTCGTGCCACTCAGCGTGCTCTTTAAGCCGCGAGAGGTCGCCTATCACTTGGAGGACTCGGACGCGAAGGCCGTCTTCGTTTTTGAAGGCACGGATGAGCTGCCGCTTGGGCAGGCGGTGAAGGGCGGGTTTGATCAGGTCGAGAGCTGCAAGGACCTGATCGTGATGACGAAAGACCCGGCGGGTGCGAGCCCGTTTCCGGAGCACAAAACGCTCGGGCAACTGATCTTTCCGCAGCCGGACACGTTTGAAACCTATCCGACCGCACCGCAAGATACGGCGGCGATACTTTACACCTCAGGCACTACCGGCCAGCCGAAGGGAGCTGAGCTGACGCATTTTAATCTTTACACGAATGTGGTGACGACGTTTCTCGTTCACCTGCCGATGCTCGATTTTACCGACGGCGAGCAGAAGACGTGCCTGATAACGCTGCCGCTTTTCCACACGACCGGGCAGACCGTTCAGATGAATACGCAGATCTATGCCGGCCACCGCGTGGTGCTTTTGCCGCGGTTCGAGCCGCAGGCGACGCTCGAGGCGATGGCGAAGGAGCGTATCAATTTTTGGGTCGGTGTGCCGACGATGTATTGGGCGCTACTGAAATTTGCCGATGAGACGGGCTTTGACATCAGCGGCATCAAAGAGACGATGAAGGTCTGTTCCTCGGGCGGAGCTCCCATGCCGGTCGAGGTGATGAAGGCATTCGAGGCGAAATTCGGCGTGCGGGTGATGGAAGGCTACGGGCTTTCGGAGACCTCGCCGCTTGCGTGCTTTAACCATTTTGAGATGGCCTCAAAGCCGGGAACGGTCGGGCAGGCGATCTTTGGCGTGGATGTTCGGTGCTTTGATACCGAGGACAAAGAGGTGCCGCGTGGAGAGCGGGGCGAGGTCGTTATCCGCGGTGCGAACGTGATGAAGGGCTATTACAAACGGCCCGAAGCGACGGCCGAGGCGTTTCGCAACGGCTGGTTCCACACGGGCGACATCGGCATCATGGACGAAGAGGGCTATCTCTCGATCGTTGACCGCACGAAGGACATGATCCTCCGCGGCGGTTACAACATCTATCCGCGAGAGCTTGAGGAAGCGATAATGACGCACCCGGCCGTTTCGCTTTGTGCGGTTATTGGCGTGCCGGACGAACGGCTCGGCGAGGAGGTCAAAGCGTATCTGGTGTTGAAAGATGGCGCGCAGCTTTCGGATGCGGCGTTCATCGACTGGTGCCGTGAGCAGTTTGCGGCGAACAAATATCCGCGGTACGTCGAGTTTCGCGACAGCCTGCCGATCGGGGCGACGGGCAAGATCTTTAAGCGTGCGCTCAAGGAAGAGGTGGCGGGACACTAGATGCTGCGAGTGAAGTTGTTTGCGGCCGTGTTGTTTGCGGCGATCGGAATGGCAGGGTGTTTCGGCGGAGGCGGCGGGCGGTATGTGATCGGCGAAAGCAAGGCGTTTGAGGCGTCACTTTATCGGCAGAATTGCGCGATCTGCCATGGGCCGGAAGGCGATGGCAAGACGCTCGACGACGGAACGGTCGTGCCGAGCCTTCGGGAAGGGAACTTCAAAGCCGTGAACGACGGGCAGATCTATAACCAGATCGCCAATGGCGGCAATGGGATGGTCGGCTTCCGGCGGCAATTGAGCGAGCGAGAGCTGAGGCTTCTCGTCGATCTGGTCAGGCGAGATCTAAGGGGGCAGTAGCGTTATGAAAGCATTGATCACAGGAGCGAGCGGGCTGATCGGAACAGAGCTGCAGAAAGCCCTGAGAGAAAAGGGCTGGGAGCTTTTGCTTGCCTCGCGGAGCGAGCCGAAGGACGACCGGCACATCAAGTGGACGGTTGAAGATGGCTTTCGGGACGAAGACCTTGAGCAGCTCGAGGGGCTCGATGCCGTGATCCACCTGGCGGGCGAAAACGTCGCCGGGCTTCGCTGGACGGATGAGAAAAAGAAGGCGATACGCGAGAGCCGCGTGCTCGGGACGCGGACGCTGATCGATGCGTTTTCAAAGCTAAAGGATCGGCCGAAGGCGTTCATTGCCGGCTCGGCGATCGGCTTTTACGGGAACCGCGGCGATGACGAAATGACCGAGGCGAGCCCGGCGGGCGACGGCTTTTTCCCCGAGGTTTGCCGCGATTGGGAAGCGGAATCGCGACGTGCGGAGGACCTTGGCATCCGGACGGTCTTGATGCGGACGGGCATCGTGCTATCAAAGGACGGCGGTGCTCTTGGCACAATGCTTCTGCCCTTCAAGATGGGCGTCGGCGGCGTGGTCGGCTCGGGCAAGCAATGGATGAGCTGGATCTCGCTTGCGGACCAGATCAGGGCGATACTTTTTGTGCTTGAGAACGAGAAGATGCGCGGGGCCGTGAACCTGACCTCGCCAAATCCGGCGACGAACGAGCAATTTACCAAAACGCTCGGCGAGGTGCTCTACCGGCCGACGTTTCTGCCGCTGCCGGAATTCGCGGTCGGGATGATCTTCGGCGAAATGGGCGACGCGTTGCTGCTCGATTCAACAAAGGTTCTGCCGAAGCGGCTCGAAGATGCGGGGTTTGAGTTTGAGTATCCGGAGTTGAGACAGTCACTCGAATGGGCCGTTAAATAGACGAGAGAATGAGCTTTTTTAAAGATCTTTTTTCTTCCTCAAAAGAAGAGCCGCAGATCGAATCGATAAAAAGTTACGAGGATTTCTGGAATTGGTTCAGAACGCGGGCGACAGATTTTTATCGTGTCGTAAAGCTGAATGGAGACTTCGAACACGATTTTTTTGATCACGTGAACCCGCGTCTCGATCAGCTTCATGACGGCCTCTACCTACTAAGCGGCATGATTGACGAGAACACTGCGGAGTTGATCATAACACCAGACGGCGTTGTAAAGAATATTGTCTTTGCTGAAGAACTGGTTGCTGCCGCTCCGAGGATCGATGGCTGGAAGTTCACGGCGTTGAAACCGGCGTCTGGGGAGGCCTTCGGTCTCGCAAAAGGTGATCTAGTGATCGAAGCCGATAATCTCTTTTTTGTTCCGAGAAATCATTGGGAACGACCCGACGATATAGATATCGTTATCGTTCACGAAAACGTCTCTGAAGAAAACCGTGACGAGATGTCACATGCAATTGATCTTTTTCTCGACAGTTATCTTGGCGAACTCAGTTTTGTTACTCAGATCGACAACCTTGAGACTGCGGGACCAAACGAGTTAACCGAAGATCTACGCCCGTTATTAGAATTGAAAGATTACCTTCAAGGCAGACAGGCTGCATTCCGAGAAAAATATAGTGCAGAACGACCACACACCAGTGAAGATGTATTCTCGTTGCTCACTGCCGAAAGTAAAGATGGACTTCCTCTAATGGCAGCCGTGAATAGCACGCTCTTGTTGTGGGACAAAAAAGCATCTCACCCGTGGGTCGCCTATATTGAGTTTGGCTACCCGGCTGACGACAACGGCCTGCCGAGTAGCGAGGCGTTGGAAGCCCTTGCCTTAATAGAAGACGCGATGAATAGCGAACTTGTCGACGATGATGGCTACTTATATGTAGGAAGGCAGACCTTCGACGGTGTGCGGACAGTCTATTTCGCTTGCAAGAACTTTAGGCTGCCATCGAAGGTCTTTAATGCCTTCGCAAAGAAATATTCGAGCGAGTATGAGATCGATTTTGGGATCTACAAAGACAAATATTGGCAAACGTTCGACCGTTTCTTGCCGGTCGAAAATGACGAGCACGTAAACTAGCGATTACCCTGGAGCATCAGCAACGGCCGGCTTGGGGCGCAGTCGGAGTCGAACGGGGCGATCTGAAGATTTAGCATGTACTCGCCATCTGGAACCTCGTTCGGGACGTAGATCAGTTCGGTGATGGTCGAATTCATCCGAGTTTGCGGGTTCGTTTCGAAACTTCCTACTTCAACATTCCAAAAAATTCGGTGGTTTATCAGCTTTCCTTCGTCGAAGATCCGGTCGATCGAGGGCAGATCGACGAGCAGGTGTGTGAATCCGTGTTCGACGATCAGCCGCATCGCATCGGCGGTGAAATAGGGCGGAATGTTGTCCTCGCCATATTCGGCTGAGAGTTTTGCGCCGGTGTTTGGCAGGGTGCGGATGATCAGGGCCTTTGAATGCGGAATTCGGAGTGCGGAATGCGGAATATCATCTTCAACAGACGCGAGACGTTCGATCAGTGAATCTTTTGCGATGACTTTGTCGCGACCATCAAAAATCGATAAGCCTGTCGTGGTCGTTTCGTCTATGCTCGTTGGCTCGACTGAGATCAAAACCGCGGGAATCAGGATTTCGGTTAGGCAATCGCGGACTGAGATGCGTTCGTTGGTGATGTGGCCGACGCATTCGGTGTGAGTGCCGTTGCAATGCGGGATAAATGTGTATTGTTCGAAGTTCACGCTCCCGCCCTGCCGCGTATCGCCGACTAGGCTGCCTGCACGAACGGGCTCCGACCGCGCCCGCTCGACACCATAGGCATTCGGCTGCGTGCCGTTGAACTTTAGCGGAATTGAGATATCGAACGTCATTTTTGTTTTAAGCTCTAAGCTGTTAGCTATTAGCTTTTAGCCGGAACTGAAATATCAAACGTCATGTTTATTTCAAGCTTTAAGCTGTTAGCCATAAGCTTTTAGCCGGAGAGCTAAGGGCTAATAGCTTACAGCTAAAGGCTATAAATCTAACTGCCGCAGACGCTCGGCAACGTCATTAAGATCGAGTTCGCTAACGTCATCTACAGAAGAACATATCTGCATCAGTAGCTCGTCTTGGGCGTTGCCGCGGCGGTGGGCTTCGGAATAGGGCATATCTTCGCGGAACGTGACCATTGAATACTTTGAAAAGTAATCGGGATCGGTTTGTTCAAGCCGGGTTTCGAGTTCGCGTTTGCGTTGAAAGACGGGGTCGGCAACACGGTCGCGCATCTCGTAGAAATTCTCTTCGGCAAGGTCCGCGATGGCGTCGGTGTTTACTTTTCGGAGTTCACTATATTCTTCATAGACTGAGGCCCAGTCGGGCTGGCCGGCCGATGACAAGAGGCCGTCGAGCACTCGGACGTCTTCGAATGAGCAGTTCATGCCCTGGCCGTAGAAGGGCACGATCGCGTGGGCCGAATCGCCGAGCAGAAGCGCTTTTCCGCCGGCGTTCCAGGGCCAGCACTTGATGGTCCCGAGTTGGCCGGTCGGATTGGCGAAGAAATCTTCGACAAGCGTTGGCATCAGCGGAACGGCGTCGGGGAATTCGGTGTTGAAGAAATTGATGACACTCTCCGAATCGGTGAGCGACTCGAAGGACCACTCAGACTGGCCGCCCGCTAACTCAGGCGGATCTGACTTGTGTGCCAAGAATAGCGTGCAGGTGAAGCTGCCGTCGTGGTTCGGCAGGGCGATCATCATGAACCGGTGCCGCGGCCAGATGTGGAGAGCGTTCTTTTCAAGCAGAAACGAGCCGCCGGGGCCGGGCGGAATGTGGAGTTCTTTATAGCCGTGGTCGAGAAATCGCGAAGAGAATTCGAAGCCGGGCATTTGCCGCTGCATTGCTTGCCGGACGGGCGAACCGGCTCCATCGGTCGCGATGACGGTATCGGACCGCACCGTACGGCCGCTCGCAAAGCTGACCTCGCCGGTTGCGGTGTCGAGATCGGTGCAGCGTTCGTTGAAGATGAAAGTTGAGTTCGGATATTTATCGGCCTCGTTCATCAGCGCGATGTTGAGGCCCGACCGCGAGACCGAGTTGATGTATTCGCCTTCGCGGCCGCTGTAGGGCAGAAGCTTTTGTCCGCCGTCGACGCCGTGGATCATCCGCCCGCGCATCGGCACCGCCTCCGCGAGCATAAAGGCGTCCATTCCGACCTCGCGAAGAGCGGCGATGCCGCGGTCTGAGAGGGCGAGGTTGATCGAGCGGCCGGCCTCGACCTCCGCATTACGCATATCGCCGCGGGCCTCGAAGACGCTAACGCTAAAGCCGCGGCGGGCGAGGTAGATGGAAAGGAGCGAACCCGCAAGGCCCGCACCGATGATCGTGACGCTGTTGCTATTCATGTTCAGCCGGAAGCTGCCGGGTGTGGTTCTCCAAGTGGATTGTAACAAACTCGAGTCCCTTGGCCGGGGTGAAATCGCCAAACAAGTGATGGGTCATTTTCGCTTGTGGATTCTCTATTTTTGCAGTTAACTTTGCCTCGAATCTTTCACCGAAGTCGCGAAGCTGCTTGAGCGCCTCGGTCCGGTCCTCGATACAATCATCGGGACGGATCTCGGTCGGCGACTTTGCACCTGCCGGAAGCCGGCGGTTTCGCATGATGTAGGGAAGAGCGAAGAGGCGAAGAAATGTCCGCAAAAAAATGCCGCCTCGCGGCCGCAAACCGACGCCGGTGTCCTGTTCGCGAATGAGCACTTCGTAAGCTGCCCGAAGATGCTCGGTTATCTCCATCGGCGACCACTTTCCTTCGCCGACCGGCTTCGTCCACGCCGATTCGTCGAGGTCGGCGGCAATGTCAATGTACCGACTAAGCGAATCCGAGTGCGTCGCAACTAGCGCGTTCCATTGGCTATCGTTTGTCATTGAGGAAACAAATCAGCTAACTTAATTGATCTTTTCAACCCGCACGGCCGTCACCTTGAACTCGGGTGCGAGCGTAAAGCGGTCGCGGACCGGACTCGTTGCGTAGTTCAAAAAGACCTTCGGGTCGTGGAACGTGGCGAAGAGCTTTCCGGGCTGCACCTTCTCGGTGATTTTGACGGGCAATTCGGCCTCGCCGTGTCCGCTTATCATCCGAACCCGTTCGCCGTGTTCAAGCCCGATCTGCTCCGCATCGGCCCGACAAATCATTAATTCGTCGGTTGGGAGCAATTCGATGTTCGGCGTTCGCATCGTCATCGTTCCCGCATTGAAATGATAAAGCGTGCGGCCGGTCGTAAGCAAAAACGGGAAGTCGGCGGAGACGCGTTCGGGCGTCGGCCGATACTTTATGCGGCGGAGTGCGGCCCGCTTGCCGAGCGAAAAGCTCTCGCCGTGGAGAACCGTCTCGCCGGGGTGCGATTCATCCGGGCAGGGCCACTGCAGGCCGTGATGGTCGATTCGCGGGTAGCTGATGCCGCGGCCGGCGGGCCAAACGGCACGGACCTCGTTCCAGATCTCTTCGGCGGACGTGAATGCAAAATGCTCGCCTTTGCCCATCGCCTTTGCCACCTCGCAGACGATCTCCCAATCGTTGCGGGCATTGCCGCGGGGCGTTACGGCCGCACGGATGCGCTGGATGCGGCGTTCGGCGTTCATAAAGGTGCCGTCCTTCTCGAATGAGGATTGTGCCGGCAGGAAGACGTCGGCGAACCTCTTCGCCGTCTCGTTCATGAAAAAATCCTGGACGACGCAGAACTCGAGCCCCGTGAGCGAGCGTTCGGTCTCGTGCGAATTGGCGTTCGAGAAAAAGACGTCGTAACCGATGGTCCAGAGGGCTTTGAGCTTGCCGGACTTGGCGGCATCGATCATTTGCAATTGATTGAGCCCTTTTGACTCAGGCACCGGAGCGTTCCAGATGGATTCAAAAAGCGGGCGGCCTTCCTCGACGGCGATGGAGCCGGTCAAGATGCCGGGGTCGCAGCCCATATGTGCCGAGCCCTGAACATTATTCTGCCCGCGGAGCGGATTGACACCCGAGCCGGGCTTGCCGAT
Source organism: Acidobacteria bacterium Ga0074141 (assembly GCA_001464665.1). GTDB lineage: Bacteria > Acidobacteriota > Blastocatellia > Pyrinomonadales > Pyrinomonadaceae > OLB17. The sequence continues at coordinate 88,982 of LNDP01000014.1, forward strand.
GTTTCCGGTCAGAAGCGCGAGGTTGACGACCGTCATCACGCCCTCGGTGCCTTGAAGATGCTCGGTCATCCCGAGGCCATGGAAGCACATCGCGGGTTTTGCGGACGCATACATCCGGGCCGCGGCACGAATATCTTCGGCAGCGACGCCGCATTCCTCCGCCACCGCCTCGGGCGAATAGTCGGCGAGAAACGTCTTGAACTGCTCGAACTCATCGACCCGTTCGCTGATGAAATCTTCGTCGGCGAGGCCTTCATCGATGATGGCGTGGGCCAGTGCATTGAAGAGGGGGATGTTGGTCCCGGCATTAAGCTGCAGGTGTACGTCGGCGTATTTTGTAAGCTCGGTGCGACGCGGGTCGATGATGATCAGCTTCGTGCCGCGGCGGACGGCCTGCTTCATTCTTGCGCCGGGAATCGGATGATTTTCGGTCGGGTTCGCTCCGCAGATGAGGATGCTCCGGGCGAGTTCGATGTCGTCAAATGAATTGGTTGCCGCACCGGTGCCGAGCATCATCTTCATCGCGGCGGCTGTCGGCGTATGGCAAACGCGGGCACAGCAATCGACGTTGTTTGTGCCGAGTGCGACGCGGGCGAACTTTTGCGCTACATAATTTTCTTCGTTGGTGGCACGTGCCGAGCCGAGCACGGCGATGCTGTCCGGGCCTTCGGTGGCGATGTAGCCGTTCAGCTTTTCGGCGGTGTAGGCGATCGCCTCATCCCAGGAGACGTTTCGCCATTCGCCGTTCTCGCGGATCATGGGTTCGGTGACGCGGTCGGGTGCATCGACAAAGCCGTAAGCATAGCGGCCCTTTACGCAGAGATGGCCGCTGCTGACGGGTGCGTCGTTGACCGGGCGGACCTGAACGATCTTGTCATTGCGGGTTCCCACGCTCATCTCGCAGCCGGTGCCGCAATATGGGCAGGTCGTTCGGGTCCATTTTTCCGCTGTGCCGAGGTTGAGGACCGAGCGGTCCTCGAGCGCTCCGGTCGGGCAAACGTCCGAACACGCACCGCAGGAAACGCAGTTGCTCTCGCCAAACGGGCCGAAGTTGTCCGGCACGATGAATGACTCCTCGCCGCGGCCGGCCACCTGCCAGATAAATTGGCCCTGCACCTCGTCGCAGATCCGGACGCACGAATAGCAGTCGATGCAGCGGGACATATCGACCTTGATGTAGGTGTGCGAATCATCGACCCGATGGCCGTTGATACTCTGGGCAAAATCAGCGGCGGTCAGGCCGTAATCGCGGGCGATGCGGTGAAAGGGCTTTTCGGGAAACTGCTCGAACGCCTCGGCCGGATAGCTGCGGGCAAGCATCTTGAGGTTCATCCGGCGGCCGGCCTCGACCTCGGCGGAGTGCGTCTCGACCGTCATTCCATCAGCGATCTCGACGGCACACGACGCCGTTTCACGCAGCGAACCCTCGACATCAACAAGGCACAGGCGGCACGCACCGGCGGGCCTGAGACGCGGGTCATCGCAAAGCGTCGGGATGGAAACACCGCATTCACTTGCGGCGGCGAGGATCGTTGTGCCCTCGGCGAATTCGCGGGTGGTGCCGTTGATAGTAGCGCGTCGCATAATGCCTCCTGAAGCCGGATCGGACGGGAAAAAACAAAGGCTAGATGCAGGCTAAGCCAAAGGTGATACGACCATTTTAGCGCAAGGCTTCGCTGATGACCTCATAAAAGCGGTTGACGTCAGCAAAACTGTTGTAGAGCGGCACCGGAGCGAAACGAATAACGTCGGGCTCGCGCCAATCGGCAAAGACGCCGCGGTTGGAGAGTGCGAGATTGATGGAGCGGCCGGCCTCGACCGTTTCCTTTCGCATATCGCCGCGGATTTCGAACACGGTCACGTCAAATCCGCTACGCGCGAGATATATCGAAAGCAAGAAACCCGCCAGCCTGGCGCCTATCATTGTAACGTTGTCCTGACCAACAGTTATTTTGCGTAGTAACCCGATCTGGTCCTAACAATAATCTCTTTTCGTCTCGGGGTTTCCACTCTTATTCTTCGCCATGCTCCGTCAAGTTTTTCGTTAGCCGGCTTATATCCAATACTATATATTTTGTTCAGATCGCCAAGTATCTTTTCAAAGACCCCATCAAGGTCGCTAAGTCGTCGGGCTTTGTGCATAACACCACCACTTTCTTCAGCGAGAATTGAAAGCGTATTTCGTGCATCTCTGTAGACCCGACGAGATGTTTGATCATCGCCTTCTGTGTCAAGATAGATCGAAATTACAACAGCAGAACCGCTGCGAACATTTTCTAACAGATCGGCAAAAAGAACTTTCGAACCGAAACCTGGCTGATACATGAGTGCATTGTCCGCTCCATCAGTCATTAGAACGACTACCTTTTTATTTTCGGGGTTCTTCAATTCAAAAACATTATTGATCGAAAATTGAAGGGCGTCCCAAACCAGAGACCCTCCCGAGCCTTTGATCGTGGCTGATCCTTTTACAAGTTCGTCCTTGTCTCTCGTTAATGGGACAACTATGTGAACATCATCAGAAAATGTGACTATCGACATGCGGTCTTTCAATTTTTTCCCTTCGATGAACCTCCGCACGGACCTTCGAATAACTCCAATTTTATTTTTCGTCGAGCCTGAAAAGTCTAATACCAAGGCAATATCCAAAGGAGCCTCGGAGCGCGAAAAAAAGGAAACTTCCTGCTCGTGGTCATCTTCATAGACCCGAAAATCTGATCTATCGAGCATTCCCTCAAATGCCGTAAAATCTTGTCTCAGAACCGATACATTTAGATCCACCAAGCGCGAATCGACACGAATCACGTCGCTGTCGGACACTTCGAGCCCAAGGGCACTTGCCGAAATTCTTCCACTAAGACTATGCCTTACAGGCAATGGGGCTGGCGAAGGTGGTGGAATCGGGGACCTTATCAACGGCATTTGATACGTACGTTGTAAAGACGAGATGTATTCAGACATTGGAGGCATATTGTAGAGGCTTCTCCAATTGTCGACTTTCGATTCGGATTGGAGCGGCTCTAGCATCAAGAAATCGCCCCAAATGCTAACTTGAGTTCCAAACAGTTGCTTTAACCCTGCATGTAACCGCAGTCTGTCCAAAAAAGAGGCATAGTCTTCGTTCTTTTCGATCTCGCCTTTTCTGACCGCTATGGCGATTACAGGCAATAGATCGACCTGAGTTTCAACAGGCAATACATTTTTGATGAGATAAAACGTTGCTGAAACACCGCCGGTCCCCACAAGGCTTTTCGTCATCCATCCATGCTTATTGAAAATTTGACATAGTTGGACTTCGTATCTTGGGATTACTTTTGCTTTCTCTTTTGCCGTACTTTCTTTGTTGAGGCCATTTTTCACCCAGGTTGCAAACGTATTAACGTATTGGGTTTTCAGGTTCTCCAGCTCGGTTTGAAGGTCTTGGTTGTGGGTTGGATCTTCCGAAGTTTCGATGTTCTCGGCCATTGAATCCAACGTAGCCTTCGAAATGCACTTTTCTCGACCATATGCTGTGCTGGAAAATATGATAAGCACAAACCATAAAGAAAGGAGCACAGAAAATTTTCTATAGAGTGAATTATGCACTTTCGGTCTCTAAACAATTACTGAAGATAAGAGCGAATCTGTTGACATCTTCAAACGAATTATAGAGCGGGACGGGAGCGACGCGAATCACGTCCGGCTCGCGCCAATCGGCAAAAACACCGAATTGTGTTATTTCCTCGAACAATCGCTTATCCGCGTTTTTGACCCGGATCGAAAGCTGGCAGCCGCGTTCATTCGCATCGGTCGGCGTGATGATGGAAACGCGGTCGGAATCTACTTGGTTTAAGAGAAATTCGAGATAGCCGGTCAGCTTAACGGATTTTCCGCGAAGTGCGGGCATAGTCGCTTCGTCAAAAATTTCAAGCGACGAACGCAACGCGGCGAGCTGAAAGATCGGCGGGTTCGAGAGCTGCCAGCCCTCGGCACCGGCGAGCGGGACGAACTCAGGTCCCATTTGAAAACGAGACTGCTTGTCGTGTCCCCACCAGCCTGCAAATCTCGGCAGATCGAAAGAATTTGCGTGGCGTTCATGGACAAAAATGCCAGCGATCCCGCCCGGGCCTGCGTTTAGATACTTGTACGAACACCAGGCTGCGAAATCGACATCCCAACCATGCAGATTCAGCTCCAGATTTCCCGCGGCGTGGGCCAGGTCAAAGCCGACAACACAGCCCTTTCGGTGGCCAGCCTCGGTGATCGCGGCCATATCGCACGCCTGACCCGTGTAGTAGTTGACGCCGCCGAGCATAATGAGAGCTATACTGTCGCCCTCGCGGTCGATGAGATCAAGTACGTCCTCGGTACAGAGCGTCGATTCGCCTTCCCTCGGCGAAAGCTCGACAAGGTTAGGAGTCCCGGTATCGGCGGGCCCGCCAAACCCGTGGAATTTGAGCTGCGATTCGACAGCGTATCGATCTGACGGGAACGCCCCGCGTTCGATGACGATCTTGTGCCGCTCGGCGGTCGGCCGGTAGAACGAGACCATCAGCAGATGAAGATTTACCGTCAGCGAGTTCATCGCGACCACCTCGATCGGCTTTGCCCCAACAACTCGAGCAAGCGATTCGGTTACGAACTCGTGATAAGGAAGCCACGGATGGCGTGCGTGAATGTGGCCCTCGACTCCGAGGCGGGCCCAATCGTCTAGCTCGGCATTGATGTATTCGCGGGCGGTCTTTGGCTGCAGTCCCAGGGAATTGCCCGTGAAATAGACAGCATCACCGCCCTCGGGAAGCTGCGGAATGAGAAACCGTTCACGGAAACCTGCAAGCGGATCCTCGCGGTCGGCGGCCGCCGCAAACTCTGGACCGGGCTTGAATTCATGAACTTGAGCCATAGATCTCTGATACAAATCTAAACCATCCGGAACATTTCGGAAACCGGAAGCACGCCGTTAGGAATGTAGCAGAAAAATATTCTCTCTCCATGATACGTTTTTCATCCGAAGCTCGCGTTAGAAGTTACGGAGCCGCTGTGTTGGCTACCAGGTTTCAGATCGAAAAAACGGAGGCACTAATGAAAAACATCTTCAAATTTACTTCTCTTCTCGCTATCGCACTTTTCGCAGGGGCGGTCGCTACTAACGCTCAAGCGGTTACCAAGGTTGAGGCCGATATCAATTTTGACTTCACCGTTGGCGGCAAGACGCTCGACGCCGGAAAGTATGAGCTTCGCGTCACTCGGAACTCGGCCGGCGGGGTTTCTGTCGTTATCCTAAACGATGAGCGCAAGGTCGTGCACTCAGTATTCGCCACATATAGCGGCGAGATCGCTAAGAATTCGGCTGAGCTGGTCTTCACCCGAAGGCAGGGCCAGTGGCAACTGGCGAAGGTGAACATGCTTGATTCGGGTATCGCGGTGCCGCCATCGGGTCGGGTCAGGTATTCGGCAGACGTAAAGACCGATTAAGCCTTCGGCTAACAGGTTGAAAGAGCAAAGTGCCTCGTGCCGGACGGGAAAGCCGGTGCGGGGCATTTTACGTTTGGCTGAACTTTGAGAACGGCAGGCCGAGCCAATTGAGGGCGGCTCCGTGGAAGAGCATCGACTTGATCATGTCGTCGTAGGGCATGGAGTCGATCAGCTTGCCGGGTTCGAGTTCGCCGAGCGGAAAAGGATAATCTGTGCCGAGAGCGACCTGATCCGCACCGACGAGCTTGATCAGATAATCGAGCTTTGCGGGGCCGTGGACCAGAGCATCGAAATACATCTGGCTGAGATATCGCCGCGGGCTGTGCGGATTATCCACCGCGCAGAGGTCGGGGCGGACATTGAAGCCATGGTCGATGCGGCCGATGGTCGCCGGGAACGAACCGCCGCCGTGGGCAAAGCAGATGCGAAGGTCGCGGCACTTTTCGAGCGTTCCGGAAAAGATAAGTGAACAGATCGCCCGCGAGACCTCGGCCGGCATCCCTACGAGCCAGGGGAGCCAATATTTCTGCATATCGGCCTCGCCCATCATCTCCCAGGGATGAACGAAAACAGCCATCGAAAGCTCTTCACACGCCTGAAAGAACTCGAGAAACTGCGGCTCGCTGAGATTCAATTGATTGACGTTCGTGCCGACCTGGACGCCGGCGAGGCCGATCCCTTTGCACCGCTCGAGTTCCTTTATGGCAAGCGACGCGTCTTGCATTGGAACCGTGCCGAGCCCGACGAAGCGAAGCGGGAACTCCGTGACAATTTCGGCGATGTGGTCGTTCAGGAACTTCGAGACCTCAAGGCAATCGGCCGGCTTTGCCCAGTAGCTGAACATCACGGGCACGGTGGAGAGAACCTGTACGCCGATGCCGTGGCTGTCCATTTCCTCGATCCGCTTTGCAGGGTCCCAGCAGTTGTCCTCAACATCACGAAATTGTTTCCCATCATCGCGAACCATGTGTGCCGAACACGGCTGGTAATGATCAAGAGCGATGAACCCGCCATACCCAAACCGCTCCTTCCACGCCGGAATGTCCTTTGGGAGAATGTGTGTGTGTACGTCGATCTTTAGCATGTTCGGAATTCGTTCGGAGTCCCGTCTTTGGGCAGCTTAAATGACTTCCCGCGGTTTAGTCGTTGAGGCGGTTAGGTAGATCCATTCGTTCGTGCAGAACGCGTACAACTTCGACCTCGCCACTCCGAGTCTTTCGAAAAAAGACGAGATGGGATTTAACTTTTGATACCCGGTAGCCTTTCCTAAGCCATCCCATATCCCGTGCCAGGTCAAAGTTTTCGGCGATGAACTCGATCTCGTCGAAGATCAGATTGTAATACCTGTCAGCCTGTTCTATTGACCAATTCTCGGCAGTGTAGAGCCAGATCTCGTTGATGTCAGCGAGTGCTTTCCTTGTGATCAGGTAAGGCATTCAGCTCTTGTGCTCCAAATGAAGCCGGCGGAGATTCTTGGCTCTGTCGAACTCTTTAATAGTTCCACTCCGCTCGCCCTTCTTCAATTCGCCGATAAGCGCGTGGGTCCGTTTCTCTTCATTCTCAAAATGCCTGAGCGCCGTCCGAACGACCTCACTTACCGAGCTGTATTTACCAGTCGCGATCTGTTCGTTAATGAAAGCTTCGAAGTGATCACCTAAAAGGATAGAAGTATTACGTGCCATAGCATCAATAGCGTATACCAATGATTGGTATTGCGTCAAAACTCATCCGCCTACCACGATTGCAGGTAGAACACGAAAGATCCGCTTGGCCGTAAGTACATGGTCATACGCTCACCATCGACAAAAAGCGATACGACAATGGCCGCCTCGTAGGTGTTAACTGCCATCGGTTCCGGACCGATTTGCGAAAGAAATCGATCAGGATTTGCTCCCTTAAGTACGCGTGCCCACAAGACTTTGTCAGCGCTATCTGTCGCGACAGCGTATAGCCGTCCGCCGTGGGAAATGAATCGAACTTCGCCAAAACTAGTAATAGCGATCTTTTCTGGCTTTGAATTTGGAGCAGCACTCACGATCTTACCACTCAAAGGCCCGTCGTCCATCGAATAGATCAAGTGCGGCAGTATCTTGTCATTGAGTACTTGATCATTGAAATCCTTCGATATCGCTTCTATCTTCCCGTCGATATCCGCAAGCTTGTTCACAAAGTTGATCGGTTCTCCCCGAAGAGCGACATACAGTTCGATCAACTTGAGCGTGCGTTCCAGCTCATGATCCGTAGGTCCGTGGCACGAATGAATTGCAGCCAACTGCTTTACGATCATGGGGATCAAGAAACGAGCGTTCGTTGAATCGTTTCCTGAAAGCAATGCATCGATCTTACGCTCCGGCCATTCGAAGTTCGTTGATGCCAGCCCGAAAAGATCGAGATGTTTAACGGTAAAGCAGTTTTTATCAGCGGACCGAGCTTCTACCGGCACGGAGACCCAAAGAAGCATCAAAAGAAGAAAAATGTGTCTGAAGCTTTTCATACGTGGGCGAAAGACGGATCAGACTTTCTCTAAACCAGCTTTGAGCCGGCGGAGGGCTTTTTTGTCTTTGAGGAGTTTTTCGAGCGGGACGGCCTTTTCCGTCTCTTCGATCGACTCGCGAAGTGTTTGATTTATGAGGGTCTGATATCCGGAACGCGACCGCTCAGCCTCGGCTTTGAAATGCTCGATGATGTCGGGGTCGAGCATGATCGTAATTGTCCGTTTGTTCTCTTTTTTCTTCAGTTCACCCAAAAAGGCAGGCCGCGTAATACGCCTTAGGCCTCGCTTCCTCGCTTCCTCTGAGGTTTCGAGATATTCATAATCTTTATCTTTTGTATTGCTCATATTCCTTGATTGCCCACTTTTCAGCTTTCCAGGCGGTAATCAATCGCACATCGTCATCGTCATAGGTGAAAGTCAGATAAACCATTCCGTATTGAGCGGAAAACGCAATGAGATTTAGTCGAGTTTCCTCTTCGGTTGAATGTTCAACATCCTCAAAATAGACACCAAACGGATCATCAAATGCATCTGTCAGTAAAGCAAAATCGACCCGGTGTTCGTCTAGAACCTTTAACCTTTTTCCTTCGTCCCATACAAACATAGAATATATGTAGGATATATGTATGTCAATAAAATTTAGCTTACGACAGGCGGCGGCTGCATTACAGTGCCGCAAGCGTTGCAGGTGCGGAGGTCTTGGCTACCGTAGAACTTTTCGAAGACGCCCTGGAATTGGGTCGTGATGTCGCCTAGCTGGAAATATTCTTCGTAGAGCTTTTCGTTGCAGTTTTCGCAATACCAGAGCAGGCCGTCGAGTTCGCCGGGGCGGCGTTTGCGTTCGATGACGAGGCCGATAGTGTTCTCGCCGCGGATCGGGTTGTGCGGGATTCGCGGCGGGAGCAGAAACATCTCGCCTTCGCGGATCGTGACATCGACCGGCTTGCCGTCCTCTTGTATTTTCACAAGCAGATCGCCCTCAAGCTGATAGAAAAGCTCTTCGCCCTCATCCCAGTGATAATCTTTCCGCGAGTTTGGCCCGCCGACGACCATCACGATAAAATCCTCGTTCTGATAAACACACTGATTCCCAACCGGCGGCTTGAGCAGGTGCCGATGCTCATCGATCCATTGTTTGAAATTGAAGGGCATTCGCAACATTCCGCTATTCTATCCGCGAAGCCCAACAAATGCACGAAAAGCAATCAAAGCATCGCTAGTTTCTCCACCGTGCGCCAGTTTCGGGCGGTGGTTTGCACCTTTAGTTTTTTTTCGATGAAGCCTTTGCCGAGCAAGCTGTTGGCGACACCTAATTTCAGGTGGCAATAGATCTCGCGACCGAGAATGGTGAAGCGTTCATCGTTTGTTTGATTGGCTAGGAGTTGCTGCTGTTTATCAGCCGGCATTCCTTCTTTTAGAAAGAGAACGTGCATTTCTTTGTGGCTTTCGAACTGGCCGGCGAAGGGGTTACTTTCGAGGATGGTTTTAATGTGCCGCTGTTCGCGGACCATTACCGGAATAGATCTGCCGAAGGTGTTTTGGATGGCTGCTTCGATCTGAATCGTGAGGGCTATTTCGAGCGTTTCGCCCTTATTTACGTGCGGGCTACTGACACTGTCGAATGCCAGGTTGCCGCTGTTGATGTAGCTCGCAACGTTGTCGAAATGGAGAGCTTCGAACATTGCCCGAAGCTCTTCCATTTTGATCATCGTATTGCCGCCGACATTAATGCCGCGGAGGAGAGCAATATGTCTCATGTTCGACGAACTGGCCGCCCGCTTACGCAGGCGGTTCTAACTAGGCGTTCGCCATGTCTATGACAAAGCGGTAGCGGACGTCGGCTTTTACGGTGCGGTCATAGGCCGTGTCTATGTATTCGGGTTTGATCAGCTCGATGTCGGAGGTGATGCCGTGCTTGGCGCAGAAATCGAGCATCTCCTGTGTCTCGGGAATGCCGCCGATCAATGAGCCGGCAAGCACCTTGTTACCGCCGATCAACGAGAATGCATTTAGCGGGACAGGCTCGGTCGGAACACCGACGATGACCATCACGCCGTTGAGTCCGAGCAATGCGAGGTAGGCGTTGTAATCATGATTTGCGGAGATGGTGTCGAGGATGAAGTCGAAGCTTCCGGCCACGGCTGTGCGGGCCTCGTCGTCGCGGATATTGACGAAGTTATGTGCGCCGAGTTTCTTCGCATCTTCTTCTTTTGCCGGTGACGTGCTGAGCACCGTAACTTCGGCTCGCATCGCGACGGCAAGTTTCACGCCCATGTGGCCGAGCCCGCCAAGTCCGGCGACGGCGACCTTTTTGCCCGGCCCGACACCCCATTTCTTGAGCGGCGAATAGGTCGTAATCCCGGCACAAAGCAGCGGAGCGACGCCCGGCAGGTCTGACTGTGGGGCATCTACGTTCAACGCATAATCCTCATCAACGACGTAATGCTTCGAATATCCGCCGTAGGTTGGCGTCGTCCGGTCCATCTCGGTGCTGTTGTAGGTCTGGGCCGAGCCCTTGATGCAGTATTGCTCGACGCCGTGGTGGCAGGCTCCGCATTCGCGGCAGCTATCGACGAAACAACCGATGCCGGCGATATCGCCTTCCTTGAATTTTGTCACATCGCCGCCGACCTTCGTCACGCGGCCAACGATCTCGTGGCCGGGAACCATTGGAAAAATCGACGGGATCATCGGCTCCCATTCGGCGCGTGCCTGATGGATGTCCGAGTGGCAAATGCCAGCGTAAAGTATGTCGATAAGAATATCTTTCGGGCCGACCTCGCGGCGTTGAAACTCAAACGGTTCAAAACTGGCCTCTGGCCCCGAAACTGCGAAACCGCGAGTCGCGATCCCTTCTGCTGCTGGTGCTGTCATTTTTATCTCCCTTATAGTGTTGTTTACCCACGAAACTAGCGAAAAATTGCTATCTAAATTACGTCGTGTATTTTGTGCTTTTCGTGGGCGACCATTATTCGATTGTCGCGATGACCTTCAGTTCTATGGCGATCGGCGTTGGTAGCGAGCTTATCTCAACGGTCGTCCGACACGGACGATTCTCGGCAAAATACTCGGCGTAGATTTTATTATACACGGGAAAGTCGGCCTTCATGTTTGTCAGGAAGACCGTCACATCGACTATTTGGTCCCAGGACGAACCCGCATCTTCGAGGATATAGCGGACGTTCTGGAAAACGGACCGGCACTGCGTTTCGATGTCATAAGCGACGATCTCGCCGGCGTCGTTAAGTTCAACGCCGGGTATCCTTTTCTCACCCCGAGTCCGCGGCCCGACGCCCGAAAGAAAAAGCAGATCGCCGACGCGGCGTGCGTGCGGATAAAGCCCGACCGGCTCCGGTGCCCGGGAAGACTCAACGGCAGTTCGTTCGCTCATAGGCGGATTGTATCGCAGTTTGCGGGCAGCGGGAACTGATCGTGAATACCATTCAATTGGCGTTCACAACTAAAAAGCGTCAAAATCCCCATATGGAAAGAATCATCCTTGAGATCGTTCTCATTGGTGCGCTGATCATTATTAACGGGCTCTTTTCGATGACTGAGCTCGCAGTTGTTTCCGCAAGGCGAATGCGCCTTCAGTCTGCGGCCGACGGCGGCAGCAAGGGAGCGGCCGCGGCGGTCGAACTGCAGGAACGGCCGGAGCGGTTTCTTTCGGCGGTGCAGATCGGCATCACGCTCGTCGGCATTCTTTCCGGTGCATTTGGCGGAGCGTTGCTTTCGCAGGAGGTTGCGGGCCTGGTCGCGACAGTTCCGGTGCTTGAGCCTTACGCTTCGACCATCGGGTTCGGTATCGTGATCCTCATAATCACATATTTTACTTTGGTCATCGGCGAGCTCGTTCCCAAGAACATTGCTCTAAATATGCCGGAGCGTGTTGCGGCTTTCTTCTCTCGGCCGCTGCGGTTCATTTCAAAGCTGACGGCTCCGGTCGTTTGGCTGCTGAGCCGCTCGACGAGGATGATCCTTGGGCTTTTTCGCATATCGGAAGCTTCGGAAAGTGTGATGACCGAGGAGGAGATCAAGGCCCACATTGCCCAAGGGGCGGAGATCGGCGTTTTTCACTCAAGCGAGAAGGAATTGATCGACAGCGTGCTTCGGCTCGATGACCTGCGGGCGACCGCCCTGATGACCTCAAGGGTGAAGATCGAGTGGATCAATCTGGATGACGACCCCGAAGCGAACATTCAGCGATTGGCAGGAAGCAGCTATTCCCGACTACCGGCTGGTCGTGGAACCCTAGACGAACTTGCAGGCGTTATTGAGAAGCGAGATGTGCTTGTTCAATTGCTCGAGAATCGCGAGGTCGATCTCTCGGTCGTGCTCCGCGAGCCGACGTTTATCCCGGAGACCGTTACGGCCCTTGAACTGCTCGGCGTTTTTAAGAACACGGCGTCGGACATGGCGTTCATCGTTGACGAATTCGGTTCGATCGAAGGCTTGGTCACACTGAAAGATGTGCTCGAAGAGATCGTCGGCGACTTTCCGGTCGGCGGAGTCGAACACGGCAACGTGGTCGTCCGCGAAGACGGTTCGCTTCTGATCGATGGGAGCATGCCGGTCGATGAATTTCTCGAAGCCATCGGCATCAAAGGCCATCCCGCTGGCGAACGCGGAATGTATCAAACGCTGGCCGGTTTTGTACTGACGCGGCTAGAAAAGCTACCTCACGAAGGCGACCACTTCACCTGGAACGGCCGCCGCTTTGAGGTCGTAGACATGGACGGCCGCCGGGTTGATAAGGTGCTTGTGTCAGCCGCCCCAGATGAATAGGGACGCGAATTATTTGCTGCCTTTTTCAGCCCAAATTTGAACGAGATTGACGAGCATCTCGGTTGATTTCTCAAGGCCGCGTCGTGAGTTCCATTCGAGCTTTCCGTGGAAGTTGTGCCCGCCGGTGAAGAGGTTTGGCGTCGGGAGGCCGCGGGCGGTCAAACGCGAGCCATCGGTGCCGCCGCGGATGGGCTTCATCTTTGGCGTAACACCTGCCCGTCGTGAGGCTTCCTGTGCATATTCGACGAGCTGCGGATGCTTTTTCAGCTCTTCTTTCATATTCAGATAGCCGAGCCGAACTTCCATCTCGGCTCCGACGTTCGGAAACTTTTTCTTCGTTTCATCCAGCATCGAACGGATCATTTTTTCCTGTTCATCGACCCCGGACATATCGAAATGCCGGAGCAGAACGCGGACGACAGATGTTTCAATATCGAGCGTCGAGTTATACGGATGAACAAAGCCGACGCGGCCCTCGGTAGTTTCGGGCCGAGGAACTTTCGGATCATTGAAACGCGTAAGAAAATCAGCCGCCGCAAACGATGAATTGACCAGGATGCCCTTTGCATAGCCCGGATGCGTGGACATTCCGCGAAAGGTGATGGTCGCGGTCTTTGCGGTCCAGGTCTCGTCGGAGATCTCGCCGATCTCGCCGCCATCGACGGTGTAGGCGTATTTCGCACCCCAGCCTTCGATGTCGAACAGGTCCATCGGGCCGCCGACCTCTTCATCCGGCGTGAAGGCGATGGAGATGTTGCCGTGTTTGAGCTTCGGATTCTTGTTCAAAATATCGAGCATCGTCAATATCGCCGCGATGCCTGCTTTGTCGTCAGAGCCGAGCAGCGTCGTGCCGTCGGCAGTGATGATGTCGTCGCCGATCAGGCCTGTGAGCGCCGGATTTCTTTCGACTGTGATCACCTGTGTTTTATCGTTCGGCAAAACGATGTCGCCGCCCTGATAGTTTTTGTGGATGATCGCGTTGACGTTCTCGCCCGAGACCGCCGGTGAGGTGTCCATGTGGGCGATGAAGCCGATCGTCGGGACCTTTTCATTGTCCGGCAAATTGCCGGGCACGAAACCATAAACGATGCCCTCTTTGCTGATCCGAACATTCTGAACACCTACCGCCCTTAGTTCACTCTCCAACATCCGCGCAAGCACCAACTGCTTCTCCGTGCTCGGATACTTGCCAGCTTCCTCAGCCGACTGAGTATCGATCTTCACATACCGCAGAAATCGATCCATCGCGGTCTCCGAAGGTGGCTTTGTCTGGCCGAAAACGGAAACGGAAAACAGGAGAGCGAGCGAAAAGAGCAGAAAGATCCTTTTCATAATGCGAAATATATCAAAAAGGAGAGCGTTGTCAGAACCGCCTGCGTGGCCGGGCGTTTTTCACGCCTAGTATCGCAACAAAAAAACCGGTACTGCCAGGATGCTATTAGATGTGGTCACTAAATATCGCTATATCGCTGCACTGCAATTTTGAGGGTATAATGCATCAGGTGCTTGAGAAGTGCGAAACGGCCCAACGTCCGGAGGGATATGAAACGATATTTTGTGCAATTTACGTTGTTTGCTCAAAAAATATTGACGATCCTAATTTTCACGACGGCTCTTTGTTTTCCCGTCCTGACTCAGGAAAATGAGAGGCTGTTTGTTTTCGAAGATGATGGCTTTTGGGGATTCACCGACGTTGTTGGAAAGGTCGTCGTAAAACCGAAATTTGACCTTGTAGAGGAATTCTCGGAAGGCCTTGCCCGCGCGTATATTTGCACCGATGACATCCGGCCGGGATGGGGGTTTATCAATAGAACGGGATCGGTCGTGATAAACCCTACTTTCGTTAATGCTGCCGACTTTTCGGAAGGATTGGCAGCCGTGATGGATGAGCAACGGAAATGGGGCTTCATTGATCAAACCGGGACATATTCTATTTCGCCTCAGTTTTCTTTCTTCGAGGCGGACGAAAAACGCTTTTCTGAGGGCCTCGCCGCCGTCAAGGTCAACGACAAATACGGGTACATAGATAAAACAGGGAAATTCGTGATCGAGCCGAAATTTGACGATGCGGAACCGTTTTCCGAAGGGCTTGCCGAAATAAAAGTCGGGGAGAAGTGGGGCTTCATTAATAAGAATGGTGGATTTGTCATCAAACCACAGTTTGGTCTTACCGTTGGTTTTGCCGAAGGCTTGGCCCGAGTGAATATCGGTTACGTATTTGGATGGAACGACGAAGATCCAAACTATCGTAAAGGAAAATGGGGCTTTGTCGATAGGAGAGGTAGCGTTGTGATTCCGGCTCGTTATGACTTCGCAACTAGTTTCTTCGACGGGATGGCAGTAGTACGTGTCGGGGAAAAGCACGGTTTTATAGATAGGTCTGGAAAACTAGTAATCAAAATGATCTTTGAAGATGCCTCTCCATTCTTTGGTGGATTGGCCGCCGTTGAGATCGACGATAAGTGGGGATACATAGACAAGGCGGGCAGGTTTGTTATCCCGCCCCAATTCGAGGATGCGGCAGCTTTTAAAGATGGCGTTGCATCCGTTGCCTTCGATCGGTTCACAGAAGGCCGCATCGATAAATCCGGTAAAGTGCTTTGGAAGCGGGTTGAAACGAGACGAGTGTTTTCGTCCAAACCGTGTCCTCGTTGAATGGTGCTGTTAAACCTATTGCCAAGAAACTGAATGGACGACGCTCGTCCGTAGGCATTTACAGATCTGAAGTTCTGCGCGGACATTCTTCTTTTCCGTAAAGAATTTCAACACTTCGAAGCCGCCTTCGTGGCTGATGCCGCGGTTTTTACTATTTTTCACTACCGATTCCGTGGTGATTGCCGGACTGTTCATTGGTCTTGCTGTCCAAGCCCAAGCTCACTTGATCGTCGTCGGAAGTCATATTCTGTGCCCGACGACGAACGCCATAGACGATGGCTGGCACAAGGAGAAAGATTATACCGAAAACAACAAACATTCTAGCAACAGTTGCTACAGTCTCGTTCGAGCAGATCGGGCAAGGCTCGAGAGGCTTTCCAAATTCGAATGCATCACATATGAAGTTTACTTGACGGTATTCGTAAAGAAGACAATTTTCCGGAAGAATCCAGATTCCTGCTACGATAAATATGACAGCGATCGATCCCGAAACATAGATCAGCGTGTTCTTTTCCTTCCCGGTCCACAACTGCTTCTGTTCATTCACATCCGAACGCATACATTCTTCTCTTCCGTAAAGAACTTTAGCGCTTCGAAGCCGCCTTCGCGGCCGATGCCGCTGTCTTTTACGCCGCCGAAGGGCGTGCGGAGGTCGCGAAGCATCCAGCAATTTACCCAGACGATGCCGGACTCGAGTTTTGATGAGATGCGGTGCGCGCGGGAAAGGTTTTCGGTCCAGAGCGTTGCGGCGAGGCCGTAGCGGACGCTGTTTGCGTGAGCGATGACTTCCTCTTCCGTATCAAACGGCATGATGGTCACGACCGGGCCAAAGATCTCTTCCTGATTCGTGCGGCAATCGTGAGCGAGGCCCTCGATGACGGTCGGTTCGATGAAATACCCATTCAGCTTCCGAACAATGATTTCCGTGTCCGCATCTGTGTTTTCTGTGGTTGCGGTCGGTACCACAGAAGGCACAGATGAGGACACAGAAGCAATGGAGCCACCGGTCAGGATGCGGCCGCCTTCGGTCTTGGCGAGGTCAACGTAGGAGAGGATCTTTTCGAAATGCTGTTTTGAGACGATGGCTCCGACGTCGGTTGCGGGGTCGTTCGGGTCGCCGACCTTGAGAGAGGAAACGCGCTCGACGAAGTCACGCTTGAACTGGTCGTAGTGCGGGCGTTCGACAAATATTCGCGAGCCGCAGAGGCAGATCTCGCCTTGATTTGAGAATGACGAGCGGACGGTGGTAGCCAGCATTTCGTCGTAATTGCAGTCGGCAAAGATGATGTTCGGGTTCTTGCCGCCGAGCTCAAGCGAGAGCTTTTTGAACATCGGTGCGGCGACGCGGGCGATCTCTTCACCGGTCGCAGTGCCCCCGGTGAAGGAGATCGCCTTGATATCTTTGTGGGCGACGATGGCTGAGCCGACCTTCGGGCCGGTGCCGTGGACGATGTTCAGAACGCCGGGCGGCAGGCCCGCTTCGATGCAAAGCTTTGAGAGCAGGTGAGCCGTCATCGGCGTCACCTCGCTTGGCTTGGCGACGACGGTGCAGCCAGCGGCGATCGCCGGTGCGATCTTCCAGGTAAAAAGATAAAGCGGGAGGTTCCACGGCGAAATGCAGCCCGCGACGCCGACCGGTTGCCGCAGAGTGTAATTTATCGCATGCACGCCGCCGATCCCGAAGGTCTCGTGCGATTCGTTGGCAAGGTGCATGGCGGCGGTCGCGTAAAAGCGAAAATTCGCGGCGGCCCGCGGGATATCAACGCTGCGTGCAAGCGAGACGGGCTTGCCGTTGTCCTTGGATTCGGCGAGGGCGAGCGGTTCAAGGTCGCGTTCGATAAGCGAAACAAGCCGCATCAATATCGCAAATCTTTCCTCGGGCGGAGTTGCTGACCAAGCGGGAAAAGCCAACTTTGCGGCGTCCGTCGCGAGATTCACATCCCGTCCGTCTGAATCCGGGATCAGCGAATAAGCCTCGCCCGTTGCAGGTTCGATATTGTCAAAGTATTCGCCCGAGGCAGGTGTGACCATCTCGCCGCCTATGTAGTTTTCTATCTTATGCATCTTGTTTATGTATAGCTTTTAGCTATTAGCTTTCAGCTTTAAGCCCGACATTTCGATTTGGTTTGCTGAAGTCTCGGTCGCTCTGGAAATGGATTTTGTTGTATAGTATCAAAAACTTTAGCCGAAATCTGACCTTTTCCCACGCGATTTCTCGCATTATCACCGGAAGACGAAACCCGCTTCCGCGATTTTCGCTTATATGACAAAGCCGTGCCCAAAATGTAATCAGCCAAACCCGGCAGAAGCAGCCTTTTGCCTCAACTGCGCCACCCCGCTCGGTGCTCCGACGCCGCCATTCATCGGTCAACAACCGGGAGCCCAGAACTGGGCGCCGACGGGCAATGCGCAACAGAATGCGAGCGGAGACTATGGCCAGAAAGCAATAGCGGCTTTGATCCTGGCGATCTTGGCACTCATCTGCTGCGGGCCGATTACCGGAGTTCCGGGGGCGATCGTTGGCTGGCTCGAACTTGATTCGATAAAGAACGGCCGTTCGCCTGCCGGTGGGCGATGGATGGCGCTCGCGGGACTTTGGGGCGGCATCATCTCGAGCATTATTCATATCGGTTTTTACTTTCTCTGGATCTTGATGAGCATGATGTCGGCGGGTTCGGACCCGTATTACTACTAATGAGCAGCGAAGGGAACGGAAATCCAATTTGCCCAAATGGCCACCGGCAAACTGTGGCGGCAACTCGATTCTGCATTTTTTGCGGGGTTGCGATCGTGCAGGCAGCTCAACCGCCGGTTCCGCCGCCGGTTGTTCAGCACCCGGTTCCTCCGCCGCAGCAATTTCAACAACAGCCGCAGCCGATGCCGCCGCCACCTGTTTACCAGCATGCTCCGCAGCCGAGCTGTAAGACCTGCGGCGGTTTCGGTTCGGGGCTCGCGAATGCGAAGGTGATGTGTCCCGAGTGCCGCTGGCTTCGGCCGCTTGTGCCGGGATATCGTGTCGATTCTTCGGCCTTTGCATGGGCTGCGGACGCAAAGGCGATGGCAGCTCTTCGGGCTATCACGCCGCTAAATGCTGCGGCTAAGGGCGTTTCCGAAAAGGTCGGCCGCCGGTGGATCGAGGTTACATTCAACGGCGTCCTGCTCGGAGAAAAGCAGATGCCGCAGGTCTTTGGACAGGCAGTGCGGGCCGCCCGAATTCTCGGGATGACCCATATGCCGGACGTTTATCTCTCCGGCGAGCGGCCGTGGGACATGCTCACGTTTGGCAGCGATACCGATTCGTTCATCGTTATCGGCTCCGCGCTTGCGGGAAATTTTCAGGGCATCGACATGTTTTACCTGCTCGCACGCGAGATCGGCCATTGCAAGGCGGGGCATGCGCTCTGGAAGACCGTAATTCGTTTTTTTCTTGGCGAGCAAGGCCCGGCAAGGGGCGTTATGGCCGGAGGCATTTTCAACGCGATCTTGAGTCCAAGCGCATTGATCGGCGGAGCGATCGAGATGCCGCTGCTCGCCTGGGCACGTCAGGCAGAGATCACTGCCGACCGAGCCGGGCTGCTTGCGGTCGGCAGCGAAGAGATCGCTCGGCGGGTGCTGATGGCGTGGTCGCTGAAGTCCTCGCTGATGTACCGGCAATTGAATATGGACGCCTGGATCGAGCAGCAATCCGTTGACGATGGAGACATGTTGCGGCTATCCGAACTGACAACGACCTCGACGCCGTATCTCGGGCCGCGGCTTAAGCTCCTGTCGCATTATGCGAAGAGCCCGGAGCTGCAAAGCTACCTGAAGATAATCGGCGAGACGATAAAGAAAGCGGCCCCGCCGAAGCAGGACGCCGACGCAAAGCCCAAACCCAACGAACTCAAACTGCGGTGCTCGACCTGCTCGGCGCCGATGCGTGTGCCGATGTCGGTGCTTGAAGGAAAACAGCAGCTTTCCGTAAAGTGCCCGGACGAGAAGTGCGGGAAGGCCACAGTTATCCGCAAAAACCCCAAGCCGGCCGATGCAAAGGCCAAAGAAGTGAACAGAATGGAGAATCAGAATTATGCCGAATGAACCCGTAATCATTACCGAAACAGCCCCGGACGGCTCCGAGGCGGAATTTGAGATCTCGACCGCGAAGGCCGATGAGTCGACCGGCTCGATCGTCGAAGAGGTCGTCAGTGCCTTGTTTGACGAGTCGCCGCCCGAAGAGGAGCTTACCGTGACGTTCGCTGATTCCGACGGCGATGGAATGCTTGATACTGCGGCCTCTGATACGAACAACGACGGGACGATCGACACGGCCGTTATCGACACGGACGGCGACGGCAAGTTTGACACCGGCGTGTCAGACGTTGATGGCGATGGAAAGATCGATATGGTCGCCGTTGACACGGATGGCGACGGGTTGCT
The DNA here is from genome assembly GCA_001464665.1 of Acidobacteria bacterium Ga0074141. GTDB lineage: Bacteria > Acidobacteriota > Blastocatellia > Pyrinomonadales > Pyrinomonadaceae > OLB17. Next base: position 108,786 of record LNDP01000014.1, read on the forward strand.
TGATACCGCGATCGCGGATACCGATGGCGACGGCGAGGCCGACACTCTAATGACGGACAGCGACGGTGACGGCGAGTTCGATACGACCGAGGGCATTGAGGACTTCGAGGCCGGAGAGGGATTGCCGACCGATGAAGAGCTTTCGATGAAATCGGTGGAGTTCAACCTCGGCAGCGAAGGTTTTGAAGATACGGCGGCCGTTATACCGGACGATGAGGCGATGTTTGAACCGGTTGTAGAAGAATCGTATTTCGCGGTAACGACGGAAGAGGCGTCGTCGTATGAAGCCGATTCCGCGACCGAAGAACCGGCCGTTGATCTGGAGGCGGCGGAGCGGGAGGCTCAGGCCGAGGTAGCCCGTGAGGCCCAAGCGGCCGCGGATGAATTTGTAGATAAGGGCGATTACGCGGCGGCTGCCGATGCCCGCGAACAGGCGGAGGATGCGGCTTGGGCGGCCGGCGATTCAAGCATGCTCGGGGCTTCGGATTCGGCGGATATGGAACAGGCAGCGTATCAGCAAGAGGTCGCAGCCGACTATCGAGCACAGCAGGCCGAGGCGATAGAGGAAGGCGATTACGCAGGAGCAAAGGAAGCCGCCGAGAATGCGGCTTATGCGACGAGCGACGCGGATTATCATGCGAGCGGCGATGACCACTCCGGCCAGTCAGATCAAGATGCTTACAACCTCGGGAACGCGGTTAGCGAAGAAAAGAATGCAGAATACTTCGCCGACAATGCCGAGTGGTACGCAGAGGCGGGAATGGCCGATGCGGCGGAAAGCAGCGCAGCAAATGCCGAAACGTATCAGGCCTCGGCGGATAGCTTCGCCGACCAGGCCGACCCGATGTCGACAGGTTACGACGTCGAACCATCGTCGGCGGTCGAGACCGGCGGGACTTACGATGCCGGTGCTTATGATGGCGGCTATGATATGTCCGCGGTAGATACGGGCTTTGACGCCGGAGCGGTGGACACCACCTCAAGCTACGACACCGGGCTCGACGATACGACGGTGTAACTATCTTGGAGGGGAACAAAAAGGCCGTTCGGGAAACCGGGCGGCCTTTTATCTTTCTGTGCCGCCGTATTTGCGAAGGATCTCTTTGAGCTTATCTATCGGGAGAGCCTCGACGGTGCGGCCGTTGCCGGTGACGGTCGTGGCTTTGAGCAGGGAGTTTATGATCGCTTCTTCGGTAGCCTCGATCACCGCCTGGAAGAGCGGCGACATCGCGTCATTGCCGAGAACAGAGATGCTGCGGATGCGGTCATCGGCGTTGACGCGGTTCGCGGTCGAGAATGCGATAGCGTAGTCGCCGCTGCCGTTCGTCATCGAGGCTCCGGTGCGGCCAAGGCCGACCATTGAACGCGAAGCGAGGCGGCTCAATTGGCGATGGTCGAGCGGGGCGTCGGTGGCGATGATAATGATGATCGAACCGTCTGCGGTGTTCGGAGTCCCGGCTTTAGCCGGCGTTATTTCGGTTTTACTGTCGGGCCAGCTAAAGCTGGAACTCCGAACTGAATTCTTGAGGTAATACTGCCCGAGTTCTTTGCCGACGGGGACGCCGTCGATGGTCAGAACGCCGCCGAAATTTGATTGAACTAAAACGCCGAGCGTGTAACCGCCTAAGTTTGCGGGAAGTTTGCGCGAAGCCGTTCCGATCCCGCCTTTCCAGCCGAAGGCGACCGTTCCGGTTCCGGCTCCGACCGAGCCTTCGTCGACCGCTCCTCCTTTTGCGTTCTTGATCGCATTAAAAACATCGTCGCGGGTGATGTGGCGTCCGCGGCCGTCATTTAACCCGCCGTCGTTCGTTTCAGCGACTAGCGGATTTATCGAGCGGACGCTCTCATTGCCCGGTAATGCGAGCATGTAGTCCATCAAAAAATCGGCGGTCTTCGGCACGCTGAGGGTCGAAGTCAGAAGGATCGGCGTCTCGATCTCGCCGAGTTCGTTGACCTGCGTCGAGCCGGCGAGTTTGCCGAAGCCATTACCTACGAAAACGGCACCGGGAACCTTCTCGCGAAAGAGATTTCCACCGTGCGGCAAAATGGCCGTGACGCCGGTGCGAATGTTCTCGCCTTTTACGATGGTCGTTTGCCCGACGGTGACGCCGGCGACGTCGGTGATCGCGTTATTCGCTCCGGCGGGCAAAATGCCGATCTTAAGGCCAAGATCGCTGGCCCGCGGGCGGTCGGAACCGGTTTGGGGATGGGCCGAATTGAACATCGTAAGGGCAATTATTATCGCAAATAGGGTCTTAAATACCATAGCGTCAAGTTTGATCAGGAATCAGGTAAGGAGCGCGATCGCCCACACGATATAAAACCAAGTGAAGCCCAGATAGGTGATCGGGTGAATCCGCCGGAGCGTCTTCCAATCGTAGTAAAATAGTGAAAGAAATAGGGCGTTCCAGATGACGGGGTTGGCGATCAATGGTGAGACCCCAATCGGGCTGCCTACTCGATCGAGAACCGGCCCAAGCATAAGCAGCGTAGCGAGCAGCATAAAGCGCTTATGCAGATCGGCCGTATTACGATTTAGGTATCCAAGGGTAACTAGCACTGCAAAGCTAGGTAAAAAGAATCGATTTGGCCTTGCGTAAAAGACGAGTTTGTCCCAGCCCTCCCATATATCGATAAAAATATAGAGCGTGCTTGCAACCACTCCTGCGGCGATCACGATCGATGCAATTCCCAGGTTTCGATGTGTAAGAAATCGAAACGTTCGAATGAGATTTGCCTGAACAGCTATGATGATCATCCAAGCAAGACAGAAAAGGCCGTGGATTATGAACTTAGGATCACTATTGCTTTCTTGCCTGACGTCTGTGAACAGGTTATCGGAAAAGGCGATGAGCGTGAGAACGACCAAAAGCACAGTGACTATGCTGAAGTAATATTCTCTCATCCTTTTTGTTGCGATCAGACCTTGGCAAATGTAAGCCCGGTTTGGCCTTGATATTTTCCGCCGCGGTCGCTGTATGAGACGGCGCAGTCCTCGTCTGACTCGAAAAAGAGGATCTGGCCAATGCCTTCGTTTACGTAAACGCGGAGCGGCAGGTTAGCGAGGTTGGCGATCTCGACGACCAGACGGCCGGTCCAGCCCGCTTCGAGCGGCGTCGTGTTTACGAGCAGGCCGGCACGAGCGTATGTCGATTTGCCGAGCGCAATGCCGGTGACGTTTCGCGGCATCTTAAAGGTCTCGACCGTGACGCCGAGCCCGTAGTGATGCGGCGGGAGCAGATAATACTTCGCCCCGTCCTCGGCCGTCTGCAGCTCGGGCTCGACGAGCGAATATTGGTCGTTGAACCGCTTCGGGTCGATCTCTTTGGCGTGAACCGACGAGAAGATCTTGAAGCCGTCATCGGCGAGCCGCATGTCGTAACCGTAGCTTGAGGTGCCAGCCGAGATGATCCGGCTTCCGCCCGACTCGCGGACTAGTTCGGGCAGAAATGGCGAGATCATATCGTGCTCAGCGGCCATCTTCCGGAGCCAGATGTCAGATTTGATAGACATTACAGTGTTTGGAGTTCCAGCTTTAGCTGGCCAATAGTAGAATTCGCAAACGCTTGTTCGAAGCCGGCCGTTGCCGTTCTCAGAAAACGTCCCACTTTTTTCCGTAATCTAGTACGGGATACTCAAGCCAGATCCGTTTGGCCTCAGCCTCGCCCATGGTTTCAAGATACTTGGCCGCGTTGCTCCATGGCCACTCCTGCCACTTTTCGGCATGGCCGTGATGCACGGCGTTGTTCAATACGTAGTTGAGCGATGCAAAGAAATGCCGCTCGGATCTCATCTTTCGTTCGAAGCAATTGTGCCACACTTTTCGCCCGCGAGCATCATCCTCGCCGTTCCATTTGAACGCTGAACGGCCATTGAAGCGCCCGAGCTCAGCTCGAACTTCGGACATGCGTGCAGTGGAAAGCAGGACGTGAAAGTGATTCGGGAGAAAGCACCACGCATAGATCGCGGTGGCAAACATCGCACAAAGCTCGATCACGGCGGTTTCGCACTCTGACATTCTTTCGGGACTTGTGCCAATTATCGGTTTATGCTCGTAGCAGGCGGCAGTTAGCAGATAGCGCGTTTCCGTGTCTGAATCGAAATGAGGAGGCGAGTGTTTGGGAAGACGGTTGATGCGGCGATATTCTGAAACGGCGTTGCGTTGGTCTTGTGAAAGGCTGCGCCAATAGTACATTTCGTGAAATATACCAGAGTTCAAGGGGCAACGAATAGCCAGCTAAAGCTGGAACTCCAAACGTGGCCAGCTAAAGCTGGAACTCCAAACGTGGCCAGCTAAAGCTGGAACTCCAAACGAGAAAGCTAAAGGGATGGGTCGAACTCGTTGACCTTCAAAACGCCGTCGCCGACGGTGAATTTCAGCGGGATCGTTCCCGAGCCAGAGGTTGCGGCGACCGAGCGTTCGGTGAACTGGGCGTTGCGGTTGCGGGGCTTAAAGCCCTCGTATCCGTTCTCGATGCGGCCGGTGCGGAGTATCGCGCCATCGAATTGTGTGTTAAGTCCGACCGGGAGTTTGAGGTCGATGGTGCCGTTCGCGATCGAAACATCGGCAAAGCGGCCACGCCAGCTTCGCGAGGGAACTGTAATATCGAGCGTTCCGGTTCCGATGGTCGCCTGAATGCCGCCGCCGACGAGGTCGATCTTGCCTTCGGTCTCAACAAAATTCACACGCAGCATTCCGTCGATGCCGGAAATGTGTAGGGCACCCTTTCCGCCGTTGATCACAATGTCAGAATACTTCGGCACGCGGACCACATAGTTGATGCGGACCGGCATTTCGTAGAGGGCTTTGGGGAATTTCTTGTCCACTTTTCGGATCGCTTTTTTGTCGTGCGGCCCGACGGAGGTGATGCCGGTCCGGCCGAGCGTCTCCTGCAGAACGAAGCCGGTAACTTTGCCGATGCGGTCGAGGTCGGCCTCGGTTGGTGCCTGTATCTCGATCTCTGACTCGATCTCGACCTCGCGATTTGCCCATCCCTCGACGCGGATCGAACCCATCGGAGCACCGGTGATCTCGATCGTCCCGCCGACGCCGAAAGCGAAGCGGTCGTTCTTGTAAACGGTCCGTTTTAAGAGCTGTGCATCGGCTGCTGAGGCAAAGAATGCAAAAAGAAGTGCGGCTATCGCCAGGTGTTTGATCTTCATTGTGATTTTCGGGGGGCTAGAGGAGCGGCCTTTGGTATCTTACGCCTTTCGGCGAGCGAAAAGCAATGTTTTTCGGTTTGGCTATCGGCTGATGAACGCGATGTTGCCACGCTGGTTTGTGACCGAGATCGTTGCACTTCCATCACCAACGCGGCCGATCACACGGCGGCCGTCGCCGGCATAGCTCATATTTGTATTCGCCAGCGAGCCGAGCGAAATGTTGCGTGTCGAGGGAGCGGTCGCGACCAACTTGAACGACGAAGTGAATGGAATGCGCAGATTGATATTGCCGCGAATTGATTGGAATCGGTAACTCCCGCCCGATGCGATCGCACCATCGTAAAAGATATCGCCGATGCCGTTCTGTGCGGAAACTGCTCTCGCACCTATATTGGTGAGCGTTATGTCGCCTTCGCTGGTGATGTGGGCCCTGAGCAGGCCACCACGGATGTTCGAGACGATCAAATTGCCGACAAGCGTTTCGATATCGACGCTAGATGTGAACGGAACGCGGACCGTGAAATTCACACTTCCGACCTCGCCGCGGCCTTGATTGTCCTTAACGAGATTGATGTAGATGGTCCCATTCGCGACCCGCGGTTCGATGGCCGCGACCGGAGCCTCGAGGAATGCCGTAACGTTGACCTCCTGGCGGTTCCAGCCTTCTACGGTCACCGTTCCCGAGCGGTTCAAAAGCTCGATGCGAACGTCGTTGTTTGCCGGAAAGCTGCGCGAGAAACGGCGCTGCCCTTGGGGAAATGCTGCGGCGGTCAATAAAAGAAAGACCACGCCGGTGATTATCACCTTTGCAGTCCCGGTCTGCCCGCCAAGGCTAAAGATGTTTTTAAAGCTACGGGTCACGTACTGAGGCTAAAGCTCGGAAAATTGCCTTAGCAAATTCATTTTATCGTTTAGTGCGGCGTCCAGCATCTCAACAGAGAGCGAATCGTCCGGGTTATTCTCGATCGTCCGCGTGTATTCCGTCACTGCCTGGTCGATCTCACGAAGATTTCGGTCAAAGGCCTGCTGCATTCTCTGGTCCCATTGGGCCCGACGGACACGCACACGCTTGTCCCAATACTCGATCGCGGCCTGCTGTTCGCGGATGCGGCGTTCGCGTGCCTCTCGCGGCGAATCAGAAAGCCCAACGCGGCTGAGAAACTTTTCAAATGTCGTTTCGGTCTCGGCCGAACGCGTCACCATGTCCTCGGCCGGCGGCTCAAGATAATTGCGAACAGCGACCACGGTCAATAGCGAACTTACAAGAGCGACCATTGCGACGACGGCAAACGCCTGGCCGAACGAAAAATTCCAGCGGCTGGGCGGAGGCGGAGCCGGTGCGGAACGTTTCTCGGCGGCAGTTTCACTTTCGATCACGTTGCTGATGCGGCACCAAAGAGCTTCGGCGTTCGGCGGCATTTCCTCATCGACCTCGATGCCGCGGCACGAATCGAGCATGAACGAAAATTCCTCGAACGACTTTGCACAAGGGTCACACTCTGCGAGGTGAAGCCCCGCCTCGACAGCACGGGGCTGTTCAAGGTCGCCCTCGAGATATCGGCTCATTTGGTTTTGGAAATCAATGCACTTCATTGCCAGTGTGAAAGGTCATCGTCGCTTCAACACTTATAGATTGTCCGCGGCCTTGATTGGTTGCCCCGCGTAAGTCCGCGACCAAGGAATTCGGGCACAAAAATAAGCGTTCAGGTGGGCCGCTGGTCATTGACGGGGCCGAACGAACGCTTATGCCGTGGAGTTCTCTTTTTTGAGCAAGCCGCGGAGTTTAAGCCGGGCCTTGTGGAGCTGCGATTTTGAAGTGCCGACCGAGATCCCGAGCCGGCGGGCGACTTCCTCATGCTCGAATCCTTGCACGTCGTGAAGGAGAAAAACACTCTTGTAGCCTTTGGGAAGCTCAGCCACGGCGTTCTTGAGAGCGATGCGGTCAATCACCTGCATCCTTCCCGGATTCTGCGAACCTATGACGGGCTGCTCAGGAACTTCGCCGTCCTCGCTTGTCTTTTCACTTTTGACGCTTCGCTTACGGAAGTGCATTAGGCACTGATTGACCGTCATCCGATGCAGCCAGGTCGAAAAAGCCGAATCGCCGCGGAAACTTCCGATCTTGCGGAAAAGCTGAATAAAGACCTCTTGCGTCAGGTCTTCGGCCTCGGTCTGGCTCGCCGTCATCCGCAGGCAAAGCGAATAAACCCGGCGGTTATGCCGGTTATAGATAAGCTCAAACGCAGAAATGTCACCGTCGGCGGCGAGGCGGGCGAGGTCATGATCGGAAGTGTCCGCGTCGAAGAACTCGACCCGTCCCGGGGCTTTGCCCAACCGAGTGGACTCATCTAAACCTAGAACTAGATCGCCTTCCAGGGCCGCAGCGGCAGAGTTTGATTCCATAGAAGCTCCTGCTAAGAGGTCGCGTGCTAACAGATCGGAACTGGAATTTGGAAAATCTTCGCGGCTTATGATGGCACTCCTCCCTATCAGGGTTGCTTTGACTGCCGAGAAGTTTACCCCGAAACCAGAAAAAGGTAAAGCTTTTTGCCGCCGAAGTGGGGGATTTCCAGATCCTAGGTTCCGGATTCCGCATTGAGGGTGTTTCATTTCTTGCGGAGGGTGCGCGTTTCTGAAACAACTGAAACAAGTGAAACAAGTGAAACAAGTGAAACATGCGGCGGATTTGCCCGGTGGGTGCGGAAAAGTCCGCAGCAGCCGCCGCCGGCCGCCTCAAGCCCCTAAATAGTTGAACAACGGCAAACACCCCTCGCCCCGAGCCACCGATCCCAAATTGTTTATAACCTTCCCACACCGACACAACCGTATCACAGTCGCAACGCATAGGTCAACAGAAATTTATCAAATTCGGCCCATCGTGCCGGCGGGTCGCCGTGGGTTAGGCGTACTCGGCCCGAAACTCTCGGGAATATCGCCGCGAGGTTTCATCAGAGTGCGGCCGAACTTCCAGTACCAAATGCCGAGCGGATATCTCAACTGCTGATCCGAGCGGACATACGGTGCTCGAACTTCAACGGAAGAGAAAAATATTGACTTCGGCGACGCACTGGACAATAATTGCGGAATTCTACAGTCGACACGAATCAGATCGCCGTGCTGATCTATTCAAGCCGGCTCCGCGTCCACCTTTTCGTGTCTTTGGGGTATTTATGCAACGCACCATCGTTTTCGCGCTCGTCCTTTTCGTTCTCGCGGCCGCCGTTCTCTTCCATTCGGTCGTCGTCGTTGGTTCAGATCTTAGTGCGGCCGGACCGCAGGCTGAGCGCCAGCCGGACGGAGGCGGTGAAGCTCCGTTTCAACCCAAGGATGAGATCAGCAAAGGTGCCAGGGCGGCGATCTGGCAAGAGATAAGGTCAAACATCGACCGGCTCGAAAAAGATGGGCGTCTTTCACCAGCCACGCCGCAAGCCGTTCCGCTCATGATGCCGGTCGAAAAATCGCCTGGCCTTACGGATTTCGACGTCATTGGAATTTCAAACTACGTTGATCACAATCTCGCATTCCCCAATCAGCTTCAGGACTACAATTGTGGAACGCGTACCTACGACCTTACGAGTGGCTACAACCATCGTGGGATCGATTTTTTCACCTGGCCTTTTGGCTGGAACAAAATGGACACCAATGCGGTAAGGATCGTTGCAGCCGCTCCGGGGACCATCGTTTCGAAATCTGACGGGAATTTCGATCGGAGTTGCTCGATCGGTTCTGGCAGTTGGAATGCGGTTTACGTGCGCCATGCGGACAATTCCATTGCGTGGTATGGGCATATGAAGAGCGGAAGTCTGACGACCAAATCGGTCGGGGATTCTGTTGTTGCGGGAGAGTATCTTGGTATTGTTGGCAGTTCGGGAAGCTCGACCGGCCCACATCTCCATTTTGAGCTTTATGACAGCGGAAATAATCTCCAGGACCCTTATCAGGGAAGTTGCAATACGCTTAACACGGTCGGGTGGTGGGCAGTTCAGGAACCGTATCGAAACTCAAAGGTCAATAAGTTAATGACCGGCTCGGCGGCCCCGGTTTTCCCGAGTTGCCCGAACCCGGAGGTCCCGAATGAGAAAAAGATCTTTCGACGCGGCGATTCACTAACGACTTCTGCCTATTTCCGTGACCAATTGGCCGGCCATCAAACCCAGTATGCTCTGGTCCGACCAGACGGAAATAACCAGGTTACTTGGTCGCACACGAGCCCGAACAGCTATAACGCATCGTACTGGTTTTGGAACTGGACTGTCGCTTCGAATGCTCCGGCCGGGCAGTGGAAGCTGCGAGCAACATATCAAACGGTGGTTTACGAAACGACTTTCGTAGTGGCAGGAACGGGTAACTTCGACATGGATGGCGATGGGAAGACGGATGTGTCGGTGTTTCGGCCGGTTGGGGGAAGTGGGTCGGAGTGGTGGTACTTGAGGTCGTCGGATGGCGGGAATCGGGCGTTCGCGTTTGGTGGCACGGCGGATACTATCGTGCCGGCGGATTTTACCGGTGACGGGAAGACGGATATCGCCTTCTGGCGGCCGGCTTCGGGCGAGTGGTTTGTGTTGAGAAGCGAAGATTCGACGTTCTTCGCGTTCCCCTTCGGTGCGGCGGGCGACGTTCCTTCGCCGGCAGATTTTGACGGTGACGGGAAGGCCGACGCGACCGTCTTCCGCACGGCGACGAACACCTGGTTCACGCTGCGTTCGTCGGACGGGCAGGTTGCGACGATACCCTTCGGCATCGCCGGAGACAGGCCTGTTCCGGCCGACTATGACGGTGACGGAAAGGCAGATGTCGCGGTGTTCCGGCCCGCGGGCGGTTCGGGCGGCGGCGAGTGGTGGTACTTGCGTTCGAGTGACGGAGCTAATCGGGCGTTCGCCTTCGGCTCGGCGACCGACCTTGCCGTTCCTGGCGACTACACCGGCGACGGCAAGGCAGACCTCGCTTACTTTAGGCCATCAACGGGCGAGTGGTACGTGCTCAGATCTGAAGACTCGAGCTTCTACGCATTCCCGTGGGGAGCGGCGGGCGACATCCCGGCACCGGGTGACTACGACGGCGACGGCAAGATCGACGCGGCCGTATTCCGGCCATCGAACTCGAACTGGTTTGCGTTACGCTCAACGGCAGGCCCGCTCATTCTGCAGTTTGGAATCACTGGTGATAGGCCTGTGCCGAATGCATTTGTTAGATAGAAGCTAGTAGCTGGTAGCTAGTAGCTAGTAGCTAGTAGCTAGTAGCTAGTAGCTAGTAGCTAGTAGCAAGAAGCCGGAGATGCGGATTCGTCTGTGCCTCCGGTTCCTGCTTTTTGGGAACAGAAAGCAAGAACACAGAATCCACAGACATAAGACACAGAACGAGCACGCCCTCCCTGACGGTCGGGCCTCTGACACGGCGGGCTACTGACACGAGCGGGGCTCGGGTACGGCGATCGGCCGCGAAAATGCGGCGAAATGCTCTGGCTTGAAACTGGAAAATTCTGGAGCCGGTGAAGGGACTTGAACCCCCGACCTGATGATTACAAATCAACTGCTCTACCAACTGAGCTACACCGGCCCGGAGAAGCGAGTCTGGCGGGCGAACGGAAATGGTAGCAAATGGAGGAACGTGGGGGCAAGGGGAGGGACGATGTTGAGGAGGGACGAGTGACGAGTGGCGAGTGACGAGTGGCGAGTGACGAGTGACGAGCGTCGAGAAGGGGAGACGGGGAGACGGGGAGATGATCGTGAATGGTGACTGGTGACTGGTGAATCTGGAATTTGGAATCTGGAATTTGGAATTTGGAATCTGGAATTATCCCCGGGCGTCGGGTAGTGTTTAACTGTGAAAAAAGATGTTGACTCGAATGTGGGCGGCGAACTACAATGATTTATGTCCTTCGGTTTGGCGGGCGGGTTGCCTGTTGCCGGATCGATCGCTTCCGCGTCGGGCTTCCCACAGTTTGTTTCCGAGCCAATCTTTATCTCTTCAAAAAAGGAGTCTATCGTGATCACAAAAAAGTTTGCCGTTTCGAGCCTTGCTCTTTCATTCATGTTTCTGATGTCCGCTGCGTCGGTTTTTGCACAAGGTGACGGCCGTGCATGGACCTATGCGGAACGCAATAATGTTTACTGTGCCGGTTATGTGCAGAAAGCTCCGATCGATACCGAGCGGCGCCTTATTGGCGGCGTTGGCGAGGCGGATCAGTTTCTATATGCCGAGAACAACGAAGTTTACGTCAACGTCGGTGCGAACCGCGGCGTTAAGGTTGGCGATATGATGGCGGTCGTGCGGCCGAAGGGACAGGTCCGTACGAAATGGAGCAACAAGGGCGACCTTGGTTTCTACGTGCAAGAGGTCGGTGCGGTCGAGGTCATCCGCGTCAAGAGCGACCACTCGGTAGCCCGCATCAAGACGTCCTGCGACAACTTCTTGCTCGGCGACCTGGTTCAGCCTTGGCAGGAACGGACGAGCCCGTCGTTCACCTCGCGGCCGGCGTTTGACCGGTTTGCCGATCCGAGCGGAAAGGCGATGGGACGGCTTTTCATGGCCCGCGACGGGCAAGAAATGGTTACCCGCGACCAGATCGTTTATGTCGATCTCGGTGCCGAAGATAATGTCCGCGTTGGCGACATGCTTACGGTGTTTCGCCCGCTTGGGAAAGGAAATATCGAACCCGGTCCGCCGTCGGCGGTCATCGCCCGCGACTATGGCTACCAGAGCGAGGTTTACCGCGGCGGAAAGTTCTCGAACCAGTCATCGCGAAAGAAAGGCAATGAGGCGACCGGCCGACAGGTAACCAACAAGGGTGCGAAAGAAGGCCGTCCGGCGATCCGAAAGGTGGTCGGCGAGGCTGTTGTTCTAAACGTTAAAGAAAGAACTGCTACCGTCGTTATCACGCGAACCGCGGCTGAGATCCACACCGGCGATTGGGTCGAGATCCAGTAGCCCTAGCAGCGATCGCGATAAATTTCGGCCGGTGCCTTAGCGGGCATCGGCCTTTTCCGCGCCATTGGCTTCGCCTTTTCGCTTGAAGAAATAGGACAGATAATCGTAGAGCGACCACACCGCCATCGCAACCGAGACCCAAAGAGCTCCGCGGCCAACGAGGTAGCCGAAGACCTTCCAGTCATTTGCGGTGAGGGAAAGCTGAGAGAGATTTGCGAAGGCCGTGCGCACTTCGGCGACCTCCCAAAAGGTGATGAAAGGAAAATCGAGCCCGAAGTTCGAGACCGGAGGCTTGCCGTTCGCGGCCGCGACGAGCAGGGCGACGACGGCAATGCTCTGCGCCCACATTTTTATCTTTCCGGAAGTTTGGGCCTGGATGATGATGCCCTCGGCGGCGGCGACGGAGCGAAGACCGGTGACGATGAATTCGCGACCGAGAATAACGACGACGGCCCACGATGGTGCGAGTTGTTTCTCGACCAAAACGATAAGAGCGGCGGAGATGAGCAGCTTATCGGCGATCGGGTCGAGGAATTTGCCAAGGGTTGAGACCTGATTTCGGCTTCGGGCGAGGTGGCCGTCTAGGATGTCGGTCAGGACGGCAATCAGGAAAATGACGATCGCAAGCGCGTAGCCGTTAACGCCGAGCCATTGCTCCGCCATCGGCGTTAAAAGCACCACGACCAGCAGCGGCACAAAGAGAATGCGCCCGAGCGTAAGGTAATTCGGCAGATTCACGGCTAAAGAGAGTGTAAGCCGACCCCGGACAAAGTTCAAGAAGGTGCAATGCTCCTTACGCAAATGGTGTTGCCTAGCATACTGATTGGGTAAAGATCATGGGACTTTTGGGGCTGGAAAAGGAAAAATGCCAATTAAATGAGGGCTGGCACATCCTTTGCATTTAAAACGGCGGAGGATCTATTCCAAATGACATTGATCAACATTAAAAAACTTATCGGCAGCCTCGCTCTCGGCTTTGCGTTAACCCTCGGGGTTTCGTTCCTGACCGCGACCGACACGGCTGCACAAAACCGCGATAATCGCCCCAATGACCGCCGAGACGATCGCCGCGATGACCGTCGGGACGATCGCCGTGACGATCGCCGCGACAATGACCGTTACGACAACGATCGCGATGATGATGACCGTTACAATGGCCGCGACCGCAACGGGAACCAGAGCATTCGATTTGCTTATCAGCGTGGATATCGCGAAGGTATGCAGGCCGGCCGCAAGGCAGCAAATGGCCGCGATCGCAACCGCAACCAGAACCGCAATCGGGGTTGGGGAAACACGCCGCAGCTTCGACGGGCATATCAGGACGGCTACAACCGTGGCTATCGCCAGGCTCGATACGGCGACCGCAATGACCGGAATGGCCGCTACGACCGGAATGATCGGAATGACCGAAACGACACGCGTTGGAGATGGCCGTTCTAAGTGAACCGCAAGATATAAAAAGGGCCGGTACTTTGATCTAGATCAGGTACCGGCCTTTTCGCGCTCGACGCCACTAGAGCGCCAAAAAGTCTTGACTCCTTAAATAATGCCAATTAGAATTCGAGAGCAATTTTGTTTCTGACCGAAATATGTCGATGTCTCAGCTTAATTGGAAAAGAGCTATGAATTCCGAGAACAAATGCGTCGTAGGAGGTGTCGATCCGTCCCGGACGCGAGTACTAAAGCCAGCTTTTATGTTGCTATTCGTGGCTATGCTTTTTGGGGGTCATGCAACCCGCGAAGCGTCAGCTCAAGCCTATGCGAACGATGTCAAAGTACTTAAGAAGTTGTCGTTCAAAAATGAACCGATCGACTTGGTTTCAATCGAGGCGGATGGCGCTAAGATATACGACGGACAAAGCTTCAACCGCTCGGGCGATTGGTTGAGCGGTTTGAGTTTTACATTCAAGAATGCTTCCGGAAAACCGATTGTCTACGTGGCGATCGTCTTGCTTTTTCCGGAAACGGAAGGGCATCAGCCCCAAGTTGTGCATTTTCTTGAATACGGAATCAATCCGCTTGCGCAGCAAAAAGCAAAAGAAAGCGGGTTCGACTTGGTTACTGAAGAGACGCCAAAACTCCTTCACCCCGGCGACTCGGATATAATCACGCTCACACCGAAAAGTTATACTCACTTGAAACAATTTCTACAGGCACGTCGTCCGCTATCAGAATTGAAGCAAGCAAAGTTTCAGATTATGGTCGTTTGCTTCCAGGATGGTACGAGTTGGTCACCCGGAAGCTAGATTGAGCCAAGAACCCAGATTCACGACGGCACATCGCGGAGTTATGGCCCTCAATTGCCGAAAACGAAGAGTGGCCAGCGAATTTGTCGAAACGACTGTTAATGGATAGTTCGTCGTGTGGAGTCCCTGTGTCTGCCGGCCTCATCGAAATAGAAAAGCGTGGTTGAGCGAATCGACCACGCTTTTTTTGATTCGGAAGAGGCCGCCTGAAGGCGGGACTCCAAACGGGGACTCAAACTAGTCGTCGTCCTCGTGGGCTCGGACTCGGCCGGCGGCAACGGCTTCGTCGATGACCTTTTGGGCGAAGTTGTGCGGCAGCGGATCGTAGTGCGAAAACTGCATGTGGTACGAGCCGCGGGCCTGCGTCACCGAGTTGAGTTTCGATTGGTAATCGAGCATCTCGGCGAGCGGCACTTTTGCTTTGATCACCTGCTGTTTGCCTCGCATATCCATGCCGGCCACGCGTCCGCGGCGGCTGTTGAGGTCGCCCATGATATCGCCCGAGAACTCGAGCGGCGTGAAGACCTCGACGTCCATTATCGGTTCGAGCAGTGTCGGGCTTGCCTTTTCCATCGCGGCACGAAACGCCTTGCGGCCGGCCGCCCGGAACGAATGCTCGTCGGAATCGACCGTGTGGTAGCTGCCGTCAATGAGCGTCACTTTGAAATCGACCAGGGGAAAGCCCGCGACAGCTCCATTCGCGGCGGCTTCGATAATGCCTTTCTCGATCGCCGGTCGGAAGTTCTGCGGAACGGCTCCGCCAAAGATCTTATCGACCCACTCGAAACCGCCTCCGCGCTCAAGCGGTTCGAAGATCACCTTGCAATCGCCAAACTGGCCGCGTCCGCCGGACTGCTTCTTATGGCGGCCCTGAACCTCTGCGGTGGCGGTGATCGTTTCTTTGTAAGGAACCTTCGGCGGATGAAGAGCGACCTCGACGTGGTAGCGGTCGGCGAGCTTTTTGACGACCGTTTCGATGTGAAGCTGGCCGGAGCCGGAGAGGATAAACTCCTTCGTCTGGGCGTCGCGGTCAAAGTGGAGCGACGGGTCTTCCTCGAGTATCTTGTGCAAAGCGACGGAAATCTTGTCCTCGTCGGCCCGCGATTTGGGCTCGATGGCGAAGGAGATAGCTGCCTCGGGGTATTCGACCGGCGGATAAACTATCGGGTGAGCTTTATCGCAGAGCGTGTCGCCGGTCTGCGTGTCTTTTAGCTTTACTACGGCGATGATGTCGCCGGTTTGGGCCGAATTTACCTTCTCGAGCGTTTTGCCGGCAATGACGTGAAGAGCACCGAGCCGTTCCGGCGTATCGCGGGAAGCGTTAAAGACAGTCGCGTCCGAGTCGACCTTGCCGGAGACGACCTTCATCACATTGATGCGGCCGGCGAAGGGGTCGGCGATGGTGCGGAAAACGTATGCCGAAAAGGGTTCGTCGTTGGAGTATTTGCGCTTAACGCGGTCGCCGGACAGCTCGCTGTCCGCAAAGCCGTATTCGGCCTCGTGCGTTGCCGGGTTTGGAGCAAACTCGACAATATGGTCGAGCAGGATCGAGAGGCCGGCAAGTGTGGTCGATGAAACGGCATAGACCGGGCAGAGCTTGCTCTTCGCGATAGCCTTTGCGAGATTTGGGTAAATATCTTCCTCGGGCAGGGTGCCGTCCTCGAAGTATTTTTCCATCAACGCGTCGTCGGATTCGGCGACGAGCTCGATCAGCCGTTCGCGGGTGCGATCAAAGACATCCTTGCCGCTTTCGGGCATCGGGATCTCTTTGGCTTTGCCGTCCGCGTCGAATTCGTATGCCTTTTGATGCACAACATCGACGACGCCCTTAAAATTTTCTTCAGTGCCGATGGGTAGCGTAAAGGGAACGATCGAACGGGCAAAGCTCGAGGTCGCGGTTTCGAGGGCATGGCCAAAGTCGGCGTTCTCTTTATCGAGCTTGTTGATGACCATGAACCGCGGGAGCATAAATTCGTTGGCATAGTTCCAGGTCTTTTCGGTCTGGACCTCGATGCCGTTTACGCCGTCGACCACTACGAGAGCGCAGTCCACGACGCGAAGCGCCGGACGGGCATGCGAGACAAAGGCCGCATAGCCGGGTGTATCAATAAAATTAAGTTTCGAATCGGCGTATTCGATGTGGGCAAAGTTGTTGTTGAGCGAGACCTTGCGGGCGATTGAGTCGTCTTCGAAGTCAGTGACGGTGGTTCCTTCGTCAACCTTTCCCCAGCGTGGCGTTGCACCGGCCACATACATCAGCGACGCGGTCAGCTGGGTTTTCCCCGCGTCGCCGTGTCCAATGACAGCCAGATTTCGTAGGTTTTCAGTTGTAAATGCTTTCATCTCGGCAAGATCTCCTTTAGGTGTAGATTTCGGATGCCAAAATCCGCGGTCCGGGCCGAAGTGAAAGAAGGGCTCGCGAGTCCGGAAAACCGGCCCTGAGACGCATGGGTTGTTGGTAAATATTAAATCTATCTTACGTTGCAGGAATCAGCAAGAGCGGAAAGTGAAGGAGGGCTAAGGCTTTAAACACAGAGCAAAATGGTATATCGTCACGGTAATAAATATCAGGGGTACATACTTGTTACTACCTCGACCATTGGTCATTCCAAAATCGAAAATTGAAGCGATGGACTTATCAGTTTTTTCAACAATCGAAAGCCAGTCCTCTGAAGAGGATAAGAAATCGTTCTTAGCCTGTCAGGCGGCCGTCCGCGAGATCAAAGGTGAATACGCCTACCTTGAGATCGGCTCGTATCTCGGCGGGAGTATTCAGCCGCATTTGCTTGATACGAAATGCCGCACGATCATTTCTATCGATAAACGGCCGAAAACACAGCCAGACGAACGCGGCTTCGATTGGACTTATTTGGAAAACTCGACGGATAGAATGATCGATAATTTGAAGCGGGTGGCCCCGGAGTACGTTGAGAAGATAAAAACCATCGATGGCAGCACCGAAGAGATCGATCCGTCAACGATCGAGGGGCCAATCGACCTTTGTCTGATCGATGGTGAACATACGGATGCGGCAATGCGAAGAGATTTCGAGTTTTGTTTGTCAGTGTTAAACGAACGGGGGGGGTAATTCTGTTTCACGACGCACAGATCACCTATAACGGAATCTATGAGGCGCTTGAAGACCTCCATTCAAAGGGAGTTCACTTCCACGCGTACAATCTGCCTCATGTCGTGTTTGCTGTCGAGATAGGGGATGTGTCGATTCACAAGAATCCCTTGATATTGGAACGGCTTGTGAACAATCACGTCGGCTATTTGTATTCATTACGTGATAATGATCGATACAGGAGATTCGCAAATCGTCCGCCGTTCCGATTCGCTCGGACAATTATTAGCAAGCTTCGAGGCTCAAATACCAGCAAGTGAAGAGCTAACGCTTGTATTTGAGCATCTTCCGGGATGGCCGATGGCAAAATCAGGGTGCGGCGAACGTCTTTAGTGGCGGAGCGCATCGTAGTTATTCATTGGTTTTCGGCGTTCCCTTAATAAATAGAAGCTATCATGAATATGAAAAAGATCTCGATATTTAAGCGGCGTTGGTTGGTGATGGCCATCTCGCTTGGCGTTTGTGCGTCGATCGTGGCGGCACAGGAGTTGGTGCCGGTCAAGGACCTGACGGGCGGAACCAGCCTTTTTGTGTTCAGAGGCGGGTCGAAGTCGGTCTCGAAGCGGTTCGTTTCGCAGTCGACGGCACGCCGAAGCCGATCGCAGCGTGCCCAGACCGCGAGGCGGGTAAGCAGCCAGTACACGCGGCTTGCGTCGAACGCACCGAGAAGGCAGCGGACGACCGCGATCGCCGAGGACAAACTACCGCCGATCCAGACGAAGTCGCCGCAGGAGGTCTCGATCTTGTTTGCGGGCGTCGGTGAATACTACATAAATGAGAAGAACTATGAGCGGTCGATAGATTTCTTCCGCGAAGCACGGACGCTCGACGGCACGAACACGATCGCTCGGGACGGTTTGAGTGAAGCATTGGCTCTTCGCGGGAACGAGATGTTGACGCGCTATGCATTGGCCGTCGCGAAAAAGGATTTTGAAGAAGCGATCAGCCTGAACCCGAAGAACGGGCCGGCATATTACGGCCTGGCAGAGGTTCTCTCCGCAGAGAGCGACGACGATCTGGCGACTGAAAATTATGAGAAGGCCCTTTCGGCCGATAGCGAGCTGACGGAGATCTACGTTCCGCTCGGTATTCTTTACTATCAGCGGGATAACATCGCCAAGGCGGATGAGCTTCTGACGAAGGCGGTCGCCATCGAGCCGAACGACGCTCAGGCACAATACTTCCTCGGGCTCGTGAGGCTCAAGCAGGAGAACGGCGACGCGGCGCTTGCTGCATTTAATAAGGCGACCGCAAACGACGCGACCCTGGCAGAGGCGTTCTACTACACCGGCGAGACCTTGACGCGGCTCGGACGGACGCGCGAATCGATCCCCGAATTTCAGAAGGCGATCGCCCTCCGGCAAAACTACTTCGAGGCCCATTACGGGCTTGGCACGGCGCATTTTGAGTTGGATGAGTTTAAGGAAGCCGTCGATGAGTTTGAGAAAGCGAAGCTGCTCAAAAACGACAACCCCGAGGTGGTCGCGAACCTGGGCGACGCCTATCGGCTGATGAACGATTTCAACCGAGCGGAGACGAACTACAATCTGGCCGCGTTGTTCTTTGAGGGCCAGCCGGATTTTGCGACGAATCAGGAGAAACGTGAGCTGACGGCAGACATTCTCGGGCGGGCAGCGTTCTCGGTCGCACGGCAGTGCGAGATAAACACGGCGAGGGGCGTTCCCTGCAAATGGAGCGCGGCGGTCCGCTACCTTGAAAAAGCGAAAACGCTGACCACGAATAACGTTGACACCTCAAATCTCGGCTGGGCATATTTCAATGCCGCCAGGACCGATTTTGCGGAAAAGCGTGATGCGGAGGGCCGTGCAAAGCTCCAGAAAGCGATCGAGAATCTGACCATCGCGTCGGCAGCCAATTCGCCCTTCCAACAGGGAGCGTTGCTGAATCTCGGACGTGTTTATACCGAGACGGGCGACAAGAAAGGAGCGATCAATGCCTTGAAACGCGTCGTTGACAAGGAGCCGAAATGGGCGTTTGCTCAAAACGAACTAGGAATTGCCTACGTCAACGACAATAATTTTAAGGAGGCGATCAAGCACTTCAAGCTGGCGATCAGGCAGGACGATAAGCTCGCCGAAGCGCACTTGAACCTTGGGCTTGCCGAATTCAAGAACGGCAATACGAACGAAGCTAAAAAGGCGCACAGCAAGCTAAGATCGCTCGGGCGTGATGACCTTGCGACACGGCTTACGAACATGACGGGCGGCGTTGTAAAAAGCTGACGCTCGCCCAAAATGGGAAATCGAACGGGAGAGGGGTAAAATTACCTTCTCCCATTTTTTTATGGCCATCGAAGAGAGGATCGAAGAGGGCGTGCCGCTCGCCGGCTTTACGACGCTGGGTGTCGGCGGGCCGGCCCGGTATTTTCTATCTGCCCGGAGCGAAGACGATTTGCCGGCGGCGTTTCGTTTCGCTGAGGAAAGAGGCCTTGAGGTTTTCGTTCTCGGGGGCGGGAGCAATCTGGTCGTCAGCGACGCAGGGTTTGACGGGCTGGTGATAAAGATCGACCTTAATGGGGTTGGTTTCGGACAGCCCGATGAGGATGGTTTTGTAATCGCAGAAGTCGCGGCGGGCGAGGATTGGGACGCGTTTGTGGCGGAATGCGTGAGCCGGGAACTTGCCGGAATTGAATGCATGAGCGGCATTCCCGGCTCCATTGGCGGAACACCGGTGCAGAATGTAGGAGCGTACGGGCAGGAAGTCGCGGAGACGATCGTGAGCGTGAGGTGCTTTGACCGGAAATTGGCGGAGTTCGTTTTGCTGGGCAACGAAGATTGCCGCTTTAGTTATCGTAGGAGCATCTTTAACACGAGCGAATCGGGGCGGTACGTGGTCGTGAGCGTCACCTTTAGACTTAAGGCCGGCGGCGGGCCGAAGGTGGTTTACCGCGACCTGAAAGAGCATTTCGGCGTACGCTCGCCGAGCCTCGCGGAGGTTCGGGGGGCTGTTCTCGACATCCGGAGGCGAAAGTCGATGGTTATCGACCCTTCGGATCCGAATTCGCGGAGTGCGGGCTCGTTTTTCAAGAATCCGATCGTCTCCGTAGCGGTTCATCGCGCGATCGCGGAAGCCGAAGGAATTGAGGTGCCGAGCTTTTCGGCGGGCGAGGGGCTGGTGAAGATCCCAGCGGCTTGGCTGATAGAAAGGGCGGGCTTTGCGAAGGGCTATCGCCTCGGCGAAGCCGGAATCTCGGCAAATCACTCATTGGCGATCGTGAATCTAGCACGAGCCAAATCGGCCGACATTTTCGCGTTGATGAATAAGGTGCGTGGTGCGGTGCGATCCAGGTTTGGGATAGAACTTGTGCCCGAGCCGGTTTTTCTCGGGGTGGAAAATCTTTTGCCGCAAAGCGTCTCGGAAAGCGTCGTCTAAATAGTTGGACTCGAAATATTTGATTGAAAGAAGCGGTGCGAGGTTGAGTTATGACAGGTCAAAAGAGTTTTCGAAAGAGCGTTTTAGTAGGTTTGATCGCCTTTTCGCTTCTGTTGCCGGGAAGTTTGCCTGTGCGAGCAAATGACCTCGTGCCTTCGGCGGACCTGACCGGCGGTGCGAGCGTTTTTGTTTTCCGGGGTTCGAGCAAGCGGCCACAGGAGCGAGCGGCGTTCTCCGGCGGTGCTCGTTCGGCAGCGGGTATGGCCGGTAACCGGGCTCGCCTAAACTCGCAGGCCGCGGCTCGGCGTAAGTCTCGGGCCGAGCTTGCTAAGGCTCGAGCAACTCAGCTTGCCCGGGCGAGGGCTCGCGAACGGAATCGGCTGGCCCGTCAATCGAACGTCCTGACGGCCCGCGGCGAAAAGCAGCTTGAGGAAGGAACTATCGACCCCGCCATAAACAGCTTCAGAGAAGCGATCAAGCTAAACGCAAAAAATTCGGAAGCTAAGATCGGCCTTAGCGAAGGCTTGACGGCAAAGGCGACCGAGCAGATGGCAGCGGGCGATGATCTGGCGGCTCTGCCTCTGCTGGAAGAGGCCGCTTTGCTTGACCCGCAGAATCAGGTCGCGTATCTGAAGCTCGGCGAGCTCCACGACACACGGAACAACAACGGCGAAGCGATAACGAATTACGCGAAGGCCCTTGAGATCGACCCCGAATTGACGGCCGTTTATCTCCCACTTGGCTTGCTTTATGCCGAGACCGGCGATGATGCCCGGGCAGACGAGATGATCGCGAAGGCCGAAACTGCCGGAACAGCGACGACCGAAGCGAAGTTCGCTCGTGCGGCGATCTTGAAACGGAAAGGCAACGAGGAAGAGGCGATGGCGCTATACCGTTCGGTAACGGTCGAGGAGCCGAATAATGGAACGGCATTTTATGCGATCGCTCGGCTGCACGACGAAGCCGGCCGCGGCGATCAGGCAGTGGCGGCTTATCAGGACGCTCTGAAGGCCGAGCCGACGCTTTCGGTAGCATGGTTCGACCTCGGTGTTCTGCAATACAACCGCGGCGAATATGACGAAGCGGCGAACTCTTACTTAAAGGTGCTTGATCTCGACCCGGCCAACGCAAGTGCACACGCACATCTGGCGAGTGCCTATCGCCAGCTCGAGCGTTTTGCCGATGCGAACGTGCAATATCGTGCGGCGTACGAAAAAGGCATTACGAAGGACGCAGAGCTTCTTAGCGAATGGGGCTTCTGTCTCGGCAAAACGAACGAATGGGACAAGGCATCGGCGAGGCTGAAGTCTGCCGAAGAGCTGAACCCGACGGCGGTCGATCACAATAACGTCGGCTGGGCATATTACAATGCGGCCCGGTATGACAAGCAGAACAACAAGGAAGACGAGGCAAAGCAGAAACTCGAGCTTGCCCGGCAGTCGCTGCAGCGAGCGGTCGAGATGGATGCGAATCTTCACCCGGCATTTATGAATCTTGGGGCGACGAACAATGAGCTCGGAGATTTTCAGGCTGCCACCGAGGCTCTGAATCGTGCCTTGAGCTTGCAGGGCGATTGGGTAATCGCGATGAACCAGCTAGGGCGTGCCTACCGCGGTGCGGGCGACCTGCAGAACGCGATCGCTCAGTTCTCGCGAGTTTCGACGCTCGACGCCAACAACGTCTTCGGGCTTTATAACCTCGGCGAGGTCTATCACCTGACAGGAAATAAGCGGGAAGCGAGACGCGTCCGCGACCGGCTGAAGCGGATCGATCCAGTGTTTTCGCGGAAACTCGAAGACGTTCTAAGCGGCAAGGTCGTGCTCGACGAAGCAAGGCGGAACATAAGGAACAAGGTTCCGCGGCTGCCTGGAATCCCGTTCTAGCGGGCTTCAAGGCCGGGAGGTTAGTGCGGCGGCGAAATTTCTGTATAATCGTGAGTTTAGTAAAATGCCGCGACGTACAGATATTCATAAGATCCTGATCATCGGTTCAGGTCCGATCATTATTGGGCAGGCTTGCGAGTTCGACTATTCGGGAACGCAGGCCTGTCGGGCTTTAAAGCAGGAAGGTTATGAGGTCGTGTTGGTCAATTCCAACCCGGCGACGATCATGACCGACCCGGAGATCGCGGACCGCACTTACGTGGAACCGCTGACGCTCGAAACGGCAACGGCGATCATCGAAAAGGAGCGGCCCGACGCGCTTCTGCCGACGGTCGGCGGGCAAACGGGGCTGAACCTTTCGGTCGAGCTTTACGAGAAAGGCGTGCTCGACAAATATGGCGTAAAGCTGATCGGGGCAAATATCGACGCGATCAAGGTTGGCGAAGACCGCGAGCTTTTCAAAAAGGCGATGGACGAGGTCGGCATTCCCTCGGCTAAAGGCGGCTTTGCCCACACCTGGGAAGAAGCTCAGAAGATCGTTGAAGAGACAGGCTATCCGGCGATCGTCCGGCCGGCTTTTACGCTCGGAGGCACCGGCGGCGGAACGGCCTACAACCCCGAAGAATTTGAAGAGATCGCAAAGAACGGCCTTGCCGCCTCGCCGGTTTCGCAGATCTTGGTTGAAGAATCGATCCTCGGCTGGAAAGAATATGAACTTGAGGTGATGCGCGACCTCAACGACAACGTCGTAATCATCTGCTCGATAGAGAATTTTGACCCGATGGGTGTGCACACGGGCGACTCGATAACGGTCGCTCCGGCACAGACGCTGACCGACGTTGAGTACCAGAACCTCCGCGATATGTCGATCAAGTGCATACGCAAGGTCGGCGTGGAGACGGGCGGCTCGAATATCCAATTTGCCGTAAATCCGGCCGACGGTGCGGTTCGGATAATCGAGATGAACCCGCGTGTTTCGCGGT
Organism: Acidobacteria bacterium Ga0074141; assembly: GCA_001464665.1. GTDB lineage: Bacteria > Acidobacteriota > Blastocatellia > Pyrinomonadales > Pyrinomonadaceae > OLB17. Next base: position 132,508 of record LNDP01000014.1, read on the forward strand.
CCTCGGCACTTGCCTCAAAGGCGACCGGCTTTCCGATCGCGAAGATCGCCGCGAAACTCGCGGTCGGTTATACGCTCGACGAAATACCGAACGATATCACGAAGAAAACGCCTGCGTCATTCGAACCGACGATCGATTATGTCGTGACGAAAATACCGAAATGGGCGTTCGAGAAGTTCCCGGGTGCGGAAGACGTTTTGGGTACGCAGATGAAATCGGTCGGTGAGGTGATGGCCATTGGGCGGACGTTCAAAGAGAGCCTGTTCAAGGGGCTGCGTTCGCTTGAGGCCGTAAAGCCGCTGCGGTTGGTCGATGTGCCGGACGAAGAGCTTCAGCGAAAACTTGCGAGGCCGAATTCGCAGCGGTTCTCATACATTACCTACGCACTCCAGAACGGCTACTCGATCGAAGAGGTCCATCGCCTGACGAAGATCGATCCCTGGTTCCTTGATCAGGTAAAGCAGGTGATGGAGTTTCAGGAAACCCTGTCAGAACCGCCTGCGTCAGCGGGCGGCCAGAAACTCGAATTTTACAGTGACGAGATGATTCGTACAGCGAAAGAATTGGGTTTGTCCGACAGGCGCTTGGCGTTTATCGCCGACACGACCGAGTTGGAAGTCCGCGAACATCGGAAGGCGGCTGGGATCGCTCCGGTTTACAAGCGGGTCGATACCTGCGGCGCGGAGTTCGAATCGTTCACGCCGTATCTTTACTCGACCTATGAAGAAGAATGCGAGGCTGAGCCGACCGACCGCCGCAAGATAATGATCCTTGGCTCCGGGCCGAACAGAATCGGGCAGGGAATTGAGTTTGATTACTGTTGTTGTCATGCCTCGTTCGCACTCCGCGACGCGGATTTCGAGACGATAATGGTCAACTGCAACCCGGAGACCGTTTCGACCGACTACGACACTTCGGACCGTTTGTATTTTGAGCCGCTGACGTTCGAGGATGTGATGAACATCGTCGATGTCGAGAAGCCGGAAGGCGTTATCGTGCAATTTGGCGGGCAGACGCCGCTCAATCTCGCCGATAAGCTCCACGCGGCGGGTGTGCCGATAATCGGAACCTCGCCGGATTCGATCGACCTTGCCGAAGACCGCAAGCGGTTTTCCGCACTGCTCAATGAGCTGAACATCCCGCAGCCGCCAAACGGGACGGCGGCATCGCCCGAAGAAGCGAAGGAGATCGCGGCCAAGATCGGTTATCCGGTGATCGTGCGGCCGAGCTTTGTGCTTGGCGGACGGGCGATGGCGATCGTTTACGACGAATCTTCGCTCGATGAATATATGCGGACGGCGGTCGATGCCTCGCCGGAGAAGCCGATATTGATCGACAAATTCCTCGAGCGTGCGGGCGAGATCGACGTTGATGCATTGGCCGACGAAACGACGGTCGTCATCGCCGGGATTCAGGAGCACATCGAAGAAGCGGGCATTCACTCGGGCGATTCGTCAAGCGTTCTGCCGCCGCAGAAGATCGCGGTCGAGCATCTGGAGACGATCCAGCATTACACTCGCTTGCTCGCTAAAGGCTTGAATGTTAAGGGGTTAATGAACATTCAATACGCAGTGCAGAGCGACCGCGTTTATGTGCTTGAGGTTAACCCGCGAGCCTCGCGGACGGTGCCGTTCGTAGCGAAAGCGACGGGCGTGCCGATCGCAAAGATCGCATCGCTGGTGATGGCGGGTTCGAAGAAGCTTGCCGAGTTCGGGCTGCCGGACGTCCTTGCGGTGCCGCAGGTCTTTGTGAAATCGCCGGTATTTCCATTCAAAAAATTCGCGGGCGTCGATCCGATCCTCGGGCCTGAGATGCACTCGACCGGCGAGGTGATGGGCGTCGGGGCGACGTTTGGCGAGGCATACGGCAAGGCGATGGAAGGTGCGGGAGTCAGTTTGCCGCTCGGAGCGGGGACACTCTTGTCCCCAACGGGCGATGCTTCATCGTCCGTCGATTGTGCTGGCACTGGTTTCGCCGGAGGAACCGGCGATGCGGACAAGAGTGTCCGCGCTCCGAAGGCGTTCATATCTGTGACGAACGCCGACAAGGGGCAGGCGGTTTTGCTTGCACGTCGGTTGACCAAGCTCGGGTTTCAGCTCGTTGCCACGCACGGAACGGCGACACGGCTCCGCGAGGTTGGCCTCGATTGCGACGACGTGTTTAAGGTGAACGAAGGCCGCCCGAACATCGCCGACCTCATCCGCCAGGGCGAGATCTCGCTGATCATTAACACGCCGCTTGGCAAGACCTCACGCTACGACGAACAGGCCATCCGCAAGGCCGCACTCCAATTCAACGTCCCCTGCGTCACGACCATCACCGGAGCCGAAGCCCTCGTCGAAGCCATCGCGACCAAGGCAACGAACAAGAACGTCACAGTTCGGAGCTTGCAGGAGATACATTTAGTTGATCTGCGTTCCTCTGTTGAGAGTGCCGGAAATTGATCCAGCTATCGCTCACGAACTTTCAATGCTCTCTAAAGACGGACTCGGTTTTCGCCGTGAGATCGAGCTTTGCCTCAACGGCGGTACCATCACGACAAGTGCACCAGAGTCGCGTACCGTCGTAGCTCCACCGCATGCCCACGATTCCCGCAGGGGCAACGAATTCGCTGATCGCCTCGAGATCCGGTAATCGAAGTATCTTTATACGACCGCCGATGAATTCGACGTTGTCTTCATAATTGCCGGGAAGGTCTGATCGATCGAAGTAGTATCCTTGTCCGACCGCAATTAGGTCATATTGCGGATTGCAGACACACTCGTCTCCGGAAATAAAGCGAAGCCGTACATCGCTGCCGCTCTCGGCTTCACTAAGCGATAATGAGTAAAGGGCTCCTTCTTGGCAGAAAAAAAGCGAACTGCCGTCTCTTGTCCAGTCGATTCCTGTTATCTGGGACTCAGCATCTACTACGTGCGAGGGGATAGTTCGGTTGTCGTCGTCGTACCTCAGCGTTCGGCGGTAGATCTCCCGGAGTTCGGGCAGTCGATAGACGACCAGATAGTCGGAAGAATTTCGCATACTCGCACTAACGGCGAGCAGTTTTTCATCGGGAGAGATCGCTCCTCTTTTGTAGCCGTAAAATCCTCTCCATTTGGCACTCAGTTTGTCGTAGTGGAACTTGGGATGCGGAAGAAAATCCGTAACTTCGTGGATCAACGAAATATCCTTGAGCACCTGATCGTTCCCACTTTCTTCCCATTCACATTTCCAGATGAGCATTCGCGGGTCGGGCACGTGGGAACTTGAAACTAGGTAGGTGCCCTTTGCAGACCAATAAAGGTAGTAGATCCAAGTTGCATGGCGTACGAAGGTAAAGACCGAGTCGGGTTCTGTCGAGTCGAATATACGCAAAGCGTAGTCGGGGTTGCCGCTTCCGGTAGCGAGATACCTTCCGTTTGGCGACCACTCAAAGGACGAGGCCGCATCGGCTACGCATAGTATTGCCGCATTGGCGGGAAGGATACCGGTGCGGAGATAGTTTTGAACATATTCTTGCGTTACTTTGGTCTTACCTGAGTCGTCGTATCGGTGGCAAGCCGCACCGAGACCCGACATCCTGAACTCAAATTCCGGATCATCCATTCGCCGCAGGACAACGTGTTGATGCCCGATCTGGGTGTCGCCTCGGCGGATACTGGCATTCGCGTGGGAGCTTGCAAAAACGCCCGCCGACGATATTGTGCCGCGGAAGCTAACAAAGTCGAACAATTTTGATGCGGACCAAACGACTTGAGGATCTGCTGAAAACCCGTCCATATACTTGTTTGAGGGGGCGTCGGTGGCTGGTCTACTGTTGCGAACGGATTATCCTTTCTGCGTTTCTTGACCGAACCCGCTGTTTACAATAACTTTACGTAAAGCGATTCACAGTTTAATCTCAGTAAGACAAAAATGAAAGAAAATCAGGACCGTGAGATCATTGGCGGGCATTTGCTTGTCATTGGCGGGGCAGAGGATAAGTATAACGAGCGGCGGATACTAAAGAAGTTTCTTGAGTTGGCGGGCGGCGAGAAGGCGGAGGTCCTGATCGTTCCGGTCGCTTCGGATTATCCCGAGTTTGCTGCGGATGTTTACACGCAGGCGTTTAGGAACCTTGGGATCGCGAGCCCGCGTGTACTTCGTGCTACCTCGCGGCAGGAGGTCTTTCAGGCCGACGCTGACGGGTTGCTTGATGGCGTCACCGGTGTTTTTATTACCGGCGGCGATCAGATGCGTCTGGTATCTATACTTGGCGGGACAAGACTGGCCGCGGAACTGCGGAAGATGGTCCGCGAAACGCCATTGGTGCTTGCGGGAACAAGTGCGGGAGCAGCCGGAATGAGCACCTCGATGATCGTCCGCGGTGAATCGGCCTCGCATCCGCATAAGGGGGCGGTGCAGCTTTCGCCGGGTCTTGGCTTTCTCAAGAACATCATCATCGACCAGCACTTCACCGAACGCGGCCGAATCAGCCGGCTGATCACGGCCGTTTCGTATAACCCATACAATCTCGGTATCGGCATCGATGAGAATACCGCGATCATCCTTGACGGCAAGGGCGTGCTCGAGGTCGTCGGGAAGGGTTCGGTGACGATCGTCGACGGGTCGGTGATCTCATATAACGAGATCGCCGAGGTCGCGGAGCACGAATCGTTCAGCGTCTGCGGCGTGCAGATGCACATCCTCCGCGACGGGTTGGTTTACGACTATCTCGAACGCCACCCGCTCCAGCCGAGGCAGGAATTCCTTCTACCCGACCTTGGGTGATTCCAGATTCCAAATTCCAGATTCCAGATTTGAAGTCGATACAAATTGAGATATTGCGATCAGAAGTAGTTTTTGCAAAGCTATGGCGAAAATAGAGCGATTCGAGGATCTGCAAGTTTGGAAGCTAGCATTCGAGATCGCTAACGACGTTTATGATCTCAGTTCACGCGAACCGTTTTCTCGAGACTTCGCTTTACGTGATCAAATGCGTCGATCTGCTATCTCAGTATTCTCAAACATTGCAGAAGGATTCGAGCGTGACGGCAACAAAGAGTTCATTAATTTCCTCGCGATCGCTAAGGGCTCGTGCGGTGAGTTGCGAACTCAGATATTGTTTGCCAATCGACGCGGGTATATTACCGAACAGGAGATCGTCGGACTCTTGGATCGTTTACGACAAGCAAGTAATCAGATATCGGGGTTTCAAAGGTACCTCAGAAATAACGAATTTAAGGGACGTAAATTTGTTTGACCCGGAAGACGCGTCCTACAATCTGGAATTTGGAATTTGGAATTTGGAATCATGAACAATGGAAATTCTTGAGATAAGAACACTTCGGGGGCCGAATTATTGGAGCGGCTATTGGAAAAAGCTGATCATAATGCGGCTGGACATCGGCGACTTCGAGGACCGGCCCTCGGACAAGATCGATGGCTTCTATGGCCGGATGAACGAAGTGTTGCCGTCGCTCCTGACGCACGGTTGCAGCTATGGCGAAGAGGGCGGCTTTCTTCGCCGTGTGCAGGAAGGGACGTGGGCAGGGCACATCATCGAGCATATTGCCCTCGAGCTCCAGACGCTTGCCGGAATGGACACCGGCTACGGGCGTACCCGCGAAACGGATGAACGCGGGATCTACAACGTCGTATTCAGCTACCACGAAGAAGAGGTCGGGCGATTTGCCGCAAAGGCAGCGGTGCGGCTATTTCTTGAATTGTCAGAAGGCAAGCCGACGGATGAGATCAAGGCCGAGGTGGCGGAGGCCATCCAGCGGATGCGTGAGATCCGCGAGGATGTCCGCTTCGGGCCTTCGACGGGGTCGTTGGTCGAGGAGGCCGAAAGCCGCGGCATTCCTTACATCAGGCTCAACGACCAATCGCTCGTCCAGCTCGGCTACGGTGTTCACCAGAAGCGAATTCAGGCGACAACCACCGCCAACACAAACATGATCGCGGTCGATATCGCCGGGAACAAGCACGCGACCAAGACGCTGCTCGGCGATATGGGCATTCCCGTTCCGAAGGGCTATCGCATTCGCGAGGAAGAAGAGCTTGAAGCAACGCTCGAGCGGGTCGGGTTTCCGGTGGTCATCAAGCCGCTTGACGGTAACCACGGCAAAGGTGCGACGGTCGGTGTACAGTCGCTTGAAGAGGCTAAGGTTGCATGGGAGAAGGCGAAGGAATACTCGCGTTGGGTGATCGTTGAAAAGCAGCTTGTAGGAGCAGATTTCCGTGCTTTGGTGGTTAATAACCGCCTTATTGCAGTCGCTAAACGCGTTCCTGCTCATGTTGTCGGAGACGGCAAGCAGACGATCCAGGAACTGATCGACGAGACGAATTCCGATCCTCGCCGGGGCTATGGCCACGAGAACGTGCTGACGGAGATCGACGTTGATAGCCAGACGATGCGGTGCATCAAGAATGCCGGTTACGATCTCGAAAGCATTCTGCCGAAGGGCGAGGTGCTTTATCTCAAGACGACCGCCAATATCTCGACAGGCGGAACGGCCATCGACGTCACCGACGAAGTCCATCCGGAGAACGTCTTTCTATTTGAACGCATAGCACGGATCATTGGGCTTGACGTAGCCGGCGTCGATATCATTGCGGAGAACGTCAGCGAACCGCTGCATGAGAGCGGAGGCGGGATCATCGAGGTCAACGCCGCTCCGGGCTTCCGGATGCACCTTGCCCCAAGCGAGGGCATTGGCCGCAATGTGGCTGAACACGTGCTCGATATGCTCTTTCCTGCCGGAGCTCAAAGCCGCATTCCGATCTTTGCCATCACCGGAACCAACGGCAAAACGACGACGACCCGCCTGATCGCACACATCCTCAAAGGCACCGGGCGAACGGTCGGGTTTACGACGACCGACGGTACTTACATCCAGAATCAGCAGATCGTCCGCGGAGATAACACCGGGCCCGTTTCCGCTCAACTCGTGCTCAAAGATCCGACCGTTGATGTCGCCGTGCTTGAGACGGCCCGTGGAGGCATCATCCGGTCCGGGCTTGGCTTTGACCATTGCGACATCGGAGTAGTGCTCAACGTTGCTGCCGACCACCTCGGGATGAAGGACGTAAATACGCTTGAGGACCTTGCTCGGGTGAAATCGGTCATCCCGCGATCGGTCAGCAAGTCTGGGTTTGCGGTGCTTAATGCCGAGGACCCGCTTGTTTACAAGATGAAGGAATTGGTCGACGGCAAGGTCGTTTGCTTCTCAATGGACGAGAACAACCCGACCATTAAGCGGCGTGCGGAGCGTGGACGTATCTCGTGCGTTTACGAGAATGGCTACGTGACCATCCTGAAAGGCAAGTGGAAGGTTCGGGTCGAAAAGGCGACGAACATCCCGCTGACATACGGTGGCCGTGCCGAGTTCATGGTCCAGAACGTGCTGGCGGCGACCCTTGCCTGCTTTGTCCACGGGGTTTCGATCGAGGACATCCGCGTTGGCCTGACCACATTCAATGCCGGTGCAGCACAGACTCCGGGACGACTCAACTTCACCGAGGTTGGCCACGTCACCGTCCTGATGGACTACGCACACAACCCCGCAGGCTTCGAGGGGCTTGCGAAGTTCGTCGCAAAGCTGCCGCACAAATATCGCACGGTCGTTATGACCACGCCGGGCGACAGGCGTGACGAGGACATCCGCGAGATGGGCGAGATAGCGGGGAATAACTTTGACCGGATCGTTATCCGTGCCGGAAATTACCTTCGCGGAAGGGAAGCAGCGGAAATCGCGGCTTTGATTCAAGAAGGCATCGCCCGCAGCGAAGGCCAGCCGCAGGTCCGCGTCATTCCGGCAGGCAGAGATGCCATCCACCACGCGATAAAGAACGGCCGCAAGGGTGAATTGGTCGTTACGCTCGCTGACGTTGTGCCGGACGACATCGGGTATGTTCAGGAGATCAGGGACAAGATGCTGGAGGAGCAGGCAGACGAGGTGAAATAGATGGCAGGAATTTTTGAACGCATTAAAGAGCTGTTGGGCGGTGTGCCTTCGGAGTTATCCGAGGAAGAAAAGGCTCAGCAATTGGCGAAAAGTGTCGCTCAACGCCAGATCAATGAGCTTATAGCTCGAGAGGAAAGCTACGCTGGACGCCCCGATCTTTGGGAAGGAGAGTTTCTACAAACGATAGAATTTTCCGTCGAGGCATCGGAGGATGAACGTGAGGATCTCGAGGATGGGATCGTTCCTTGGATCAATCTCGTTGGACGAGAGGTCGAGTTAGAACGGTTGATCGATCCTGATTCGATAGCCTTGAACTACCAGAAGGCGAGGATCGTTTTCGACTATCCCTTAAACAATCCGACGACTCGCGAAATAACCACGTCCGACGAAGGATTTACGCGAAGGCAGTTGGTCGAAGCGATCGGTAGGTTTTACGAGGAGATCTATGAAGAGGAAGAGGCGTCAGCTACAACGAAGACTCTTCCTAAGTCCGATCGGCGGATCATGAACAGGAATCAAACCGACGGGATTTACGGGATATGGGGGCATGATCTTGACGACATAGCGATAAGCGGCGTCGAAGCAAGACGGACTAGAGATGGTGAGATCGTGTTGATACTAGGGATCGAATCTTAGGTCGTCACTAGCTGTAAATATCTACCACCATCAAATTGTCGTTGCCTGTTATGTGACCGCGGTACATTCCTTCGGAGTTGAAGGGCAGGGTGACGTTGCCGTGGGTATCGACGGCGATAAGGCCGCCTTCGCCGCTTATTTCGGTTAGGCGTGCGATGGTTTCGCGTGCGGCGTCTTCGAGCGAGATCTCTTTATACCGCATCCGTGCCGAAACATCGTAGGCGGAAACGCCGAGCATGAAATACTCTCCATGGCCGGTGCAGGAGACGGCACAGAGGTCGTCGGCATAAGTGCCCGCACCGATCAGCGGCGTATCTCCGATGCGGCCAAACTTCTTGTTTGTCATCCCGCCGGTCGAGGTCGCAGCTGCGAGCGAGCCATTCTTATCGCATGCAACGGCTCCGACGGTGCCAAGGTCAGAACCGCCTGCGTTAGCGGGCGGCCAGTTCCTTTTAGTTCGAACAGACTGGCCCGCCGCTGACGCAGCGGGTTCCGACACATGATCTAGCTGCACCCGTCCGTCGGCGATGGCGTCCTGCAGTTGGAGCCAGCGATGCTCGGTGAAGAAATACTCATCGGGGGCGGTCTCAATGCCCATTTCAGCCGCGAACTGATTAGCCCCCTCGCCGGCCAGCAGGATGTGTTCGGTCTTTTCCATCACCTTTCTTGCAAGCCTGATCGGGTTCCTGACGTTCCTTACAAACGCGACCGCACCTGCACTTAGACTCTTGCCGTCCATGATCGCCGCGTCCATTTCGTTCTTGCCTTCGCTTGTGAAAACGGCTCCGCGACCGGAATTGAACAGCGGGAAATCCTCAAGCGAGACGACCGCCGCCTCGACCGCATCCAGCGACGGCCCGCCCTTCTCAAGCACCGCCCAACCCGCCTTCAACGCCGCTTCCAGCCCGCGGCGGTATTCCAGTTCAAGCTCCTCGGTCATCTGCGAACGCAGTATCGTCCCCGCCCCGCCATGTATTGCCAATGCGATCTTTGCCATAGTCCAAATCTACCACAGGGGCTTCAATCAAACATCAATACCTGTTTAGAAGTGTTTAGATGTTTTAAGTGTTTATGTTTCAAACACCCTCAAACACCTTTTAATGTTTGATTAGAGTTGCTACCTGTTAATGTGGAATTGTCTTGATCAGGCGGACGATCGAGAATCTCGGTCATCCAATCTCGCATATAAATATTGACATCGATGATGTTCAGCAACAGAATTAGAATATGAATGCGACTGTTGAATTAGAACTGCCCGAAGGAGTCAAGGTAAGCGAATCAGAACTAAGGATGATACTCGCCGCCAAGCTCTTTGACATGGGCGAGCTGTCATCCGGTCAGGCAGCCAAAATGGTAGGTAAGTCAAGGCGGGAGTTTTTGGAGTCCGTTGGTAAATACGGTGTATCGATATTTCAATATGACGCAGACGAGCTGGAGGAAGACCTCGAGCGTTTAGGCCAATGATCGTGATCGCGGACGCAAGCTGTCTTATAACGCTTGATAATATCGACGAATCTGACCTCCTGCCTAAGATATATGACGAGATATATGTTACCCCTGAAGTAGCTGCCGAGGTGGGTGATTCTTTGCCAGCTTGGGCGTTGCAGCGTTCAAGTTCCAATCAAAGTCTCGTCGAACAACTCACATCCGACCTCGAACTGGGTGAAGCGACATCGATTGCTTTAGCGTTGGAGCTAGCCGACTGTTTGCTGATAATAGACGAAAAGAAAGGACGTCGTGTAGCCAAGAATCGAGGTGTAAAGATCACCGGTACTTTCGGAGTAATCATTCAAGCGTTTGAAATGAAGCTCATTGGCGACCCAGGTTCAATAGTCGAACGTCTGGAAAGCGTAGGGTTTCGCATTTCCCAAAACCTAAAAGACAACATGCGGAAGAAAATTCACTAGTTGATAGACTTCCATTGTTCCGCAAGCCGGAGGGCGGAGCCCATCGAAAATCTATCCATTTCGTAGAAATAGATACACCTCCCCCTTCCTTACTTCCTAAGCAGAGAATGTTATTTGTTAAGTTGACGTAAGAATACCGCGGTGTTGTATCTGTTGTCATTTGTATTATCTACGCAATGCAAACCTATGAACTTCAATCAAACATTTAAGGGGGTTTGAAGGTGTTTGAAACTTACGAATTTCAAACACCTTCAAACACCTTTTGATGTTTGATTAGAGCTTTTGGCCTCGGAGGCGGAGGGCGTTGGCGATGACGGAGACGGAGCTGAACGTCATCGCGGCACTGGCGATCATGGGCGAGAGCAGGACGCCGAAGACCGGGAAGAGCACGCCGGCGGCGATGGGCACGCCGAGTATGTTGTAGGCAAAGGCGAAGAAGAGATTTTGGCGGATGTTCTTCATCGTGTTCAGGCTGAGGTTTCGTGCTTTCAGGATGCCATCGAGGTCAGGGCGGAGCAGCGTGATGTCAGAAGATTCGATCGCTACATCTGTTCCCGAAGCGAACGCGATCCCGACGTCAGCCTGTGCCAAAGCCGGAGCGTCGTTGACGCCATCGCCGGCCATCGCCACACGCTTACCCATCGCCTGCAGCTCCTTCACCTTTGCAGCTTTGTCCTGCGGCATCACCTCGGCGAAGACCTTGTCGATCCCGAGTTCTTCCGCCACAGCATCAGCCGTAGCCTGATTGTCGCCGGTCATCATTACGACCTCAATGCCTTGCTTGTGAAGCTCGTCGATAGCGGCTTTGGCGGAGGGCTTGATTGCGTCGGCGACGATCATCGTCCCGGCATGTTCGCCATCGACCATCACCGCCAACTGCGATCCGATTACGTTCTCTTGAGCAGGCACACTTTCGTCACGCCCGACGAAGATATTTCGCCCGTCGATCTTACCCGAAACGCCTTTGCCGGTCACGGACTCGAAATCCTGTACTTCGAGCAGCGAGATGCCACGCTTTTTAGCGGCCTCGGTGACTGCGTTTGCGAGCGGATGTTCGCTATGGGCTTCGATCGAGGCGGCGATCTGCAGAAGCGTGTCTTCGCCCTGTTGCTCCCCTTCAGGGAGTGAACCTTGTTCGCCGTCTGACCCAGGGTTGCGGCCTTCGGCCTTACCCTGGGCTATTATCTGCGTCCCCGTTGGGGACAAGAAGATCTTCGTTACGACCGGCTTGCCTTCGGTGAGGGTGCCGGTTTTATCGACGACGATCGTGTTAATGGATTCGAGCGTTTCTAGGGCTTCGGCTTTTTTGATGAGGACGCCGTTCTTGGCACCGACTCCGGTTCCGACCATTATCGACATCGGGGTTCCGAGGCCGAGGGCACACGGACAGGCGATGATCAGCACGGAAACTGCGGCGACGATAGCATAGGTCAGGCTGCCGAATACGAGCCAGACGCCGAACGAGACGACCGCAACGAGTATCACCGCCGGAACGAAATACGCCGAGACGACATCGGCCAAACGCTGTATCGGAGCACGCGAACGCTGAGCTTCGCCGACCATTTTGACGATCTGAGCAAGCAGCGTTTCTTTGCCGACCTTTTCGGCCCGCATTGTAAATGAGCGGCTGCCGTTGATCGTTCCGCCGATCACCTTGGCACCTGCTTGTTTGGTTACGGGCATCGATTCGCCGGTGACCATCGATTCGTCGATGGAGGTCTCACCTTCGATGATCTCGCCGTCGGTCGGCACCTTTTCGTTGGCCTTTACGCGGAGCGTCTGGCCAGCCTCAACGTGGCGGAGATCGACCGTCTCCTCGGAGCCATCGGCAAAGATGACCGTCGCCGTTTCAGGTGCGAGCCGGAGCAATTCCTTGATGGCAGAGGAGGTTTGGGCACGGGCCTTGAGCTCTAACACCTGACCCAGCAGAACGAGTGTTGTTATGACCGCTGCCGCCTCAAAATAGACCGGTATCATGCCGGAATGGCCGTCGCGGAGCGATTCCGGGAAAAGCTGCGGGGCGAAAAGGGCAGCGAGGCTGTAGAGCATCGCCGAGCCGGTGCCGATGGCGATCAGCGTGAACATATTCGGGCTGACGTTCTTGATCGAAGCCCAGGCCCGCTCAAAGAACGGCCAACCGCCCCAAAACACGACCGGAACGGCCAGAGCGAACTGTATCCAAATTGAAACCGACGGCGAGATCAGCGAATGAAACGCCGGGAACATCTCGCCCATCGCAAGTACGAACACCGGAAGGGTCAGCACGGCTGAGATCAGGAATCGCCGCTTCATATCGATGAACTCAGGGTCGGGCTGGTCGTCGAGGCTGATCTCCATCGGCTCAAGTGCCATCCCGCAAATCGGACACGAACCCGGGCCGATCTGAACGATCTCAGGGTGCATCGGGCAGGTGTATTCAACCGCATCCGAAGCGGATTGCGGATTCCAGATTCCAGATTCCAGATTGCCCGCTTCGCTACTTTGCGATGTCTCGTCCGCGTGATGTGCCTCAATTTGGAATTTGGAATCTGGAATCGCCTTCAAATACTTCTCGGGATCGGCGGCGAACTTGACCTTGCAGCCGGGATTGCAGAAGTAGTAGGTCGTGCCCTCGTGCTCGTAGCTGGCGGCGGCGGTCTCGGGCATTACCATCATCTTGCAGACCGGGTCGATGTGCGGTTCAGCCACCGGTTCCGGAGCCTTGCGTCCGAGCTGTACCAGATTCGATGTTTTCTGTGCCTTATTTTCCATGTTTCGTGTCCTCTTCTTATTCAACCGCTTCTAACTAACCGATGGATCGTGAACATCTAACAGTTGCCAGCACCCTTGCTGTTGGTTAGGTGTCTGAGTTCATTCTACAACCTGTCAGTTAGTGTCAGGTCAAGCGGTCATTCCGAAGCTCCGGCAAAGGACTCTATCAGCCGGCAAACGGAATGTCCGTCAGGCTCGGCATCTTCCATTCCCGACCACATTTCGGCGGCCTGTTCGAGCCTTTTCTGCAGCCTTTTCAATTCGCGGATCGCCTCGCGGTTCTCGCGGATCCGCCGCTCAACAATCTCGCGGACCATCGGGCAGGGCGTGTCGCCATCCTCGGCATGCAAGAGTATTTGCTCGATCTCGCCGAGTGTGAAACCGAGATTTTTTGCACTATTGATGAATTTTAGACGCTCTTTGTCGCTCTGTTTATAAAGCTTGTAGCCGTTGCGAAGGTCGCGGGAAGGCTTGAGCAATCCGATACGCGTGTAATAGCGGACAGTGAAAATGGGAAGCCCGGTTCGTTTTGCCAGGACCGAAGCGGTCAGCATATTTGTCTCCTTTCTGATGGCACTTTAAGGCAAGTGTAACACCGAAGGGAAGCGTTTTATGGAATTTGTCGGCATATGATGGTGTATTATATTAGGCGGTTGGTGTGCCAAGTTTGTAGCCCCCCGAACCAGCCTAAACCAAACCGAAAAGGCAACTGCCGCGTGAAAATGCGGCGGACGCAAAGCCAGGGAACTTCATCGTAAGTCAGCCCGGCTGCCGAAGTGAGGTAGATCTGAAAACTCTCGTACCTTTTTTCATTTTTATACTTTTGGTCTCGGCCATTGATGCCAGCGGCCAGCGAGCCGGCGAGCGTCCGGTCCCGATCCTCGTAGATGAGATCGGGTCAATGCGTTTGCCCAAGCGAAAGGCGGTCAGTTCGGTTGAGCGGCCGTCGATACCTCGTCCTGTCGGCAAGGTTCGCTCTTATGAACGGACGGCGTTTGACCAAATGAACTCGGAGCGGCAGGCGAAAGGGCTTGCCCCGCTTGAATGGAGTGAGCAGCTCGCCGACCTTGCACGATGGCATTCGCACGACATGGCCGAGCGGAAGTATTTCAGCCACCGAAGCAAGGACGGCACGACGGTCGATGGGCGTGCGGACGTGCTCGGCATCGGCGGCTGGCGGGCGATCGGCGAGAACATCGCTTTTCTTCGCGGATATGATGACCCGGTCGCGATGGCCATTCAGAACTGGCTGCTCTCGCCTTCGCATCGCAAGAATATGCTGAGCGGCGTCTGGCGGGAATCGGCCATCGGCGTTGCCGTCTCGGACGACGGAGCGGTCTATTTCACCCAAGTTTTCCTCACCCGCAAGTAGATTTACTTGCAACGGACAGAACGGCCCGAAGCTCAAGCAGCCTCGGGCCTTTTGTTTTTTGGCAGACTGGGCTCTAATCTTTGGCAATGGGTCCAGAGCCTTTCACATTGCCGTCGTTCGCGAAGATAAACCTGCACCTGCGGGTGTTGGGGAAGCGAGCGGACGGCTTTCATGAGATCTGTACGGTCTTTCAAACCGTCTCATTGCACGACAAGATAACGTTCGAAGCTGCGGATGAGCTTTCGATGACCTGCGACGATCCGGCAATACCGACCGGTGAAGGGAACTTGATGATCAGGGCGGCTTCGAAGTTGCGCGACTTGGCAGGTGTTTCGCTGGGAGCGAAACTGCATCTGGAAAAGCGGATACCGTCGCCCGGTGGGCTCGCAGGCGGTTCGTCAAATGCTGCGGTGACGCTGATCGGGCTCATGAGGCTTTGGGGGCTGGAAGTACCTCAAAGCGACCTGCTAGCGATCGCCGGCGACCTTGGCTCGGACGTTCCTCTTTTCCTGGAAGGCGGAACGATGCTCGGAACCGGGCGGGGCGAGAAGATCGGGCCGCTTCCGGATGTGATCGATGATAATCTACTAATAGTTACTCCGAATGTTGCCGTCAGCACGGCCCAGGCGTACGCCGGTCTAGGGGCTGAAAGCTTGACAAATGCTGCACTCCAAACTAAGCTATCGGTTTGTCGTTCGGAGGCTGAACAGGTCCTCAAAGACCTGAGTTTCGGAACGAACGATTTTGAAAGCACCGTATTTTCCGAGTTTCCTGAAGTTAAAGACGTCAGGGACACACTCGTCGGACTCGGAGCCCGCAAGGTGCTCTTAAGCGGCAGCGGAGCAAGTGTTTTCGCAATTTTTGACAATTTACTTACGCGGCAAACAGCATTAGAAGCCCTTGGTGATAAGACCAACTGGCGAAGTTTTGCCGCAGCGACCGTTTCGCGAACGGAATATCGCGAGGCTCTCTATCCAGAGTCATTGGTCGTTTCCGAGTAATATACAGATTTCGATTGGGGCGTCGCCAAGTGGTAAGGCACCGGTTTTTGGATCCGGCATTCGTAGGTTCGAGTCCTTCCGCCCCAGCCATTTCTCGAGTATTCGGAACGGCGGCCTTAATGGTTGCCGTTTTTTGTTTTTCGGGACGGGTGCCGCAGAGGCACATGTTAGATCGGTTGGGTCAGCGTAATGGGCAATATCAAGATCTTTTCGGGATCGGCACATGATGCACTAGCTAAGGAGATCTGTCGGCATTTGAATGTCGACCTCGGCCGCTGTACGACGGCGAGATTTTCAGACGGCGAGTTCAATTTCCAGATCGATGAGAATGTCCGCGGGACGGACGTATTCATTGTCCAGCCGACGAGTCCGCCGGTGGACAAGCATGTGATGGAATTGCTCGTGATGCAGGATGCGTTTCTGCGTGCTTCGGCCGAGCGGATAACGGCGGTGATCCCGTATTTCGGATACGCCCGTTCGGACAAGAAGGACAGGCCGAGAGTGCCGATCGCGGCGAAGATGGTCTCAAATCTGATCACGACCGCCGGAGCGGACCGCGTGCTGACGATAGACCTTCACGCTTCGCAGATACAGGGTTTCTTTGATATTCCGGTCGATCACCTTTATGCGGCTCCGGTGATCGTCGATTATTTTCGAGAGAATCCGATCGAGAATCTGGTAGTGGTCGCTCCTGACACGGGCGGTGCCGAGCGGGCTCGGGCATACGCCAAGCGGCTTGATGCCGGCCTTGCTCTTTGCGACAAACGCCGCGAGCGGGCGAATGAGGCAGACGTGATGAACGTCGTCGGTGATGTCGCCGGTAAGAATTGCCTCATCGTTGATGATATGTGCGATACGGGCGGGACGATCTGCAAGGTCGCCAAAGCCCTTCACGATGCGGGGGCGAATGAGGTGCTGGCTTGTTTTACACATGCAGTTCTCTCCGGCAAGGCCGTTGAGAATATCAGCACGTCATACCTGAAAAAGGTGATCGTTACGAATACTATACCGCTCGGCGAGAGTGCATCTCCGCTCGTTGAAAGCGGCCGGATCGAGGTCTTGAGCGTCGGAAAACTGCTCGCCTCGGCGATAAATTCGATCCATGACGAGACAAGCGTTTCGTCGCTGTTCATTTAGTTGCGGCCCAAGCCCGCAAGGCAACGGTAGGCCGCCCCTCGGAACAACGCGGGGCAAAAGGAAAATATGGCAGAGAAAATTACTGTAAAGGCAGAGAAACGGGAAGAGTTTGGCAAGAACATCAACCGTCGGCTTCGTGTAGCCGGAAAGGTCCCGGTCATCATCTATGGAGGCGGCAACGAGCCCGTTTCTGCGACCGCTCAGCTTAGCGAACTCGCGGCGATCATTCGCTCGGATTCGGGCATTAACTCGGTCTTTTCGATCGACGTTGCGGGCGACATCAATGACGTGATCTTTCAGGATCGCCAGGTTGATGTGCTGACGGGCCGATTGCTTCACGCGGATCTTCGCCGATTTGCGAAGGGCGAGAAGATCGAAATGACCGTGCAGGTGCACATTGTCGGTGAGCCGACCGTGGAACTTGACGACGACGCGGTCGTAACCCAGGCGATGCGTGAGATCAAGGTACTTTGCGAGCCCGCAAAAACGCCTGAGTTCGTTGAAGCCGATATCTCGGAACTTCGCATTGACCGGCCGATCCAGGTTTCGGACATCAAGGTGCCGGAAGGTGTCGAGATCGTTGACGATCCGGAAACGGTTGTCGTTACGGCCGCGATGCAGAAAGAGGTCGAGCTCGAGCCTCAGGTGGCTGAAGGTGCTGAGCCTGAAGTTGCCGGAGAAGCTCCCGCCGAGGAAGGTGAAGGCGGCGAATAGCCCGGCCTTTGACCTATGATGGCGGTCGCCGATCAACCGAAGAGCTGGCTTGTTTTGGGGCTCGGAAATCCGGGCCCCGAATATGAGCGGACGCGGCACAACGCGGGGTTCATGGTGGTCGATCGGTTGGCGGCTCGGCTCGGCGGTTCGATCAAGCGGCAGGAGTGCAGGTCGCTGGTCGGGCGGGTTACGATCGGGAACTTCCCGGTCGAGCTCGTAAAGCCGCAGACCTACATGAACCTCAGCGGAGAAGCGGCAGCGTGTCTCGTGTCGAAAGAAGAGCGAGAGGCCTGTGGCCTGGTGGTGATAACCGACGATCTGGCATTGCCTCTCGGCCGGATCCGCTTGAGGCCGAAAGGGTCGCATGGCGGACATAATGGGCTAAGGTCGATCGCTGATTGCTTGAGAACTCAGGAGTTCATTCGGTTGCGGATCGGTATCAAGCCGGAGCATCCGGTTGTTGATACGAAGAACTTTGTTCTTCAGAGATTCGCGAAAGCCGAAGAAGAGCTGCTCGAAAACGCTCTTGCCGATGCCGAGAGTGCGATCGAAGATCTGATATTAGACGGGATAGAAAAGGCGATGTCCCGGTGGAACGCCGATTCCGCGGTAAAAGTAAAACCGGAAGAACCGGAGACGCAAATTTGAAAGTGAATGTTTAGCCTTCTTGCTTCGCGATATGAGATGCGAGGCTGAAGATCCGAAAGGAGGAGAGTAAATTGTCAAAAAGAACATACGAAGTAATGTACATAATCGATCCGGACGTCACGTCCGATAAGGTCGCCTCGCTCAATGAAGCCGTTGGTGCCCTTATCGAGAAGGAAGGCGGCACGGTCGTGAGAATGGATGATGGCGGCCGCCGTGAGCTGGCCTACCCGATCAATAAAAAGAACGAGGGCCACTACATTCTTTTCGAGATCGAGGGAACCGGGCAGGAGATCGCCGAGCTCGAACGCAGGATGCGGGTCAACGATATGATCGTGCGCTACCTGACCGTACGCGTCGATGAGGACCGCAAATCGGCCGACTTGATGCGCGAGCGTCGTGAACGCCGCCAAGCACGCAGGGCACAGTTCCGCACGACCGAAGAGGCCCCGGAAACCGGTGAAGAGGCCGCTGCATAAGGAGATAAAAGATCATGGCAGAATTAGATAACGAAGATAATGTTGAACGAGAGCTGATGGATGAAGATGCGTTTGGGGATAAAATGCCCCGAAGGTATCAGCGACGAAGGCCGCGGCAGATCGTACCGGATTACGTAGATTGGAAAGATGTTGATCTTCTCCGCCAGTTCGTTCCCGAACGCGGCAAGATCATGCCGCGACGCATTTCCGGCATTACGGCCAAGGATCAGCGACGCATTGCTACGGCGATCAAGAGAGCACGGGCGATGGCTCTTTTGCCGTACGCTTCGGAATAGAACGTCGAGGAGGAAATTTACATGGCAAATACCACTATTTTGTTACGCGAAGATATTGAAAGCCTCGGCGGCCGCGGTGAGATCGTAAAGGTCAGGGCAGGCTATGCCCGCAACTTTTTGCTTCCGCAAGGGCTTGCGACGCTCGCCACGAAAGGCAATCTTAAACAGATCGAGCAGGAACGAGAGGCACTTCTGAAAAAGGCTGCGGTCGAAAGGGCCACCGCCGAAGCTCAGAAGGAGCAGATGGGTACGATCGAACTTGCCTTCGAGCGAAAGGCCGGCGAGGGCGGAACGCTCTTTGGTTCGGTCACCACGATGGACATCGCCGAGGCGCTTAATGCCAAGGGATATGAGATCGACCGTAGGAAGATCGTCCTTAAGGATGCGATCAAAGAGACGGGCGAATACACCGTTTCGGTCAAGCTGCACCGCGAGGTCGCTCTCATCGTTCCGGTTACCGTAACCGCAGAGGGCGGCGATGCCGAGGAGCCGAAGAAGGACCGGAAGGCAAAGGCCAAGGCCGAGCCTGAAGCGGCTGAAGCGACGACCGAAGAACCGGTTGCAGAAACGGCGGAAGCTGCCGAAGCAGGCGAATAGGCTGGAACCCAAGCTCCGACATACTGACCGCTTCCGCTTGCCGGGAGCGGTCATTTCTTTGCGAAAAAAGGGCTTAGAAGAACGCCAAAAAATTCTGCTTTTCGCGGTTTGAGAAGAGGCCACTGCGGGTGTAATATCTCTCACTACGCACCTTCGTCTGCGTCTCCAAAAAGACAATTTGTGAGAGCTTTCCGGCAAAGCCCGGCGGGGCACGTGTTTCTCTAAGTGAGGTAAACAGTATAGTTATGGCTGCATATCCTGAAGCAAGACGCGAGCAATTTCTTGAGCGGCCGCTGCCGAGCAGCGACGACAGCGAACGGACCATCCTCGGTGCTGTCCTGCTTGACAACTCGGTCGTCACACAGGCGGTCGAGCACCTTAAGCCGGAAGATTTTTACTCGCCTTTTAACCGCCGGATCTACGCGGCGATGGTCTCGCTTTTTGATGCAAGCCGGCCGATCGATCCGATCCTGATCGCTGAAGAACTGAAGCGTGACGGCTCGGTCGAGATGATCGGCGGCGTCGCGGCCATCGCGAATCTGACCTACGGCCTTCCGCATTTTACTGACGTCTCGGACTACATCAACGTTGTGAAACAGAAGTCGCTGATGCGTAATCTGATCAGGACGTGCAACCAGATAACAAGCGACGCGCTTGAGGAAGAAGAGGAAGCCGCGATCGTGCTCGACCGGGCCGAGCATATGATCTTTGCCCTCGCTGAACAGCGTGACCGAACCGGCTTTGAAGCGATCCGGCCGATTGCCGAGACGGTCTTTCAAAAGATACAGGACTTCGCCCGCCGAGATTCGCACGCACTGACCGGGCTCTCAACCGGCTATCGCGACCTCGACAATATCACCTCGGGCCTGCAGGCCGGCGACCTGATCATCCTTGCCGCCCGACCTTCGATGGGTAAGACCGCACTTTGCTTGAACATTGCTCAGCGGGCCGCCATTCGGGAAAAGGCGGTGGTTGCCGTTTTCTCGATGGAAATGTCGAAGGAGCAGCTCGTTATGCGTATGATGAGCGCCGAGTCGTCGGTCGATGCGCGGAACCTGCGGCTCGGGATACTCTCGAAGAACGATTGGGGAAGGCTTGCCGAGGGCATTGCTGATCTCTCAGAAACAAGGCTCTTCATCGACGATACGGCTGGCATTTCCGTCATCGAGATGAGGGCGAAGCTCAGGCGGCTTGCGGTCGAGCAGAAGGGGATCGACCTGGTCATCGTTGATTACCTTCAGCTAATGGGCTCCTCCGGCAAACGCAATGAGAACCGTCAGCAGGAGGTTTCGCAGATCTCACGCGACCTGAAAGCACTTGCCAAGGAATTCAATTGCCCGGTCATGGCACTCTCGCAGCTCTCGCGTGCACCCGAGGCACGAAATCCGCCGAAACCGATGATGTCCGACCTCCGCGAATCGGGTTCGATCGAGCAGGACGCCGACGTGGTTGCTTTTATCTATCGCTCGGACTACTATTCGAAGAATCCGGACGAAGTGCCAGAAGAAGAGCGCAATATCGCCGAAATCATCATCGCAAAACAGCGAAACGGCCCGACGGATACTATCAAGATGGCGTTCCTGAAGCAGTTCACACGGTTTGAGGACGCATACATGCCCTAAAACTTATGGATGAAGATCTCAGATTTCCGATCGGCCCGTTTGAGATTCACGACGAGACCACACGCGAAGAGCGGACCGTTGTTATCCGCGAACTTCCTGGGAAGATCCGCGAGGCTTGCACGGGCTTGAGCCCCGAACAGCTCGATACGCCCTATCGACCCGGCGGCTGGACCCTCCGGCAGACGGTTCACCACGTTGCGGACAGCCACCTAAACGCGTATTGCCGGTTCAAACTTGCTCTCACCGAGACGGACCCGACCATTCGGCCTTACCACGAAGACCGATGGGCCGAGCTACCGGACAAAGGGCTTGAGATCGAGCCCTCCCTGCAGATACTTGAAGGCACTCACGCACATTGGACCGCCCTTTTGGACGGGATGAGCAACGAGGACTTCCGGCGCGAACTCGAGCACCCGGAGAGCGGCCGCTGGCGGCTTGAGGACATGCTCGGGCTCTACGCCTGGCACTCGCTGCACCACACAGCTCACATCACGACCACAAGGGAACGAAACGGCTGGTGAGCGACGCTGCCCAACAACGTCTTGTTTCGCTCGACGTTTTCCGCGGAATGACCATCGCCGGAATGGTGTTGGTCAATAATCCGGGGACGTGGTCGGCGATCTACGGCCCGCTGAAGCATGCCGAATGGCATGGCATTACCCCGACCGATTACATCTTTCCGTTCTTTCTGTTCATTGTCGGCGTCGCGGTGCCGATGTCGCTCGGGAAGAAGGTCGAGGCGGGCATCGACCGTTCGGTCTATACGAAAATATTCTCGCGGTCGGCGGCGATCTTCCTGAGCGGGCTGGCGATGTCAGCGATCCCGTTTTTCGTCATTAATGAGACTGCCATACCGTGGCCGCTGAAATGGACGGCGGTCGCTTCTATCATCGCCGCACTTTATTTTCTCTATCTTCGCAATTTCAAGCTGGCGTTCGCATTGATCGGCATTTGGGCCGCGGTGGTCATTGCGGCGCTTGCGGTCGGCTGGGAGGTGACGCCCTACAACGTCGGGACGATGCGAATCCCCGGCGTGCTTCAGCGGATCGCGATCTGCTATCTGGTCGTCGCTCTGATCTATCTCCACACCAATTGGAAACAGCAGGCCGCGATCGGCGTCGGGCTGTTGCTCTTCTACTGGCTGGTGATGACGAAGCTGCCGGTTCCGGGCTGCGACATAACGACGATCGACGACAAGGCCTGCAACATGGCCGCATTTCTCGACCGCGTCATCCTGACCGTCGATCACATCTGGAGGGCCGGCAAGGTCTTCGATCCGGAAGGCATTCTCTCGACACTACCGGCGATCGCGACGACCATCTCAGGCGTGCTTGCGGGAACGTGGCTTAAACGCAGTGATGAGGGCCGAAGGACGAGGGACGAGGGTAGAGCTGAAAAAGTAGGGGACGTGGAGAGTGAGGGACGCGGCGACGCGGAGAGCGGCTTTGAAAGCGTCCCCGCGTCCCCGCGTCTCGACACCGCCGCGTCTTCCGCTGGTGCCGCTAACGCAGCGGGTTCTGACAAGGCACTCGGGCTCTTCTTTTTCGGGACGCTGTTGCTGGCGGTCGGGTGGGCGTGGAGCCTTGTTTTTCCGCTCAATAAATCGCTTTGGACCAGCTCGTACGTCGTTTATACATCGGGGCTCGCACTGCTGACCCTCGGGTTCTGCTATTTTCTGATCGACATCAAGGGCTACAAGCGGTGGGCAAAGCCGTTCGTCATCTTTGGCGTTAACGCCCTTGCGCTATTTGTCTTCTCCGGCATAATGGCCCGCATTCTCGGCATCATCCGCGTCGCCGGCCCGGAGGGCAAAGAGATCACGCTCCAGCAGTGGATATATCAAAATCTCTTTCTCTCATGGGCCGAGCCGGTCAACGCCTCGCTCGCCTATGCCCTTACATTCATCCTTTTTTGGCTCTTCCTGATGTGGATGCTCTACCGCCGCCGGATCTTCATCAAGCTATAGTGGAGGTGTACTATGCCTAGGGTGTACCCTGTTCCCGCAGAATGAAAGCAAGATCGAATGTTTTCGTTCTTCCACCAATTGGAGCAATCGTTAGTTTGTCTGTTTTCGGACAGATGCTAACAACTTTCCCGACAATGTTTTTGTAGGAGACAATCCTATCAACCGCTTTTTCCGGATTATTAGGGTCTAAAATGGTCAAAAGATCCTCCGGGTTCTCGTACTCTCGTCTCCGTCGATCCTTGGACTCGATTTTCGCATGGTAATCCGCAGGTAGAGAGCAGTCGTCAATCCAATCTTTTGGGGCTAGGCTAGTTGGCTCGGTTCTATAGGGAGCGTACTCAAAATCCCGTTTAGGTCTCCTCGACATTACTATCTCGGGAATGATCGTTCGTCATCATTCAGCGGCGGCGACGACTTTTTCGGCGGCGTCGTTCATTCCGGTGGCGGGGATGATGCCGATTCCGGAGTTGGCGAGGATCTCGCGGCCGGCTTCGACGTTCGTGCCTTCAAGCCGGGCGACGATGGGGATCGATACGCCGAGGTTTTTCGCTGCGGCGACGACACCGGCAGCAACCATGTCACATCGGACGATTCCACCGAAGATATTGATGAGTACGGCCTTCACGTTCTCATCGGCAAGAAGGATCTTGAACGCCTGCTCGACGCGTTCCTGCGAGG
Source organism: Acidobacteria bacterium Ga0074141 (assembly GCA_001464665.1). Classification (GTDB taxonomy): domain Bacteria; phylum Acidobacteriota; class Blastocatellia; order Pyrinomonadales; family Pyrinomonadaceae; genus OLB17. The sequence continues at coordinate 156,237 of LNDP01000014.1, forward strand.
CACCACCGCCAACGTCAAGAAAGTTCGCGGGTTCGCCACCTGCGAGCTTGATGATGTCCATCGTCGCCATCGCAAGGCCGGCACCGTTGACCATACAGCCGATGTTGCCGTCGAGCTTGATGTAGTTAAGGTCGAATTTCGAGGCCTCGATCTCAAGCGGCTCTTCTTCGTTCAGGTCGCGGAGGTCCGCGTAATCTTTGTGGCGGAACATCGCGTTGTCGTCAAAGTTCACCTTGGCGTCGAGAGCGATCAGGCGATTGTCCTTGGTGAGCAGGAACGGATTGATCTCGACGATCGAGGCGTCCATTTTTTCGAACGCATCGTAAAGCGAGAGCATGAACTTGGCGGCCTGATTGACGAGCTCGGCCGGAATGCCGAGGCCAAAGGCGAGCTTGCGTGCCTGAAACGGACGCATGCCGACCGATGGGTCGATCGTTTCTTTCAGGATCAACTCGGGCGTTTCTTCGGCGACCTTTTCGATGTCCATCCCACCCTCGGACGAGGCCATGAATGTGTTGCGGCCCGAGACGCGGTCAAGCGTGATGCCGAGGTAGAACTCCTTATCGATCGGTAGGCCTTCTTCGACGAGGAGCGTTTTGACCTCCTGGCCCTCGGGGCCGGTCTGGTGCGTGACGAGCTGCATCCCGATCATCTCGGAAGCGATCTGCTTTGCTTCTTCTGGCGATTTCGCGAGCTTTACGCCGCCACCCTTACCGCGGCCGCCGGCATGTATCTGTGCCTTGACGACGACAACGTCGGTGCCGAGTTCGCGTGCTGCGGCTTCGGCCTCATCTGCCGTGCGGGCAACAATGCCCCGCGGGACCGGAACGCCGGATTCCTTCAAGAGGGCTTTGCCCTGATATTCATGGATCTTCATAAGGATTTGGTAAGGAAGATTTTACCGAAGTCACCGTGCGTAGTCGAGAGCCGCGGAAAAAGAAATGGCCCGGCCTGCTTTTCGGCAAGCCGGGCCGGGCTTCATCTCGCTGGCAGTCTACTGAAGTTTGACTACCAACTTCAGCATCTTCCAGTCACCGCTGCGTTTCACGTATTCAAACTCGAAATTCGTCGGCACACGCTTGGTCGGGAACTTGCCGTCCACGACCAAAATGTCGAGGCCTTTTTCGTTCCGGATATACGGAGCTTGCGTGTATTCGGGATCGAGCCTAAGGGCCTCGGAGATTATCGGGGTAACCGCTCGACGGTTCTTTACGAAGTCCTTGAAAGTGTCTTTCATCTGAGCTTCCGTAAAGGTCGATTGGAAGTCCGAAGACGCCTTTTCGTAAATGCCGGTCCATTTGTCCGTAGTCACGGCGAGGTTAAAGTCGGCAAGCGTTTCCTTGACCATCGCTTCGATGAGGGCATCGCTCGGCACATCGCTGTTCGACGTCGATGTTGTCCTTGACGAGTTGCTGTCCGTGTCGCCGGAACTCGTGTTCGCGGCATTTCCGAGGTCAAAGCTCCGGTTACAATTGCAGCCAAGGACAATGAAGGCAATAAACGCGAGAGCGATCAAACCATTTGACCGCGTGTTTCGTCCCGAAAGGGCATTCAAGATGAGGTTTTTCATATTTTCTCCTGCAAAAATTTCGTTACGCTAGCGTTTGCGCCAAGGCTCAAGCAAGCTTCGCCAGCTTTCGACCGTTCGTTGATATTCATTGCGGCATCGAACCGCTCGTTCTTTCGGGAGATAACCGGCATCAACTATCCTTGCATGTTTAGACGCATCCGAGCCATAGATCATGCAAAGGGAAGTGTAAAATCTTTGCTCGTTCAGCAAATGTTCGTCGGCAAACTTTCGTTTTGCGGACGCGCTCTGCTTTGCCTCAAGGTTGAAGGCATCGGAGGCGGCATAAACTGCCTTTACGCCATCCTCGCCGAGCTCTGTCAGGTTCACATATGCGGCCAGCCTATCCGCCGCGTCTTCCTCGTTGCCGGCAACAGGGAGCTTGTATGCGTCAATGAGAGCATGCCCAACCTCGTGGAGAAAAACGAAACGCATCGCGTCAAACATCTTCTCGTATGCACGCTCTTCGCTCTCGCCGCCGGCCCGGAATACGCCATGGAACCGCTCCATCATTTCAAAGCAAACCGTGACCGAACGATCCTTCGCATCGTAGAAGGCGTTCTGTTCACCGCACGATCTGGCCCGAATCAAAATATCGTGCGGCAGGATCAGTGCCTGGTTCAGCCGGTCTGCGGCCTTCTCAAGCATTTTTTCTGTTTTCACCTGATTGTCAAGCCGCTGGAAGCGTGCAACGGAAAGATCTTGTTGTTCGACCACAAAATCACCCGCATCCGGCTTCTTCGTCGGCGACTCCGGCGTCGGTTGAGCCGTGACAGGCGAGGCAGACGCGACCGGAAGTTCCGAACTCTCCGGCCGGCTCATCGTCTCGCGGTCCGAGCGAAAAACGCAACCCATGACCATGGCCAAAAGGATAGCTGCCAAGAGGAGATTTGAGCGATTTTCGGGCATCAGGGGAAACCAGGCGCTTTTCATTCTAGCTGAAATTGTTCGGAACGACCATTCTGCCGTGCTTTGAATTTAAAGACGCGCAATAACGGAGAGTTTGCGGCAAACGCAAAAAGGGCCGGTGAAATGTTTTCACCGGCCCCTTTTTTGTTGATCTGATCAAACTCTATTGAGCCTTCTCAACAAACTTGAGGAGCGTTCTAACCGCAACGCCGGTCGGGCCTTTCGCCTGATGCGGGCGGACGCCGTCGTGCCAGGCAGTTCCGGCAATGTCGAGGTGAGCCCATTTCGCCTTATCGACGAACTCCTGAATGAAGACCGCTCCCATAATGGTGCCGGCCTTGCCGCGGGGCCCGATGTTCTTGATGTCGGCGATGTCCGACTTGATGTCCTTGCTGTATTCCGTGCCGAGGGGAAGCTGCCAGTAGCCTTCGCCGGTTTCTTTGCCGCAATCGACGAGTTGATCGACGAGTTCCTGGTCGTTACCCATGATGCCGGTGTTGTGGCCGCCGAGTGCGATGATGACCGCTCCGGTAAGGGTGGCCATATCGATGATGCGGGTCGCTCCCTGCTTTTCGGCATAGGCGACGGCATCCGCGAGGACCAAACGGCCTTCGGCGTCGGTGTTGAGTATCTCGATGGTCTTGCCGTTCATTGCGGTGACCACGTCGCTCGGCCGCGAGGCTTTTCCATCAGGCATGTTTTCGACGGCTCCGACGACGCCGATGACCGGAACTGTCGGCTTAAGGAGAGCGATCGCCCTCATTGTTGCGATAGTGGTCGCGGCACCGGACATGTCGTACTTCATCGCGTCCATACCCTCGCCGGGCTTGAGCGAGATGCCGCCAGTGTCAAAGGTGACGCCCTTGCCGACGAATGCGATCAAGTCGCCTTTCTTGCCGGTATTTTTGGCGGGCGTGTAGCGAAGCACGATCATTTTGGCAGGCTGATCGGAGCCCTTTGTGACGCTCAAAAATGAGCCCATGCCGAGCTTTTCCATTTTCGCTTCGTCAAGGACCTCGCACTTGAGCCCAACCTCTTTCGCCATCGCCTGCGCACGTTTGGCCATCTCGGTCGGATGGAGAACATTTGGCGGCTCGTTTGCGAGCTCACGGGCAAAGTTCATTGAATCGCCGATCGCCTGGCCGCGTTCTACGCCTTTCTTTAGGTCTGCCGGCTTGCCGCCTTCAACGTGAACGACGAACTTCGTGAGTTCCTTCGTGTTCTTGTCTACGGTCTTATATTTATCAAGCTCGAACTGGCTTGTAATAACGCCCTGAACGGCATTTTGAGCAGTTTCAACCGCGTCGCCGTCAATGCGAGCATCGAATGCAAAAGACTTGAGATTGAGTTTGCGGAGGCATCGTGCCGCGGTTCCCGAGGCGACCGAAACTGAGGAGGACTTGTATTTATCTTTTTCCCCGCACCCGACGAGCAGCAGCCTCGTGGCCTTAACACCTTTCGCCGAAAAGCGTATTAGCGCGGTCTCGCCCTGTCCGCCGTTGATCTCCTTTCCCTTGAGAGTGTCGGCGACCTGTCCGCCTGTTATGTCGTCGAGTTCTTTAAGAACTCCGTCAGTGGCCTTGTCGTCCTTAAAGACAGCAACGGCGAGAGCATCGACCGAAGCCGACGCAAATTTAGTCCCGATACCTTGAAATTCCATTCGTTTCCTCAATTATAAACTTGTTTTATGTAGCCAGAAATACTTGTAATATCTATAACTTATCTCAAACTTTCTTTCAACTGTTGACGCGTTTCGCGGTCTATCGTCTTTTTCATCTCAGTTTCACGTTTGTCATAGAGTTTTTTGCCCTTGGCGACCCCGATCTCGAACTTAATACGCCCATTTTTCCAATAAATGGCTGTAACGACCAAAGTCATCCCCTTCTGCGTCGTTTCCTTTTCGAGCTTTTCGATCTCTTTGCGATGGAGCAGCAGCTTGCGATGCCTCAGCGGTTCGTGATTTTGCTTGTTGCCGTGTGAGTAAGGCGAAATATGTGCGTTTAGGAGCCAGACCTCGTCGTCCTTGATGGTAACGTATGAATCCTTGAGCTGAATGCGGCCGGCCATGATCGATTTGACCTCGGTCCCGACGAGCGCGGCTCCGGCCTCATACCGGTCGAGGATATGAAATTCGTGGAAGGCCTGCCGATTTGTAAGTATCTCTTTATCCACGGCGTAAACCTTTATACTGCATCAACTAGCGAAGGCAATCAAACTGAAATGAGATAAGGCCGGTTTGACAACGGGCGGTAAGGCTATTTAAATTAGGTGTAACGCTGGGAGATCGTCTAATGGTAGGACTGCAGTCTCTGGATCTGCCTATCGGGGTTCGAATCCCTGTCTCCCAGCCAATTTTTTTATGGACGTCTGGCACGAGACCGAGTTACGGGTGCGGTATGCCGAGACGGATCAGATGGGCATTGTCCATCACTCCAATTACCTTATCTGGTTTGAGCAGGGGCGAAGCGACCTTTGCCGCTCAAAGGGTTTCTCTTACAAGGCAATGGAAGAAGAGGGCAACGCGCTGATGGTCGTTGCCGAGAGCTACGTCCGATATAAATCTCCCGCTTTCTACGAAGATCTGTTGACCATAAGGACGCGCGTCGCCGAGGTGCGAAGCCGCTCGGTGCGTTTTATTTACGAGGTCTTTCGTGCTGCTGATTCAACCCTGATCGCCGAGGGCGAGACCCATCATCTCGTTACGGACGAGAATAAGAGAGTTAGAGTTTTGCCCGAGATCTACCGAATGCTGCTTATTGGCGACAGGCTCGGCGAACCCGTTCCGCCCGAACTGCCGCCGAGTTGAAGTACGCTTTCTGCAAACGAAAAGCCAAACTTGAATCGCATCTGGCGGCAACCTAAACTTTAGGTATGCCCGGTGCCGCAACTGCTGAAATTTACTTCATCGTCGCGATGATGGCCCTGATCCTGATCATCTGCGTCGTGGCCGTTTGGGCCTTCTTCAAAACGTACAAGAAAGAGATGCGGGACCGGGCAAAACGCGACGCCGCAAAGGCCGCGGATAAGCAAAAGGCCGCTGACGAAACGGCAAAAATGGAGGCAGATGCTGGATAGAACAAAAACGGCGCTCGTCATAGTGGACGTGCAAGAAGCGTTTCGCTCTGTGATTCCTGACCTTTCGCTGATCGCGTCGCGGATATCGATGGCGGCTCGGGCGTTCGATGCTCTCGCGTCCCAGATCATCGTTTCCGAACAGTATCCGGCGGGCCTCGGAAGAACGGTCGAGGAGATACTTTTTTCGCTCGGCGAGGAAGTGCCGTTCGTCGAGAAATCCGCTTTTTCTGCCTGGGCGGAAGCGGGATTTCGGACCCATCTCGAGGAAAACGGGATAAAAACGGTCGCTCTTTGCGGGATCGAGACACACATCTGCGTGCTGCAGACCGCTCTCGATCTCATTAAGAACGGTTACGACGTACATCTTCTTTGCGATTCGGTCGCGTCGCGTTTTGAGCATGACCGGCAGGCTGCCCTTGCGAGGATACTTGACGCGGGAGCGAAATCGTCGTCGGTCGAAATGGTCCTTTTCGAAATGCTTGGCGATTCGCGTGACGCAGCATTCAAGGCCGTGCAATCGATCATCAGATAAGCATTTTCCCCGGCACGGCGATCTTTCATGGAATTATTATCAAGTCTTAACCCACAGCAGGCCGAGGCCGTTCGTGCGACCGACGGGCCGTTGCTTGTGCTTGCCGGAGCAGGATCGGGCAAGACCCGCGTCATCACCGTCAGGATCGCGTATCTTATTGCTGAAAAAGGGGTTTTGCCCCACAATATCCTCGCGGTCACGTTTACGAACAAGGCTGCGGGCGAGATGCGCGAACGCGTTCTCGCGCTTCTCAAGGAAACAAAGCTCGATTCTCGGCCGCTCATTTCGACCTTTCACAGCCTTTGCGTGCGAATACTTCGCCGCGACATCGAGGCGCTCGGCGAAGGCTACACAAAGTCGTTCACGATTTACGACACCGACGATTCGCAGAAGGTGATCAAGGCGTGCATCAAAGACCTCGGCCTCGATGAAAAGCAATTTGCGCCGCGGATGATCCGAGGAGCAATTAGCACCGCCAAGAATCGCGGCGAGGACCACGAGATGTTTGCCTCGCGGGTCGAGCACACGGATGAGAAGCGGGCGGCAACGGCAAAGGTCTTTAGAATGTACGAAGAGCGGCTGCGGACGGCAAACGCGCTCGATTTCGACGACCTGCTGATCAAGACCGTAAGGCTGCTTCGACGGTCGCCGGAGGTGCGCGAGAGGTACAACCAGCGGTATAAATACATCCTGGTCGATGAATATCAGGACACGAATCCGCTGCAGCTTTCGCTGATCAGATACCTGACCGAAGCTCAACAAAACATCTGCGTTGTCGGCGATGATGCCCAGAGCATTTATGGTTTTCGGCAGGCGGACATCCGCAATATTCTTGAATTTGAGCAGCACTATCCCGATGCGAAGGTGATCTTGCTTGAGCAGAATTATCGCTCGACGCAGAACATCCTGAACGCCGCCGACGCCATAATCGCGAACAACATCAACCAGAAAAAGAAGAAGCTCTGGACCGAGAATCGTTCGGGCGGGAAGATCATGTATTTTCAGGCGATGGACGCCGACGGCGAGGCCCGGTTCGTCACACGGAAAACAGAAGAGCACCTTCGCGAAGATCCGGATACAAAGGTTGCTGTGCTATACCGGACGAACGCTCAGTCGCGCGTTTTTGAGGAATCGCTGCGGCGGATGCGGATCACATACAACATCGTCGGGGGATTCTCGTTCTATGAGCGGCAGGAGGTCAAGGATATCGTTGCTTACCTCAAGTTGGCGTTAAATCCTTCGGATGACATCGCTCTTCTTCGCGTTATCAATACGCCGACCCGCGGCATCGGGAAGACGACGCTTGATGAACTGACAGCGGTTGCGAGGTCTTCGGGGCGGTCGCTTTGGGAGGCTATCGAGCTTGTTACTGATAAGTCGGGAGCTGAGCCGGTCAACCTCACAAACCGGGCGAAAGACGCACTCCGCTCGTTCAAAAAGATAATCGACGGGCTACGCGAAAGCGTGGCAAATCCCGCGGATGAGGCTCGTGCGGTTACGGGGTCTGTGATTGCCGCGATCGATGACACAGGATATTCTTTCATGCTGCGAAGCGAGAACTCGGACGAGGCGGAGTCCCGGCTCGAGAACCTTGAGGAACTCGTGAACGCCGCGTCGGAGTACGATTCGGGGACCGAATCGGGACTAAGAGACTTCATCGACCATGCCGCGTTGACCGCGGACACCGACAAGTTCGACCGAAACGTGCCGGTCACGCTGATGACCGTCCACTCGGCGAAGGGGCTTGAGTTTCCGGTGGTGTTCTTGGTCGGGCTCGAGGACGGCATTTTTCCGCACTCTCGCAGCCTTAGTGACCCGCAGGAGCTTGAGGAAGAGCGGCGGCTGGCCTATGTTGCGATAACGCGGGCGGAGCGATCGCTTTACATAACGCACGCGATGCGGCGGCGTGTTTATGGCGAGGAGATGGCCGCCGAGCCCTCGCAATTCCTGAACGAGATACCGATCGAATTGGTCGAAGATCTTTCACACGGGCCTTCGTGGCTATCGTATTCGCAGGGCGGCAGCCGACGTGCCGAGCCGAAAGTTTATGCCGCAGCGAGTGCACCGGCGAAAAGAACGGGGAACCTCTATACCGGAAAAACGTACAACAGCACGGAAGCGATCGCTGAGTTTTTCAGTAAACGGGGGCTCAAGCCCGAAGGCGACGCTGCTCCCGAAAGGCCGGCTCAGGGCGAGGCAAGCCCGCCGAATAGCGGACTCGATAAGCTCAAGGCTTATAACGCCGGCCAGAGCAAGAATTCGGCAGGACTGAGCAAGGGACTTGTTCCCGGCAGCCACGTTCGGCATGAAAAATACGGCCGCGGTTTGGTCTTGCGAAGGGAGGGCTCGGGCGATAATGTTAAACTTACGGTCAGCTTTCCCGGTTTTGGCCAAAAGAAGCTGATCGAAAAATACGCTAATCTACAGATCGAGAATTAGGCGATATCCTCAATTTAGATCTCCCACAACGGTGAAGGAAATGAAAAACAAATTTGCAATGATAACAGTCGGCGGATTTCTTCTCCTGATGGTGCTCGGGTGTATGTGCGGCTCGAATCCCTTCTCGAGCTCGGAGGCTCCGGAAAGCGGCCCCTCAACGAACCGGGGTTCGCAAGCCCCCAATAACGACAAGACAGTTGCGGACCGTGCCGTGGATGTCGCGGTTGGCAATCAGACGAGCGGCATTCCGGAATGCGACGCTGTGCTGGCGTTCATTGAAGCCGAGGCCAATAACCCGGATGACGATGTATTCACGAAGGCGATCAAGGCCACGGTTCTGAACCGGATAAAGGAAGAGTTCCGCAAAAACATCGAGCAGAACAACGCCGATAAGGAACAAATGACCCGCAACTGCCAGGAAATGATGCGAAACCTTGAGAAATTCAAGGCCGAGCAGCAACAGAAGGAACCGCAGCAATAACCGCTATTGGTTTTCGGCGGCTTCGTCAGCGATCAGCTTCATTGTCCACTCGTCTCGCGGATAGCGGCGCTTCATAAGCGTCGCTATTTCATTTCTTACGTCCATATCATTGCCGCAACCGTATTTTGACCATCCGTTTGCCGTGTACATCCGGTAAAGAGCTTCGGGCAGTCGGCGGTCATTCGGAGTACGTGCGGCCCATGCGAGGACCTGCCGGCCAAGATACTTCGGAGCGTCGCCGATCGCTTTTAGTTTTTCGCGTTCGGCCAGTGCTTGTTTCGCATCTGCCTCGGAAATGAACGCCGGCCTCGGCAACGAACTGAGCGGGACCATCTGAGAGGTATCTTCGTCGTAGGTCTCGTCGTATTGCTCACACCACCAATCGTTAATGTCCCAAACATCGGGATCGTTATCGGTCTTGCCGAATCCGTCCTCAATGAACGGGGTCATGATCGGGTTCCGGACAAGGAAGTAAAGAGCGGCATTTCTCTTGGCGGCCGGTGTTGCGGCCAGGTCGATGAACCGCAGCCCTTCGGCGAGTTCTGGGCGATATTGAGCGACCATTCCTGAAACCTCGGCCATTGTCCTTTGGTCATCCAGGAGGGCAGCCCGCGTCCAAACGGCAACGGCAAATCGAGCCCGCAAGTAATCCGGCAGGGCCGGGGACCGCGATGCGGAAAGCAGCCCGGCGGTCGGGAAATAGTAGTTCATCGCCATCGTCGTTCGCGAATCGAACATCACCCGATCCTGCCACTGCCTCTCCTCGCGGTAGCGTTCCTCTATCTCACGCTCGTATGCCTCGCGGCCATCTTTATTGTATTCGGGGTCGTAATACTTCTTCTGTTCTTCGATTATCTCCTCAACGGTCCCGAGCGACCCGCTAAAGTCGAAGCCGTAAGCCCGGCGGGCGGCGAACCGGAAATAGTTATCAGCGTCGGTCGCGAAACGCTGACGAAGCTCCATGAACTGGTTAACGGTCGAGACCGGGAAGGTCGCCGAGGCGGCGAGAGCGGCATCAAGGGTCTTGACCGCGTCGCTGTTTCTGCCGAGCTCCGTTTCAAGCCGTGCGCGGTTGTAAGCGACCGTCGGATAAGCCGGCGAGCTCTGCGGCACGCGTGCGGCAGCATCGAGCAGAATCCCTGCGTCACGCGAGGACTTTCCGGCCTTGGTGATCGCGGCCATCAGCCAGTGCTCGGCGGAGGTCGACTTGAAGCGTTCGAGCGAGTAGAGATAGGCCTCGTCGCCGGGAATCTGGTAATTGAAGACCCAATCGGTCAATTCATCCGCACGAAGAAAATCGGGAAGAACATCGAGCGAGCGGCCGCGGTCACCGTAATAACCGCCCTCGTAATTACTGCCGCCGGTGGAGGGAAAGCGGTTCGAATAGGCCGCCTGCTTAGCGTCGATGACCTGCTTTTTTAACTTATCGTCGAATGCCTCGCCGATAGCCGTTCGGGCAGCCTCAAGGACTTCGTCATCGGTGGCTTCGACAGGTACTTCAAACTTCCAGTTCGAGGTGTAATCTTCGGCGTAAACCCTGATGGCGAGCATTCCCGGATCTGTTGGTTCTTCATCCCAGCGGCGGTCATTTTCCGGGTCGAGAAGTTCGCGGTATCGGCGGACGAGCACGCGATCGGCGCTGGGGAGCTTCTCCAGATCTTCATCGGAGACCGATAGAATTCCTTTTTCGCCAAGGGTTCGTTCGAGTTCCTTTATCTCGGCGGTATTCAGCGCCTGCCGCTCGAATTTGTCCATCAGCCAGCGGTAATCAATTAGGTCCTGCCGGAGATTCGAGTTTCCGCCGATGGAGGAAAGCTTCTGGGCGAGCTCGCGGACGCGTTCTTCGGGGTGAAGGCGGTATTTTACGAGGCCGAGCATTTTCTCAGAAGAATCCGAGAACTTTCCGCTGACGGAGGCGAAGCGGCGAAGATGTTCTTCGGCCTCTTGCAGATAACTTTGAGAGCGAGCGGCGGCCTTTCCGAGGCTCGATTGCCGGATCAGTGTCCGGGCGACAAGATAATCGGCGGTCTCTTGCCACGGGCTTTGGAAGTCAAGGGAGATCTTGGCGAATCGTTGCTTGGCATCGTCGTACTTCATCGAATAGAACGCGGCTGCGGCGAGTTGATATTCGCGGTCTTTCTGCAGCCACTCCGGCATTGAGGCATCGACCGGGGAAGGCGAGACGGCACCGCTCGAGCAATTCGAAAAAACGGCATCCTGGCCGGCGAGCCATTCCTTTACATTCCGGTCTTCCGAACCGTGGCTTGCAACGCGATCCTTAAGTGTTTCGGTGGCGGTTTCAAAGGCATTTACGGCACAATTCGGGAAGAAGTCGTAGCCGCCCGAATCCCGTTCGGCATAGATACGCGGGGGCTTTTCATCTTTGTCCACGACGGCCTTTCGGGCCTCGATCCACGTCTTGATCGCCTCAAAGCTGTCGGCATCCTCCGGCCCGATATTGCGGAACTCGGCCCTCCACTGCGACATCAGGGCCTCCTGCTCCGATGGGGTGAAGCCAAAGTTGTTAAGGTGGCGAAACGCGACGAAGAGCACCGAACGGGTAAAGGTTGGTTTTACGATGCCGAGATTGCCAGCGGCGAAATCGCGGTAAGGGAACTCGGGTGTTTTCCGCACATCAAAGAGCGGGGTAACATATCCCGGACCGCAGGGAATGACACTGATGAAAAAGCTGAGGATCAACCCCAGGCAGGCCGCAAGCCGGATAATTCGATTCATAGCAATTGTCAGTTAGCGAAGTGCAGTGACGGCTTACACTATAACCGAAATCGGTCTCTAGCGAAAAATAAAGGCCCCGCGAGTTTCCTCACGAGGCCTTTCGAGCAATTACAGAGAACAAGCTAAACGCTCATGATCTCAACTTCTTTGTTCTTGGCGAGCTCATCGATCGTGGCGATGGTCTTATTTGTCAGCTTTTGGACCTCGTCGAGGCCGGAACGCTCATCGTCCTCGGAGATCTCTTTGTCTTTCAGCATCTTTTTAAGGCCGTCGTTCGAATGGTGACGAACATTGCGAACGGCCACGCGATGCTCTTCAGCGATCTCACCGACCTGCTTCGCGAGCTGTTTGCGGCGTTCCTCGTTGAGCGACGGGATCGGAAGGCGGATCACCTTACCGTCATTTGACGGGTTGAACCCGAGGTTCGCGGCGATGATCGCTTTCTCGACCGCTCCAAGCTGCGAGATGTCCCAGGGCTGCACCGTAAGGAGTTGAGCCTCAGGCACGGCGACCGATGCCATCTGGTTCAAGGGCGTCGGTGAGCCGTAATAATCGACAATTACTGCATCGAGCAGGCCGACGGTCGCACGTCCGGTCCGAACGTTGGCAAGTTTGCGCTTGAAGTCTTCGATGACGGCTTCCATCTTCGGTCCGGTCTCTTTCAAAACATTGTCAACACTCATAATTCTCTTTTAATTCAGGCTGCGGCGGTTTCATGCTCGTTGGTAACGAGCGTCCCGACGGTAAGGTCGCCGCCGACCGCTTTGATGATGTTGCCCGGCTGGGTCATATTAAAGACCATTATCGGGAGGTTATTGTCCATGCAAAGCGAGATCGCCGAGGCGTCCATTACCTTGAGCCTTTTTTCGAGGACCTCCTGATAAGTTATCCGGTCGTACTTTTCAGCCTCAAGGAAAATCTTTGGGTCGGCGGAGTAGATCCCATCGACCTTGGTCGCTTTGAAAATAACATCAACGCCGAGTTCGCAGGCACGGAGAGCCGCTGCAGAATCGGTCGTAAAATAAGGATTCCCGGTGCCCGCGGCGAGGATGACGACCCGCTTCTTTTCGAGATGCCGCACTGCTCGCCTACGGATAAATGGCTCGGCCAACTGTGGAATATCGATCGCCGACATCGCCCGCGTGTAAACATTCAGCTTTTCGAGAGCGTCCTGAAGAACGACCGCGTTCATCACGGTTGCGAGCATTCCGATGTAGTCGGCCGCCGCCCGGTCCATGTTCCCAGCCGATTTCGAAACGCCGCGGAAGATATTTCCCCCGCCGACGACGATCGCCACCTCGACGCCGAGTTCGTGCACCGCTTTGATCTCGCGGGCGACCTGCTCGGCGATCTTGGTATCAATACCGTAGGTCTCGGAGCCCATCAGGGCCTCGCCGGAGAGCTTGAGGAGAATGCGGTTGAAAACGGGCTTCATATAGTTGCAGAGTTATAGAGTTGCCGAGTTTCAGAGTAAGCAGATAAGTTCTCCGCAACTTTGAAACTCGGCAACTCGGGTACTCTTAGCCGACCATTGACGCTACTTCGGCGGCAAAGTCGTCCTGTTTTTTCTCGATGCCTTCGCCCATCTTGTAACGGGTGAACCGTCGGATGGTGATGTTCTCTTTGATCGAGGCGATCTTCTCGGTCACGAGTTCGCCTATCGTCTTCGAAGGATCTTTTACGAATGGCTGATCGACCAGCACCGATTCCTCAAAGAACTTGTTGAGCCGGCCTTCGATGATCTTGTCGAGCACATCGTCGGGCTTGCTGGCGTTCTTCGGGTCATTTTTGAGCTGCTCGCGGAGGATCTCACGTTCCTTGTCGAGGTCTTCCGTCGGGACCTCGTTGCGATTGACGTAGCGAGGGTCCGAAGCCGCAATGTGCATTGCGACGTCCTTGACGAGCTGCTGAAACTCTTCGCCGCGGGCCACGAAGTCGCTTTCGCAATTGACCTCGACCATTACGCCGACCTTACCGCCCATGTGGATGTAGGAACCAACAACGCCTTCTGCCGTTACGCGGCCGGCCTTTTTGCCGGCGGTCGCGACGCCTTTCTTACGCAAGATCTCGATTGCCGCCACGCCGTCGCCATTTGCCTCGACGAGTGCGTTCTTGCAATCGATCATGCCTGCTCCGGTCTTTTCACGCAGTTCTTTGACTGCACTTGCTGTGATCTCTGCCATTATTAAACTCCAATACTCTAGGCGGATATTTGCTCCGCCGGTCTAATTAATATTGCACGGTGCGACGGATCGCGCCGAACTTTAGGAAAAAAGCGTAGCCAACTTTCTCAAAAGAGGAGACGGCCACGCTTGAAAAAAAGTGTAAGTCTTCTTAGCTTGCTACGGCGTCTTTCGTTTCCTCGCTGGCGGGTTCGGCCGTCTCAGCCTGCTCCGCCGGTGCCTCAGCAACTGCTTCCGTTTCAGCCTCTTCTGCCGGTGCCTCAGCGACCGCATCTTCAGCTTCCTCTTCTTCTATTACTGCCGTGTCGTCGTCATCCGGATCGGCAAGCCCGGCCTTAGCGAGCGTCGCCGCGATGTCAATACCAGTGGTATCGCCGGTCGCCTCATCGGCTTCTTCAGCCTCGGGCTGCGAAGCGACAACGCCGCCTTCGGTACCGATCTGCCGACCTTCCATGATCGCGTCGGCGACCCTTGAAGCGAACAGGCGAATTGCACGAAGAGCGTCGTCGTTGCCCGGGATGACATGGTCGATGCCCTCGGGCGAGCAGTTCGTGTCAACGACGGCGACGATCGGAATTCCGAGCCGGTTCGCCTCTTTGACCGCAATATCTTCCTTGCGGACGTCGATGATAAAGAGCATGTCCGGAAGGCCGTTCATGTCCTTGATGCCGGCGAGGTTCTTCATCAGGCCTTCGTGCTCGCGGTCAAGCTTGAGACGCTCTTTCTTTGTGAGCATCTCAAAGCGGCCGTCCTCACGCATGGCCTCGATCTCTTTGAGCTTCTGGATCGACTTTTGGACCGTCTGAAAGTTGGTCAGGAGGCCGCCAAGCCAACGATTATTGACATAAAACTGTTCGCAACGTTCGGCTTCTTCGCGGATGGCGTCCTGTGCCTGTCGCTTAGTTCCGACAAAAAGCACCTTCTGCTTCGGGCGTTCCGCGACCGACTCCTGCACAAAGGTCAGGGCATCGCGGAAGAGCTTCTGCGTTTTCTGAAGGTCAATAATATAAATGCCGTTGCGTTCGCCAAAGATGTATTCTTTCATCTTCGGGTTCCAACGGCGGACCTGGTGACCAAAGTGAACCCCTGCTTCGAGGAGTTCTTTCATCGTTACTGTAGCCAAAACTTATATCTCCTAAACTTCTGGTTTTTGTACTCGCCGGAAACTTTTTGATAAACCAAGGAGTTCCGACGATGGATTAGTTGATCGTGAATCGTAATTCGTGAACAGGTTAAACAGGCTTTCTGCAACTATTGACGATTTACGATTCACGATTAACGAAATTAACGCTTCGAGAACTGGAACCGCTTGCGGGCTCCCTTCTGTCCGTACTTTTTGCGTTCCTTCTGCCGCGGGTCGCGGGTTACGAGGCCCGCTTTCTTAAGCGACGGGCGAAGGTCGGCGTTAAATTCCATGAGGGCACGCGTGATGCCGTGGCGAACCGCTCCGGCCTGGCCGGACTGCCCGCCGCCATCGACGTTCACGAGAATGTCGAACTTACCGAGCGTATCGGTAAGGCTGAGCGGCTGGCGGATGATCATCCGCAACGCCTCATTCGGAAAATAGCTCTCAAAATCGCGATGGTTGACCTTGATCGCGCCCGAACCGGGGCGAAGGTAAACACGTGCGGTCGAGGTTTTGCGGCGGCCGGTGCCGTAATACTGAATGTCTGCCATATCCTTTTACTATTTCGTCTCGATGGTGATCGCTTCAGGCTTCTGAGCGGTATGGCGATGATCGGCATCCGCGTAAACCTTTAATTTCTTTGCCATTGCCTTGCCCAGCTTGGTCTTCGGCAGCATGCCTCTGACGGCAAGCTCGATGATCCGCTCGGGCTTCTGCTCAAACATATCCTTAACGGCAACCTCGCGGAGACCGCCCGGATAAAGCGTGTGGTGGCGATACATTTTCTGGTCGTTCTTGGAGCCCTTGAAAACGGCTTTGCGGGCATTGACCACGATAACGTGATCGCCCATATCCATGAACGGCGTGTATGCCGGATTGTTCTTGCCGGAGAGGATGCGAGCCACTTCGGTCGCTAGACGGCCGACGGTCTTACCGCTGGCATCTACAACGAACCATTTCTTGGACTCAGCCAAACCCTTTCCGCTAGGAAAATATGTACTCATAACAGCCTGCACTGATAGCGTTCTTCGCAAAAAAGCGAACCCTTAGAGTATCGAACCCCCTTATTAAGGTCAAGTGCGGAGAGGGCCTAATCAGGTGCGTGGATCGACGAGGGAAGCGTGGCGGCTGAGTGGTCGGCGTCCACGATCTTGGCGGCGAGGGTTATGCCGATGATGGACTTCGCATCTTTGATCTGTCCGAGGCTGATCATTTCGAGCAGAACGGGGAAGGAATGTCGCTCGATCGTAAGGATCTCGTCTTCCTCAAGCTTTTGGCCGACCTCCGTAAGGCCTGTGGCGAGAAAGACGTGCATTTTTTCGGTGAGAAAGCCGGGCGAAACGTAAAACTCAGCGAGCTTTTCGACCGTTTCCGCCCGTACGCCGATCTCCTCTTCAAGTTCGCGAAGTGCCCCGGCGACCGGGTCTTCGCCCGCCTCGAGCGTCCCGGCCGCGAGTTCGAGAAGCATTTCGCCCGCCGCATGTCGATACTGCCGCACAAGCGCCGCCGTGCCATCATCAAACACCGGCAATATCACCGCACTCCCGCCATGCACGACAATATCCCGCTCATACTCAACATCACCCTCCCGCACCCGATCAACGCGGATGTCAAAGACCTTGCCGGAGTAGATCGTTTTGGAGGAGAAAGTTTCAGGTTGCATCCCTTCCAGTTTACAGCAGATCCAAGGCATAAACACGAAAAGCTGCGAATCTTATGAATATCCTACAACAAAATCAAAAGCCACCAGCTTTACGAGGCGTCCTAAAGTTTTGGGTGTTCTCGGAACGGTTCAGAGAGAGCGTCAGCAAAATCTTTTGTCATTGTCAGCAGTCGGGAAACACCATTTGAAGTACCGAATCAATCGAAATTCGCGGAGGAAGGGCCACAGTGTTAAAATTGAGTGGTATGCGAGTATTCCCGATATTCTTCATACTGTTTCTCGGATTCGTCGCGGTGCTGCCAATATGCTCCCAGCGATCCGTCTTCAAAGAAAAACTGAGAATAACGCTTCCCGACCCAAGCGATCGAATTTACCTCACAAGTTTCAACAGTGATGGGTCGAAGTTGCTTGTCGTAAACGAAAAATCGGCTCAGGTTTGGTCGACAGAAACTGGAAAGCTTTTGGTCCGATTCGAAGGCTTCTTGCCATTTGACAGACGGCCGGAGTTCAAATGGCAACCCGGAGGATCGAAGGTATTACAGTACGACTCTAACCCTTATAAAACCTCAGACGCTTTTCTTTGGGATGCTGAAACAGGCAAAAGAATTGCTACCCTTACTGAAAGACGTGGAATAATCACGGCCGAATGGAACTCTCGCGGCGATCGGATACTTACTGTTGGTAACTGGAGAACCGGGGGTGCTTATGGCCTTTCTCGATTCACCTATTCGGTAAGAAATGAAAACGGCTCCGCCCTCCGAACAACCACGGAACGTACAGACCAAGTTCACTCGATCCTGTTCTCCGTGACAGGTGATAAAATTATCATTAGCCACAAAGGAAAAGAGGGGCAAAAGTCGATTCGGATGTACGATGTCGAATCTGATGATCTCATCCGTGGTTTCGATCAAGAAATTTCAAAGGTCGATGTCTTCACCTACGCAATATTCGCAGGAGAAAGTCCCGACGGCCGTGTCTTGTGTGGGCAGATCAAACTCTCGAAGGGCGTTGCCTGTTGGCGCGTGGAAGATAATGGCGGGGTTACGACATTTAATTTTCTGGATACTAAACAAACCGGCGACACGTATTTGGTCGGCTTTGCAAGAGACTCGAGCAAAATCGCATTACTTCGCTCACGACCGAGAAAAATAGAGATCGCAGATTCGACGACCGGCGAAGTAATGTTCAGTATGGACATCAAGCACAAAGTTCAGCGTTTATCGATGCAGCTTGGGGCGGACAAGCCGTCGTACGGTTCTATTTGGAGTCCGAGCGGGCGATACTTTGTTGTGACCGATATCGAAAAGGAAGTCAGTTTATGGGACGTGGAAAAGAAACAGCTAATATCAAATAGACCCGCGATGTGGGACTCCGATTACGATTGGTTCGTTGGCACGCTCCCGACCGATTTCGAGAAATTCAGTTTCAATGAACGCAATGAGTTTCTTTTGTCAGTGACGGCGCGAACGGCGAAGGTCTGGAACCCATCAGATGGCCAACTACTTCACGAGGTCGTTGAAACGAATACAAAGTCATCCCTAGGAACGTTTCAGCGTTATATCGCGCAATGGAGCCCTGGCGGTAAATATCTGCTTACCGCAGCAGAACAGAACAAGACTCTTGTGCTTTGGGCCGTCAACGACTAGTAATCGGCATCCTAAACTCTTCGATAAAGGAATTTTCTCTTCTCCTGCATTTGCGCGGCCGGCAAACAAAACGAAGGTCAGGCAGATAATCACCCGGCAGTCCGGTTGATTATCGGTTCTGAGGTTACGGTAAAATCGCCGTTGTCATCCAAAAACAGATCCCCGTAGTTTTTCCATCTGGTTTGCAAGTTCCGGAAAAGCCCTTCGCCCTTTTCGTTTCCTTTCAGAGATAGATGATATTCGATCTGGAATGCGGGGAATTCGGAACGGATTCGACTCTCTCTTAAACTCCTGCCCAGTTTTACCTCTACCTCGAAGCCAGTGTCGAGGGTTATGACTTCTGCAAATGAGTAATAACCACCGGGCTCAATAACTTCAAAAAAATCGGCATGTGGTCCAGAGAAATCGATCTGCCTGACGTACCACGAAATGGGGTCGCTAAAGCCATAGTAATCTGTGCGAGGTGGAATGCAGTTATTCGTACGTATGTCATTAGCATCGACCCGGACAGACTGTTTATCTGAGATCGACGGAAGACGCGGTAGAAAGTAAACACGCGTTATCGGCAACTCTTCGGCAAATGGAAGGGGGCGTCTTCCGTCGGGCTTAAAAACGATCAATCGCCGGTCGGTATCGTTCCGAAATTGCATCGCGAGTTCGGCCTGAACTAACACGCGTCCATTCTTTCCCTGGCATTCAGACGTTGCGCCTAGATCGATGATAGTTCCGGTCAGGACAAGGCCTTTTGTTCTGGTCGTTTGACCATTCGCGAAGAATGCGAAAAGCAAAAACAATAATGAAAGAAATACCCAGCGTTTCATATTGAACCTAACAACCTACGCCGCGAAAACTGGCGTAAACGGCGTATTCCTTTGATGATAGAAATAATGTCGGTTGACGAACGTTGTAATGGTCTGAAACGTCGATCAAGAAGTCGAGGCGGCTGTCGTTATCAAGGTCGCCTACCCATAGTAGTTCCCACGAACAATCGTTGCAGCCATTAGGTAGAGTGCGCAAAACTTGAGCATCATGACCTGTTTGTTGCAACATGAGCGATGATCCCTTTTGCGGAAAACCATCTTCGCCGACATTCTCTATCCAGAGCCACCAAAATGTTTCGCCTTTGCCAAAACTTTTTCTAGCGGACAAATCAAAGGCCTTTGCCCCTTCAAACTGTTCGAAAAGGGTGACTACGCGGCCAACCTTCAAATCATTCGCACCGCTGAGAAGGAAAATTGAACGCTTCGCGGATATCACTTTGACCTCGGTATCATAAAGATCAGGATTCTCAATAGGGCCCAATCTGATGGTCGCTGGCATTAGACGGTCATCGTTCCCGTCACGAAATAAACCAAGCCACTTTTTCCCAGATCGATACGGAACTTCTTCAGAATGCAATGCTCCGGGAAAAAGAAGCTTTACGGGCAGGGTTTTCGCGTAATCAACCGTCGGATCAAAGATCGGCGGAACATCAAACGACGTGCCCGCCGGGACAAGTTCGGGAACCTCGACCGCTTGCACAATCCGAGAATCGAATCTCGACGAGTCCAAAATGACTTCACCGATTTTGATGATCCCAATTGTGACGACCATTCCAAGTAGAAGAGCGGAGAAAAATGCGATCGATCCGATTGCCCAGCGTTTCATAATTCTTAGCACCCCGCGGAGTTGAAGCCGGCGACCCGTTCTACCAAGTTTCCATCTTTAGCTGGGGAGGAAAGGTAAAGATTCGAGCCAAAGCCGCCCTTTTCGTACCCGTACTCAGAAAAATATAAGTCGAGCCGATCGTCGCCATCCATATCGCCAACCCACAGCAACTCGCCGATAATGTCGTCTAATGTGTTGTTGTCCTTGTAATAGTGATTAATGGTCACTACCTGTGACTTGCCTTGCGATTCGAGGATCAGCACGTTTACCTTTCCGCCGTCGTTCTGTAGCCCGGTTGTTACACGCAAAACATATTCTATCGCTCCGAGCCTAAACACACTCCGAAACCCTTGTTCCATTTGAACGCCATCGTCGGACGGCTTTTTCTGGAAAAGTGTCGTGACTTCGCCCGGCGTGAGTCCGGCGATGCCCTTAACTAAGAACATCAGTTCACCCTTGCGTTCATATTTTAGCCAGTCATAGGCTTCGTCGCCCTGCCCGATATAGCCTCGACGAGGCGACCGGGTGACTTTTGTCTCCGCTAAACGCACCTTCCCTTTCGAAGTATAGAGTCCCAAC
This sequence comes from Acidobacteria bacterium Ga0074141, assembly GCA_001464665.1. Lineage (GTDB taxonomy): Bacteria > Acidobacteriota > Blastocatellia > Pyrinomonadales > Pyrinomonadaceae > OLB17. Next base: position 176,820 of record LNDP01000014.1, read on the forward strand.
CACTCCTCACCGGACCGCAGTTTAAGTTCAGTTCGGCTGTAACTCGGCCACGGTCCTTCGGGGGAACCAAAGGCTTGGACGTCGATCAATTGTCCGGATTTCGAGCTTAAAGCTTCATTACTTTCCGCGATCTCATCGAATGTTGGGATATCGTGGATCTCTGGTAGGAAGTCGTCCTGATCTGCGGCCTCTACGATCTCGAGTCGTTCTATCTGGGATTCGGGGGCGGAGGTGTTCTTCGTTTCCTGCTCCCACATGAAGAGACTCAATTGACCGAAGTTGTAGGCGGTTGCTCCGATAGCGAAGGCTGAAAAAAAGACCACGAACAACTTAAGTTTTCTTTCCATATGGCAACCTCGGACTACTTTGCGGTCATTTTACCACGGAGGTGGTTTCGGATTGTAGTAAAATCTTCTGTAAGTGACAGATGCTAGGTGATAGGTGAGAGTTAAGAAGTTCGGGTGTGAAACGCCCTTACTTACGTGCGGGCTACGGACACCGGCAACTGGCATCGGCCAAAAATGCTATGAGTAAATTTCGGGTAGGATTAGGAGTTAGCGGGGGGATCGCGGCTTATAAGGCTGTGGAGGTGATGCGGCTGCTGCAGAAGGCGGCGTGCGAGGTCTCGGTGGCGATGACGCGGCATGCGACGGAGTTTGTGCAGCCGCTGACGTTTCGGGCACTGACGGGCGGGCACGTGATCGTGGATGACTACGACCCGGCGAATCCGGACCCGATCGCGCACATAAAGTTTTCGCAGGAGATCGACCTGCTGCTGATAGTCCCGGCGACGGCGAATATCATCGGCAAATTCGCCAACGGCATCGCCGATGATTTCTTGAGCTCGACCTATCTTGCATGTACGGCCCAGGTGATGATCGCACCCGCGATGAACACGACGATGTGGGAGCAGCCCGCGACGCAGCGAAACATCGAAAGGCTCCGGGCCGACGGCGTCCATTTTGTCGAGCCGGTCGCAGGCGAGCTTGCCTGTAAAACGGTCGGGACGGGAAAGCTTGAGGATGTCGAGAATATTGTTTCGCAAGCGATGCGGCTTTTGTCGGAACCGCCTGCGTCAGCGGGCGGCCCGGATGTGGTGACAGACTGGCCCGCCGCTTACGCAGCGGGTTCTGACTTGAGCGGCGAGCGGTTCTTGATAACGGTTGGCGGGACGCGGGAGGCGATCGATCCGGTACGGTTCATTTCGAACCATTCATCGGGAAAGATGGGCTTTGCTTTGGCGGCGGCCGCTCGGGACCGCGGAGCTGAGGTGACGGTGGTCGCCGGCGTTACAGCAGCCGAACCGCCGAAGGGCGTGCGGGTTTTGCGGGGAATCTCGGCTGAAGAAATGCACTCCGCCGTAAAAGGCGAGATCGAGCGAGCCACTGTGTTTGTAGGTGCGGCGGCTGTCGCCGATTATGCTCCGGTGAATGCGGCGGATGCGAAGATAAAGAAAGAAGGGAAAGAGCAGCTAACGCTCGAGCTAAAGAAAACGCCGGACATTCTCGCCGAGGTCTCGCGTAACCGAACCAACGGGCTGCTTGTGGTCGGCTTTGCCGCCGAGACTAGTGACGTTGTCGGCTACGCCCGTTCAAAGATGGAAAAAAAAGGACTTGATATGGTCGTCGCCAACGACATAACGCGAGAAGGTGCGGGCTTCAATACCGATACGAATATCGCGACCATTTTGACCCGCGGCGGCGAGGCTATCGACCTGCCGATGATGCCCAAACGGGAAATGGCTGATAGAATCCTCGATGAACTGGTTAAACTAAGGTAGCTGACGCCGATGCTAGAGGAAACAAAATCGCTGATCCGCGATGTCCGCGAGCAGGTTCTTTATCTGCAGGAAATTGGCGTTGACGCGCTCGGCGTTGAGTGGAAGGCGTCCGAAACAAAACAGCCAGACGGGAACGCATCGGCAAATTACCCCGCTCCGGAGCGAACGGTAGTCAAGGAATCGCCGCCGCCGGATATCGTCATTCCGACGCGAAGGGCCGAAGCCGCAAGGGCCGATCAGAAGCCCGCGGGCTCGCGGATGGCCGCTTTGCCTTCGCTTTCGAAACGCAAACCGGTCGAACGAGGTGCGATGATCGAAGACGCGAGCGTGGTCATATCGGCAAGTAAAGAGATGAACGCTGAGACGCCTGCGAACGATTCGGCGATCGATATGGAGACAGCAATTAGCAACGAAAGCATCGAATCGATCCGGGCAGAGATAGGTGAATGTACGCGGTGCACGCTGTGCGCCGGCCGGACGCAGGTGGTCCACAGCACGGGCAATTACAACGCAGAGCTGATGTTTATCGGCGAGGCTCCCGGAGCGGATGAAGACATCAAGGGCGAGCCTTTCGTCGGCCGTGCCGGGCAGCTTTTAACGAAGATAATCGAAGCTATCGGAATAAAGCGCGAAGAGGTCTTCATCGGCAACATCAATCGCTGTCGGCCGCCGGGCAATCGCCAGCCGCTGCCCGAAGAAGCGAGTGTTTGTCGCCCTTACCTATTGCGAGAGGTCGCGGTCATCAAGCCTAAGGTGATAGTTGTGCTCGGCGCTCATGCGGCGCACAATCTTCTCGAGGTAAAAACGCCGATCTCAAAGCTTCGAGGCCAGTTTCACGACTATTTCGGCACCAAAGTAATGCCGACGTTTCATCCTGCATACTTGCTCCGAGACCCGCACAAGAAGAAAGAGGTCTGGGACGACATGAAGATGGTCCGCGACCTGCTGCGGACGATGTGATTTGCGGCCGGAGGCCGTGAATCCGAACAAGGGGGTTTCTCGAAACCGCTGTTATGAGACACGTTAGAGCCACAGTGGCCGCCGTTGGTGCGGCCATAGGCTCGATTCCAATGCTAAGATTTACTGGAGCAGCAGCGGCTGGAAAGGGGACGTCCGCAGTCGATCGGCCGGGCATAGAAGAGTGCCGTGCGATCACAAAGCGGTACGGGACCAGCTTTTATTTTGCGACGCAGTTCTTTCCACGTGAGGTTCGTGAAGGGATCTACGCAGTCTATGCATTTGCCCGAATTCCGGACGAAATAGTCGACGACCCGAACTGCTCGGACCATGAGAACGCGACCCGCCGGCTCGAGGAATGGTATGCGGAATTCAAGCAAGCCTTTCTTACCGGGAGTTCTACCGACGCTGTGCTCGACGCGATCGTAAAGCAGTTTCACAAACACGGCATCCCGGAATCGGAGTGCGATGCGTTCATTCGCTCGATGTTCATGGATGAGCGGAAGTTCTCATACGCAAACTACCAAGAGCTTGAGGAGTACATGTATGGTTCGGCGTCGGTGATCGGGTTAATGGTGACTCGGATCGTCGGATATTCGGGCGAAGAGGCTTTTGAATACGCAAAAAAGCTTGGCAATGCTTTCCAGCTAACAAATTTCCTCCGCGATATCCGCGAGGATTATGAGAACCTCGGCCGTGTTTATATGCCCGAGGACGAGATGGCAAAATTCGGGCTGACCAGGGATGATATTGCCGGGCGCGTTCGGGACGAGCGTTTTGAGAATTTCATGCAGTTTCAGATAAAGCGCAACCGCGAGATCTATCGCGAGGCCTTCCCGGGAATCCGAATGCTTCATTGGCGCGGGCGGTTGGCGGTAAAGATCTCTTACGTGCTCTACAAGGCGATCCTCGGCGAGATCGAGCGGGCCAATTATAACGTTTACGCGGGCCGCGTCCGGACCAACCGACAACAGAAGATCGTGCTATCCCTCAAAGCCCTTGCGGGTGTCTATGAATAAAAAAGTAGTGATAATCGGGGCCGGCATCGGCGGCCTCGGCACCGCCGGCCTCTTTGCAAAAAAAGGCTACGACGTAACCGTGCTCGAAAAGAACGAGCACGCCGGCGGTAGAGCAAATATCTTTGAGTCCGAGGGCTTTCGGTTCGATATGGGGCCGTCATGGTATCTTGCCCCGGACCTTTTTGAGCACTACTTTGAACTCTTAGGCGAACGGGTCGAGGACCATCTTGACCTCGTACGGCTCTCGCCTTCGTATCGCATTTTTTTCCAGGGCGACCCCGCAACGCTTGAGATCCATTCGGATATCGAAAAGGACGGCAGGACGTTTGACGCGATCGAGCCCGGCTCTTCGGAAATGCTCAAGAAGTATCTGGCGCAGTCGGAGTATCAGTATGAGGTGGCGACGCAGCACTTCATGTATAAGAACTACGACACCGTCTTTGATTTCTTCAACAAGCGTGTGATGACGGAAGGGCAAAAGCTTTCGGTCTTTTCGAAGATGCACAACTTCGTTACTCGGTTCTTCAAATCCAGAAAGCTGCAGCAGGTGATGGAATACACGATGGTCTTTCTCGGCACTTCGCCGTACGAGGCACCGGCCATCTATAACCTGATGTCGCACATGGATTTCAATCAGGGCGTGTTCTATCCGCAGGGTGGTTTTTACGAGCTGATCAAGGCACTGGTTCGCGTTGCAGAAAAGAACGGAGCGAAGGTCCGTACGAACTCAGCAGTCGCGGAGATACTCGTCAGCAACGGTAAGGCGAGCGGCGTAAGGCTGGAAAGCGGCGAGGTGGTTGAAGCGGACATCGTTATCTCGAATGCCGACTACCAATTTACCGAGACGCAGCTTTTGCACGAAAAGGCACAGACCTACAAGAAGAAGTACTGGGACAAAAAGGTGCTTGCTCCATCTGCCTTCATTCTTTACCTCGGCGTAAAGGAAAAGATGCCGCAGCTTATCCATCACAACCTGCTTTTCAGCGACGATTGGCGAAAGAACTTTGACGAGATCTACAAGGACCCGAAGCTGCCGAACGAGCCTTCGCTATACGTTTGCGCTCCTTCGGTGACGGACCCGAACGTTGCTCCTGAGGGCAAAGAGAATCTTTTCGTACTGGTGCCGATAGCTTCGGGACTCGAGATAACGGAGGAACGGAAGCAAGAGTACGCCGACCACGTTCTTGAAAGGATGGAACGCGAAATGGGACTCGAGGGATTGCGGGAAAAGATCGAGTACATGCGGATCTACACAGTCGATGATTTTCTGAACGACTACAACAGCTTCAAGGGCACGGCCCTCGGCCTTGCCCATACCATCTGGCAGACGGCGATCTTCCGGCCGAACAATCGCTCAAAGAAGGTAAGCAATTTGTTTTACGTCGGTGCGGGGACGAATCCGGGTATCGGCACGCAGATATGTCTGATCAGTGCCGAGCTTGTCTATAAACGCGTCCACGGGATCAAGACCGCCGAGCCCTTGACGGCTCTTTAGAAGGCTTTCGGGCCGAAGATGTACCAAAAGAGCAGGAATCCGGCGGCTGCATTTACCAACGGAAACCGTCGGTAAACGTTGAAGATGCCGTCGTCGTCGCTTGATGCAAACGAGATAGCGATCATCACGGTGAAAACGGCTGCAAGCACGACCGCCGCCCATCCGATGAATGCATACGCGAGCGCGGCCGAAGCTAAGTAGAGAGCGAGGCAATAGATCAAGGTTCCGGTGCGGCCAAGGAGCGTTGCGACTGTCGAGATACCTGCCTCGCGGTCGGCTTCGATGTCCGGGATGGCGGAATAGGCGTGCATCGCCATTGTCCAAAGGCCGCCGGCGATGATGGTCGCGACCGGTGGGAAGTCGCCGAAGATCAGCTGATAGGCGAAGGCACCGGGGAAAACGTAGAGCACGTTGAACGCGGAATCGAGAACAGGTTTCGTTTTTGCCCTGATCGGCGGGGCCGAGTAAAAGACCGAAAAGAAGATAAACAGGCTCATCGATAGCATAGCTGCCGGCCAGAGAGCGGGAAGCAGGATGACGAACGGCAGACTCGTCGCGAGGATGGCCAAAGCGAGCGGCCGGCGTTTATCAGGTGTTACAAGACCTTCATAATCGGCTTTTTTAGGGTTGCGACGATCGGTCTCGTAGTCGAAAATATCATTTATGCCATAGATAAGAAGGTTGGCAGGAAGAAGGAAATACAACCCGTAAACGAGTGCCGGTAGTGTGATCAACTGGTCCGGTGACGTAATAGCCGCGGCAAGGCCGACAAGATACGGCCCAAAAACGTAGATCCAAAATCGAGGCCTGCTGATTTGCAGAAAATAGGCGGCTTTCGGCACAAAGCGAGTATATCTCAGCGGTGATAAACTTTCACAAACAGACCATCTGGGCTCTTGCGGTCGCAGTTTTTCTAGCGGTCAGCGCGTTCTTTATGGCGAACGTGCCGATGCCGCCGTGGTCGAAGTACATCTCGCCGGTGAACATCGTTTTGTTTGCCTTGCCGAGCCTTTGGGCCGTGCGGCGATGGCTTGGCTGGCGGGATGGCTCGATCTTTGTTGGAGTGCTTAGCCTCTACGCACTGGCCATCGAGACCTCGGCGATCATCACGGGCTTTCCCTACGGTCACTTCGCCTATTCTGAGCATCTTGGCTATCGGCTGTTCGGATATGCACCATGGACGGTGGCTTTCGCATGGACGCCGCTTGCCCTTGGGGCGTATGCGATCGCGAGAAACATTTCGGGGTCGAGGCTTGCCCGCTTAATACTTGTCCCGGTTCTGCTCACGCTTTTCGATGTGGTGCTCGACCCCGGTGCGGTCTATCTTGGATTCTGGAAGTATCCGGAGGGTGGTTGGTTTTACGGGGTTCCGTGGACGAACTTTGCCGGCTGGCTGCTTTCGGGCTTCATCGGTGCGGTGCTTATCGAGGTCATGGTCGCCCGCTTTCGGCCTTTGCTCCCGACGCCGGTTCAGTTGTCGATAAGCGTGATCTTCATTGTCTTTTTCTGGACTGCGTTTGCGTTCTTTGCCTCAATGGAAGAGCCGGCACTCCTTGGGACGCTTCTTGTTTTCGGGATGGTCGTGCTCTATCGACGGTTCCAATATCGATTTGACGACATGATAGTTATGGTCGATGAGGACAATAATCCGGTGAGGACCGAGCAGAAGCTTATTGCCCACAATGGCTACACAAAGCGGCACCGTGCCTTTTCAGTTTTCATCTTTAATTCACAGGGCGAACTGTTGCTACAACAGCGGGCATTTGGGAAAAAGACTTGGCCGGGTGTTTGGTCAAATTCGTGCTGCGGGCACGTGATGCTCCACGAAACGGTCGAGGCCGCGGCGAAGCGGCGAGTCAAATACGAGCTTGGGCTTTCGGGCGTCGAGCTCAAGATGGCGTTGCCGGATTTTCGCTACATTGCGGAGAAGGACGGGATCGTGGAGAACGAGATCTGCCCGGTGTTCATCGGCTTTACTGATAAAGAGCCGCGGCCCAACCCGGATGAGGTAGCTTCGGTCAGATGGCAGCCGTGGGACGAGTTCCTTAATGAGGCTCGCAGGCCAGATACGGAGCTTTCACCATGGTGCATTCTGGAGGCCGAACAGCTCGCCGAAGTTCCTGCACTCAAGTCAAAGTTGAACCGCTGATGTGATAACCTGAGCGTATTCTAACCTTTCGAGGAAACCTAAATGAAAAGACTTATCGGATACGTATTTGTCGCGCTTCTCCTGCTCAATCCCGTAGCTCTCTTTGCCCAAAAATCCTCCGGAACTGAGATCAAACAGCTTCAGGGCCCACAGAATCCGCGGCTCGGTTTTGTGATTCATGGCGGAGCGGGCGTCATCTCGCGGGGATCGCTCTCGCCTGAACGCGAAAAGGAATATAGGGCAAAGCTTGAAGAGGCGTTGATGGCCGGTTACAAGGCATTGCAGGCGGGCAAGTCCAGCCTTGATGCGGTCGAGATCGCGATCAGAATCCTCGAAGATTCGCCGCTATTTAATGCCGGAAAGGGAGCAGTCTTTACTAACGAAGGCAAGAACGAACTCGACGCTTCGATAATGGACGGAAAGACGCTCGGTGCCGGTGCGGTTGCCGGGCTGACGCGGGTGAAGAACCCGATCACGCTTGCCCGTTCGGTGATGGAAAAAAGCGAGCACGTAATGATGGTCGGTGCGGGCGCGGAAAAATTTGCCGAACAGCAAAAAATCGAACTCGTTGACCCGAAATATTTTTGGACGGAATCACGGTGGAATTCACTTCAGCGGATCTTGAAACAAGAGAAAGAGAAGCAAGAGAAGCAAGAGAAAAGCAAGATCTCCGGCAGTTTGATCGAGGCCGAGAAGCCGGAGAACAAGTTCGGGACAGTCGGAGCGGTCGCTCTTGATAAGGACGGAAATCTCGCCGCGGGCACCTCGACAGGCGGGATGACAAACAAGCGCTTTGGCCGTGTCGGCGATGCTCCGATAATCGGTGCGGGAACGTATGCGAACAACGAGACCTGTGCGGTTTCGGCAACGGGGTGGGGCGAGTTCTTTATCCGGCTATCGGTCGCCCGTGATATTTCTTCGTTAATGGAATACCGAGCGATGACCGTCCAACAGGCGGCTGACCTTGTGATCAAGACAAAGCTTCAGAAACTCGGCGGCGACGGCGGTGTTATCGCCGTGGATAAATTCGGCAACATCGGCGTTTCGTTCAATTCCGAGGGAATGTATCGCGCGTACATTAATGCGGACGGCAAGCCCGTCGTCGAGATCTATAAGGACTAGCCAGAGATGCGAAGCGCGGAGATCATTGCTGTTGGGTCGGAACTTTTGACCCCGGAAAAGACGGATACCAATAGCCTTTGGCTAACGGAGAAGCTTGGCGAGGTCGGCATCAGCGTGATGCTGAAAACGATCGTCGGCGATGACGAGCCGCGCTTGAAAGAGGCGATCCAGGACGCATTAAAGCGTTCGGATGTTGTGATAACGACCGGCGGGCTTGGGCCGACCGAGGACGACATCACCCGTCAGGTCGCGGCAAAAGCACTCGGCCGCGAGCTTGTTCATCGGCCGGAGCTTGAGGCGGAACTGCGAAAGCGTTTTCGTAAGTTCGGCCGGGAGATGCCGGAGATCAATGTCCGGCAAGCCTATGTGATCGAAGGTGCAGAGCCGCTTGCTAACCCGAACGGGTCGGCGCCCGGGCTTTTTGTCGAGGACAATGGCCGGACGCTCGTCGTGCTCCCCGGGCCGCCGCGGGAGCTGAAGCCGATGTTTGAGAGTCAGGTGCTGCCTCGGCTCGAAAGGCTTGGCGATGGAATGATCGTCCGGCGGCGGGTGCTGATGGTCTCCGGAATGGGCGAATCGGCAATAGACGAAAAGATCGCTCCGGTCTATCAGAAGTACGAGAACGTGCGGACCGCGCTTCTTTTTACGAAGACGGAGGTGCAGATTCACTTCTATGCGAAGGCCGACGATGGCGCATCTGCGGAAGTTGTACTTACCGAAATCGTCGAAAGAAGTACAGCGGAACTCGGCGATGCTGTTTTCTCGACCGATGGCGAGGCGATGGAAGAGGTGATCGGCCGGATGTTGCGCGAACGCGGAGAAACGCTCGCGCTCGCCGAGAGCTGCACGGGCGGATTGATCGGCCGGCGAGTGACTGAGGTTCCCGGGTCTTCGGACTACTTTCTTGAGGGGGCTATCACATATTCGAACGCGGCAAAAACGCGTGTGTTAGGAGTTCCCGCGGAGACGATTGAGAAATTCGGGGCTGTCAGTGCGGAAACGGCAGAAGCGATGGCAGCCGGGATGCTTGAGCGTTCGGGAGCCGATCACGCGGTTTCTGTAACCGGTATTGCTGGGCCCGGTGGTGGCAGTGAGGAAAAGCCGGTTGGCACGGTTTTCATTGGAATTGCAAATAACCAAGGTGTCCGTTCGGTCAAGATAGTTCTTCCTGGCGATCGCTACCTCATCCGATGGCGAGCGAGCCAGGCGGCACTTGATGTGCTTCGGCGGTCTCTTTTACGGGCTGACAGATCTTCAGGAGGACGCGATTACAGCCTTACTTGAACGGTTAAAAAGGACGCTTAAAGAACTCGGTCATCTGACCCCGATGGCGTTCGTCGCGACGTTCCTTCCAGTTGTCGGCAGCACATTTTTGATCGCGTTTCTCGTGCCGATCGGAGATTCGCTAAAAGCTGAACCGATTGCCGGGATGGCCTTTTACGCGGCGGGCGTGATCGCATTCTGCGGCCTTTCGCTTTTGCCGACGAACGTCATTGGCCTTGTTGGCGGATTTGCATTCGGCTTTGGCCCGGGCCTTGCTGTGCTTATCCTCAGCATCGTTGCGGCCGCGTTCTTTTCGTATCTAGTTTATCGAAGGATCGGTTCCCGCCGGTTTGCCGACATAATTGAGAAGCACCCGCGTTCGGCCGCCGTTTACCATGCACTTCTTCGCGAGAGCCCGGCCCGCACCCTCTCGATCATATTCCTTGTGCGGCTCTCGATCGTTATGCCGTTTTCGCTTACTAATTTTCTCTTGGCTTCCGCCCGTGTTCCGGTCCTCGCCTTTTGCGTCGGAACGTTCTTCGGGATGCTGCCTCGCTCGGCCGCTGTGGCATTTGTCGGCTCCGGGCTTTCCGAACTCGATCTTCAGGACCGCGGCGACATTTTATTTCTAGCCTTCGGCATCGCTGCAACTATAGCAACGATGGTTGTTATAACAGTGATCAGCCGCAGAGCCCTCGACCGGTTGACGGCGGAAAGCGGATCTGCCAAAACCGAGGTTCAGACAACCTAACTCTTGCTTTTTCTGGCATTAAAGCAGAAAATCACGGAATGGCTTCTTGGCCGCCTGGGTCAAACGGAACTTTTTCTGTTCGGCATCGTGTAATCAAGATGGCTGCGGCTAACTGCGGCCGCTCTGAGGAACAAAAGATGATACGAATCAGTGCTTTAGCTCGCCTCCGCGTACCTGTTACTTTATTGCTTCTGCTTGCTTTGCTTGCTCCGGTTCCGGCAATGGCGTCGAACAATGGGAAGAAAAAGTTCAAGGAAGGCATGCGTCATGAGGTAGCCGAGGAATGGGACAAGGCGGCGGAGGCCTTCGCGATGGCAGTTGCGGAGAGCCCAAAGAATCCTGAATATCGCCTTCACCTTGTGCGATCGCTCTTTAATGCCTCGCAGATGTATATGAAACGCGGCCGGCTGGCGGCGGAGCAAAAGGACTATGAAGGGGCCTATGTTGCGTTCCGAAAGGCCTATGGCTTCGACCCCGTGAACGAGTTGGCACGCTCTGAGATGGCACGGATGATCCGCCTCCAGGAAGAGGCGATGGGCGGGCCGAAAAAGCCGATCGAGGGCGACGTAAGGCTTGTTCCGACATCCGGTGATCCAACAATGCCGCAGGGATTTCAGCTTCCTCAGCAGATGGAGAAGCTACGGGACCTGCCGTTTCCGAGCGGCGTAAATCTTCAGTTCATTATTCGCGAACTCGCGAAGGACCTCGACCTTAACGTGCTCTTCGACACGGGTTCGCAGCAGCTTGCGACGCGGACGGTGCGGATCGAGCTTAAGAACGTAACTGCCGCTCGTGCCCTCGACTACATCTTTTTGCAGGAGAACCTCTTTTTCCAAAAGGTCGGGCCGCGGACGATCCTTGTTGCTGATAATGCCCGCAGGGCACTTCTTCAGCAGCTTGTGCTTCGGACGTTCTTTCTTGCGAACGCTAGCCCAAAGGACATCAAGGCCGTTATCCAAACGGCGATCCCGGCACAGCAGGGCCGAACGCAGACCATTGTCCTCGAGGATGCAGCCACGAACAGCGTCACCGTTCGAGACACTGCCGAGAACGTCGCTTTGATCGGGAGCCTTATCCAGTCGCTTGATAAAGACCGCGCTGAGGTCGTTATGGACGTTGCGATCTATGAGGTCAATAAGAATGACCTGCTGCAGTTCGGCAATCAGATCGGCACCGCCGGTGACGGTGCGACCTTGCTCAATCTCGGTGGAATTGGGCTGCCGTTTGCCAGAGTCGGTACAACAGGAAACATTACGGGCGGCATGCGGTTTCCGAATATCGGGTCTTCGAGTTTGGCTATCGGGTTGCCGGTCAGTACGATCGCGGCCCTGCAAACAAAGACCAATACGAAACTTCTCGCTTCGACCCAGATCCACGCGTTTAACAACGAGGATTCCTCGGCTCGGATCGGGCAGCGGGTGCCGGTACGGACAGCCTCTTTTGCTCCGGTCGGAAATACGGGCGGACAGAACCCTAACAATAACTTTGTCGGCGACGTGATCAATTATGAGCAAGTCGGTTTGACCCTGAAATTTAAGCCGATCGTTTTTCCGAATCAGGACGTTCAGGTTGCGATGGAGATCGAGTCCAAGGACGTAGCCGGCGGAACTTTTGATAACCCGATCTTTACCGAGCGGACGATCAAAGGCACAGCACGGGTGCAGAATAACAAGACCCTGCTACTGGCGAGCGTTGCTCAGGGCGTTGAGTCGCGTGGGCGTTCGGGTCTGCCGCTGGTTGGGTTGATCCCGATCCTCGGTCGGCTGTTTACTGCTCCGACCAAAGAAAATCGGCAGGTCGATATTGTCATTGCCGTCACGCCGCGTGTGATCCGGGCTCCGGCCATCGTCCCCGAGGATGAGATCGAACGACCGACGGGTAGCGTCGCTACACCGACAGGCGGTTCGCTCGAGGCGATGCTCATACAGGAAGAGCGCGATGAGTATCTCGCGTCAGTACGTCGGTTGCCAAAGAACTCTGACGTTCAGCTTGCGGATCAGGCTGTGACCGATGCTCCGACATACGTTCGTACCGCTCTGCCCGAGCCGACTGATGACAAAGCTTCGACGGCCGTCGCTGTCGAAACCCCGCGAACCGAGACAACGCCATCTAGCGACGTTCCGGCATTGCGGCGGATCGATACAAGTCCGGCGGAATTGAACCTTCGTCAAACGGCGAATACGGTTGCTCCGGTAACGGAAGAAAAGGCCGTCGCGTCGCCTGAACCAGGCAAGTCCGTAATCGGTGAGCGTGAGGCAAGGATCACCTTCGGAGCGGAGGTGCCGAGCCTTGAAATGGGTAAGATCTACCGGATACCAGTGATGATCGAAGCCGCCGGTTCGTTCAACTCGGCCGTGCTTGGGCTTTCATTCGATGAACAGCGTATTGCGGTTCGTTCAGTGATCTATGGCGAGGTCTTTGGCCCGCGTTCGGCGACTCCTGCGGCTCCGTTCCTTAATCAGAACGGAAAGCTCTACGTTTCGCTCCGGGGTGATTCGGGAGAGCTCTTCCGCTCGAGCGGAACCCTCGCGATGATCGAGATAGAGGCACTGCAGGACGGTCCGGCGTTGATGAGTTTCGAGCGTGATGTGATGAGCATCATCGCCGCAGACGGCCGGAGCCTTTCGATAATCAGGTAGTAAATGAAACGGACGCAGATCATCGATACCAAAAGAACGGACGGCGGTTACACGCTCTTCGAGCTGATCATCACACTGACGGTTCTCGCTGTGTTCGTAATGGGAACCGTTCCGATCGCGCAAAATGCCTATAAGCGGCAGAAGGAAGTTCGGCTGCGGGAAACGCTGCGGATGATCCGCTCGGCGATCGATGAATTCAAGCGGGACTCGGTTGGGGCATGCCCGCAAGGTTCGATAACTACAGGAAACCCAACCCGTGGGCCGCAAGCCGGTGCTCAGGTACCGACCGACCCGCGAAGCCGCGTGGTCATTGATGACTGCACAATATTTGACTCAGAGAATATCGACCGCTATCCGCCAAGCCTCGAAGTGCTGGTTGATGGTGTCCGGGTCAAACAGCGGGGAATCAGCCTGACAGGCGGGAGCGGGCTTGGAGCGGGCACGCGGCAGGCGACAGAGATAAATGATAATGAGACCGAGGAAGTAACCAAGGTCTATTTGCGGGAACTGCCGATAGACCCGATGACAGGCGAGACAAATTGGAACCTTCGTTCCTCGTATCAGCCGCCGGGCGATGATTCATGGGATTCGGTTAACGTCTTCGATGTCCGATCTTCTTCGAGCGAAACGTCCCTGGGCGGTGACAAGTATAGTGACTGGTAAACTCATTCAAAAACGGCTCAGCCGCGGCCAAGGCGGATTCTCGCTTCTTGAGCTGATGATCGCGATGTTCATCCTGATCATTCTGCTCTCGGTCGCCATCCCGACCTACCAGCGAAGCGTTCAGCAGGCCCGCGAGACCGTACTGAAGGAAAACCTCTGGCAGATGCGGCGGGCTGTCGATCAATTTGGCGCGGACAAGGGACGGTTGCCATCGTCGATCGACGAACTCGTTGAGCTGAATTATCTCCGCGAGGTCCCATACGACCCCATCACTGAGACGCAGGAATGGGAAGAAGTCTCGGGCGACGACCCGCTTAAAGGCGAAGGTGCACAGGGGCTTCGCGATGTAAAGAGCCGGGCGGATGGCCGCGATGCCGATGGCAAAGCTTATAGCGAGTATTAAGGACGAGGCACGCCTGAATAATGTTCTCATTTCTTACAGAACCAAGTTATCCCAAGGCCGCTCTCGGGCTTGAACGGTCGAGCGTATCTGCCGTCGAGGTAAGCCGGGGCGGCAAACGCTCGTTCTCGGTTCGCGGTGCCGCTGTCATTCCGCTCGCCAATGGTGTTCTTATCCCGTCGTTTACGGAACGAAATATTCTAGATGTAGGCGCGTTTCGGTCGGCCCTTTTGGAGGCGATGACCGGTGCGGGCCTGATGAATAGAAAGCGGTGGTCGGTATCGCTTCCCGCAGAGGCGGCGCGTTCGGCGATCCTAACGGTCGAGGACGGCGGCAAAGGCAGCGGTGAAGAGATCCTTGAATGGAAGGCCGAGCAGATGTTTGGCTTGCCCGCCCGCGAACTTAGGGTCAATCGGCGAAAGATCGCCTCCGAGGGCAATGGACGCAGCCGTTATTTTGCCACGGCGGTCCGCCTGACCGTGATCGACGAGTACGAGTCAATGTTTGAAGAAATGGGCTTGCACGCCGGTCTTCTTTTGCCGAAGCCGGTGGCGGAAGCCCGTTGGCTAAGCGGGCCGCAGATGTTTGGCGATTCACTTTTGATCAGCTCACACGAAGACGGCTTTACAGCGATCCTGCTCCGGGGCGGCGAAGTTTCCGTACTTCGGTCCGTGACGTGTGCACCGGCTGAGATCGACGACGAGGTCTATCGCCTTTTGCTTTTCTACAATGACCGTTTCGGCTCGGAGGGCGAGTCGGCCCTGTCGCGTGTTCTCGCACTCGGTTCCGGGCTCGAACATTCACATTTACAAGCCGCTGCGAAAGAGGCCCTTGGCCGTTCACTCGAAGTCCTAAGTCCCGGTGATGTTGGGTTTATGAGCAACGAGCGGTCGCTTCCGTTCGACGTGCTTGCGGCCCCTGCCGGACTTGCTTCGCTCGGGTACAACTAAGCACAAAGCTCTAGCTCCAAGAAAAAAAGTTTGCAGGCAGACTTGATTCTGCGGAACTCTTGCTGTCAAGATGGCGTTTTAACCTCTATGGCGGTCTTTTCTCTGGCAAACCCTGTAACTTCGCTCGTTGACGCGGAACTTGTTCGCGAAGCGATTCGCGGAGGCGAGGGCAGCTTTGAAGAATTGGTCCGGAGATATCAGCGTCCGATCGTTGGTTATGTTTACCGAATGCTTGGCGATTACGAGTCCGCCCTGGACGTCAGCCAAGAGGTCTTCATCAAGGTCCACAACTCCCTCGGCCGGTTCGACTCGGAATACAAATTCTCAACTTGGATATATCGCATCGCCCACAATGCCGCTATCGACCATATGCGGCGTAATTCCCAAATCACTTTTAGTCTTGAAACCGAGAATGCCGATGGTGCGTATGAACTCCAGGTCGAATGCCAAAAGCCCTCGCCGGAAAAGCTAAGAGAGCTAAGCGAGTGGCGGACCGAGATCGAAGCCGTCATTGCCGAGCTTCCCGTGGCTTACAGGGAACTGATAATTCTTCGGCATGGCCGCGACCTTAGCTACGATGAGATAGCTGAGGTCACGGAGCTTCCGCTCGGAACTGTGAAAAACCGGCTTTTCCGTGCTCGCGAAATGATGCGCGGCCTGCTCGAAGCAAGGGGTTTCTCAGCTTAACTATCCATTCGACAATTTGAATACGTGGAAGCGGAGATCAAAGATATTATCCACGAAGATGCGAGCCTCTGCGGCCAGGAGGCCGTGCTCGCCTTTCTAGATGGATTGCCGGGCCCGGAGGCGATGCTTGCCTTTGAGTCGCATCTCGAGGTGTGCTCGGGCTGCAGGGAAAGTGTTAACCGGGAAAAGCTGTTTTCAGGCCTGCTCGATACTTCGCTGGTGAGCGAGCCTGAAGTGCCGCTACCGAAAGATTTTGCAAAGCGAGTCGCAGTTACCGCCGAGAGCTCTGTAGTTGGCACGGCCGATCGGTCCAACACGCTGAGAGCCGCTGTGATAGTTGCCGTTCTACTATTTCTTGCGGCGATCGCAGCCGGCGAAAAAGGAATATCTGTCGCGAGCTTGGCAGTTGAACAGCTCGGGGTGATCGCTCTCGCGGTAATGCATCTGGTTTACAGTATCGGTGTTTCGGTGGCCGTTCTGATGCGGGCGGCGACTGCGCCGGTCGTCGATGGGCCGCTGACTTTACCGGTTCTGGCTCTTTTCGTCGCGGTTGCGATGTTTATATTTTTCCGGAGCCGTCAACCCGGTAATACGGCCAACTGAAGTTAGGGAAGTGTTGACTGCCCAAAAGAGAACGAGAACATTATTGCTCGCGATATTCTTCGCGGGCCTATTCGTGCTGTTGTCCTCCGAGGGCCGGGCCATAACGATGATCACGTTCTCGGAGCAGGACGATGGCCAAACTCTCGTCATCGACAATGCCCCGGACATGAATGTCATCTCGTTCGGCAAAAAGGTCGTGATCCGCGGAAAGGCGAAAGAGGTCTTTGCCTGGGGCGGCGACGTCGTTGTTGAAGGCACGGTCGAATCGGACGTCGCTACGCTCGGCGGTTCTGTGATCCAGAAGCAAGACGGAAAGATCGGCGGGGCGGTCATCGTGATCGGAGGGGCATATCGCCCCGAAGGTGCGGAACCGATGCGAGGGGCGGACAAAGAGACCGTTGTCTTTGGAATGTTTGAAGAAGAGTTCCGGGACCTTGCAAAAAATCCATCTCAGATACTTTCGCCATCCTTCACACCTGCTTTTTTCGCTCAGCGCATCCTATCGGCCTTGTTTTGGTTCATCGTCACATTTACTTTTGTTTCGCTTGCACCAGGTTCGGTCAGCCGGGCCATCGCCCGAACGAACTTGACGCCCCTTAAGGTTTTCGGCATCGGCGGCGGAATGTTTGCTCTTTTCGGGCTTTTCGTAATTGTTTCATTGCGATATATGCCGGACTATCTCGGGGCGGTCGTTAGCTTGATGGCATTCGTTCTCTTGCTACTCGCCTATGTGTTCGGACGGATCGTGCTGCAAGTGAGTCTCGGTAAAGCGATCCAGAAATATCTAGGTTTTAGCATCGCCCGATCTGAACCGGCCGCAATACTCCTTGGCGTACTCGCTTGGACCGTCATTCTTTCCATCCCTTACCTCTGGACAATGGCGGCATTTGCCCTCTTTATCGCCGGCGTCGGGCTCGTCGCAACCGGCAGAGTTCAACGCGTCTTTGGCCAGCCGTAAATCCCATAAGTGCTACGTTTTACAATTCTTTACATAATTTGGTGAACCTAGGCCAAATTAATTACGTCATAATTAACTTCGGAGGCATCCATTGCCTCAGAGCGGACGAAAAACGATTGCGGTCACGGTTTTCGCAAGTGAAAATTATGCGTTTTTATATTGTTGGATCATTTCTAGTTTTGTTCGGTTCGGCGGTCTTCTTTTCGGCTCTCGCACAGGACGCGCCGAAGCCTTCATATGTAACCGGGGAGGTGGCCTCGATCACTGAGTCAGGACTTGAGCTCAAGAGCGACAAGGGAACGACCAAGGTCACATTTGGAGCCGCGACAGAATTCAAGCGAGTTCCGCCCGAAAAGCCAAGCATCACGGCTGCGACGCCTACCGATCGCTCAGAGATCGGTGCGGGCGACCGCGTTGCGATCTCAGGCTTTTTTAACGCAGACCGAACGGAGTTTGCGGCGAGGGCGGTTTACCAGATGAGTAAATCGGACATCGCCCGCAGGCAGCAGCAGGAAGCGGAGCGGTGGGCGACCCGTGGAATTTCGGGCCGCGTGGCAAGCGTGAATCCGGCAACAAAGCAGATCTCGATCGAGGTTCGCGGCCTGACGGGCGCGACCACCGTGGTCGTCAACCCGAAGGACAATGCGGTCTTCAAGCGATATGCTCCGAATTCAGTAAAGTATAGCGAGGCAGTTGGAAGTAATCTTCAGGGCGTTCAAGCGGGCGACATGCTGCGTGCTGTCGGCGACCGTGGGCCGGACGGATTGAGCTTTGCCGCTGAAGAGATCCTAACAGGAGCATTTCAGACCGTTGCCGGAACCGTGAAAGCCGTCGATACGGCCACCAACCAGATCACGATAACCGATCTACAGACGCAGAAAGACATAGTTGTTGACCTCGGTCCGGGATCAGCATTGAAGCGTTTCCCCGAGCAAATGGCGCAGCGATTAGCTGGTGGGCCCGGCGGCGGTGCTCCGGGAGCAGGTCAGGGCGGCGGTCGTCCGGCTGGCGGTGAAGGTCAGCGTCCCGGCGGCGCGGCTCCGGGCGGACAGCGTGGACCGGGAATGGGCGGCCCGGGTATGGGCGGAGCCCGCGGCGGGATCGATGACATGTTCGATCGAATGCCGTCGATCACGCTCAGTGATATTACCGTCGGTTCGATGATCGCCGTTTCGAGTACCAAGAATGGACAGATGGATCGCGTTACTGCGATCAAATTAATTGCGGGCGTTGAGCCTTTTGTTCGGGCCGCCCAGATGGCCGCGGCTCAGGGGCAACGCGGCGGAAGAAACGCCGTCAGCGGCGGATTTTCGATCCCTGGATTGGAAGGATTTGATAACTAAGTTTTCGTTTATAGCACTACTACACTCTCTCCAAGTGAAGTTCTAGGTGGGGACGAGGACATATTTCTGAGGACTACCACTTATGCATTTATTCAAAAGAACATTAACAAGTTTTCTGGCAATCACCGTTTTGGCCATTGTCGGCTTTAGTCAACAGCAGGGCTCCGTAACAGGACAGGTCCAGGATACTCTTGGAGCTGCTCTGGTCGGTGCCTCGGTCACGGTGGTATCACCGGACGGCCGAGTGCGAAACGCGACGACCAATCAGCGTGGCGAGTTTACGGTGACGGGGCTTGCTCCAGGCATCTACACGGTTCGCGTAGCGATCGCTAATTTTGCGATCTATGAGAACAACGAGGTCGAGATCACTGCCGGACAGCGAACTGAGTTGCTCGTTCCGCTAACGGTCGAGGGCGTAGAGGAGCAGGTCGATATCGACACTGCGAATCAGGTATCGACCGACCCAAACTCGAATCTGAGCGCGACGGTGCTCAAGGGGGCGGACCTCGAGGCCCTTCCCGACGACCCGGATGAACTCGAAGCGGCATTACAGGCACTCGCTGGCCCATCGGCTGGCCCGAATGGCGGCCAGATCTACATCGATGGTTTTACGGGCGGGAGGCTTCCGCCGCGAGAGGCGATCCGCGAGATCCGGATCAATCAGAACCCTTTCTCTGCCGAATATGACCGGCTCGGTTTTGGTCGTATTGAGATTTTGACACGCCCGGGTGCTGATAAGTTCCGCGGTAGTGCATTCACAAATTTCAACGACTCGCGTTTTAATTCCAGGAACCCCTTTGCCCTGAATCGTGCTCCGGGTCAAACGCGCTTTTTCGGCGGAAACGTTTCCGGTCCTTTGCAAAAGGGAAAGTCCTCTTACTTCGTTGATATAAATAATCGGGACATCGACGCCAACACTATTATCAATGCTCAGGTACTCGATGCGAACCTGAACGTAGTACCGTTTCAACAGGATATCCAGGTTCCGACCCGGCGATTCTCGTTCAGCCCGCGTTTCGATTATCAGATAAACGATAATAATACGCTCCAGCTTCGCTACAGCTACACGAACGCAAAGTCTGAAAATCAGGGGTTGGGAAACCTCACGCTTCCTACTCGAGCGTTCGAAACAACCTATACAGAGAACGAGATCCGGCTGACCGAGACGATGATCATCAATCCGACGACCATCAACGAGACGCGTTTCGAGATCGACTGGGAAAATCGCGAACAGACGGGTGACAACACTATTCCAACGATTAACGTCGGTTCCGCCTTTGTCGGCGGCGGCTCGCAGATCGGTTTGAGTTTTAGCAAGGAAACGTCGTGGGAACTCCAGAACTACACGACCACGTCGCTTGGAAAGAACTCCGAGCATGCGATCAAGTTTGGCGTGCGGGTCCGCGGCCTTTCGCTGCGGGATCGCTCTGAGAATAACTTTGGTGGAAGCTTCTCGTTCATCAATCTTGACAGCTACCGGAACACGATTCTCGGAAACGCTTTCCCGACTTCGTTTACTTTAACGACCGGGAATCCCGAGCAAAAGGTGTCACAGACGGATGTTGGTTTGTTCATCACAGATGATTGGCGAATCAGCCCGGGCTTTACAATGAGCTTCGGCCTTCGCTACGAGAACCAAACGAACATCAAGGATAGCCTCAATTTCGCCCCGCGCGTCTCGTTCGCATGGTCACCGGGAGCGGGAGGTGCTCGAGCACCCAAGACGGTTATCCGCGGCGGTTTCGGCCTCTTCTATGACCGCTTCAGCGAGAATTTAACCCTCCAAGCCCGCAGGTTCAATGGCTCTGACCAGCTTAGCCTTTTGGTGAACAGCTTTGATCCGGATCCGGTCCGACGGGCGGCCGCGATCGCTTTGCTCCAGCAAGCAGTTTTTACGGTGGACGGCGTAACGAATGTCCCGACCGCCGCGCAGATTCAAGCTGCACTGCCGCAGTCGAACACAATTCGAACGATATCCCCGGAAATTCAGTCCCCGTATATGGCTCAGGTCGCCCTCGGCATTGAGAGGCAGTTGCCGCGGAATACCACCATATCGCTGTTCTACATCGGGTCACGGACCTGGCATGTTCTACGCACGAGAAACATAAACGCTCCGATATGCCCTGAACAGGTGAACTGTCTTGACGCTCCGCGTCCAGATCCATTGGCGGGCGACGTTTATCAATATGAGTCAAGCGGTATCTTAAATCAGAACCGATTGAACATTAACGTTCGCTCAAACATCAACCCGAGTATCTCGATCTGGGGCAACTACTCGCTTGGCTTTAGCAAGAGCGACAGCGACGGAGCTTTCAGCTTCCCGGCGTACACGTACGACCTGACTGATGAATACGGACGATCGTCGTTCGATACACGACACAGTGTTGTTTTCGGTGGAAGTGTTTCACTTCCGTGGGCGATATCGCTTAATCCGTTCATTACGGCAAATACGGGCTCGCCGTTCAACATCACCCGCGGAGTCGATTTGAACAGCGACGGCCTAACAACCGAGCGGCCAACATTTGGAGAGCTTGCTGCGAGATGCGGCGAACTTGGATTGACCAACTCGTTCTGTGACGTTACCGGCTTTGACCCGAACGCTATCATTCCGCGTAATTTTGCCGACGGGCAGAAGTTCTTCAATGTTAACCTCAGAGTTAGCAAGAACTTTGGATTCGGCAAAACCGCGGCTCCTGCAGGTGACGCTCCGCAGGCTGGCGGTGGTCCGCGCGGCGGCGGAATTCCCGGCATCGGTCGTGGCGGTCGCGGAGGCGGAGGCGGACCTGGTGGCTTCGGTGGAATGGGCGGCGGAGACGGCAGGTCACCCTACAATTTGAACGTCAGCGTTCAATTCACGAACTTGCTCAATACCGTTAACTTTGCCTCGCCGATCAGCAACCTCGCGTCGTCCCGATTTGGCCAGTTCACCCGAACACAGGGTGGCTTTGGCGGCTTCGGCGGGTTCGGCGGAAGCGGATCTAACAACCGCAGCATTACGCTGCAGGCCCGCTTTAGCTGGTAGTTTGCAACCCGGAATTGATTTTCCATTGGGAAGGCGGGTGCTTGTTTACGGCCCGTCTTCTTTTTCTTTAGTGTGGTTCAGAGTATCTTTAGTTATGGAATTTAGGGCTTTATTGTTTGGTCTTTTTGTTTTGGCCTTTGTCGTTTTGGCTTCGGCTCAGCCGGCGGCGGATTTTGCCGCGGAACGCGAACTTGCCCGGCTTGCGATCGAGGCACACGGAGGCGAGACGTTTCGAAAAATGAAAACCCTGTCGGTGATCGGTTCGGTCGATGTGACAACATCGCAGTTTCCGCAGGCGATTCCGGCGACATTCGTTACTATCTTTTCCGGGGACAGGTATCGGTTCGAGCTCAATAATCCGTTTCAGCCGATAAGGCAAGCGAATAATGGGACCGAGACCACGTCAACGATCGGAAACGGGATGTCGCTTCCGCCGATTAATCGCATCGGGTTTCCGGTGCTGCAACGGATTGGTGAGACAGGATTCGTCGTAACAGCGATACCGGAGAATAAGAAAAGGCGGAAGGGCTTTCGTGTTACCTCGCCTGAAGGCTATAGTACCGATTTCTTTCTCGATGGAAAGACGAATGAAGTCAAGAGCTTCGACTCAACATATCTGGTGAGCGGACGAACTGTGACGACTTCGGCGGAGATCGACAGGCTTAAACTGGTCGATGGAGTGCTCGTCCCTGAGCGATATGTTCAGCGGTTTGACCTCGATCAGTTCACAGTCTACGCAAATTTCAAGGCGCGAGAGATCAAAGTGAATGGAGAGGTTGCCGACGACGTCTTTACCGTCGGCAAGTAGCGTGTTCTCAAAAATGAAAGCCCCGAGGCACCATTGCCTCGGGGCTCTTTAATGTTTCGAATTAAGCTAGCTCGAAAAGCGGCTTCCTTTCCACCAGTCGATGGTTTTCCTCAGCCCTTCCTCAAGCCCGACCAGTTTACTGTAACCGAGGCACTCGATCGCCTTACTATTATCGGCCTGCGAGTGTTTTACGTCGCCCTTTCGTTCGGGCCGATAGTCGACGGCGACGCCTTCGCGGCCCGAGATCTTTTTCATAACCTCTACCAGATCATTCAGCGAAATGCGTTCGCCATTTGCGACGTTCATCACCTCGCCGATGCCTTTTTCGGTAGTCGAGGCCTTAATGTTCGCGTCGACGACATTGGCGACGAACGTGAAGTCTCGGGTCTGCTCACCATCGCCGAAGATGACGGGCGTGCCGCCGCCCATGAACGCGTCAATGAACCGCGAGATCACCCCTGAATACTCAGACGAGGGATTCTGTCGCGGGCCGAAGACATTGAAGTAGCGGAGGGAGACGGTCTCAAGCCCGTAAACCTGGGTGAACACCCGGCAATAGTGCTCGCCGGTCAGCTTCGCGGCGGCGTAAGGGGACAGCGGGTCGGGCCGCATTGTCTCGACCTTCGGCAAGGTCGGCTGATCGCCGTAGGCCGAGCTTGAGGCAGCATAAACGAATCGCCGGACGCCCGCATCACGAGCGGCCAGCAAAAGGTCGAACGTTGCGTCAACACAAGCCTTGTGCGTCTCAGCCGGGTCGGCGACAGAACGCGGAACGCTCGGTAGAGCAGCCTGATGAAAGATGGTATCGACGCCGGGAAGGAGCTTAGCGAGTAGCTCACGATCGGATATGTCGCCCTCTACGAACTCAAAGTCGCCGGAGATCTCGTCGAGATTTTCACGAAAGCCGGTCGCGAAATTGTCGACCAGAAGCGGCTTCGCTCCGCGCCGGATCAATTCATCCGCAAGGTTCGATCCGATGAAGCCGGCTCCGCCGGTGACTAGAAATCGAGGTTGTCCCATAATTGTGATATATCCGACGGGAAGCGAGGCCGAGCCTATCGGCCGACCCCGACATATTCGAAACCGAGTTCGCGCATATCTTCGGGTTCATATACGTTCCTAAGATCTGCGATCTTTGGCGAGCGAAGGAGCGACTTCACACGGTCCATATCGAGGGCACGGAACTGGTTCCATTCGGTAACGATCACCATCGCGTCTGCGTCCTTTATCGCGTCATACTCATCGGCGGCGTACTCGATACCATTGATGAAATGCTTTGACTCTTCCATTGCGACGGGGTCGAAAGCACGGACGCGAGCTCCGCGTTCGATCAATCCGTGGACTATCTCGATCGCCGGCGATTCGCGCATGTCATCCGTCTCGGGCTTGAACGAAAGCCCTAAAACTCCGATCTGCTTACCTTTGAGGTCGCCGACCAGTTTCTCGATCTTCGGGATCATCGCCTGCCGTTGCAGGTCATTGGCCTCGATCACGGCATCAACGATGCGGGTCTCAACGCCAAACTGGTCCGCAACGGTCGTTAGTGCCCGCGTGTCCTTGGGGAAGCACGAGCCGCCGTAGCCAGGGCCCGGATGCAGGAACTTGCGGCCGATGCGGTTGTCCATGCCCATCCCTCGTGCTACATCGTGAACATCACAGCCGATCGCGTCGCAGAGATTGGCGATCTCATTGATGAACGTGATCTTGGTCGCGAGGAATGCATTTGCGGCGTATTTGATGAGCTCGGCGGCCTCAAGAGAGGTTATCACGATCGGCGTTTCAATGAGGAAAAGCGGCCTGTAGAGGTCCTTCATCACTTCGATCGCACGCGGTTGATTGCTGCCGATGACCACGCGGTCCGGCCGCATAAAGTCCTCGATCGCGGCCCCTTCGCGAAGAAACTCTGGGTTCGAAGCAACGCCAAACTCGATCCCGCTTTCAACATTCTCCGAGACAAACTGCCGAAGCCATTCGCCGGTACCGACCGGAACGGTCGATTTGGTCACAAGGACCTTGTAACCGTTCATTGCCTTTGCGACGTCAAGAGCTGCCTGCTGGTAGTAGCTCATATCCGGCGAACCATCTTCTTTCGGTGGAGTTCCAACGGCAAGAAAAACGACCTCGGCTCCCTCGACACCCGACGCTAGGTCGGTAGTAAAATGAAGCCGTCCTGCTTTGACGTTCTTTTCAACCAAACTTTCCAGCCCCGGTTCGTAGATCGGGATAACGCCTTTCTTCAGCTTCTCGATCTTGGTGACGTCAACATCGACACACGTGACATCAACGCCAAACTCAGCGAAGCACGCCCCCGAAACCAAACCAACATAACCTGTTCCAATAACTGCGATATGCATAAATTTATATGTAAACGAATCTTTGATTTTACGAAAAATGCGGCAGACAAACAAAGAAGTGCGGGTCATATTTTCACATGACCCGCACTTCAAAAAAGAATACTGAATATTTAGCTACTATCTGGTCGGGCTGACCACGATAGTTCCGCCACCGATTGTCGTATCCGTCTTACGTGTTCCGATTAGGATCGCAGCACCTGCAGCTCCAGCACCAAGAAGGATAAGCCACGGCAATCCGGCAAAGCGTAGCGGCGGAGCCGAACCCGGACGCAGACAAGGCTCGCAGCCAGTCTGTGCCATGTTGCCAGCGGTAGCCGAAGAGCCCGCTGCGATCTGACGATCAGAGCTTCCTTCACGAACCGTTACGAGACCCGAAGTTGCGTCAACGTGGGTGTGCGAACACTCGATCTCAACAAGGAAGTTGTTTGCCTGGCCGGCGTCTGCGATCAATGTCGCATCCTTTGTCGTTACGGTTGTAGCAACACCTGCCGCGTTAGCGACTCGGAGTTTACCCGCGGTTGCGATCACAACAATGCCATTGGGCGAAAAGTTGAGTGTGGCGTTCGTGTTCTCAAGCAACTCGACACGACCAGATTTCCCAAGGTTAACGGTCGCAGAGGAACCGGCACCTGTAATTACCGAGCTACCGGAAACGATGGTCGTATTGGAAACGGCCGACTGACCGTTAACGGTCACCTGACCGGTTACGGTGATCTCTCCGGTTACGTCACCCGGAACGGCCAAAGCGACCATTGAATAAACCGTCAAAACGGCTACCGCGTTCATAGCGGTTACAAATTTACGAAGAATGTTCTTGCCGAGCATTTGAATGTCTTCCTCCTGTACAATCCCCTGAAAACAAAATAACAATACCTTATCGGTAAAAATTTAACGACCTATTGGGTCGGGCTGACAACGGTCGTGTTGCCACCGAGACGAACTTTGTTCGTGTCGTAAGTTGCGCCGATAACCATAGCAGCCGCAGCACCGCCAAACACGAGAGCCCAAAGCCACCAAGCGGCACCGCCACCTTTATCATCATCGTCATCCTGACGACCCGCTGCTGCGGTTTCACCTGCAGGTACCGTCTTTGCAGAACCATCAGGCATTGCAAAAGCGACACCAGTTTCAGACGCAAGTACCTTTACAGATCCGCCAGCTAGGTTCGCGGCCACATTGCGGCCATCGAAACTGATCGTAACCGATGTGCCCGGCTCGACGCGAATTGCTCCCGTCTTTCCAAACGAGATGGTTGCGGACGTATTTTCCGGCGTCGTTACAATGGCCGGAAAGAAAACCGAGCGGCTCGACTTGACCGCTTCACCATTGATGGAAACAAAAGAATCCGTTCCGGCTGTGCCAGTAACGGTGAGTTCTCCGGATGCTGCCGGCGTATTCGCCAACGCAACCATTGAGTAGGTAAGAAATACCGCAGTCGTCAAGAAAACGGATAGCGACTTCTTAAGCAAAGGTTTCACGGTCATATATGTTCCTCGAATTTGATCCCGAAATTGCAAAGTTTAATTAGAACTTCAATAGAAATTCAAGCCTTTCAATGTTTTACACGAAACCTCTGTCGGTGTCAACATTTGCACTGCCAAAGATTTAGGGGTCTCTCGCCCTTTTCGGCTACACCCAAAAACAAAAAGCAAAGACTAAATTTCTGAACTTACGAGCTTTTATACCACAGGAAAGCTGAATCGCAAAGCAATATTGCTCGACCTCTCGCTTATTTTGCGTTTTGATGCCCACTCGAATTTGGCATATAAGATCGCACATCGGTCATCTTTTAAGCTCGAGGTGGACTCGTTTCCGCGATCGCTTACCTTAGCGCCCCATATCCCGGCCTGAAGCGTGCTTTCACCCCCAACCTGCAAAGACCCGCCAGGAACCAATTCCGCGGAGGTCGCAACAAATTGATTTCCGAATATAAGTTTGCTTTAATCGGTGAAGTTTTATGAGAACTGAAAAGTCAATCACCGTGTGGTGGGCCGTTGCTTTCATCGTCGCGTCCGTCTTTCTGATCTCTTGCGGCGAACCGCAAACAGGTGAGCCGGGGAAACTCAAAATTGGTTTCGCCATGGATACGCTCCGCGAAGAGCGATGGCAGCGTGATAATGAGGCGTTCAACGCACACTGCGAAAAGCTGAATGTCGAGTGCATCATCACGGTCGCTGATAACAGAGCGGAAAAGCAGGCTAATGACGTCGAGAACCTCTTGACCCAGGGTGTTGACGTTCTAGTCATCGCTCCGAGCAATGCAAAGCAGGCTGCATCGATGGTCGAGAAGGCAAAGGCCCAGAACGTTCCGGTGATCAGCTACGATCGCCTGATCGATTCTGACAAAATTGACCTATATATATCGCACCAGGTTCCGGTGATTGGTAAGAAGATCGCGGAGTATGCCGTCGCGGCCGTGCCGAAAGGCAACTATTTGATGGTATACGGTTCCTCGACCGACAACAACGCTTCAATAATGAAGAAAGAGCAGATGGCCGTCATTCAGCCATTTGTGGACCGCGGCGATGTTAAGATCGTGGCCGAGCAATTCATCGAAGGTTGGGATCCGGAACTAGCCCTTAATTTCGTTGAGAATGCTTTGACGCAAAATAACGACAATATTCAAGCGATCGTTGTCTCAAACGACGGCATGGCTGGCGGGGCAGTCAACGCACTGGCGAAGAAAGGGCTTGCTGGCAAGATCCTGGTAACGGGACAGGATGCCCAACTTGATGCTCTCCAGCGGATCGCCGAAGGGCGGCAGTCGATGACCGTTTACAAACCGATCATTCCGCTCGCAAGTGGAGCCGTTGAAGCGGCGATAAAACTGGCGAAGGGAGAGAAGATCGAAACCTCGCCCTTTAGAAATGATGCTATCGGCAAGGAAATACCGGCAATTTTGCTGGATGTTTTTTCGGTTGATAAGAACAATTTAGTGGATACCGTTATTAAGGACGGTTATTCAAAGTTTGAGGACGTTTACCGGAACGTCCCTGAGGCTGACCGCCCGAAAAGGCCTTAGAGGTTTAACCTCCTATATTACCCAATGGATAAGATGGTTCTCGCCGCCGATCTCGGCGGTACAAATCTCCGAATGGCCGTTATAGGCGAGAATGGCGAGACAAAATATCGTTCGCGAAGCAGCACTCCGACCACGCGCCGAAGGGATGACGTCGTCGAGCTCCTGATAGATTCAGCTCGAGAGTGTATCGAAGCGATCAAGCCACACGCGGCCGTAACGGCTTTTGGCATTGCTGCTCCGGCGGTTTTGGACCACGATGCGGGAAAAATACTTATTGCGCCGAATTTGCCCGAATTGAATGACTTTCCGCTTGCGGCAACGATCGCTGACGCGTTGAACATCGAGGTCTTTCTTGAAAACGACGCCAACGCTGCGGCGATCGGCGAAAACTGGCTAGGTGCTTCGAACGGCTTCAGCAGTTCGATCTGCGTGACGCTCGGTACCGGGGTCGGTGGTGGTGTGATCATCGACGGGAAGCCGCTGCGGGGAATTGACGGAACAGCGGGCGAGATCGGGCATATATGTGTCGAACCGTTCGGACACCCGTGCGGATGCGGGAGTGTTGGGTGTCTTGAGCAGTATTCCTCAGCGACCGCCGTAGTTCGAATGGCCGGGGAGCTTGCGAGTCAGTTTCCAGAGTCAAAAATAGCATCGCCAATAGACCGAAGTTCACTCGATGTTTATAATGCGGCTGTTTTAGGTGACCCATTGGCGATCGAGGTCTTCCGTAGGTTTGGCTTCTATCTTGGCGTAGCCTTGGGCGGGTTGATAAATGTTCTTAATCCGGAGGTCATCGTAGTCGGTGGCGGAGTTTCGGACAGTTGGGAAGTTTTTATCGAGCCATTGAGAAGCGAGATTCAAAAAAGGGCATTCAAACGACCGGCAGACCGTGTTAGTATTGTGAAGGCTAAACTTGGCGACGATGCGGGGATACTCGGCGTGGCGAAACTGGCCTTCAGCTCATCAAATATCGGCCTTGTAGTTTAGTCCGCACAAACTCTATGGATGCGTATCATAAGGTTCTGGTGAAGATCTACGAACTCACCGATGGAAAGGATAACGTTGATGTCGATTTTGCCGACCTTCTTAAGAAGGAAGGTTTTTTTCCGAGCATTGAGGACATCAAAAGCTATCTTTCATCGGAAAGTTGGATCACAGAGACGAAACGCGTGAACGTTGTAAGGATCACGCACTGGGGAGTTGCTGAGGCAAAACGGTCGCTCTCATCGGGCCCTGATCCGAAAACCGCGATCGAAAAGGATTCGCGTGCGCTCATTAATAGCGCAAAAGACCTCGCCCTTATGGCCGAGGAGCTCAGCGGGGCTCCATCAAAAGACAAGGTGAAGGCCATCGAATCCAAACTCGAAGCTGTCCGTGATCTGGTCAACAAAGTCAAGGCTAATTTGTAGGGAATTTATTTGCCTTTTGGCGCCGAGTTGAAGTAAACTACTCGCTTGCTTGCGAGAGTGAACCGTTGAAAGTGGGTTTCGCACCCACTTTTTCTTTTTCGGTCGAGCGATATGGATCGTGAATTTGTTGGTAAGAAGATCTCTGAAATTGCATTGAGCGTTTCGACGCGTCTTGGGCTGGAGTTTGTTCACAGCGAACTTGCCGGAACGAAGCGAAATGCGACCGTCCGCATTTTTGTAGACAAGGAAGGCGGACTGAGCATCGACGATTGTGCGGATGCCTCAAGGGCGATCAAGGCCGAAATGGATGCTCTCGATCTTATTCCCGATGCTTATGTCCTTGAGGTTTCTTCGCCGGGGCTCGAAAGAGAGCTTTATACGATCGCTGATTTTCAGAAGTTTGCCGGCAAGGCGGCTAGGGTCAAGTTGAGCCGCGAGATGAGCGGATCAAAATCCCTGAAGGGAAAGATCGGGACGGTCAACGGTAGTGAGATCACCTTTGTTGATGATCGGCTCGGGGAAGTGACTATCGGTTACGAGCAGGTCAAGAAGGCTAATCTTGTTTTTGATATTAATGAGGATCTGAGGAAGAAGTAGGCGTGGCGAATGCGTACGCAAATCTAGTTGGGCCGAGATGAAAGGGGCCGAAATTCGAGTATGACAACTTCGATAGGACAGAGTATTGATGCACTTTGCAAGGAACACGGGATCGACCGTGATCTTGTGATCGAGGCGATGAAAGACGCGGTAAAGGCCGCGGCAAGAAAGCAGTTTCGTTCGCAGGATAAGACCGGCGACCATATTGAGGTCGAGTGGAACAACGACGAAGGGATGATCGAGATCTCTCTGCAAAAGGTCGTGGTTGCCGAGGTCGAGGATGAGAACGCCGAACTCTCGCTTGTAGATGCACAGGAGTTGGCCGGGGACGAGATCGAGATCGGCGACATGCTCCAGATACCGCTTCCGCAGGAAGAAATGGGCCGTATTGCCGCCCAAACGGCGAAGCAGATCTTGGTTCAGAAAGTGCGTGAGGCTCTCCGCGAAAAGGTTTACGAGGAGTACATCGATAAAAAGGGCACGATGCAGCAGGGAACCATCAAGCGGTTCGAGCGTGGCGATCTAATTGTCGAATTCCAGAACGGACAAGAGGCTGTTCTTCCTAGGAAGCAGCAATCGCGAGGCGAGATGTGGAATCAGGGTGAGCGCATCCGTGCGGTCATCATGGACGTTTCAAAGGAACAGAAAGGGCAACAGATAGTCCTTTCACGTGCCTCAGAGGAACTCGTCAAGCAGCTCTTCGAACTCGAAGTGCCCGAGATCTATGACGGAACTGTAGTTATCAAGTCCTGCGTTCGCGAACCCGGCGATCGGGCAAAGATCGCGGTGACGTCAAATGAGAAGGACGTCGATCCGGTCGGCGCCTGTGTCGGCATGAAAGGCTCGCGTGTCCAATCGATCATCAAGGAACTCCGCGGCGAAAAGATCGACATTATCCAGTGGTCCGATGAGCCTTCTGTCTTCGCTGCAAACGCGCTTTCGCCGGCAAAGGTTTCGCAGGTTCGCATTACGGACATTGAGAACCGCCGGATGGACGTGATCGTTGGCGAAGATCAATTGAGCCTCGCAATCGGTAAACGCGGCCAGAACGTCAGATTGGCGACCAGGCTCGTCGGCTGGGACATCAACATCGTCAGCGAAGAAGTCCTCAAGAAAGAGATCGCCAAGCAGATGGGCCAAATGATGGCTTCGGGTGCCGCAGTGCCGATCGCCGCTCTCGAGGGAGTTTCGGCAAATCACGCGGAGCTGCTTGAGGAAAAGGGGATCAAGGACGTTGAGGCACTTGCATCGACATCCGTCGATGACATTGTCGATATTTTGGACGTCAGCCTTGACGAAGCTGAGCGGATCGTAAACTCGGCGGCGGCCATTGTAGAAGCCCGGAACGCACAGATCGCCCCTGAAGAGTCTGAAGGCAGTGTTGAAGAAACGGTCACTGAAAGTACTGAACCCGCTGAGGAGTCTCCGGAAGCGGCAGACGAGGAGCCTAGCGAGATTTCCGGGGAAGAGGTCGACGAAGAAACCACTTTGGAAAGTGATGAGTCTGCTGAGGTTGCCGATCCTGCAGAGACCGTGGAGGAATCGGTTGTGACCTCCGAGGAAGAGGCCACCGAGGATTCGGCGTCTGAAGAAGCGGCCGAGCCCGAAGCAGAGACAACCGAAGAAACGGACGAAGGAAATACGAACGATGAAGACACTAAGGAATAGTCTTTATCGTTTAAGAGCGCGTTAGCCGGACCCGGGCAAAGTACGAAAGCAGGGCTGGTCGACCGAATTGGTGAAATCCGCAGTCCTTGTTTGAGTACGAATACTTATGGCAGTTGGTAAGAAAATACGAATTTACGACCTCGCTCGCGACCTGAAGCAGGATACGAAGCGCATCATGGAAGACCTGCGTCGCGAGGGTGCGGACGTGAGTGTCCCGTCGAACTCGGTAGCCGTCGAGATCGCAGAGAAGGTGCGGCTAAAATATTTTCCGAAGGCCGATCCGGCGCCGAAGCGCTCGATCAAGATCATCAAGGCGAAGCAGGTCGCTCGAACGGCAAAACCATCTGAAGAACCGGCTGAAGAACAGCCGGCCGCCATCGAGAAGGAGGCTTCAACAGAGCCTGCGGTGCAGAAACGAACCGTTAAGGTGGCAAAAAAGGCCGCCGAGCCTGCTAAGGCCACCGAGACCGCCGAGACCGCCGAGGCCGCCGAGGAAACTGCGGCAACGACGGGAACCCGCAAGGTTCTCAAGCGAAAGCCGGTCGAAGAAACAGTTGAACCGGCCATTGAAGAAGAACCGATCAAGGCTGAAGAGCCGCAGGCCGAAGAACCTGTTGAAGAACCTCAGTCTGCCGAGCCGGCGACAGAAGAATCGGCTCCGGAGCCGGCTCCAAAAACAACTAACCGCATTCTGAAGCCGACCGGCACTCAGATCAAGCAACTCAAGTTGACGCCCGATGCACTTCAAAAGGGCATCAAGCCAGGAGATCGGTTCGTCACGTCGACGCAGCCAACCAAGACCGGCAAGCTTTCAACCGAAGCTCGCGGACGTCGTGGTGAGTTCCGTGGAACGCCGGGCGAGACGAGCACGCCGCAAATGAACTATGTTCCGCCGGCCGACAATCGGCGGCGGCCGGGTCGTTCAGGTGGACGAAAGAAAGGTGCCGATGCCAAGGGTGGGCGATTCGCCGAACGCGATGTTGATGCTCCGCGTCAGCGAACTATCGAAGAACGCGTGATGGCCCAGGTTGCCCGGCCCGAGGGTGAAGAGTTTAAGCAGGTAAGACTCGTAGAAGGTGCAACGGTCCGTGAGTATGCCGAGGCCCTTGGCATCACTCCGCGAGATATCGTTCAGCTTTTGATCAAGCGCGGTGTATTTGCGACGCTCAATCAGCCCATCGGTGAAAAGATGGGCGAAGAGCTCGGGCTGAATTTTGGTGTCGAGGTCAAATTCGTGCCGTTCGAAGAGATGGTCGTCGAAGAAGAATTCGAAGCGATAATCGAAACAGGCGGCGACGATATCGAAGTGACGAGGGCACCGGTAGTTACGGTAATGGGCCACGTCGATCACGGCAAAACGTCGTTGCTTGACGCTATCAGGTCTGCCAACGTGGCGGAAGGCGAGGCCGGCGGAATAACGCAGCACATCGGTGCATACAGCGTTCACGTTCCGAATCCGGATGATGCCGACAACCCGCGGCGTGTTGTGTTCCTTGATACGCCCGGCCACGAAGCCTTTACGATGATGCGGGCTCGCGGTGCGAAAGCAACGGATATCGTAATCTTGGTCGTTGCGGCTGACGACGGCGTCATGCCTCAGACGATCGAGGCAGTCGAGCACTCCAAAGCTGCCGGCGTCCCGATGATCGTCGCCATCAATAAAATGGACAAACCGGACGCAAATCCGGATAAGGTCAAGCAGGGCCTCGCTGGGCTCGGTCTTCAGCCGGTCGATTGGGGCGGCGATGTTGAGATGGTCCCGGTCTCGGCCAAGAAGCATGAGAACTTGGATACGTTGCTCGAAACTGTGCTGCTTCAGGCCGATATTCTCGACCTCAAGGCAAGCCCGACCCGTCGAGCTGCCGGTGTCGTGCTCGAGGCGAAGCTCGATAAAGGCCGCGGTTCGGTCGCTACCGCGCTTGTCCAACAGGGCACGCTGAGGGTTGGTGATCCGTTCATTGTCGGTCAGTTTCACGGTAAGGTCCGTGCAATGTTCTCCGATCGGGGCGAAATTGTTACCGAAGCCCCGCCGGCGACACCTGTAGAGATATTGGGACTTCAAGGCGTCCCACTCGCAGGCGACACTTTCCAGGTCGTTTCCGACCTAGACCGAGCTCAAACGATCGCAAGCCAGCGTCAACAGCAGGCCCGCCAGGCGGCGATGATCAAGACGACCAAACGCGGTATCGAATCGCTCGGTATGGCTGAGGTCAAGGAACTTCTAGTCATCCTTAAGGCTGACGTACAAGGTTCGGTTGAGGTGGTTCGCGGAACGCTCGAGAAATTATCGACCGAAAAGGTCAAGGTTCGCGTGATCCGTGCCGGCGTCGGTGCGATCGCAGAATCGGATGTGCTACTGGCATCGGCAACTCAGGCAGACAATGCCTCGACGGCCGTTGTTATCATCGGATTCAACGTGCGGCCCGAGTCGCGTGCATCGGATCTTGCCAAGCTTGAGGACGTCGACATCCGGCTCCACTCGATCATTTATAAGGTCGAAGAAGAGATCAAGGCCGCGATGATCGGAATGCTCGACGCGATCGAGAAAGAAGTCATACTTGGCAAGGCTCTGGTGCAGGAGACGTTCAAGGTGTCGCGTATCGGTACGATCGCGGGCTGCCGCGTCACCGATGGACTCATTCGCCGCCAAGCGAAAGCACGCCTTATCCGCGATGCAGTCGTTATTTGGGAAGGCGACATTGCGACGCTCAAGCGGTTCAAGGACGATGTGAACGAGGTCAAGCAGGGGTACGAATGCGGTATCAGCCTGGTGAACTTTAATGACATCAAGAACGGGGATGAGATCGAGGCCTTTGTGATCGAAAGCATCGCGGCCACGGAGCTCTAAGCGGGAAATATGCGAAGGCCTGAGCGGTTGGCAGAGGCATTGAAAGAAGAGATTGCTGAGGTCGTCGGGTTCGAGCTCGATGACCCTCGGCTCGGCTCCATAACGGTAACGGATGTCGAGGTGACCAGTGATCTTCGCGACGCAAAGGTCTTTGTGCTCGTCCACGGAACCGAAAAGGAGATCAAGGGAGCTTTCGATGCTTTGGAAAAAGCTTCCGGATACATCCGGCGTCAGGTTGCTCTCGATCTGGATCTTCGTCACACTCCGCACCTACACTTTGCCCGGGATACGGCCGAAGAAAATGCGGCCCGCATAGGCGAGTTGCTCGAAGCGGTAAAGCCTGCGGCCGAAGTTGAAGCTGAGACGTAGACCGAAATCTTAAGTAGTTTGATCATTTGTTGTATCAGTGTTAAGTCAAGTTGTTGAATTAATCGAAAGCCGGCAGAGCTTTGGCATTACGACCCACGTAAAGCCGGACGGCGACGGCGTCGGCTCGTCGCTCGGCCTTTGCTGGCTTCTTCGTTCGCTCGGCAAGGAAGCTGAGGTCATCGTTCACGGCGCGGTCCCGCCGTCGTTTCGATCTCTTCCGGGAGCAGATCAGATCCGTGATATCGAAAGCATTGACCGGGAATACGACGCCGTATTCGTGCTCGAGTGTTCTGACATTAAGCGTCCGGGCATTCAAGGCCTTGAGAACGAACTCACCGTAAACATCGACCACCACGCGACCAGCGAACATTTCGGCAAGATCAATTGGATCGACCCGACAGCTTCGGCAGTTGGCGAGATGATCTACAACCTTTGCAAGGCCATTGGCGGCCGCGTGACCAAAGAGATCGCCGAGTGCGTTTACATGGCGCTCATTACGGACACCGGTTCGTTTCACTTCCCGAACACAACGGAGCGTACGCTCAAGGTCGCATCCGAACTTGTGAAAGCGGGTGTCCGTCCTGCGGAGATCTCGGAAGCGGTTTACTACCACTATCCGTGGTCGCGAATCGAACTGATGCGGCAGGTACTCAATTCCGTTAGGCGAGATGAGACGGGCCGGATCGCCTCCATGCGGCAGACCCTTGCAATGCGCGAGTCTTCCGACGCGATCGACGGCGACAATAGCGGGTTCGTCAATATCCCGCTCGCCGCTAAAGAGATCGTTGCTGTTGTCCTGATGCGCGAGGTCGGCGATGAGCGATACCGCGTCAGCCTTCGCTCCAAAGGCGATATAAATGTAGCCCGCGTTGCCGAGAAGTTTGGCGGCGGCGGGCACAAAAATGCAGCCGGACTTCGTGTCGAGGGCGACTGGGACGAGAAGGAAAAAGAGATCGTCGAGGCACTGCAGCAAGCGGTCGCGAGAAACCTCGGCGAATAATTCTAAGACCAGATGAGCGAGACAAAAGAGAAACGCTACAAGTGGCGACGCGATGATTACCGCGAAAAGACCCACGGGCTGCTGATGGTCAATACCGGTGACGGAAAGGGAAAGACCACGGCGGCAATTGGTGTTTTGGTCAGAGCAGCCGGGCGAGGGATGAAGTGCTGCATGATCCAGTTCATGAAGTCGAAGACCGACCGCTACGGTGAACACGAATCGCTCGAAAAGCTCGGGGTCGAGGTCCATACGATGGGAGCCGGCTTCACCTGGGACACCCAGGATAGCTCCCTGGATATCAAAACATCCGAAGAGACCTGGGCGCTTTGCGTCGAAAAGATGAGATCCGAGGAATATGACCTTCTCGTCTTTGATGAGATTGTTTACGTACTCGATTACAAATTCCTCGACGTTGCTTCGGTGCTCCATGAGGTCAAAGCGATCCGAGAGAAACAGCCGCATCTTCATATCATCATGACCGGCCGAAATGCTCCGGCGGAGCTTGTTGAGGCCGCGGATCTTGTCACCGAAATGAAGGAGATCAAGCACCCTTTTCACGCCGGGATCTATGCTCAGCAGGGGATCGAGTTCTAGTGAAGGAAGATGTCAAAAGCCGGAGTGCTCATGGGTACCGCGATCATTTCTCGCTAGCGGTGACGACGTTCGGCGTCGGGTACCTTCCGCTCGCTCCGGGAACTTGGGGTTCGGTCGTCGGCGTCGCGATCTATCTTGCGGCAGAAACCCTACTAAAGAACCTCGGTATGGTCGATGACAAGATCTCACCGCATTTTGTTCATGCCTGGACCTTGCCGGTCGTAACCATCGCACTTCTACTTTTTACACTCCTTGGAATTTGGGCGGCCGGTCGTTCGACCGAACTTCTCGGCAACACCGACCCGCCGGAAGCTGTTGTTGATGAAGTTATAGGACAGCTCATCGTTTTTCTTTTCGTTCCTTTCAGCATAGGGTGGCCGATGATCATCGCGGGTTTTCTCCTTTTCCGGCTCTTCGATATCTGGAAACCATACCCGATAGACTCTCTTCAAGTTCTGCCTGGCGGTATCGGCGTTTGTGCTGATGACATTCTTGCGGGCGTTTATGCCGGTGTTTGCCTTTCGGTGATCTACGCGATAAGCCTTTCATTATGATGATCCACGTTCTTCCCGGTGACGCTGTAGCCGAGGTCTTCGCTTCGGCGGGGCTTGGGGGCGAAGTGGTCGTCTGCCGCGAATGCCTTGTTGATGGCGACGTGTCCGGTGAGACTCTCGAGGATTTGTGGGACCGGCGAGCGAATTTTATCGAGCTTCATTGCGACGGCGACCCGATCGAATATCGCGAGAAGGTCGCGTACGAACTTGAACGCCTGCTTGAAACTGGCCCTGACAGCGAAATCTTCCTGTGGTTCGAATACGAACTCTTTTGCCAGGTCAACATGTGGTTTTGCCTGACGCTCCTTCAGCACACCGGAGCGAAAGTTTACCGTGTGATGCCGGCCGGGCTTGAGCCCGACAAGATCTGGGACGGCTTTGGCATAATGGCTCCCGATGACCTTCTCCGATGTTTCGACGAACATGTCGAAATTACCAATGCGGACATTGAAACCGCCGTTCAGCTTTGGGAAGCGTTTCGCCAACGCGATAGCGAACGACTGCTTCGGCTTGGCGAGTATCGTTCGCCGGCCTTTCCGTTTCTTAAAGAGGTCTGCAAGGCCGCCGCTGAGATCGAGACTCGGCCGCTCCAGATCATCAAAGAATTTATCGCAAATGGCCAAAGTTCGATCGAGGACGTATTCCCCGCGTTCCGCAAGAGAGCGGGTGTCTATGGCTTCGGCGATCTGCAGGTCGAGCGTCTTCTTCATCTGGCATTGAGCGATCCAGCGTAGGCAATGATCATTCGCCTCCCTCATCTTTCTTCCCGATCGAATCTTCGCGTCGTTCCCGCTGAAAGATCCACCCACGCCGTTTGAAGTAAACGAGCAGAACGACAGTGATCACGGCCATCAGCGCGAGAACGGCAAAATAACCGTATGGAGTATGCAACTCCGGCATATTCTGAAAGTTCATTCCGTAGATGCCAGCGATAAGTGAAAGCGGCAAGATGATCGCAGAGACGACCGCGAGCGTTTTCATCACATCATTCGTCCGGTTTGCGACGACCGTAAAGTGGATCTCGACAAGACCGCTTACGAGTTCACGATAGCTTTCTGAAAGATCGGCGACCCTAAGCAGGTGATCATGAACATCGCGGAAGAACGGCAGGACGCTCTCAGGTATCTGCTTGAACTCGCCGTGCGACATACGATAGAGAACCTCACGCTGTCGCGTCGATATTCGCATCAAACGGGCGACGCTCCGTCTAAGATCCATGATGCGTTCGAGCACGACGCTATCGCTTTCCTTCATCAAAAGAATCTCGTCCTCGATGACCTCGATCTGCTCGTTGAACTCGTCGACCACCGGAATGTAATTATCGATGAGCCGGTCGAGTATCTGGTGAAGCAGAAAGGCGGGGCCGCGTTGGCAGGCGAATGGGCTGCTTCGGATCAAGGTCTTGGTTTCATTGATGCTGCGGAAGCTTTCGAGGTGAAAGGTAACGACGAAGTTTTCGCCCAGGTA
This sequence comes from Acidobacteria bacterium Ga0074141, assembly GCA_001464665.1. GTDB lineage: Bacteria > Acidobacteriota > Blastocatellia > Pyrinomonadales > Pyrinomonadaceae > OLB17. The sequence continues at coordinate 215,311 of LNDP01000014.1, forward strand.
GCCGTCCAATTCCTTCGTGACAAAGTCGGTCGGTGTTGTCTTGTCCGGCGTTACGCCGTGGAAGATAAAGAAGAGGTAGCCGGGGAACGCCTCGACCTTTGGTTGGTTTCTGGTCTCAAGACAATCTTCGACCGTGAGGTGGTGGAACTTGAAAACATTGAGCAGGAAAGCCTCGATCGCTTTATGATCCGCTTCTTCGCCCCGAAGGTCGACCCAAACCAAGCTCGAGCGATCGGCCAACAAGTCCGGAATTTCCTCGAGCTTGAAGCCTTCCTCAACGTTCTCGGCCCCATCGCGGTATACAAATATTTCTGCAAATGGGGCTGGATCTGGCATAAAATTTAGGGCTGTCTGGTTTTGTAGCATTGGGAGCACGAATGTTCAAGCACTGATATGGTTTTGGCTAAATATCGCTTAGCGAATTTCCGCAAGTGCGGTATAATCAAAGGGCAGATGAAAGAAGAATTAATCGCCCTTGCGGGGGTAGTGATAGACAAACAGCCGAACGCGTATTTCAAAGTGAAGGTCAATGATAGTGACCACATCGTGTTGGCTACCATTTCGGGCCGAATGCGCCGCAACCGGATCCGCATCCTGATGGGCGACCGCGTTGATGTTGAGCTTTCACCCTACGACCTGACCAAAGGCCGGATCACCTACCGCCACAAGTAAACCGACCGTGAGCTAGTTTCAGGGGCTTCGACCTTCGAGGCCCCTTTAGTTGCGCCCCCGAGCCTAATGGCGGCTCGGGAAGATCGACGCCGTATAGTTCATTTCCTTTGATGCTCGTGCCATGAAGCTTTCGATATCCGGTATCGAACGCGGCAGGGCCTTGTTCATCCACTCAACGCCGGTCGGGGTGACGAGCATATCGTCCTCGATACGAACACCGATGCTCTTGTACTTCTCGAACGCCGGCTTGACCTTGGCGATGAAGTCGCGATTCTCGGGAGTGTCCGGGAGCCACTCGAGAGCGTCCGGGCGGATGTAGATGCCGGGCTCATTGGTGAAGACCATTCCCGGAGCGAGCGGCGTTCCGTATTCACCAACGTCGTGGACATTCATTCCCAGCCAGTGGCCGAGCCCGTGCATATACCAGCGGCGGAACTGTGTCCCGTCCTTTGCGGTGATCAGCCCAAGTTCGAAAAGTCCTTCTTCGATCACACGTGCGGCCTCGCCCTGAAGAGCGGCGAAGCGTACGCCCGGCTTGGTCATTTTCGCGACGGCTTCCTGAGCGTCGTAAACGATCTGGTAGATCTCGGCCTGTTCCTTTGAGAACTTGCCGTTGACCGGAAACGTCCGGGTGATGTCCGCCGTGTAGTGCTCATATTCGGCACCGACGTCCATCAGCAACAGTTCGCCGCTTTTCACTTCGCCCTTCGGGATCTGGTAGTGGAGCGTTGTCGCATTCTGGCCGCAGCCGACGATCGACGGGTAGCCCCAATAATCTGCATTGCGGCGGCGGAAGGTGTATTCGACCTCGGCCTGCACCTCGTATTCCCATTTGGCGTGGTGGACCATCGCCATCGACCGCATATGTGCCTCGGTCGAGATGTCGATTGCGTGCTGCATCAGCTTGATCTCATATGGCGATTTGACGAGCCGGAGCTGGGCAAAGATCGGCCGGGCGTTGAGGACGTTTCGCTCGCCGAGCTCTTTGCGGAACTCATTCTCCTGCCTGAATTCGCGCATCGCGTTCCCATCGTTCGGGCTTGAGGGAAGCAGCATATAGACCGTATCGAAGGCTCCGATCGTGATGCCGTCGGCCTTTGCCGAGAAGGGCTGCTTTGCCCGGAGGGCATCGAAGAATGCGGATCGTTCGGTGGTCGGTATGATCGTCTTAAGGCCCGAGATTTTCCGTGCCTCATCGTCCGAATACATCTTGCCGTCCCATGTTTCGGTCACCGGGTTGCGCCGCGGCAGAAAGAGATATTCGCTGACGGCGTCGCCATCTTTGGTCATTACGAAAACCGCACCGCCCTGCTTGAGCCCCGTTAGGTAAACGAAATTATTCTCCTGGCGGAAGACGTAATTGACCGAGTTGGAATAGATCTTCGGCTCGGCGGAGAGCAGGACGAGCATGCTCTTGTCTTCCATTTTTGCCGCGACGGCGGCCCGCCGCTTGGCAAGTTCGGCTTGCCGCTCGGCGTCGGTGAATCGCGGTGCTTGCGGCGTTACTCGGATGGCCGGTGCCGCAGATGGCTGCGAAAAGACCACGGCCGTAAGGCCCGAAAGGAGAAACGCGGCGATGATGATCCAGATGATTGCTTTCTTCATTTTTTCCTCAATGTTGATTTGGCCGAGCACATCGGCAACCCGGAAGAGCTTTGTGTTGGCTTTATTATATACGCAAAATAGCGATTCCGGTTTCCATCGGCCCCCGGGTGTTTCATTTTTAAAGGAGACGGCACGTTTCTGAAACGGTTGAAACGAATGAAAGAAATGAATCGCCTGAAACACTTGAAACGCCTGAAACGCCCGGGAGTTTTGAGTCCCGGCTTTCGAGAATTCCAGATTCCAAATTCCAGATTCCAAATTCCAGGTTCCAAATTCCAGATTCCAGATTTCGGAGCTCGCATCGGATGATAAGCCCTTCCTGAGGCGCGGCCTTCCGACACGGCATTGCGACTTCCGACTTCTGACTTCCGCATTTCTTGGTGTTCTGTTCTTTTTCGGGCATCGCGCGTTCGCGAAAACACCGTGAACACCGCGAACATCGAGAACAACGGAAACGCCGCGAACATCGCGAACATCTGGAACGATTAGAACGATTGGGACATCTGGGACAAATGGGACGTCTGAAACAACTGGAACAAGCGGCCGGGGTTCGGTCTTGGATCTTTGGCATTCGTTCGCATTGTCAATCGTTAACTGGACCATTGTTAATTGGTTAAAGATGGACATTTGATCTTTCCCGACCCATGCTGACGGTTAACCGCTCACCGCTCACCGCTTACACTCTCTGCGATCTTCGCGGGCTCCGCGTTGATTGTGCCTATTCGCTTAGTTCGCTTGACCTCTATTGACGATTTACGATTCACGATGCACTGCCCTCCGCTGTTCATTTTCTTCGGACTTCAAGCCAATGTGAACGGCATTCCGTGAGAAATGGAAGATATGGATGAAATGAAAGTTCTGGATAGTTGCGAAGTTGCGAAGTTTCGAAAGTTGCGAAGTTTCGGAGATTTGAGTTCCGGCTTTAGCCAGTCCACCGGAGTCGTCGGAGACGACGCGATTTAGGTAGCCCACGTCGGAAGACGTGGGTCGCGGAACCAAAATGAACCCGGAACCGTCGAAGACGGTGGCATTCGGCCGTTCAGGGTTTTCAAACCACGAAAGACGAAACGAAGAAAACAAGAACTCTGTCTGTGGCTTTCATCTGTGTCTTCTGTGGTCGTTTCGTATCGCAGCCCCAAAACCACAGAAATCACAGAACCAAAACTGAACAGCACAGACCGGCCGCGGCTCCTCCGCGAAGAATTTAAGAACCACGAACAAAGAAAAAGAAGAAACAAAAGCTCCAACCTTCTCCCTTCTTCTTTATCCTTTCTCCTTTTGGCAAGACACCCTCCCTACAGGTCGGGTTTCCTCCTGTGGGGTCCCAGTTGTTTTCTTTCCCAAATCTCGCGATGTGGGCTACAATTTTTACAACGTTTTCCACGGCTTACCTAGATTTTTGATTCACTGAAATTAGATATGAAAGACGCTTTTTATTCTTCAAGACTTTTCTGTCTACTCATTGTCGTTTCGGTTGCTTTTTGTTTTGATGTTGCCGGGCAGACGGTGGAGGACGGGCCCGCGGCAAAGACAATAAGCGGCGGTCTTGTTACCGGAAAGGCGAAGACACTGCCGCAGCCGCAATATCCTGAATCGGCTCGGATCGCGAAGATCACCGGTGAGGTGAAGGTTCAGGTTCTCATTGACGAGAAAGGAACCGTTATTTCTGCTGAAGCTGTTGATGGGGTGGAGGATCTGGCGCTTCGGCAGGCTTCGGAGGCGGCTGCGATGCAGGCGACGTTTTCTCCGACGCTCCTTTCCGGCCAGCCGGTCAGAGTGCGCGGCGTGATTACTTACAATTTTGTGGCTGAAGTGGTTAGCAACGAGGAAAAGGTAAAACTAATGGCTTTATCGGCCTTCCTCACCGTTGCGAAGTCGTTTTCAAACGATGCGGAAAAACTCAGAGAATCTTTTGAGGGCGAAGATATACTTGGCGAGATGATTGCAGAATTTCCCGAGTTTTCCGCAGACTTGAAAGAAGTATCGGCTTTCGACCGAAACACTCCGGACAAGAGAGTGCAGTCGGTCAATACAGCTATCGCGGCCGTCAGAGCGAAGGTCGGAACCGAATCTGATCGATGGCAGCTTGATGTCGGCGTCGCGCTTGGAGAGTTGATGGGCCCGATGATGGTTATCATGGCGTCAGGTTCCAGTCCATCAGAGCTGGCCAATCTCGATGAGGTTAAAACAAAAGAATATCTCTCTCAACTGGGAGAACTCGCGGCCAAACCACCCCTAGATTTTCCTAAGGATATTCTCGAAAAACTAACCGATCTTTCGGCTCTTTCCCAACGGAACAAAATACTCCAAGGCGAGAACTTAGACGAATTCGGAAAACGCCTTCTTGCGTTGATCGAGACGATAAGTCCGACGGAAGACGAGCCTACCGAAAATTAGTACCGAGAACCTGCATTGGACTAAATCGGACATGGCGGCATTCGCTCAATGTCGTTGAGGGTTCGGCCGTTGCCTTCCGTGACGGTCGGGCTACTGACACGTTCGAAGTTGAGGTCCGCGGGCTGCATTGGATGAACGCCCTTACTTACGTTCGGGCCTCTGACACGCACAAGGCTGCATTCCGCATTCATCAATCCGCATTCCGAGTTGAGCCCTCCCTTACGGTCGGGCTACTGACACGCTCGGGCTACTGACACGGGCTTTTGCATTGGGACACTTACTTACCGGCGGGTGAGGGTTATGGGGAGGTCTTTTTGAGTGGTGTTGCCGGAGAAGTCGGTGGCGAAGACGCGGAGGATGTAGTTGCCGGGCGGGAGCGTGGCGGGGTCGATGAAGCCTTCGCTGAAGGTGTCGCCATCGACGCGGTTGGTGACGGCGACGGCTGCCGGGTGCGTAGGCAAATTTGACGGCCCGATGCGAGGGCATTTTCTCGAACGAGATGGTCCAGGCGTTCGGCTTTGAACTTGTAGCCGCGGCGGCGGCGTCAGCGGAATGCTGAATGGCGAATGGTGAATGATTAATTCCGGAATTCCAGATTCCGGATTCAGATTGCTGCCATGACGAGGGGCTATTGGACTTGATGGGGTGATTTTGTGAGAATGTAATGTTTTCGTAATTTCTGGGGAATTTGCCCGGCCTGATCTAAACCGATGGTTGCTGAGAATCTTATCGGGTTTGATGCTTTGCCGCAGACCGTGCCGCATTTTTGCATCGAATCTTTCCGCCGCAATAACAAGCCTGACGCGTTGTCTTTTAAGATCGACGACGTCTGGCACAGAGTTTCGGGCGCCGATGCCATTGAGCGCATTCGGCGGATCGCGCTCGGGCTTTCGCGGATGGGAGTAAAGGCCGGCGACCGCATCGCCATTATCTCGGAGAACCGGCCGGAGTGGTCGTTCACAGATATCGCGATCCTTTCGCTCCGCGGTGTCAATGTCCCGATCTATACAACGCAGGCCGTCGATCAGATCCGCTATATCATCGAAAATTCGGGGGCGAAGATGCTCTTCGTCTCGGGCAAAAAGCTTTGGAAACACGCCGAATCGGTCATCCAGAGCATTGAATCGCTTGAGAAGCTGATCTTTTTCGACGCCGACTTTCTGCCCGAAGACGGCCGGGCGATGTCGCTCAAGGACCTCGAGGCCGAAGGCAGCCGCAAGGACGAGATCGATAATTTTGACGAGCTGCTGGCACAGGTTAAGGCCGACGACCTGGCGACGATAATCTACACCTCAGGGACGACCGGCGAGCCGAAGGGCGTGATGCTGACCCACGAAAACTTTACGTCGAACGTGGCGGCCATCTCGAAAGGCCTGCCGATCAGGAACACCGACCGGTCGCTCGCCGTTCTGCCGCTCTCGCACATTTTTGAAAGGTCAGTTTTTTACGTGCTCTGCGCCAATGGCGTGGCGATCCATTACTGCGCGGCCTTTGACCAGATCGCCGGCCACCTGCAGGAAGTAAAACCGACCATAATGACGGCGGTGCCGCGGCTCTTCGAGCAGGTCTATCACAAGATAGTCAAGAAAGGTAAGGCCGCCGGCGGCTGGAAAACGAAGCTCTTCGATTGGGCACTCGGCGTCGGGCAGGACTACTGGCGGGCGAAGGATATGCACGAATCCGTGCCGGCGACGCTCGCCGCAAAACACGCACTCGCCTCGCGGCTGGTCTTCTCAAAATGGCGTGCGGGCGTCGGCGGGCATCTGCGTTTCTTCGTTTCGGGCGGTGCACCGCTATCGAAAAAGCTCTCGTATGCGTTCTGGGCGGCGGGCATCCCGATCCTCCAAGGCTACGGCATGACCGAGGCCTGCATCACCTGCGCAAATCGGCCGGATGACAACAAGGTGGGCTCGATCGGCACGCCCTTTGAGGGCATCGAGATGAAGATCGATCCGGGCAACGGCGAGATCCTCATCCGCGGAAAAAGCGTGATGCAGGGCTACTACCAAAAGCCCGAAGAGACCGCGAAGGTCATCGACAGCGAGGGCTTCTATCACACCGGCGACGTCGGTTATCTGGATGAAGACGGGCACTTTTATGTGACCGATCGCATCAAGGATCTCTTCAAACTCTCGAACGGAAAATACGTCGCCCCGCTGCAGGTCGAAAGCCTCCTCAAGCAAAGTCCGCTCGTAGCGCAGCCGGTCGTCGTCGGTTCGGGAAGAAAGCAGGTTGGCGCACTGATCGTGCCGGATTGGGACGCCTTGAAGGAAACTCTTGCCGATGAAGGAATCAACGTCGAAGGCACCCGCGAAGAGCTGTGCGTTAACCCCTTTGTTATTAAACGTATACAGAAAGACGCCGTTGACCTCACCAAAGAGCTTTCCGACTACGAAAGGGTCAAGCGCGTGTTTTTGCTGCCCAGAGAATTTTCGATCGATCGGGGAGAGATGACCCCTACTCTCAAGATCAAACGCTCGGTTATCGATGAGAAATATGAGGATGCGATCGACGAGATCTGCGGAGGAAACTAGCTAAGCCAAATACGAAATCCGGTTCGATCACTGTGAAACCGAGTCGATCTCCTTGATCAAACGATCAAGTGTTCGGCTCGGTTCTTTTTTGCTCAGGATCGCCTCGGCCAGCTCAAAAAGCGGTTCCGGCATCTCCGGGCTGCTGATCTGATCAGCAAAATCGTCAGAGATCGGGTAATGCTCGTAAAAGTCGGCCTCGGCAGCACAGAAATCGCAGGACCTTAGGTGTATGCGAATAAAGCCGCCATCTGAAACGGACATTTCGCCCGTCTGAAATGCGAGCAGGTCGTGTGAGGAAGGGCAATCGCCCTGTTTTTGAAAATCAGACATCATCTTCGATCTATGACGCTCGCGCTTCGAACACCATTTGGGGGCGTTCAATTTGCACAGTTCTATCGTTCATTTTGAGTAAACCGTTAATTATCAGTGCCTTCCAGAATTGCATTTACGGCAAAAGATCTGTCAATCACGTAATACGTGCATAAGAATGTTGAACCAGTAAAAAAGATGTTGCTCAATATTTGAAATACTGCTAATATTATCACTGTCAACGGTTCGCTTAATCGCTGACAGGCCCGCCTTTCGTACAAATCAGGCAGTTGGAACCACAAATACGTGAAAATTACCACCGATCATTGAAACATCAGTTTTTCATGATCGGCTCGACACACGAAATAATTCGCGGTTTCATCGCATCCTCAAACTTGCTATGACAACACCCTCATCACAAGACTCCCAAGTCCGTTCGCTGTCCGGCCGCCCGATCAAGATCGGGAAATGGAATGAGAATCTGGATGCATCGGACGTCAATCAGATCTGGATCGAGCTCCACCGCATCGTCGCGTCTCACCCGCTTGTTCGTGCATCGCGCCGGGCCGGATTTTTGGTCGAAGAAGGACGATACAACGCCTATACGGACCTGACGCAGGAATTGTTCGTCACTCTGCTAAGCAAAGATCGGTTTCAGCATTATATCGAGACCGGTATGACCGATCAGCAGATCGAAGCGGAGATCAGCCAGATCGAACTGAGCAACATGCTCACGTCGGAACTCCGAAAGCGTTACCCGGAATCTTATCGCCTCGCAAGAAGAATCTCGACGGTCGTTCAGCAAAGCGGGCGGTTCAAGCGTTTCGATAATCTTGGAAACCCGGACGCTCATCGGCGTTTGGCAGATCGGCTTTACGGCTTGGCAAAATGGCCTGAGCAAAAGACACGGCGTGACGTCCAGGAAATGGATATGCGCGTCAAGACGGTCTCGTTCTTTGCCCGCGATACGCGAATGGTCGGCTGCACCGGCGATGCCCAGATCGTGATCAGCAACGTCGAGCTCGAGAAGCTTGTGATCCGAATTTTCAAGGCGATTGATTCGCCGGTGGATATGCGTTCGCTGCGGTCGTTTGTAATGTCGCGGCTTCCGATCATGGACATACACCTTGTCCCGGTCGGCGGATCAGGCGACAGCGACGACCCGGAACGGATGCCGATGGAGATCGCAGATACGCGCGAGACGCCGGAAGACGGATACCTCAGAAATGAGGCGGAAACAAATGCGGCCGGCCGGGTCGATGAATTTATGGAGGAACTTAGCGGTTCCGTTCGCGGCAAGGAGAAGCAGTATGACCGGATGCTTCGGATACTCTGGCATTGTTATCTGATCTCTGACGGTGGCACGCAACTCGAAGTTGCGGAGATGCTCGGAGTTTCGGATTCGCTCGTCTCGGATTATCGCAAGAGGATCGAATCAAATCTTCAGGGGCTCGCTTTTGAAGGAGTAAACGAAGCTCGGCAATTCGAAAAGGCTCTGAGGCAGAAAGTGCGGTCGGAGATAGAGTTGCGGGATCAACGAGTGGCTGTCTAGGTGCCGATCTTGGACATTGCCTCTTCAAAACGCGGATCGTCGCGAAGTGAATCAAGATTTCTATCAAGCTCGAAGTGAGGTTTATTCTCGTTTCCGAGCTTGATCGCTTTATTGAGCCACTTAAAGGCAAGGTCTTTCTCACCAAGCACGGCAAAAGCTGACGCGGCCCAGTAGGCGGTGTCGTGATCTGCCTTTGCAAGCTTGAGAGCGTCCTCGGTCAGTTGTCCGCGGGCGTCTTCACTACGTCCTGCACCGGCCAGAAAAAGAGCGTAGAGCGGCCGGACACCATCCATCCGCGGATGGGCGGAAAGTACTTCTTCCATCAGCTTGATCGCTTCTTCTGCGTCGCCGCGGTAGTAATACGTAGATGCCCGAAATAGCTTGAGCATCGGATGGTTAGGCTCGGCCCGCTCGCCGATCTCGAGTTCCGCGATTGCCTGGTTGTACTCGCGTTTGTAAACAAAGATCCTCGCACGGTTGTAAGCCGAAACCGCACGGGCTGCGGGGTCGAGCCGGGAAAGCCTTTCGAAGGCCTTTAGCGATTCGTCATATTCGCCATCAAGACGGTGGACGACGCCCTTCACAAAAAAGAGCGGAGCCTCATTGGGGAACTGTTTTTTCAGAAGTTCGATCTCGGCACGCGCCTTCTTTTTCTCACCGCGAGCCATATAGACCATCACCATCAACACCCGGGCTTCAACGACGTTCGGGTCGTAAGAGAACGCCTTGCTGAAGGCCGATTCGGCGAGCGTGTAGTCTTCCGTTTCACCTAACCCCTTAAAAACGCGGTTGGCGTAACAGGCCCCCAGCCCGCTATATGCGAGGGCAAAGTGCGGGTCGAGCTCGACAGCTCGCTTGAAGTTCTGGATCGCCGCATCGCAGTCTTCGGCTGAAAGCGTCCGGAAGATGAATCGGCCGAAGTGGTCGCGGCCGCGGAGATATTCTTCCCAGGCCTCAGGGTTGTCGGTCATCCGGCGGCCGAGTTTTTCCTGTTCGTTTTCGGAAAGCTCCATCCGAAGCCCTTCGAGGATCTTCTGGGCGATCTCGTCCTGCAGGTTAAGCACGTCGCTCGCGTCTGCATCGATCCGGTCGCTCCAGAGGATGTCGCCGCTGAAAACGTCGACCAACTGCGCCGTCACACGAAGGCGGTCACCGGACCGCAGAAATCCGGCTGAAAGCACGGCATTGGCACGAAGTTCCTTGCCGGCCTCGCGAGGGTCGACCTCTTTGCCTTGATATTTCGCAACGACTGAGCTTGGCCTGACGATCAGCGAGCGAAGCTGAGCCAGTTCGGTAATAACGGCATCAGCCAAAGCAAATTCGAAGAAGGCCGAATCAGGGTCCTGATTCAAATTGCGAAAGGGAAGAATCGCGACGACCTTCTTTTCGGTCCCGGTCGATGTAGCCGTTAGCGGCGACTCCGGCAAAAGCGATGGCGGATTGGAATATGAACCTAACGACCCGGTGTTACCCTCGCCCGTCTTTCCGGTGATCCAGCTCAAAGCTCGGCGGAAGACACCGCTGTCAAGGTGTTTTGGAGCAAAGGTCTCGCCGGGAATCATGCCGGCGCCGGCCACTTGCTGATACACCTGCCGCAGATCGTCGCGCATTTGCGATATCTTCTGGTACCGATTCTTGGGTTCCTTTTGGAGAGCTTTATCTACGATCTCCTGCACTCCCGGAGGTATCGGATCGCGACGCAATTCGGCAATAGGCTTCGGTGTTCCATAAAGGACCTGATGGCGAACGTCGATGACAGTTTTGCCCTGAAATGCCCAGATGCCGGTCAGCATCTCATAGATCAGAACACCGGTCGAGAAAATGTCTGACCGTTCGTCGGCCCGTTCGCCGCGGGCCTGTTCGGGGGCGGCGTAGGTGGCGGTGCCGTAAGGAATACCGAGTTCGGTAATGTCTGTGCGGTCCTGTCCGCGGGTCGCGTCGGTTAGCTCGTCTTCAAGCAGTTTAGCAAGCCCGAAGTCGAGTATCTTGACCTGGCCGCCGCTCGTGACCATGACGTTGCCGGCTTTTACATCGCGGTGGATGATGTTCTTGGAATGTGCGTACGAGAGAGCGTCCGTAACCTGGATCGCGATCGAGAGAGCGGTTGAAAGCTCGAGCGGCCGGCCGTTCACGAGTTGGCGGACGTTCTTGCCTTCCACATACTGCATCGCGATATAGAAGATGCCGTTAGCGTCCTGAAAATCGTAGATGGTGCAGATCTGCGGGTGGTCGAGCTGTGAGCAAAGCTGAGCCTCGCGTTCGAAACGTTTGAAATTTGCTGTCTTGTTGGTGAGTTCCGGCGGTAGAACCTTGATGACCGCCTGGCGATTGAGCTTGGTGTCGAGCGCTTTATACACCGTTCCCTGGCCGCCCGAACCGATCTTCTCGAGGATCTTATATTGATTGATCTCAGAACCGATCATAATGACTTTGGATCACTGAGCGGCCGAAAAAGATGCCGGAGAAAAAGCCGTCGTGAGCCTCAGATCAGTAAGAGCTACTCTATGCGCAAAGATAAAATTTTCCAAAATCGGAAATGCGAAATTTAAGTTTTTCGATCTGCAAACTGCAGATCATCGAGGTACGATCGTTCAGCCGCGGGGTGGATCGCCCCAACCTGAACCTACATATTCGCCATTCTTTACAATGCACGGAACGGTGAGGTCGCCGGCAGAAAATGCGAGCATTTCACGCTGACGTTCGATGTCGTTCTGAGCATCGTATTCAACAAACTCGATACCCTCGGAATTAAAATGTGTGCGGGCCTGGTCGCAGTACGGACAGCCAGGCTTTGAGTACATCACCAATGACATTTTGATTTACTTCCCCCTGATGTGGAATAGTTTACCGAAGTAAATGAGTTCCTCAAAACAAGACGGCATCGTAGCAGCCAAGGGACGCGATAATGCGGAAGACCCGGACATCTTTCGGCCTTACGAGAGGCTGATCGAGATAACGATCCGTGGCGCCGCTTTCAAAGTGCCAGAGAACAATACCATTCTGCGGTGCCTTCAGTTCCTTGAACTGCAACGCATTTCCGATGCTGAGCTTTGCTGGAACGGCAACTGCCAAAACTGTACGGTACGGATAATCGAGAATGGCCGCGCCCGAACGGCAATGTCCTGCCGGACCGAAGCGGAGCAAGGGATGGCCATCGAAGAGATCAATCCAGCGATCGATATTTGACGTGTTTTAATACTTCGGGACCTTGTGATCGACCTCGTTTGACCAGGCGGTGATGCCGCCCTTGAGGTTCTTTAACGGGCCGGTGTAGCCACTTTGCTGAAGTGCCTCGATCGCCCTCGCGCTTCTTCCGCCCATTTTGCAGTGGATGACGACCTCTTTTTCGGGGTCAAGCTCTGACATCCGGCTGAGTATCTCACCGAGCGGGATCAACTTTGCTCCGTCGATCTTGGCAAAAGAGTGCTCTTCCCGTTGGCGGACGTCGATCAATTGAATATTTTCGCCGGCATCAAGCCGCGCTTTGAGGTCTGTTGCCGAGATCTCCTCGATCATCATTTTCTTACCTTCTTGAATCTCAAAATAGTTTGTGCAGGATTTTCCAATTGTGCTTTTTTTTCGATTGATACGCAACTCTTTGGCTTATGCTCTTTGGCCGCCGAAGATTAGCGTAAGTCATACTTTTACAAAAATTTACATATAGAATCTTATTTCGTGCGAATCCGTATAATACAATCGAATTTTGCCAAATCAGTATGCGAAAAAGCCTTTGGCCATTATTAAATTCACTGTCCTTTCCAGCACTAATCCTGGTAGCCCTGTTTGCAGTCTCGTGCTCATCGTCGCAGTCCGCGTCACTGGAAACGGGACCCGCCGAGGAAACCGCGGCGGTTCCGATCACGACCGGGAAGTCAGAGTCGCGGCCGGTTCCGGCATTTATTCAAACGACGGGTTCGCTTGTGGCGGATGAGAAGTCGAACATTGCCCCGAAGGTCGCAGGCAAGGTTGCGGATATTGCAGTAAATGTTGGCCAGTTCGTTTCGCAGGGAGCCGTCATCGCACGAATTGACGACCGCGACGCTCGGCTCGAACTCGCTTCTGCTCAGGCTACTGTAAAGCAATCTGAAGCGGCGGTACGGCAGGCGGAGGCTCGGCTTGGGCTTGGGCCGAATGGACGGTTCAATGCATCGGCGATCCCGGAGGTGCGGGCCGCGAATGCAAACTATGAGCAGCTTGTCGCCGAATTTAGGCAAGCGGAAGCAAATGAGAAACGCTACCGCGAACTGGTCGAGACCGGCGACGTTGCGATGGTCAATTATGAGCAGTTTCGGCTGGCCCGCGACACGGCGCGTGCCCGGGTCAACAGTGCTCAAGAGCAGCTCAATGCTCAGATCAACAATGCCCGCCAAAATAATGAATTGATCCGGAGTGCCGAGGCCGCGGTTGAATCCGCAAGAGCCCAGGTTCGCATCGCCGAGCAGGCGATCACTGATACGGTTATCCGTGCACCGTTTTCGGGGTTCGTCAGCGAACGTCCTGTTGCGGTCGGCGAGTTCGTGTCGACAGCGACGGTCGTGGCAACGCTTCTCAGAACGAATCCGATAAATATTGAGATACAGGTCGCTGAAGCTGACGTTCCGTTCGTCGGATTAGGCAGAGGCGTTTCGCTTCAGGTTGAGGCTTACGCGGACCGCAGATTCTCAGGCGTCGTTACGGCGATCAACCCGGCGGTTGATGCTACGTCGCGAGCAGCCATTGTCGAAGCTTCGATCGAGAATGGCGATAACGCACTCAGGCAGGGAATGTTCGCAACGGCAAGAATTACTAAGGACGGCGGCTCGGTCGGGGTCTTTGTTCCAAAGTCGGCGGTTTATAACCACCTTCCTACAGCTTCGCGTCGCGTTTTCGTGATCCAGGACGGCTTGGCCCGGCTGCGAACCGTACAAACCGGGCCCGAGGAAGGCGATAGCATTCAGATCCTGATCGGCATCGAAGCAGATGAGACAGTCGCGACGAGCAATCTTGACCAGCTCTATGAAGGGGCGAGGGTCGCAGTATAGACACAAGGGGTTTTGAGTTATGCAATGGTTAGCTGAGATCTGTGTACATCGTCCGGTGTTTGCGACCGTGATCGTGCTCTTCATCACGGTTGTCGGCGGCTTTAGCTTCTTCACTCTCGGCGTTGACCGGTTTCCGAAGATCGACCTTCCGACGATCTCTGTCTCAACAGGCAATCCGGGTGCTGCCCCGGAGGAGATCGAATCTGAAGTTACGGATATCGTCGAAGCGGCTCTCAATACCGTTCCGGGTATTGAAGAAATGCGGTCGAGTTCTTCACGCGGCCGTTCGAACGTAACGCTCACATTTAACCTCGAAAAAGATCCGGACGTTGCATTCCAAGAAGTGCAGCAGAAACTCAGCGGCATTGCGAACCGCCTGCCCGATACGGCCGACCCGCCCGAGGTTCAAAAATCGGACCCTGACTCGCAGCCGATCATTCAATATGTTATCTCGGCCCCACGCGACGTTATCGAGCTTTCGACCCAGGTCGAGGAGCTGATACAGAAGCGTATCGAATCAGCAGATGGCGTCGGCGAGGTCTTCATGTACGGACAGCGGCGGCGGCAAGTGCGAATCAGCATTAATCCGGAGCGGCTGCGGGCCTACAACATTTCCGTTACCGAGGTTGTCAACGCCGTTCGGGCTCAGAATCAGGAACTTCCGGGCGGCGACCTTGTCGAAGGGCCGCGTACGCTCGGTGTCCGAACGCTCAGCAAACTGACCGAGGTTGATCAATTCAACAACATTGTCATCACCACCCGCAACGGGTTTCCGATAAAGGTATCAGATATCGGCCGGGCGGAAGAGAGCGGCGTCGAGCCGACGACATCTGCCTCTTTGGATGGCGTTCAGTCGGTCTCGGTAGGTGTGCGAAAGCAGGCCGGTGCGAATACGATCGCCGTTATCAAAAACGTGAAGGACAGGATGGCTCAGATCATTCCGAACCTTCCAGATGACATGAATGTCGTGATCATTCGCGACCAATCGGAGTTTATTGAAAATTCGCTCCACGCGATCGAGGAGCATCTGATACTTGGCGGCCTCTTTGCTGCGATCATCGTCTTCTTTTTCCTTTGGAATTTCCGCTCGACATTCATCGCGGCACTCGCGATCCCGATCTCGATCATCGGTGCCTTTGCGGCTATCTCGGCTTTTGGTTATTCGCTGAACCAGATGACGATGTTGGCGCTGACGCTAATGGTCGGCATTGTGATCGACGACGCCATCATCGTTCTCGAGAACATTTACAGGTTCGTTGAAGAGAAGGGGATGACGCCGGTCCAGGCGGCAATCGAGGGAACCAAGGACATCGGTCTGGCGGTTCTTGCGACGACGCTTTCGCTTCTGGCGGTCTTTATCCCGGTCGGTTTCATGACAGGGATCGTCGGCCGGTTCATGTCGTCCTTTGGATTGACGTCCGCGGCGGCGATCGCGATCTCGCTTGTCGTTTCGTTTACGCTGACGCCGATGCTTGCCTCTCGCTGGATCAAGCGGCCCGAGCGAAAGGGAGCCGAAAATGATGGCGGCGGCGAAAAGAGCGGCGGCCACGGGCACGACTCAAAGTCAGGCAAGTTCTGGCAAAAGATCGACGGCGGCTACACCTTCATGCTTAAGCTCGCGATGGCTCATCGCTGGGCGATCGTATTGATCTGCATTTTGACGGTGGCCTCGATCGTCCCGCTTTACAATTACGTCGGTATGGCGTTTCTGCCCGATGAGGACGAATCGCTTTATCAGGTCAATCTTCGCGGCCCGCAGGGCACATCGCTCTCGGCAACGCAAAGCATCTTGGATCGCATCGCCCGCGACATCCGGGCCGAGGTTCCTGGTGTGAAATCGACCCTTGTGCTCGCCGGCTTTGGACGCGGACGGGGCCCGAACAATGGGTTCATAAATGTTTCGTTGGTACCGGTGAGCGAACGCGATCTTTCGCAGGCAGATCTGATAAACAAGACACGGCAGATCGCCCGAAAATATTCGAATAAGGACTATCAGATCAGCGTTTCTGCGTCTTCATCTATAGCCGGCAGCATCGGTCTCGGCCGCGGCGGCAGCGGCGTTGGATATTACATCGCGGGGCCCGATATGGCTCGGCTGAACGACTACGCTAACACTCTTGTCGAGAAAATGAAGGCCGATCCGGTCTTTCGCGACCCCGATTCTTCGGTTGAGGTCGGAACGCCTGAGATCCGCGTCGCCATCGACCGGACAAAGGCGGCAGACCTCGGCGTAAGAGCTGGTGATGTTGCTCAGGCACTCAACACTCTTGCGGCCGGACAGATCGTCTCATCGTTCAGCGAGGGCTCGAATCAATATGACGTCGTGGTCAGGGCCGATGAGCCATTCCGGCGAGACCGCAGCAATTTCAATCTCTTTACCGTGGCATCGACCAACGGCGGAACGGTTGGGCTAGATCGAGTCGTCAGGCTCGAAGAAGGCCTCGGGCCATCGACGATCAACCGGCTGAACCGTTTGCGGCAGGTTTCTGTAAGTGCGGGGCTTCCGCCGAACACTTCCGAATCAGATGCCCTCGCCAAGCTCGAAAGCTATGTTAAAGAACTAAACCTTCCGGCCGAGTATGTTTCGGGTGTTACGGGTCAATCGAAGGAACTGCAAAAGGCATATGAGAGCTTTATGCTGGCGTTTTTGCTTTCGTTCGTCTTTATGTACTTGGTGCTCGCGGCTCAGTTCGAATCGTTCATTCACCCGATCACAATTTTGCTGACGCTGCCGCTGGCGGTGCCTTTCGCTCTGCTCTCAACAGCACTTGCCGGACAGACGCTGAACATCTTTTCCGCTCTCGGTATCTTGCTGTTGTTCGGGATCGTGAAAAAGAACGCGATCCTCCAGATCGACCATACGAACTCGCTTCGGGCAAAGGGAATGAACCGCTACGACGCGATCATTCAAGCTAACCGCGACCGCCTGCGGCCGATCCTGATGACGACGCTGGCGCTCGTTGCGGGAATGATCCCGCTGACGCTCGGCACGGGAGCCGGGGCAGCGACGAACCGCTCGATCGGTATTCTTGTGGTCGGCGGCCAGTCGCTTTGTTTGCTACTAACGCTTCTTGCGGTTCCGGTCTTCTATTCGCTCTTTGACGATGCCGGCGAAACGAAGTTCTTCCGAACTATCGGCGATGGGCTCGGCCGAATGAGGGACGCGATCACGAAGCCATTCTCAGCGGCATTTTCGAGCAAGTTCAGCAAGAAGGCCGACGAAACGGGCGTGGTAGATATTGACAGTAAAGACCTTGCGGAGGGCGGCAGACGAGCTTAGTCCAATGAGTATCACGGCTCCCTTAACAGGTCATATCGAGCGCTTTGGGGCGTGGCCGGCGGCAATATTGCTCGCGGTCCTTTCTGCCGTGCAGGTCACGGCCGGACAGGACGCTCCCGTTCCGCTGCCATCGCCGACGCCTATCCCGATCGAGCGCACTTTGCCGGCCGATCTTCCAAACGAACCGCCGCCGGTCGCACCTGATTTCAAGGCTCCGCCGCGGCCGCTCCCTTCGACGGAGCGCATCGGTGTGGACGTTGCCAATCAGGTGCCGCTGACGCTTGATAACGCTATCCGCTTGGCGCTGGAGAACAACAATTCGATCGCCATTTCGCGAAACGACGTTGAGATCGCCGAGTTTAACCTGCGAAGGGTTGAAGGCGTTTATGACCCCCTGATATTCTCGGATGCCTTTTATGAACGATCGACGACGCCGACCGCGTCTGCCATAGGCGGTGCGGTCAATGGAGCAGTGACGCAGACGCGTCTCTTCGGCTCGGGCGGAGTGCAGGGCTTCACCAGAGCTTTTGGCGGCTCATATGTTGCGCGATTCGATTCGACACGTTCGACGACGAGCAACACCAACGCTTTTCTCAATCCGAACTATCCGTCGCTGCTGACACTTCAATATACGCAGCCGCTGCTCAGAAACCGCTCGACCGACAACAACCGCAGGCAGATCGAGATCGCTAAAAAGAACCTGAGCCTGACCGATTCCCAGTTTCGAGCACAAGCGATCGACGTTATCTCGCAGGTCGAGCAGGCGTATTGGAATCTCGCGTTCGGCTTAAGGAACTTGCAGGTCCAGATCGATGCTGTAAAGCAGGCTCGGGCACAGCTTGAGAGCAATGAGCGGCTTGTTTCACGCGGCGTGCTCGCCCCGATCGAGGTGGTCGCGGCTACGGCACAGCTCACTTCGCTTGAGCAGAACGTTTTTGCCGCGCAAGAGGATGTCACCAGAAATGAGAACATTCTGAAGACCCTGATCGCCCCCGAACGCGACGCTTCGGTCTGGGCTCAGGCTCTGACGCCGGTTTCTCCGGTTAGCTTTGAGGCTCCGAGGATCGGGCTCGAGGTCGCGATAGCGGAAGCGCTGAAGAATCGGCCAGAGATCTCACAGCTAGAAACGAGTGCCGAGATCAATCAGATAGACAAGACGTTTTTCGAGAATCAGACGAAGCCGCAGATCGACCTTGTCGGTTCTTATTCGTCTCAGGGGCTCTCCGGAGCCGAGACGGAGCGGGCTATCGATCCGACGACAGGTATCAGCCGCGTTCCGCCAAACCTGGTCGGCGGCTATCTTACATCGCTCGGTAGTTTGCTGAAACAGGACTACCCGACGTATCGGGTCGGTGTTACGATTACGCTCCCGTGGGGCAATACGGCAGCAAAGGCCGATCTCGGCCGCACACTGGTTGAGGAACGCCGCATCGGGAACCTGCGGGCACAGGCCGAGCAGGCAATAGAGGCCGAGGTTCGCAACGCCCTGCAAGCTCTTCGTTCCGCCGAGGCACGGGTTGCCTCCGCCCTCGCGAATCGCTCAGCCGCCGAGCAGCTCTATGAAAGCGAACGGCGGCAGTTCCAGTCCGGGACGACCACATTTTATCGCGTCCTTGAACGGCAGAACGACTTGATAGCTTCGCAAGGCCGCGAACTTCAGGCTCAGACGGACCTCAATCGAGCGATCTCCGAGTTTCAACGGGCGACCGGTACAACGCTTTCGGCAAATAACGTCTCAGTTACTGATGGCCGCAATCTCTTATTCCGCAGTCGCGACCGCGAATTCACATTCAACGCACGGCCGCTGCTTCCGGTAAGTTCGGCGCCGAAAGACTAAGCTTTACTGCTAGATCTTAAATCCACCGCGAGTCAATGCAGTCTCGAAGCCGACCTTATCGACGGCCTTAATATAGGCGTCTCGCGGTTCAACAATGCCTTTCTGGACGAGTGCGAACAAGGCATCATTTAGTACGACCATCCCGTGGTTCTTGCCGGTCTGCATGGCCGAAGGTATCTGGAACGTCTTCCCCTCGCGTATCAGGTTGCTGATCGCGGGCGTGACTATTAGTACCTCGAGCGCCGCGACGCGTCCGCCGCCTATCTTCGGCAAGAGCGTCTGGGCGATAACGCCCTTGAGCGATTCGGAAAGCATCACGCGGATCTGCTGCTGCCGGTCGGCGGGGAACTGGTCAATGATTCGGTCAATGGTCGAGGACGCGGTCGTTGTGTGGAGCGTCCCGAAGACGAGGTGGCCCGTTTCGGCGGTCTCGATGGCGATGGAAATGGTCTCAAGGTCGCGCATTTCGCCGACGAGCACTATGTCCGGGTCTTCGCGGAGAGCGGCACGAAGAGCGTCCTTGAACGAACTCGTGTGGTTGTGGACCTCACGTTGGTTGATCAGGCACTTTTGATTTTCGTGAACAAATTCGATCGGGTCCTCGATGGTGATGATGTGGTCATCACGGTTCTTGTTTATCGAGTCGATCATCGCGCAGAGCGTGGTCGATTTACCCGAACCGGTCGGGCCGGTAACGACGACAAGGCCTTTCGAGAGATTGCAGAGATCCATTATCGCCTTTGAGAGGCCAAGGTCTTCGGCCGTCAGGATCTTTGAAGGTATAACGCGGAACACGCCGCCCGAGCCTTTGCGGTCGCGGAATACGTTGCAGCGAAAGCGGGCGAGCCCGGCGATCTCATAGGCAAAGTCGGTATCGTTACGCCGGCCAAATTCCTCGCGGTTCTTCTCCGGCATTATCGAAGTTAGAAGCTCGGAGATCGTTTCAGGCGTCAGCGTGCCTTCATCAGATTCAAGCGGCTGTATCCGTCCGTCCTTGCGGATCATCGGCACCGCCTCTGCCGAAAGGTGAAGGTCGGAAGCTCCTGATTCCGCCATCTTGCGGAACATCGCTTCCATTCGGTCAACCATCACAAGATTCACCTTGCGGCGGTCGGTTTGGCGTCGATCAACGAGGGGAGCGGCCTCGACCATCACCGGGGCGGCTTCGATTGCCGGCTCCGGAACATATTCGCGGGGCGGCGGGATGAAGCCGGAGGGCTCTTCATAGAGCGGCGGAAGCGATTCGGACGAGGCGTCGCTGTCGATAACTTCGATCGCGGGAAGTTCGGCTGCGACGGTTTCTACAGGTGAGCTTGGAAGATCCTCGAAATGCAGAGGCTCCATCACCGGAGAATTCGAGACCCCACGCGATTGGCGCGAAAAGATCGGCTTTACCGATACGACGAAACCCGCGGGCGATTTGCGAATGTGAAACTGGAAATTGCCAAGATTGTGGGGATGGGTGAATTCGACCTCATTTGAGGACGGGAGCTGCATCCGGACGTCCGGCGGTATCAACGGAAAAATGAGCCCCGTTATCTCGGACCCGGAAAGCGATTCGGGAGCGACCTCGGCCATGCCGGTCGTAGAGAGTACGACCGGGCTTTTGTTGGGTTCGAGCCGGAGTTCTTCGCTCGAGCTCGACATAAGTACACTTAGATACTGGTTCAGTTTATCCATTGTTTCGAAGGCACGGGAGTGATCAGTGAGGTAAAAGAACGAAGGGTGCCCTTTTCAGAACACCCTATAAGATTAGCACAGCCGAACAGCTTTTGTCAGCGTTTTTTATATCGTGATGGCTTCCTGATATTCGCCCCAAACGCCGCGTAAAGCGTGGCCGATCTCGCCGACGGTGACCGATGCCTCCACGCAATCAAGTATCCGCGGGAGTAGGTTTTCTGTCCCTGCGGCCGAGTCCTTGAGTTTTTGCATTGCAGCCTCTGCTTTTGAGGCATCTCTCCGACCACGCATGGCTTGCAGCCGCTCGACCTGGTCGCGTTCGATCGCCGGATCTACGGAAAGCGTCGGGATATGGCCGTCTTCTTCTATCCGGAACCGATTGACGCCGACGACGATCGCATCCTCGGCCTCGACCGCCTTTTGATATTGATAGGCGGCTTCCTGAATTTCCCGCTGAACGTAACCGGTCTCTATCGCACGAAGCATCCCGCCCATGTCGTCGATCTTGCGGATGTAGTCTTCGGCAAGCCGCTCGAGTTGCGTGGTCAGTTCTTCAATGGCGTAACTGCCGGCGAGCGGATCGACCGTGTTTGCGACGCCGGATTCGTGGGCGATCACCTGTTGCGTCCGTAGGGCGACCCTTGCGGCGTTCTCGGTTGGGAGCGAAAGTGCCTCGTCCATTGAGTTTGTGTGCAGGCTTTGCGTTCCGCCAAGTACTGCGGCGAGGGCCTGGATCGTCGTTCTGGCGATGTTCACCTCGGGCTGTTGAGCGGTCAGGGTCGAGCCGGCGGTCTGAGTGTGGAACCTGAGCATCTGCGACTTTGCAGCCTTTGCCCCAAAGCGGTCGCGCATTATTTTCGCCCAAAGCCGGCGGGCCGCACGGAACTTTGCGACCTCTTCCAAAAGGTCGTTGTGGGCGTTGAAAAAGAACGAAAGCCGCGGGGCGAAGTCGTCCACATCGAGGCCGACGTCGATCGCTGCCTGGACGTAACAGATAGCATCGGCGAGCGTAAAGGCAAGCTCCTGTGCGGCTGTCGATCCCGCCTCGCGAATGTGGTAGCCGGAGATGGAAATGGTGTTCCAGTTCGGAACTTCCGCGGCACAGAATGCGAATGTGTCAGTGATCAGCCTCAGCGACGGCTTCGGCGGATAAATGTAGGTGCCGCGGGCGATATATTCCTTGAGGATGTCGTTCTGGATGGTCCCGTTGACCTTGTCAAAGCCAACGCCCTGTCTCCGGGCAACGGCGAGATAGAGACAGAGAAGTGTCGAAGCCGTTGCGTTTATCGTCATCGAGGTCGAAACGCGGTCGAGCGGAATGCCGTCGAACAGCGTCAGCATGTCGTCGATGCAGTCGATGGCGACGCCAACCTTTCCGACCTCGCCGAGAGCCAGCGGGTCGTCCGAATCGAGCCCGATCTGCGTGGGTAGGTCGAAGGCGACGCTGAGCCCGGTCGTGCCCTGTGAAAGCAGGTATTTGTACCGCTCGTTCGATTCTTTGGCGGTCGCAAAGCCGGCATATTGCCGCATTGTCCAAAAGCGTCCGCGATACATATTCCGGCGAACGCCGCGGGTGTAAGGAAATTCACCCGGAGCGCCGAGATCTGCTGCCGGATCTAATTCCGAGATGTTGTCAGGGTTGAAATCGTTAGGGAGTTCGATGCCTGAGCTTGTCAGGAATCGCTCCCGCCGTTCGTCTGCCATATCGGGAATAGATTACCATAGTTCTTTCGAGAGATATGCTTGGGCTACGGCGGCTTCAACAGCTGTGGCCGATGACGTAACGTGAATTATTTCAACTACTTCACAGAGATAGAAGATGCATTTATCCGCCGCCGCGGCAAGCACCTGCTGCTTTCACCGATCGATTGGGCGCTGATCGAGGGATGGCAGAAGATGGGCGTTCCGCTGCATGTTGTGATCCGCGGCATTGAGACGGTGTTCGATAATTTCGAGGCGAATCCTCGGCCGCGGGCGATCAAATCGCTGATGTTTTGCCGCGAGGAGGTCGAGGCCCGCTATCAGGAATGGCTCGCTTCGCAATCGGGCCGTTCGGCCGAAACCGGAACGGACGAAGCACGGCCGGGATTTACGATCGAGGCGATCCGCGAACATATCGAGAGCTCGGTCACCGCTCTCGAGCGGATTACCGTTGCATGCCTTCGTGAGGCCTGCGAGCGGGCCGCGGAAAGGCTTCGTGTCCTCTCGGGCGAGGTGACGAGCGATTTCGAGACGGTCGATAAGGCTCTCAACGACATTGAGGAATTTCTCGATCTGGCGATGCTATCGGAAAGCGAAAGCCGGCATCTAAAAAGGATCGAGGCCGAGGTGAAGTCGCAGCTCAAGACCTATAAAAAGGAAATGTCGAAGGATGCGTATGAAAACACTCATCGCCTGATGCTGCTCAAGCGGCTCCGCGAAGAGTATGGCGTTCCGCGGCTCGGTTTGTTTTATTTATGACCGTACGAATTCTTTCGATAGCATTTCTTTTCGCTTTTTCAGCGGCTACCGCGCTCGGGCAGGTAAGCCCGACACCGCCCGGCGTCCCGATCAAGGAGATCCAGTCACCGGAGAAGCCGAGCGATACGATCGTCGGCGTCAGCGGGCGTATATATTCGAATCCTGATCTCGGCTTCCGGATAACGTTTCCGGACGAATGGTTGATTCCCGGCGATGATTTTGAGGACTACCTGAAGTCGCAGGGTATCGACATTGGACTCAAGGCACCGGAGAGCATCGGCCGAATCGATCAGATCCAGTTGGAACGTGCTCTTGAGCGAGTTCGCGTGCTGGTAACGGCGTATCGGGCGATGCCGGGCTCGGAGGAGAACGCGATCGTCCGCGTCGCGGCGGAGGACCTAAGTACGGTTCCGCAGGTAAAGGATGCGGTCGATTATGTTGACCTGATGCGGAGCCAGTTTGCCGCCGCCCGAACGCCGCCGGACTTTAAATACTCAGAAACACAGGCCGAGCAGCTCGGCCGGCATCAGTTCGCTTTCATCGATACCGAGAACAAAGCCGGAAAGAAACGAATGTACGTTACGGTTCGGCGCGGCGTGGCATTGCTATTTACCCTAAGCTATTCAAAGCCCGCTGACCTGGCAACATTCAGGCGAATAATGTCCGAATGTGACTTCAGCATCAAGCCACAAATGTGACCTGAGTTTTCATTGGCCCGGAAAGTGTGTTAAACAAGCAGGCGACCCAAATAAGATCTCCGGAGCAAACAATGAACAAATTAAGGATAAAGAAACTCGGGATTCTCTCCGTTGCAAAAATGTACGCGGTGATGGCATTCGTCATCAGTCTTCTGATCGCGATCCCTTACGGGCTTTTCATCATCGCCTTTTCATTGATCGGGGCGGCCGGTGCATCCGGTTCCAGCAGCGAAGGTGCCTTGGCCCTCGGCGGCGGCGGGATCGTAATGGGCATAATCGTTATGATCGCGATCCCGATCATGTACACCATCATTGCCTTTATCGGCGGAGCCCTCGGGGCAGTGATTTATAACATTCTCGCCGGCATTGTCGGCGGCATCGAAATTGACGTCGAGAACATAGCTTGAGCACTGAAATAAGCGTCGGCGACCGGTTGACCGTTCGCATTGAAAAGATCGTTCCCCGAGGCCTCGGCCTTGGGTTTGAGAACAGAACACCGATATTCGTCTCGTTGGCGGCGGCCGGCGACCTTGTCCGCGTGGTCGTTTCGCGGGTGAAGGGGAGCGCGGTTTTTGCCGAGATCGAAGAGGTCGTCGAGCCCTCGCCTGATCGCATTGAACCGCCGTGCCCGTACTTCGGATCGTGCGGCGGTTGCGATTTTCAACAACTGAATTACGCGGCCCAGCTTGAGGCAAAACACGCGATGATCGCTGATTGCCTTCGCCGGATCGCAAAGCTCGACCCGGTGCCGGAGATCGAGATGATCGGTTGCCCGGAGCCTTTCCGCTATCGGCTGCGGGCACAATGGCATGCCGATGCGAGCCGGGACATGATCGGGTATTACCGGCGGAATTCACGCGACCTGATCGACGTGCAGTCATGTATGGTGCTTGTGCCGGAGCTTGAAGAGGAAATGACGCGGTTGCGA
This sequence comes from Acidobacteria bacterium Ga0074141, assembly GCA_001464665.1. Taxonomy (GTDB): domain Bacteria; phylum Acidobacteriota; class Blastocatellia; order Pyrinomonadales; family Pyrinomonadaceae; genus OLB17. The sequence continues at coordinate 240,284 of LNDP01000014.1, forward strand.
GGCGGGCTTCACCGCATCGACCCCAAACAAACGAAGATCCAGATCGACTCGGCATGTGGCCTAAATGGCGAAGTTTCGACGTTCTCGCGCGAACTGCTTGAGCCGACAAAGCAGATCCGGCTTGAGGCTGCGGGCGAGCGTTTTACGTTTTCCGCACGGACGTTCTTTCAGGGAAATCGTTTTCAGATCGATCGGCTGGTAGCGACGGCGATCGGCGATGATACAGGCTCGCTGGCTTTGGATCTCTATTCGGGAGTCGGGTTGTTTACCTTGCCGCTGGCCCGTAGGTTCGAGCGGGTGTTCGGTGTTGAGGAAAGCCGTTTTGCTGTCGAATATGCCAACCGGAATGCGGAGACCGCGGGCCTCGGCAACGTCGAATTCGTCGCCGAACCGGTGCGAAAGTTCCTTGCGGAAAGCGACCTCGCCGGCGTTGATCTTGTTCTGCTTGACCCGCCGCGGGCCGGGACGGAATCCGACACGATAATGAACCTGATCGCTCTGAACCCGCGGGTTGTCGCATATGTTTCATGCGAGCCGTCGGTCCTCGCCCGCGACCTGAAGCGTTTTGTCGAGAACGGCTACCGCATCGAAAAGCTGACCGCGATCGACCTTTTCCCGCAGACGCATCACGTCGAAACGATCGCTCGGCTCGTCATCCCTTAAGCTTGACGGCCGTTCCATAGGCAAGAACCTCGGAAGCGTTGGTCATTATCGAGCTGGTCGTGAAACGCAGGCAAATGACGGCGTCGGCATCGAGTTCGAGCGCCGCCTTTACCATTCGGCTGATCGCAGTTTGCCTCGCCTCGGTGAGCATTTCGGAATAGCCGACGATCTCGCCGCCGACAATGGATTTGAGGCTGGCAAATATATCTTTGCCAATGTGTTTTGTTTGCACTACGTTTCCGGTGACGACCCCGAGTACCTCAGCGACCTCGCGTCCGGGTATCATGTCAGTCGTGGTATAGATCATTCTCCGCTGCATTCATTGCCTCCGTTTTCGCTAAATTGTTGATCATTATAGGGTCTTATGTTCTGTAAGTTTAAACTTAATCACCCGCAATTCGTAAATCAGTCCAGCGAGCGGTTTGAATAGAGCTATTCAACTACTCTAAACTTCAAGTTATGGCAAAAAAGAAAGGGGAATCAGGCGAGCCTTCGGCGATCATCAAGAGCTTTTCCGTCCGTTGCCGCTATTGCGGGCAGAAGAACACGGTAAAGGAAGGGTATAGAAACAACGAGGCAAACTGCGGTAAGTGCAAACTCCCGCTCTCGAACGAGGCTCATAAAAAGTGGGCGAACCTCAACAAACACGATTACATTCACCCGGCGGACAGCAAGGCTCTCGCGGCACTTCGTGCGATCCCGGGACTTGATACGGGCGTCAAGAAGTTGCTTGAGGTGACGGGCGAATCGGCGATCCGCGTAACCTTTATGGCGAGTGCCGTCAAGGTAACGCCCAAGCAATGCCCTGACCTTTACGCGAAGCTTCAGGTCGCCTGTGCGACGCTTGGCGTCGAGGCTCCGGACCTGTTCATTCAACAGAATCCGATCGTTAACGCATTTACCGGCGGCGTTGAAAAACCGATCATCGTGCTCCATTCAGCGCTTATTGAGCGGCTTAGCGAGGAAGAAACGCTGGCGGTCATCGCCCACGAGGTCGGGCACATCCACGCCGAGCACGTGCTCTATTTGACGGCGGCCCAACTGATCTTGGCCATCGCGACCATTCCGCTTGCCTCGCTGCCGATCGCGGGAATTCTCAAGGAAGTGCTGACGGCCTCGATGCGGGGTGCTCTGCTTGCCTGGATGCGGAGGGCCGAGCTTTCCTGCGACCGGGCGGCTCAGCTTGTTGTCCAGGACCCGCATGTCATCGGGCGGACGATGATGAAGCTGGCGGGCGGCACTTTCGCGTCGAAGATCAACTACGAACTCTTTCTTGAACAGGCTCGCGAGTTCCAGAAGAATTACGACCAAAGCAAGCTCGATAAGTTTTGGGCAGACATCATCAATGCCGGGCTCTCGCATCCGTTCCCGGTCTGGCGTGTCTCGGAGATCCTGAAATGGACCGAGAGCGGCGAGTACGAAAAAGTGCTCCAGCACGCTTAAGAACAGCGGCAGTTTTCAGAGCTTTTCTTTTCTGTGACTTTGTTGTGTGGATTCTGTGGTTTTTCCCTCGTTTTATCGGGGTAAACCACAGAATGCACAGAGGGAAAACCGAAACACACAGATTAGATCCGACTCGGCTTTCCGGACAGTCGCGGTCTAAACCTCTAACAAACCACTTTACAAACAGCTCCATTGCCCGGCGACGCGCATCGCGGGTGCTCCTGAGCCGCCTGCCTGGCAGGGCGTAGTGTCGCGGCGGCAGTTTTGGCAATAGACCATCGTGCCGTTCTCGGCTGCGGCCGGGAGCGCGGTTAGCAGCAGACTCGGCATCTGGACGGGCGCGCCGAAGCGGACGTCCGTTCCAAAATATGTCGGGTGGCCGCGGAGTTGGCCTTCGCCGGGCTGTCCGGTCATAAAGATCACCGTTGCCTTGTCAAAGTTGTTCGGCGTGCCGCCGGTGCAGCCTAGAATGTAGCCATCAAAGCAGAAACGGTCGCCGGTCGAATAGACCCGCACGCGGTCATCTGCCTGGAACGTCCTTGCTCCGTAAAGGTTTCCGGTCGAAACGAGTGTTCGCCGTGCCTTAAAGATCATCGGATGCTCGAAGATCGAATTGACGATGGTTATCGGATAAGAGTAATCGCCGGCGAGCGGATTCTGGACGTCGTTGTAAACGAGCGAATTGGTCATCGCCTCAGTTTGCGAACCGATAATGGTCAGGCTGCCGCTGTCGAGAATATTAAGAAACGTTCCACCGAGTGCGTTGGTAAATCCGCCGCCGAAGGTGTCCTGAACTATGACCATTCCGACGCGTTCGAAGTGCATCGAGTTGGCTGCCTGCCCGGCTTGCCTCCGAGGATTGAGGAACAAGCAGCCTTCGATCTTCCAGTCGGTGTTTCGTGAATTGACGAAGATGCCGGTGTCGCGATTGTAAATGAACCGGCTGTTGATGATCTTGACGTAATCGAACTGCCAGTTCAGGTTTGTTTGCGGCAGCCCGTAGGCATTTATCCCGCGGTTGAAGCCATGAAAAACGACGTGGTCTGCAACGAAGCCCTGCGAAGAATTGTAGGCGCCGATGGCCTCAAGGCCGTTGGTATTGTTGTTCGAGCGGGCGAAGAGCTCGATGTTGCGGAGCGTCACGTTCTCAACGCATTCGCCGATGCGGAAGAGCGAGCGGTTCGCTCCATCGAGCGTGATGCGGACCGGATTTTGTCGCGGGATGTCGCTGGTCGAGGCCATCGAGTGCAACCCGGTCGAGCCTTCGAGCGTGATCCCCGAAGGCAATGCGATCGGGCCGGTAACGATGTACTCGCCATCGGGAACCCTGACCGTGCCGCCATTACGCGAGGCGATGAACGCCATCGCACTGCGGAAGGCGTTCGTATCGTCGGTTCGGCCGTCGCCGACCGCACCAAAGTCGCGGATATTGAAGAACCCGGCCTCTCGCGGATCGGGCTCGGCGATCCAATCGTAGCTGACGGTGCCCGCAAACTGGTCGCCCGTCAGCGTAATTCGGTATCGCTTATCTGCTCCGGTGAAGCACCATTTATTTGTTGCCGCGTTTGCCCGAAATGTGACGCTCCCGGCCGAACTCTGGACGATCGAGGTTCCGGAACCCGCACAGGGCTTGATGTCCATCGGGGTCGCGCTGTCAAGATCGGTGATGGTTATGATCGTGCTCGCGGGGACATAGCGAACCGCGCAGGCGGGAGCTCGCTGCGAGGTCGGGACATCGACGACCAGGTTGTAACCCTCGAACCGATTCTGCCCAAATGCCGCTGACACACCGGCCACAGCAAGAAGAACCGCCGCACAAATTGCTTTTCTCATAATGAAAGTATGGGGGAAAGGGTCGCCATTCGCAAAGAAACGGCGTGTGCGTAAGATGCAGGCGATGTTTCGAAGTTGCCCGATTTAACGGAATAGCGGCGGCGGCTCGGACGGTTTTCCGGCAGGATCGATGCCGAAGTGTTCGTACGCAAGTCGCGTTGCCATCCGGCCGCGGGGCGTGCGGTTGAGGAAACCGATCTGGAGAAGGTACGGCTCGATTATCTCTTCGACCGAATCTTTCTCTTCGTGAAGGGAAGCGCAGATCGTGCCGAGGCCGACGGGGCCGCCGTCGAACTTTTCGATGATGGTCATCAGCAGTTTGCGATCGAGTTCGTCGAGGCCAAATGTGTCGACCTCCATTCGGTTAAGAGCGTCATTTGCGACAAAATCGGTGATCTTGCCGTCGTGATCGACCTCGGCGTAATCGCGAACGCGGCGGAGCAGACGATTCGCGATTCGCGGGGTGCCACGCGAGCGGCGGGCGATCTCGTTGGAGCCTGTCGGATCGATCTCGACCTCGAGGATCTTGGCCGAGCGTTCGACGATCTGCTGAAGCTCGTCGATACCGTAAAAATCGAGATGAAAGATGATGCCGAAGCGGCCGCGAAGCGGAGCGGTGATCATCCCGGGCCGCGTGGTTGCGCCGACGAGCGTGAATTTCGGCAGTTCGAGCTTTATCGAGCGGGCGGCGGTGCCCTGGCCGATCATGATATCGAGGCTGTAATCCTCCATCGCGGGATAGAGAATTTCTTCGATCGCGGGATTGAGCCGATGGATCTCGTCGATGAACAGCACGTCGCCTTCTTCGAGGTTCGTCAGGATCGCGGCGAGGTCGCCGGCCTTTTCGATGATCGGGCCGGCGGTCGATTTGAGCGACGCGCCCATTTCATTGGCGACGATGTTTGAAAGCGTGGTCTTGCCGACGCCGGGCGGCCCGGTGAGCAGGATGTGATCGAGCGCCTCACGCCGCTTCAGGGCGGCCTTCATAAAGACGCGAAGATTATCCTTAACCTTCGCCTGGCCGATGTATTCGGCAAGTTGCGCAGGCCGAAGGCTCGCCTCGAATTTGGTTTCCTCGGGCGAGAGGTCTTCATCACGAATGTTGATCACGGCGGCTGTTGTCACGTAACTAATTTTTAACGCAAAGTCGCCAAGACGCAAAGGGCGTACGGTCGTTGTGCGACGCAATATGGATCATCGAAAAACCCGCCAAGAACCTTTGAACCCTTGCGACTTCGCGTTGAAAAGGCGATCTAAAAAAGTAAGCCCTTAGCGTGCAGGGCGAAGATGTCCATTGAGAACGCGACCATGCAGTGCAGAATTAAACCCAGCCAAATGCTTCCATTTTTGTAGCTTAACCAGCCCAAAAAGATGCCTGCGGCGATGGCGGCGAGCGTTTCGGGCATCGGTTTGCTGAAGTGGATCATGCAATACGGCACGGTCATCACAAAGATCGAATAGAGCCCCAGCGACGGCTTGAGGCTGTGCACCAGAAAGCCGCGAAAGAAAAACTCGAGCCCGAAAAACTGGAGAAAGTATATCAGTTCCCAGATGAGCAGCGTTTGCCCGATGTACGGCTCGCCATTGTAGACCTGCAAAAACGGATACTTCGCCGCAAAGCCGTCGGTCAGCGACATCAGATAGACGAGCGGCAGCATTATTGCTGTGCAGACCGCGAGGAGCTTCCAAAATCCGGGCTCCAAACGCGGCTTCAGGCCGAAGTCTCGCAGGTCCGCTTGCCATAGAAACTTGATGATCAACGCCGGCAGTATGAAATAAAAAACCGTCACGACCAACGACCACCAACCGAGCCCGGGCAGATTGTTGTCGGGCGAATAGGCGACCCACTGCCCAAAACTCTCAAGGCTCGTGCCCTCAAGAAACGCCGCAACTGCATTCTGATTCTTAAAGTAAAAGATACACGTCAGCCCAAACGCCGTGTAGAGAAGGGCGACCAAAACTTTGCTGTCCAAACCTACAAGGTCCGAACGGAATCTTACAAGGGTTTCTCGGATCACGATGTAAAGGGCCGCGAATGGGAAATTATAGGATGAACTAGAAGGAACTCGAAATCGTTTTCGCAATCGGGGCGATGGAGCGCCGTTTGATGGTTTTCAACGGCCGAGGGTTACGGGGAGGTCCTTTTGGGTGGTGTTGCCGGAGAAGTCGGCGGCGAAGACGCGGAGGATGTAGTTGCCGGGCGGGAGCGTGGCGGGGTCGATGAAGCCTTCGCTGAAGGTGTCGCCATCGACGCGGTTGGTGACGGCGACCGGAGCGGCTGCCGGGTGCGTAGGCAAATTTGACGGCCCGATGCGAGGGCATTTTCTCGAACGAGATGGTCCAGGCGTTTGGTTTTGAACTTGTGGCCGCGGCGGCTTCGGCGGCCGGGATCAGTTCGTAGCCGAGGCGATATGGAGCGAGGCGTCGGCGCTCGGCGTTGCCATCTTTGCGGTCGTAAACCTTTGCGACGACGCGCGTTTTTGCGGCGAGCTCGGTGCCGGCCGGGATCTCCATCCAGCTTTCATCAAAGAGCCGAATTTCCTCGATCACGGGAGCGATCGAGTCCGAGACGCCGGGCAAAATGAGTGCATCGAGCGCGTTCATCTCGGCACCGGGCCGGCCGGCGATGAGGTGGACGTGGTTCATCGCATTGAGCGTGCCGATGGGCTCGCCGGCTTTGAACTTCGCACCGCGCGGAACGCGGACGGACGCGGGTTTGCGTGTTGCTGGGTCGAGTTCGAAAAGGAAACGCGGGTCGCCCGAACCGCGGTCGTCGGAGTCGCGGCCGAGACGGATGTGAACGTAACCGATGGTCGGCATTCGGAGCAACTCTCGCAGCGTGCCGAAGTTCTCTGCGGCGTGCGGGTCGAGGACCTTTTCGTCGCGGATGAAGGTCGCGGACTCGCCGTAGGCACCGGGGATATCGAGCCCGTTGTGGAACCACGCCTCGGACGTCTGGTCGATGATCTCGCCGCGGATCTCGCCGAGCGTGCCGGCAATTTCGCGGGTCCGCTCGGGCGGGTCGTAAGGCCAGCGGCCGGGCTGAAGCGAGCGAAATGCTGCGGCGGTCATCGGCTGGGAGTTATTCGATATCATTAACCCAGCTTCGGCCTTCTCGGCATGGACGATCCGGACCGCGGCGTTGTCGCTATCGGCGATGAACAAAGTGCTGCCGAGTAGAGCGAGTCCCGACGGGCGATTAAAGCGGGCGAGTCTCGGCGTGTTATCGGCGAGGCCGCGTTCGCCGCCGGCGATGGTCTCGAGATACGGGAACGAGCGAAGGCCGATCGCCCGGATCGCGTTGCCATCGGCGATGAAGATGCGGCCTTCCTCATCGGCCGTGACGGCGGTCGGGCCAACGAGCGAAGCCGATGCCGGCGAACCGTCTCTAAGCTCGTAGTCGCCATCGCCCGCCAGAGTCCAGACGCTGCCGTCGGGCTCGACGACGCGAATCCGGCGATTTCCGGAATCGGCAACGAGCAGCTTATCGCCCCGCCAGATCGCGATGCCGAGAGGAGTATCAAAGCGGGCGTCGGTTCCATCGGCAAATCCTCGTTCGCCACCGGCGAGCGTCCGGACCGAGCCGTTTTCGATGATGCGGATGCGGTCATTGTAGGTATCGGCTACGGCGACGCGGCCGTCGGGGAAAACGGCGACGCCGGTCGGGCCATTGAAGAGAGCTTCGGCCGCGGGGCCATCGGCAAAGCCGCGAGCATTGGCACGGCCCGCGATATCGGACGGCTCTTTGCCAAATGTGAATTGCTTGATCGTATTCGTGCCGGAATCGGCGACGACAACCTCGCCGACTGTCCCGATGGCGATGCCCGAAGGCGTGTCAAAGCCTTGTTTAATCGAGACTTCGCCATCGCCGGGAATAAAGGACCGGACCTCGCCGTTTTGGCCATCGGAGACGTAGATGCGGCCCTCGTGGAAGGCGATCCCGAAGGGCTCGGCGAGCTTATTTTCAAATGAATAGGCGGTGGAGACACGCGAAAACTGGTACGGCGTAACCGTTTCCGAGCAGGCAGCAAGAAGCGAGCCCGCGACGGCTATCAAGACGGCGACGAGAATGCGAAGGCGATGCGATGAGACGATGAAATGCACGCGTGAAGAAAGAAAACTTTGCCCGAAAACGAAGGACTCTGCTACTATCTTCCTACAAGTTACAAACACAATTCAAACGCACTTTTCGGGAGGGAAATTTTCATGCTTTCTTTACAAGACCTGCTCGGGCAGGATCAGGGCAACATGGCACTCGGCGAGATCAGCAACACTGTTGGGGCCGAGCCTTCGCTGGTGAACTCGGCAATTCAGATGGCGCTTCCGGCGATAATCGGCGGCCTGGCTAACAACGCGGCAAGCCCGCAGGGAGCCCAGAGCCTTGATCAGGCGCTCGAACGCGACCACGACGGCAGCATTTTCGGCAATCTCGGCGGGCTCGGGAGCATGATCCTCGGCCAGCTTCAAACGCCGGAGCCAACGCCGAAACAGCTCGACGCTGGCGGTATGCTCAATCATATATTGGGCACGAATCAGGCTCCGGTGGTCGAGCAGGTTAGCCAAAACACCGGGCTCAACATGGGCCAGGTAGCGCAGATATTGATGATGCTCGCTCCGCTTGTGATGGGATATCTCGGCAAGCAAAAGCAGCAGCAGGGCGTCGGTGCCGATGGCCTCGGCGGGCTGCTCGGCGGCTTGCTCGGCGGCGGGCAGTCGGCGGCCGCACCTTCCTCGGGGAATGCAATGATGGACTTTGCGTCCTCAATGCTCGACAGCGACCGCGACGGCTCAGCGATGGACGACATCGCCTCAATGGCTTTGAACTATATGACGAAGCGTTAACGGATATTAGCCAACGAAGGCCCCGTATTTGCGAATGCGGGGCCTATCTGCGCTCTGTTTCGGCCGGTTGATCCGAAGGTTATTCCGAGTTACTTTCGAAGGTCGATCCTCACGATGTTTCCGACTGCGGAGCCGCGGGAAACGGCGAATGTTCTTCCATTGGGGGAAAGGCTGAAGTTTGAGATTATCTGATCCGAAAAATTTGTGATCTGCACGGGTTTTGTGTCGTTGAGCGGCAAAAACCAAATGTTGCTGAAACTCTCGCCGCTGCTGTCAACGTAGTAGACGCCGCTTCCGTCGAGCTTCCATTCAACGAGCCTTCCGGGGATATTAAGATCGCGCGGTTTCGCATTCTCGATCTCCGAGAAAAGTGCAAGCTTGTAGGGTTGCTCTTTCGCCGCCGGGTCGTGGTAGTGTCCAATAAATTTCGTCGGATCGGTTGGCGAGATCCGATGATTGGTCGTGCCTTCCGCCAGAACCTGGACGGCTTCGCCGCCCTCGAGCGGCATTTTCCACAGACCCTTTGCGCTAAAGTAGAGCCAATTGCCGTCTGGTGAGATCTCCGGATGGCCGGCTCCGTCGCCAGGGGTCACTTGCCGCAAGTTCGTGCCATCCAAACCGATCTGCCAGATATGTCGGTGTCCCGTTCGGTTGGTACTAAATACGGCCGAATTCCCATCGGGCATTACGTCGATCGACAACGGAAGCGTGTCTTTATCAAAGGTCAATTGAACGCTTTCAAGCGTCTCCAGATTCAACCGCCACAGATCGCCGGTCTGATAGCCGTTGGCCTTCGTATGCAAAAGCTGCTTTCCATCCGGCGTCCACTTTATTCCCCATGCTCCGTTCGAACCGGCAACGTCAAAGGTCAACTGCTGTGCTGATCGTGGATCACTGACAGGTACGAGGAAGAGATTCTCAGACTTGGACCAGGTTGAAGCGATCAGAAAACTGAAGTCCGACGAAGGGCGAAATTCTCTATAGTCGCTCGAATCGTTTGTGACCCGCTCCGCTGATCCCGACGGATACTTAAGCCGCCATATCTGGACGGGGTCGCCGACATCTTCGCGGACCAAAGCCATTATTTCGTTGCCGCCGGAAGACCAGTAGGATTGATGCACACTGTGCCAATCCGGGGCGGCGATCGGTTGCTCTTGCCCGGTCGCCAGATCGATCTCGATCAAGTGATGCCGGGCCGGCCCCCCATCTTCATTCTTTGAAAAAGCCGCAGAAAGGAGCTTTGTTCCGTCAGGTGACCAGGAAGGCGAGGCTCCCCAAATGACGAACCCAGAGCCATCGCCGCGGGTCGTGACGGTTCGATGCTTGCTGCAGTCACCTGAACGACAAACGTTTAGCTCGTGAACGTTCGCTTCCGGGATTCTATTGTAAAACGCCAGCCATTCGCCGTCAGGTGAGATCGAAAAGCAGTGAGCCAGCCCGTCGGTTATCATTTGCGGCGGACCGCCGTACAAAGGAATGCGAAATACCGCGAGACGCGAGGCCGCATTATGGGCGCTGTAATAGATGTACTTTCCGTCGGGCGAAAACTGGATGTTGAATATCTGAAGCTCCTGCGGGGCAATGATCGTAGTCTCGCTGCTCGACGGCAGGTTGTGCAGGACCAGACTGTATCTGTTGTCTTCCGTGTGGACGACGTACGCAGCGTGCTGATCGTCGCGGGAAAGGCCGACGAAAAACGCGCGGCCGGAAGCGGTTATCCGATCATATTGCAGTTCCCGGGAAGGCTGGAAAATGGGAGGATCCTCTCCGCCCGAAGGCACTCGCAGGAAAAGAAAAAGTACTCCGAGCGCAACGAGAGCGGCAAAGCCGATACGCTTGTGTTTCGGTTCCACCCGGATGGAAAGATCTCTCCGCTGCGTTTCCTCAACCGGAGCGACGGCAAACTTTCGAATGAACTCGTCAGCGGTGTAAGCCTGAACATCGGCGGTGAACCGGTAGCCGCGTTTGGGAACGGTCTCAATATGTCCATTGCCAAGGATCTTTCGCAAGGAGTGGACACAATAGCGGATGTTGCCTTCCTCGACGAATGTCTCTTTCCAGACCGCCTGCATTAATTCGTCGTTTGAGACAAGCTGGCCCGGATTTTCAAGGAAAACCTTCAGCACTGCAAAGACCCTCGGCGGGAGCACGATATCGTTCCCGTCATTCTGAAAGCGCTGTTCGCCGGAGTCGAGCAAAAACCCGTTAAATTCGAAGATCGTTCGGGCCATTCGAGGATTCTAGCAGAAAACTAACGAAGCGCTAACAAGTTTTTAACGGAAACCAAAGGACTTTTTGTCGGGCGTTGCTGCATTATCGACGCACATTAGCGAGACAAAAATGAAGATTGGTATTTCGAGAGCGGCGTTGATCGCGGGATTGTTGCTTACCTTCGGCGGCGTTTTCTTCGGGCCGATGTTGTTTTTGGGCATTGAGGCGGTTTACCCGATGGAAGGAATGTCGGAGACCGAATTGATCGTTCTCATCGTGGTGGGGATCATCGTCACATTCGGCGTGCCGATGATCGGCGTGGCACTGATCATAGGGAGTGTCCTTGTACCGATCATTCTAGGAATGAGAGATCGGGCCAACATAGAAGCGACCGGAACCGCCGCGACGGCAAAGATACTCGCCACTGCAGATACCGGAACGCGGATCGGCGGCAATCCGCTAGTCCGTTTTGATCTGCAGGTAAACCCGATGGCCGCACCGGCATTTCAGACCCAGGTCGAGCAAACCGTCTCGATAATTCATCTGCCGCTTTACCAGGCGGGGAAGAGCGTAAACGTTAAGTTTGTTCCGGGTACGCAGAACACTGTCATCACCGGCCCGGCATCAGGAGGAGAAATATGATCGAACCACTAGGCGGCCACAACCAGGCACCACCCAAAAAGAGATCGATGAAATGGATCATTCTATTGATCGCATTCATTGTGATCCTGCCGATCGGGATATTCATTCTGGTCGGTGCCGGGATCGCGTCGGCTTTCGTGTTTGGCGTTAAGGCGACGGAAGAATACGACTGTGCGATGAAAACCCTGCGTACAAATGCGGACGCCAAGCGTTTGCTCGGCGAGCCGATGGAACCGAGCTTTTTTACGACGGGGGTTGTGAGCATCGACGGCCGCGATCGAAATGTCACATTCAACACGACCGTGACCGGGCCAAATGGTTCAGGGGAGCTGAGCGTCGTTTCGGTCCGAGAAGCGCTCGATTCCGATTTCATAATGTCGCTCAACATGGGCGGCAACCGGACATCGATACACTTCGGCGAATATCCATGCTCGAAGTAAACGGAAATGCTATGAACATTTTCACCTGCAATATCTTTCTGTTTGTGGCGGTGTCGTTGCTCGGTTTCGCCACGACGGCACATGCCTGTGAAGATGGCGGGCAACAATATATTAAGGTCAACGAATATTCGAGCGCTCTAAATTCGGAAGAAACCGTGACGTCGATCCGGATTGTGAAGGGATTCTGGTATGGAGATGTCTTTATCACGGTTGGCGAGAGCGAACGCAAGATCACTGAACGTGCGAGTTGCGCCTGGATCATCAGCGAAGGCCGCGAGATAGTTTATGCGTCGGACGGCGGTTCAGGCGGCTTTGAAGGCGAAGGCCAGACGCTACACATTTACAACGTAAAGACCCGCCAGACACGTGAGGTTCTTTCGCAATACTACATGATCGATGAGGTTAAGGAGGCGAAACTCGCCAGCGGTGCGACCGTCCTCTTGGTCGAAATGTCCGATGGCAATGCCGGAAATCCATATTTTTCCGTCGTCGACCCAACACGCGGCGAGGTCTATTTCAGACGACTCGCCAAACCGGCTGCAATCAATGGCGACAAGATCACGCTTAATATCTGCAGATTCGGAGACTGGGACAGATATCCGCCGGACGATAAGCATGATCCGACGCCGAAAAGCACCAAGACAGTTTCATTGAGCAAAGTCCTTAAGAACAAGGTCATCTGCAACAAGCCCGACGAAAAATCGCGCAGAAGAACAGAAAGTAAAACAGGATGTTAACGGTTCCAAAGGAACCAAAGATCTAATGACCGATCCATCGGTCCTTTCGGAGAAACAAATGAAAAAAGCAATAACCATCGTATTCGTCGCACTTTTCCTTTCCGCCGCCATATCGGCGCAGACTACAGAATTTACTTTTCAAGGGCGCTTGCTCGACAATACTTTGCCCGCGACCGGGACGTATGACATGCAATTCAGACTGTGGACTAGCGACACCGGTGGAGGTGGTGGCGGGTTCGGGGTCGAGACGCGTCCGAACGTGGCCGTTTCGCAAGGCATTTTCACCGTCGTCCTTGACTTCGGCAACCTCTTCACCGGTCCTGAAAGATGGATCGAGATATCGATACGGCCCGCCGGCAGTTCCGAGCAATATCTAACATTAGCCGGACGTCAACGAATCACTAGCACGCCATATTCAATCAAAAGCTTGAATTCGGACACAGCGACTACGGCAACGAACTCGTCACAGCTCGGCGGCGTTGCGGCAAGTGAATATGTCGTCACGACCGATCCGCGGATGTCTGACGAGCGGCAGCCGGCACCGTTCAGCGGCAACTACATACAAAACACGCCCTCGCAGCAGGCGGCAAGTAACTTCTTTATCTCCGGCCTAGGACGAGCAAATATTCTGAGCGCGAATACACAATTTAACCTCGGAACCAATCGCATACTAGCAGCCCCGGGCAGCTTTAATTTTTTTGCGGGAATCGGAACCGGAGCTTCTATCACCACGGGTATTTCCAATACCTTGGTCGGCGGCCAGGCCGGCGATTCGTTGAGTCAAGGGGGAAACAATTCATTCTTCGGCGCTCAGGCAGGAAGGTCGACGACTTCGGCAAACGGCAACTCTTTCTTCGGAGCAAGTGCCGGTCGTCTTAACACATCGGGAGGGTTGAATTCATTTTTCGGACTCAACTCGGGCGAGCAAACCACCATCGGAGCAGACAACTCGTTTTTCGGTGCATTTTCCGGATCGGGAAATTCAAACGGCTCCGGTAACTCCTTTTTTGGGAGTGGCTCCGGTTCTAGCAACAGCAGCGGAAATTCGAATTCGTTTTTTGGCTTTAGCGCCGGAGCCGCAAACACCGAAGGCCAAGGCAATTCTTTTTATGGAGCGCAATCGGGCCTAGTGAATTCGACTGGATCCACCAATTCATTTTTTGGATCTGGATCAGGACAGGCAAACACCACTGGTAGTTCAAACACGTTTGTCGGAGTTGAATCGGGATTTTCAAATACTTTGGGTGCGAGCAATGTATTTGTTGGAACATCTGCCGGCAGGGCAAACGCAGCGGGAGCCCGGAATGCGATAGTTGGATCGTTCGCTGGTTCCCTCGCAACCGGTGACGACAACGCATTTTTTGGCGGTTCTGCCGGCCGAAACACTATTGGCGGAAGCGGCAATTCGATGTTCGGCGGATTTGCTGGAGAGGGAAACGTTGGCGGCACATTCAACTCAGCACTTGGGTTTTCGAGCCGGTTTGCTTCGCCAAGTCTTACGAACTCAACCGTGATCGGCAGTCGAGCACAGGTTTCGACCAGCAATTCGATCGTCCTCGGAAGTATAAACGGCGTGAACGGTGCGACCGCGGATACCAACGTCGGAATCGGTACCACAGCCCCCACACAGCGACTTCATGTCGTCGGGAACGGGTTGGTCAGTGGCGACCTGACGGTGGGTGGTACACTCAACGCCAATTTGAGCATCAGTGCGTCCAATATAACGAGCGGAACTTTACCGATGGTCCGTGGCGGTACAGGTGTAAACATCTCAGGTCCGGCCGGGACCTTTCTCCGCAGCAACGGGGCGAATTGGGTGTTATCGGGCATTCAGGCGTCCGACCTTCCGACGGGAAGCAATAACTACATCCGCAATCAAACCTCTCAGCAGGTTGCAAATTTCAATATATTTGGCGGGACCGGAACCGCGAGTATATTCAATGCGATCTCTCAATTCAACATCGGCGGCAATCGGGTCTTAGCCGTTGTTGAGGCCGGCCCCTCGTCAGTCGGTGGAAGTTTGTTTGCCGGTATCGACTCAGGTACTTCAGTAACAACCGGTCACTCCAATTCATTTTTTGGGGAGCGAGCGGGTGCCGCCAATACTAATGGTTCTAACAATACCTTCGTTGGCCGCCGTGCCGGCTCAGACACGATCAGTGGTTCCGGAAACTCGTTTTTTGGAGTCAATGCAGGGACATCCAACTCCGCGGGAGCAGAAAATACTGCTATCGGAAGTCGAGCCGGGTTTAGCAACGCGGGAAATCGAAACACTTTTCTGGGGTACCAGGCGGGCGATTCGAATACAGTTGGTTCGGACAACACCATAATTGGGTACAACGCCGACATAATTCCAATCAGCTTCGGCGGCATGACTTTCAATCCATTATTTGCTACCGCCATTGGATCAGGCTCGACCAACGGTGAAAGCAGTTCTATTCAGCTTGGACGGACTAACGGCTTTGACAGGGTAAAGGTCTCGGGGCGGTTATTTCTTGGCACATTGTCCGAAGCCGGGGCAACGGCCCTGTGCCAAAATGCTCAGAACGAGATCGCAAGCTGTTCGTCGTCAATGCGATATAAGTCCAACGTGCTGAATTATGAGCAAAGCCGTGGTGTTCTTGATCGCCTGCGTCCCGTCTCATTCACGTGGAATGGCAGCAATCTTGCGGATCTTGGACTCGTTGCCGAAGAGGTCGCGGAGATAGAGCCCCTGCTTGTTACTTACAACGACAAGGGCGAGGTCGAGGGCGTTAAGTACGACCGCATTGGTGTTGTTTTGGTGAATGTGGTCAAAGAACAACAGTCGCGGATCTCAGCACAGCAGCGGCAGATCGAAGAGCTGAAGGCGGTGGTTTGCGGCTTGAAGC
Organism: Acidobacteria bacterium Ga0074141; assembly: GCA_001464665.1. Classification (GTDB taxonomy): domain Bacteria; phylum Acidobacteriota; class Blastocatellia; order Pyrinomonadales; family Pyrinomonadaceae; genus OLB17. Next base: position 255,965 of record LNDP01000014.1, read on the forward strand.
CGGACGCGGCGGTTTGCACAAAGGAGAATTGAAATGCGATTTATTGTTTCTTTATTGATTCTTTTGATGGTCTCGACCGGCATGGCACAGACGGGCGGAACGTATGACATTACTCACGCCGTTGTTGCCGGGGGTGGAGCAACGCAATCGTCGGCGGGCACTTATTCGATCGCCGGCACGGCCGGGCAGGCGGCCGCGGGTGCTTTAAGCTTTGGCGGATCGTATCAAATTCGCGGCGGCTTTTGGACGTCTGAGTCGCTTGCTCCGACCTCGGCCACCGTCTCGATCAGAGGACGTGTTCTCGCCGCGAACGGACACGGCATCACCGGCACAAGGCTCGTTTTGACGAATGCCGCCACCGGTGAAGCTTTGGTGTCACTATCAAGCACTTTCGGGTTCTACAGTTTCGATTCGCTAGAGGTTGGCCAGACGTTCATATTGACCGCAAGCTCGAAGGGCCATTCGTTCATGCAAGACACATTGGTCTTTACGCTAACCGACGAACTAACGGATCTTAACTTCGTCGCATTCTAGGTTATTGCGGCTATTGGGACTAAAAAATCGAGATAAGGAGAAAAAATGTTTAAGCGCCAACTCAGGACGCGAGCGTTGACGAAGGACGTCGAGAAACTTCAGAAGCAACTCAATGCACTAAGGGCTGTCCTTGTTCCCCATCGCCGGCGCTGAGCATGTGCATTGAAACGGAGGACTACGATGAGAAATAAGATCGCAATTTTTGTCGCTATGATTTTAGTGGTTGCATTTGCCGAAGAAGTTGTTGCACAACCCAACACTTGGACCTATCAAGGTAACCTCGTGATCAACGGTCAGCCGGCAAACGGGATCTATGACTTCGAGTTTAGCTTGTACGACGTTCCGACCGGTGGAAGCCCGGTAACGCCGACAGCGATCTGGCCGAACATAAATGTAGTAAACGGCGTGTTCTCGGTTGAGCTGAGTTTCACAGGTGCATTCACAGGAGCGAATCGGTATCTTCATATTCTGGTCAAGGCCGATGCGGAACCCACATTCACTGTCCTTACGCCGCGTTCGCAGATCAAAAGTGTGCCGTATGCTGTCCAAAGCCAATCCGCCGTCAACGCCGCAAGCCTTGGAGGCACCTCCGCGAGTCAGTTTGTACTTACGAACGATTTTCGGTTGTCCGATGCTCGAACGCCATTACCTTTCAGCTCAGAATACGTTCAGAACCGGACCTCGCCGCAAGCACAAACCAGCTTTAATGTCAGCGGGAGTGGAACGGTTGGCGGTAACTTTGCAGCGACTAACATAGCTGCATCAATAATAGATGTAACCGGAGAATATAGGATCGGCGGCTTTCAAATGTTTCGCGCGACAACTGTGAACACCTTCGTTGGTGCCGGGGCCGGCAGACTAGCGACCGGGACCGGAAACGCTTTTTTCGGTGGGGACGCGGGGATCAGAACCACGACAGGATCTGGTAATTCATTCTTTGGCCAAGCTTCTGGCGTAGAAAATCTCGACGGTCGTTCCAACTCATTCTTAGGACGGGCCGCCGGTGAAAATAATACTTCAGGCGACGACAATACATTCGTGGGATACTTCACCGGTGATGCAAACGTGACCGGTAATAACAATACACTTATTGGCAGCGACGCAAATGTGGCAAGCGGAAACTTATCATTTGCGACCGCCATAGGTTCCGATGCCATCGTTGGAACGAACAATACCGTCGTACTTGGCAGGGTTGCAGATCAGGTCATCGCACCGGGTACGCTGATCGTTGGTGACCGAAGTTCGGGGCGAGGCGGGATGAACTACTATGCAAATTCCGGCAATGCGAACTTCTATATGCAGGGCAGCGGGAGCACCGTCGGGGTAAATCTGGCCGCGGGTTCGGGGCCGGGGAATCCGAACTTCTTCATTTCGCACTACAACGGAACGACCTACACTGACCGGTTCGTTATTACACCGGAGGGAAGGGTCCGAATCAACGTACTGGGCACGGGCGGCGGCACATCGCTTTGCCAGAATGCTTCGAACGAGATATCGACCTGTTCCTCATCCGGCAGATATAAGACAAACATCGCGGATTTCCGTTCGGGAATCGATATGATCAAAAGACTTCGTCCGGTTACTTTCAACTGGACGGCGGGTAACGCTCTCGACCTCGGGCTTGTTGCCGAGGAGGTTGCCGGAATCGACCCCCTGCTTGTTACTTACAACGACAAGGGCGAGGTCGAGGGCGTTAAATACGACCGAATCGGCGTGGTGCTGATCAACACCGTAAAGGAACAGATGACACTTATCGAACGTCAACAGAAAGCCCTCGACGCACAGGCCGAGGAACTTGCACGGATGAGAAAAGCACTTTGTAGGGTGACAAACGATGTCGAGTTCTGTTCGCCCGAATAATCGGTCACTCAGAAGGAGTCGGAATTTTAGAGCGGGGCCTTGCCGGAGGCTCCGCTTGTTGATTGACTTATAGAAAGCAGGAGACTAACCTTATATTTTCAACGCGTGGTGAGTTATTGCGACTTGCGGCCACGTAAAATAATCCGCTAAACAGCCGACCAGACACCAAAGTTATCTGAGAAGTCTCGTGCTGTTATGCGAGGCTTCTTTAATTTTTATGAGTCAGTTTTTAGATCTGTTGAAGGAAAAGATCGTCGTCTTTGACGGGGCGATGGGGAGCAATCTGCAGTCGTTGGATCTGACGATCGACGATTGGGGCGGGCCGGAGTTTGAGAACTGTTCGGAGAATCTGCTCTATACGCGGCCGGATGCGATCGAGACGGTGCATCGGAGCTTTCTTGAGGTTGGCTGTGACGTGATCGAAACGAACAGCTTTGGCGGCAGCGAGGTCGTACTGGCGGAGTTCGGCATTGTCGAAAAGACGTATGACGTAAACAAGAAAGCGGCCGAGCTCGCAAAGCGGCTGGCGAATGATTATTCGACGCCGGACAAACCGCGTTTCGTTGCGGGGTCGATCGGGCCGGGGACAAAGCTCCCGACGCTTGGGCACATCACCTATCGTGACCTGAAACAGGCGTACGTCGAACAGGTTCGCGGGCTGATTGATGGCGGTTCGGACATTTTGATCGTCGAGACGTGCCAGGACCTTCTACAGACAAAGGCGGCACTCGCGGCGATCTTTGACCACTTTGCCGAGCACAAAATGCGGCTTCCGGTCATCGCTCAGGTAACGATCGAGACCTTTGGGACGATGCTCAACGGCACCGAGATCGGTGCGGCCCTGACAGCACTTGAGCCCTTTCCGATCGACGTCATCGGGATGAACTGCGGCACCGGCCCGAAGCAGATGGCCGATAGCTTCATGTATCTTTGCGAGAACTCGCCGATGCCGGTTTCGGTGCTGCCGAACGCCGGACTGCCCGAGGTCAAGGACGGCAAACAGCACTACGACGAAACGCCCGAAAGCTTCGCCGCACAGGTAGAGCACTTTGCGAAAGACCTCGGGGCAAGCATTGTCGGCGGCTGCTGCGGCACGACGCCGGAGCACCTGAAGATGTTGATCGACCGCGTCGGCGGCCTCGCTCCCAAGGTGCGCGATGCGAAGCTCGCCCCGGCGGCGGCCTCGATATATTTTCAGCAGCCTTATACGCAGGACGCTTCGTTCCTGATAGTCGGCGAGCGGGTCAATGCATCGGGTTCGAAAAAGATGCGCGATCTGCTCGACGCCGAGGACTGGGACGGCCTGGTCAACCTCGCAAAGTCGCAGGAGAAAGAGGGAGCTCACATCCTCGACGTCAACGTCGATTTTGTCGGCCGCGATGGTGTTGCGGATATGCACGAGCTGGTCGCTCGGCTCGTCACAAGCGTCAAGATACCGATAATGCTCGATTCAACCGAGTGGGAAAAGATGGAAGCGGGGCTCGAGCACGCTGGCGGCAAGTGCATTCTTAATTCGACGAACTATGAGGACGGCGAAGAGCGCTTTCTGAAGGTGCTCGGGCTGGCGAAAGAATATGGTGCGGCGGTTGTCATCGGGCTGATCGATGAGGACGGCATGGCGCGGACGGCGGTCGATAAGCTCAAGATCGCTCGCCGGGCTTATAAGCAGGCGACCGAATTCGGCATTCCGGGGCACGACATATTTTTTGACCCGCTTGCCTTGCCGATCTCGACCGGAATCGAAGAAGATCGGAAGAACGCCGACGAGACGATCAAGGCGATACGGCAGATAAAGGAAGAGCTGCCGGAGGCGAACCAGATCCTCGGCGTTTCGAATATTTCATTCGGGCTTTCGCCGGCTGCTCGCGTCGTGCTGAACTCGGTGTTCCTGCATGACTGTGTTGAGGCCGGGATGAACTCGGCGATCGTAAACGCCTCGAAGATCTTGCCGCTGATGCGGTTCAACGAACTTGAGATCGACACGGCCCGCGATCTGATTTTCGATCGGAGAAAGTTCGATGGAGAAGTTTGCACTTACGACCCGCTGACGGAGTTTACAAAGCTTTTTGAAGGCAAGACTGCACAATCGATAAAGCCGGACATCACAAACCTTCCGATCGAAGAGCGGCTGAAGCATCACATCATCGACGGCGAAAAGATCGGGCTCGAGGATTCGCTGAAGCAGGCGCTCGAAACATATCCGCCGCTCGATATCATCAATAATCTGCTGCTTGACGGGATGAAGGTCGTCGGCGACCTCTTCGGAGCGGGACAAATGCAGCTGCCGTTCGTGCTGCAATCGGCCGAGGCGATGAAGGCCGCAGTGAAGTTTCTTGAGCCCTTTATGGAGAAGGCCGATTCGACCAACAAGGGCACGATGGTGCTCGCGACCGTTAAGGGCGATGTGCATGACATCGGAAAAAATCTGGTCGATATCATCCTTACAAACAACGGCTACAAGGTTGTAAATCTCGGCATCAAGCAGCCGATCGATGAGATCCTGCGGGCTTGGGAAGAGACGAAGGCGGATGCGATCGGCATGAGCGGGCTGCTGGTGAAATCGACGCTGATAATGCGCGACAACATCCAGATAATGAAGGAACGCGGCATCAATGTGCCGGTCATTCTCGGCGGAGCGGCGCTCAACCGAAAGTATGTGGACAACGATCTCAAGCCGCTTTACGATGGCCGCGTCTTTTATGCACGCGATGCCTTCGACGGGCTGCACGCGATGGACGAGCTGACACAAGTGAGCGGTGAGCAGGGAGCGGTTAGCAGTGAGGAGCTTTCGCGGGCCGCAACGGCATCAAGTGCGTCTGCGGTGGCGGCTGACGAACCGCTCACTGCTAACGGCTCACAGCTCACTGATGAAGATCTGGTTGGCGAGGATGCGAAGTTGGGCGTTGAGGCGGCGAGGGTATCGTCACGGTCGAGCGGCGATACGACGCACACGAATCGGTCGGATGTTGCGGTGCTTGAGACGGTGCCGACGGCGCCGTTCTATGGCTCAAAGGTCGTGGAGATCACGGACCTGACGAAGGTATTTGCATTCATAAACGAGACGGCGCTTTTTAAGGGCCAGTGGCAATTCAAGCAGGGCCGGACGACGCCGGTGGAATACGCCGCATTGCTGGAAGAGACGGTCTATCCGAAATTTGCCGAGATCAAGGCACAGGCGATCCGCGAAAAACTGCTCGAGGCGAAGCTGGTATATGGATATTTTCCGTGCAATTCGGACGGTAATGACCTGATCATTTGGGAAGATGACCTGAAGACCGAGCGGATGCGGTTCACATTCCCGCGGCAGCCGATGGAACAGCGGGGCGGGAAGAGCTTGTGTTTGGCGGATTACTTTAGGCCAGCGAACTGGCCGCCCGCTGACGCAGGCGGTTCTGACAAGAGCGAGCCGGATGTTGTGGCGTTTCATCTAGTCACGATGGGGCGGCGGGCGAGCGAGCACTCGGCAAAGCTTTTTAAGGCGGATAACTATCAGGACTACCTGCTCTTCCACGGGCTTTCGGTCGAATCGGCCGAGGCCCTGGCCGAGATGTGGCACAAGCGTATACGCGAGGAACTCGGCATCGCCGGGGCGGACGCGCCGGAACTCGCAAAGCTGTTTCATCAGGGCTACCAAGGCTCGCGATACAGCTTCGGCTACCCGGCGTGCCCGAACCTCGAAGACCAATCGAAGCTATTCGAACTGCTCGACCCGGCCCGGATCGATGTAGAACTGAGCGAAGAGTTTCAGCTCGAGCCAGAGCAGTCGACCTCGGCGATAATCATCCACCACCCCGAGGCGAAGTACTTTAATATTGAGTAGAAACGCAGGAGAGTGTGACCGTGGCTGAAAAACAGTACATCATCGATGCGGATGGCGAGCGAAAGTTCGTTATCTTACCAATACCAACCCACGAGAGGAAACGTGCAAACCTGAGTTTAGACTCTGACGATCACATCGAGATGAATCAATCGGTGATGCAAGCACACAAGGAAATTCTCGCCCAGCGAGCCCGTGACCTAGCTACCGGCAAAGACAGATTTCTGACCCTCGAAGAATCGGCGGTGCACATTTGCAGAAAGACCGGTCGATAGCCTTAACGAGCGTTTGTCCCACAGATCGGTCATTGCGAGCAACCTTAAGAATGCGGATTAGCTTTGGCGGCGGTTTGGTACTAAAATATGATTTTTTCACACTCTCTGAAACGAAATCATATCTATGACAAAAACAATTTTTATCGCCGGTTCAGGCGGGATCGGCGAGGCTGCTGCGTTATTGCTGCGCGAGTGGTGCGAGTTTGAGACGACCATCATTCTTGGTGACATAAGCGAAGAAAATTTGGCGAAGGCTAAGTCCTTTGTGTGCGATGGTTCGGAGAAATGGACCGCGGTCGAGACCGTGATGATGCGTCGCGAAGGCGAGAGCGACGAGATGCGGTCGGCGTTTGAGCGTGCGGACGTTTTGCTTGATTGCTCGCCCGGCGGACAGGCCCCGCGGATGGCGGGTTATGCCAAAGAGTTCCGGATGCATTACGCGAATCTGACGGAGTATGTTGCCGAGACCGAGGCGATAATGGAACTCGCCAAGGACGCGGAGACCGGCTTCATCCTGCAGACGGGGCTTGCTCCGGGTTTCATCAATGTTCAGGCGATGGCGCTCTACCGCGAATTTGTCAGCAAATACGAGAATGAGAATGTCGAGCGGGTCGCGATGAAGGTCGGAGCACTGACGGCCCACGCCCACGCGCCGCACTACTACGGCTTTACCTGGTCGCCGATCGGCGTTGCGACCGAATATGTTAAGAACTCGCGTGTGATCCGCGATGGCAAGATCACCGAGCGTCCCGCACTTTCGGCGCGTGAGTCCATCGTCATCGGAGCACGCACGTACGAAGCCGATCTGACCTCGGGCGGTGCGGCAGATCTGCCGGATTTCTTTGAGGGAAAGGCTCGCGAACTTGATTACAAGACGCTCCGCTATCCCGGCCACTATGAATGGGTCGAATCGGTTGAAAAGAAGCTCGCGAAAGATGAGCATCTCGCCGAGAACCTTGAGAAAGTGATGCTCGAACGAGTGCCTTCGGTCGAGGACGACCTGGTCGTCGTCCATGCTTCGGTCGATGGTTTTGATTCGAATGGCCGTCGGCGGATGCTTGAAAAGGCTTATTTCGTTGAGCCGCTCGAGATAAACGGGAAGCGGCTGCGTGCGATCCAAACCACGACCGCGGGGCCGCTCTGCCAATCGGCGATGATGCTGCTCGGCGGCGGGCTGAAAGGCGTCGTGCTTCAGAGCGAGATCGAGCCGGCGGAGTTTCTGAGCGGCAGATTCGTCGTGGACATATACAAATGAGGATCGTCTGCATTTCAGACACGCATAATTGCAATGAGCAGGTCGCCGTCCCGGATGGCGACCTGCTTATCCATTCGGGCGATGCGACGATCACCGGAACGCTGCACGAGATCAAGCTATTCAATCGATGGTTCGCGGAACTGCCGCATCCGCTGAAGATCTTCGTTGCCGGGAACCACGACACGCTCTTTGAGCAACGGCGTGATGATGCTCAGGCATTGCTCGATCTCGGCGTAATCTATCTTCAGGATTCTGCGGTCGAGCTTGAGGGTTTGAAGATCTATGGAAGCCCGTGGCAGCCGCGGTTTTACGATTGGGCGTTCAACTTGATGCGCGGGGCCGAGATAGCCGAAAAGTGGAAGCTGATCCCGGACGACGTTGATGTCCTCATCACCCACGGACCGCCGAACGGAATACTCGATCTTGTCCCGCGGCGGGGCTGGGACGAGAATACGGGCTGTGAGGAACTTTGGAAACGCGTCGAGCAGATCGCCGAATTTGGGCGGTTGAAGCTCCACGTCTTTGGGCATATCCATTGCGGTTACGGCGTCCACGAAGATCTCGGCGTGAAGTTCGTCAATGCTTCGATCTGCGATGAGGACTATCGCCCGTCGAACAAGCCGATCGTCATCGATATCTAGCTCTTCCGGTTTCGGCCCGCAAAACTCAAAATGCTAAACTTCATTTTTCGCTGCGTCCGGCTAAAGAAAAAGTCGGCCAGATTCGATCGTTGCTTTGTGACCATTGTGTGACGCTTTGTGGGCTTCGTGTTCACATCTTTCTTAAACACAGAGAGCTCAAAGTAGTGGCACAAAGAGCACAAAGGTGCGGTCGAGCAGCCGCAAATTCAGGACCAAGTGTTTCGTAGAGTTACCGCTTTTATTGATGTCGAGTGCGATAGAAAAAACCGAGAGAAAGCTGCCGCTTAAGCCCAAGCCGGAGGAGATAAAGGTCCTCGGGCCGGTAGAGCGCGCCGGCTTTCGGCTGACGCGGCGGATGAATCAGGGGGCGTGGAAGCGGCTCTGGACCTTCAGCCAGCGGCACATCGGCTCGCTCTGGATCTATCTTGCGACCTATAACCTGATGAACGTTTTCGGCATTGAGAACGTCGAGGATGCCGACCATTCGCGGCCGCTTTTGCTTGTTGCAAACCACCGCTCGTTCTTTGATATGTACACGGTCTCGAGCGTGCTTTTCCGGCGGACGACGCGGCCGATCGAGCTATACTTTCCGGTTCGGGCGAAGTTTTTCTACACGAACCCGGTAGGCTGGTTCGTCAATCTGGTGATGGGCTGGTGGTCGATGTATCCGCCATTTTTTCGCGAGGCACGCGAGGCAGAGAAGCGCGAGTTTGACAAATTCTCGCTGCGTGAACTGACGCGGATCTGCACCGAAGGCCACGGCCATATCATCGGCTTTCACCCGGAAGGGAAGCGGAACTTGAATGACGACCCTTATTCATTTCACCCAGCCCAGCCGGGCATCGGCAAGATAATTTTTGCCGCACGGCCGCAGGTGATCCCGGTCTTCATCGCCGGCCTCGGGAACGACCTGCCAAAACAAATAATGGGAAACTGGACGGGCGGCGAGAAGATACGGATCTGGTTCGGCGAAGAGATCGACCTTTCAGAGTTTCTTGAAAAACCGGACCGGCTGAGGACTCACAAAGAGATCGCCGATCATCTGATGGAGAAGATCGGCGATCTCGGAGAAAGGGATCGAAAAATGTATTCGGTCACCGACTTAACTGATAGCCGTCGATCTGTTTGAAGATCTCTCGATCTCGGGCTCTAAGTTCCGGGATAATACCGCGGGAGACGTTCCCGAAAAGATTAAAGCCCTCGAAGAACTGCTGCCAGGCCTTGGCCGGCGGCGGCAGGTAGCGGCAAAGCCGGCCGAAACCCTGAAACATCGAATCGAACGCGGCGGCCGCCCCTTCAGGGTTCGTGTAGATCAGTTGCTCGTCGCTGAGTGCAACGGCCGCATCGTGTATCTTTCCGACGGCGGTGATGTCGAGACAGATATCCTGAACTGTTCCGAGTGCCTCGCCGACAGCTCCGAGGCCTTCGTTCGCCTTCTTTAATTTTTCGATCGCACCGGGATTATTTTGAAGCATCTGCCCGCCCCAAAGCACCTTATCGATGCGGCCTTTGCCAAGTTCGACCGCGGCCTTGATCTCTTCAAGGTCTGTGTTTGCGGCGCAACCGCCCGCTTTTCGCTTTATTACGATCCAAGCTGAATTTAGCTTTTCCTGCCAGTCTGCCATTTTGATCCTCCAAATCTTCGGAATGTCTGAACGAGCCGGCGAAGAGGCCGACGGCAGCGTTCACCTTACTACGCGTAGGAATGGCGAAATAGTATCACCGAACCTCGCAAAAAAGCAGTAAGAACCAGCGGGCTGCGACTATTTTTTTCCGAGCTCGACGGCACGGCGGTAGGCGGCGTAGGCGGCTTTTGAGAGCACGGTGCGGAGGCCGCCTTTTTCCATTTGGTAAATTGCCTCGGCGGAGGTGCCGCCGGGCGAGGTGACCATGTTGCGGAGTTCGGCGGGGTGTTTGTGGGATTCCATCGCAAACTTGACCGAGCCTAGCATCGTTTCCTGAACAAGCTCCTTGGCGACCTCGCGCGAGAACCCGAGATGAACGCCGGCATCGGTCAAGGCCTCCATCACCATAAAAGTAAAGGTCGGGCCGGTCGCGCTTAGCGACGTCGCCATGTCGATCATGTTTTCGGTCTCGACGTAAAGCTCTTTGCCGAGAGCACGTAGCATCGTCTTTACGGCATCGCGGCGCTCGGCGGTAACCTCCGGCGAAGCGGTCCAGACACACATTCCGGCGCCGATCTGCGAGGGAGTGTTTGGCATTACCCGAACGACGTTCTTTGCCGAAAGTGATTCGCCGATCTTGTGGATAGTGGCTCCCGCGACTATCGAAACGACCGTGGCCGAAGGCGTGAAAGAGTCTTTCAGGTCTTCGAGAACGCGGCCTAGCCGCTGCGGCTTGACGCAGAGAAAGATGAACGAATCATCAGCTAAAGCGGCCGCCTCGCGGTTATCGGCAGAGACGCCGATGCCGTATCGCTCGGCAAGCTCGCGGCGGCGCTCTTCACGCGGATGCGAGGCGAAAATGCGGTCGGGCGAGAGCATTTGCTCGCGAAGAAGGCCGGCGATGATCGCTTCGGCCATTACGCCGCAGCCGATGAAAGCGGCCTTAACTTCCGGGGCGAGGCTTGTTTCGGTGACAGACATTCTATTCGTAGCTCAGGGCCTCGACCGCGTCGAGCCGAGCCGCACGCAATGCCGGATAAAGCCCGCCGATCGCTCCGCCGACAAGGCCGACGACAAGCACGATGCCGATGACGAGCGGGCTGATCTCGACCTCAAGCGTCGTGACGAGATTGAGGCCGTAGCGTGCGGCAAAAGTAAGCACGACGCCGACGATTATTCCCGCAAGGCTGATGAGAAGTGCTTCCTGCGTAATGGTCCAGCCGATCTTGCCGTTGCTCATCCCGAGCGATTTCATAATGCCGATCTGCCGCGTTCGCTCGGTGACGGTCGTGTACATCGTCAGCAGGATGACGAGTGCACTGATGACGGCGGCGATGCCAATGAAGACGTTGAGGAAGACGTTCATTGCCGGAACGCCGGCCATGTAAAGTTCCTCGAGGTCAGACATCCGGATGACCTGAGCATCGGGAAAGCGTTCCTGCAGACGCTGGCCGACCGACTCTTCCGTTTGGTTCGGCCCGATCGCAACAAGGGCCGAGGATATCTTTCCCTCGGAGCCGAGCTGTGCCTGCATCACGTCGAGCGGTATCTTGATGCGAGCACCGCCGGCGGGTTCGTAGGTACCGACGATGGTGAACGGGCGTTCGTAGATCGGGGTCGTATCGCCGATCTTGAACTTTTTCTGGCGTTGAAAGGCGGTATCGATGATCGCCTCATCACGGCCGGGCGTGAAGGCACGGCCCTCAACAAGCCTGAGGCCGGAAATGGCGGAATACTCATCGAGAATGACGCCATCGATGGTGCGTTTTCCGGTATTGTTGTCGGCTGCATCGACCGAGTTTTGGCCGATGCCGACAGCCAATCGGACGCCCTCGACCGATTTGATCTCATCGACGACCGTTGCCGGAAGGCGAAACGCGTCGGTACTGCCGATGCCGATCGAGCCTGACGAAGAGAAGCGGAGTTCGGCCCCGACATTGGCATCGCGGGAGGCCTGTTCGCGGATGGTGCCATTGGCGAGCCCGACGGTGAAGACGATCAAGAGAACACCGACGGCGATGCCGAGAACGCTGACGGCGGTCCGGGCCGGCCGATGAAACATATTTGAGAGAACGAGGCTATCCATCAGTTTTTCGGTTGGGCGAGCGTGGCCGCGGTGTTCGTATTTCCGGTGGCGACCTGTCCGCCCTGTTCATTTTCGAGCTGGATCTCTTCGGGCGAACGCCAACCGGCCATTCGCAAAAGCTCGATGGCGTATTTGATCGGGACGGCCATATTGACCGCGGTATTTTGCGTGAAGACGCCGAAATTGACGGCGATGACCTTGCCGGACTGGCCAAAGAGCGGTGCGCCGGAGCCGCCCTCGGCCGTTCGGGCGTCGTGAACAATGCGGCGGGCGTCGAGGTCGGTGATCGCTCCTTGAGTAGTCAGCGGTTGTATCTTGAGCGTTTGTGCGAGGAAATTGACCAAATTCTCGCGTGAATTGCCAAAGCGGCGGTTGATCGAATTCGCTTCAACGTCATCGACCATCGCGAGCAGGCGGTCTGGCCCGTTGGGGTAACCCATCGTGACGACGGTCTTTCCGACGGTGGCGGCGATCGATGCTTCGTCATCGAGCGGAACTGCGGCAAGCGGCGTGGCGAGTTTGCTTATGTCGACCGAGCCGACAGCAAGATCCTCGCGGGTGCTTGTTTGCCGAACGGTGAGTGTAAATGGCTCAGGGTTGTTCGGGAAATAGACGAGCAACTTGCGAATGCGTGCGCGCCCGTAGGAACTCGCCATCATCGATTTAACTACATCGTCCTCGGTCCAGGGCTGGAGTACGTGGCGGTTGGTGACGATGAAGCCGCCGCCGACGTGGAAACCGGTCCCGATAAAATCGTATTCGACCGGGCTGCCGTTGCCGACCGTCGTAAGCCCGGTGGCCGGAGCGGCCGCCATCGGCGTGTCATCCTCAGACGGAGCCTCGTAGGGCATCGGCTGGAAGGACTGTTGGTCGGGGTAACGGAGGACGCGGCCGGTCGCTCGATCGACGAGCTGATAAACCCCGACGATCAAACAGACCGAGTTGCCGTATTCGACCTTGACGTTCTGCGCCAGCGACTGCGTCCGGATCATCTCCTTATTGGTCTGTTCCAGCGTGCCGATCTGGTCGCTCGTCTGCCCAAGCTGCTTTTCGAGTTTAACGATGAGTTCCTGCTGTTTCTCGGATTGCTCGCGATTTGCCCTTAGCTCCGCACTGACCGAATAAACCAAATAAAGTATGCCCGTCAGAAATCCGGCCGAGATAATGAGCACGACCGCCTTGGTCGTCCAGCTAATCTCGCGCATCAGCTCGCGGCTGAACTCGCGGAGGAAGGCTTTCGCATCGTCGCGTTCCGGCGAGGCCGCCGCGTCGAGCGCCGCTTCGGCGATGAACGGCGCGACCTGGGCGTCGATCCGCTTGGTTGTGATCAGCGAGGGCTTTTCGACCAGCGAGTAGAAGCCGAATGTGATGTCGGTCTCGCCGACCTTTAGGACGTCGCCGTCGCTCAAGGCAATGAACCGGCGGACGGGCTTTTCATTTACGGTGAGCCCGAGGGCAGAGTCGAAATCAATAACGCGGTACACACCTTCGGCGTTCTCCAGCCGCAGCCAAACGCCCGTCGTCTCGAGCTGCTTGGTGTGGATCTGAAGGTCACAGGTTTCATCGGAGCCGATGCTCAGCCGTTCTTCGGAAAAGAACTCGGTGCGCTTCTCCGCTCCGACCGAGATGTGAATGATAATGCCTGATGCCATTTCCGGGTGAGGGCGCGTTTCCCCAAGCAAAGTTTAGCACAAATGCCAGACGTTTCGATGCATTACGGGGGGCAAACGTGGCACAATATCGGTAATGGCCAAGACGAAGAAGATCAAAGACCGGGAACGGCTCGTAAAGCTTGCCCCGGTGACCGAAGCACCGGTGCGAAGGCACGTTTTCGTCTGCAACGGCAAGAGCTGTATGGCGGTCGGTGCGGCCGAGGTCAAGACGGAATTTGAGCAGATCCTGGCCGAAAAAGAGATACGATTTGGCAAGACATCAAAGGGACGGAACCCCGAAGGGCCGGTGGTTTTGACGGATTGCGGCTCGGTCGGCTTTTGTTCGGTCGGGCCGGCGGTGCTTGTTTACCCCGAGGGCGTTTGGTATGCACAGGTGCAGGCTGAGGACGTCCGCGACATCGTCGAACACCATTTGGAAAAGAGCGAGGTGGTCGAGCGGCTGGCTTTGATAAAGGAATTCGGTACGAATTAACGCTCGGCGAACGCAACCGGTTTGCGGAGTTCACTATTGTCGATTACGATTAGTTTTTCGCATATATGTCAACAGAATTAAAGAAGACGCCGCTCAATGGCGTGCACCGCGAGCTAGGCGGCAAGATGGTCGATTTTGGCGGCTGGGACATGCCGGTTCAGTACAAGGCCGGTGTCATCGAAGAACACATGGCCACGCGGATGCGGGCAGGGCTTTTTGACGTCTCGCACATGGGCGAGATCTGGGTCGAAGGCCCGGATGCGATCGCCTTTGTCGACCGGCTGACGACCAACGACGTCACCAAACTTGCCGACGGCCAGGCCCATTACTCCGCCCTAACGAATCACGACGGCGGCGTTGTTGACGACCTTCTTGTTTACCGCTTCGGGCCGAAACGGCTCTTGCTGGTCGTAAACGCGGCGACAACCGACAAAGATTGGCACTGGATCCGCTCACATCACTCGGAACACGACGATCTGGCACTGAGGAACGCTTCGGACGATTACTGCCAGATCGCGATCCAAGGGCCGCGGGCAGTTGCCATCCTGCAGAGGTTGACCGAGACCGAGCTTGAGCCGATCAAGTATTACTGGTTCACGGAAGGTAAGGTCGATGGCGTGGATGCGATCATTTCGCGGACCGGTTACACCGGCGAGGACGGGTTTGAGGTTTATGCAGCACCGGATAAAGCGGTTCAGCTTTGGCAGGCGATGATGCATGCCGGTGCCGACGAAGGAATTCTTCCATGCGGGCTCGCGGCCCGAAACACTCTCCGGCTTGAATCGGCAATGTCGCTTTATGGCCACGAACTCGGCGATGAGATTGCACCGCTCGAGGCGGGACTTGGCTGGATAACCAAGCTCGGGAAGGACTCGGACTTCATTGGCAAAGAAAAGCTCGCTGCGATGAAGGAAGTGGGCCTTAAGCGGAAGCTTGCCGGATTTGAGATGACGGAACCGGGAATCGCCCGCGATGGCTTCGACGTTTATGTTAATGGCGAAAAGGCCGGGGTCGTTACATCGGGCTCGCCGGCACCATTTTTGAAGAAAAACATCGGGTTGGCGTTTGTTCCGACTGGTTTTGCAAATGAAGGGCAGGAAATTAGTATTGACATTAGAGGCAAGAAAGTCGCGGCCAAGATAGTTCCGACACCATTTTATAAAAGGCCGAAATAACTAACTTGGGATCAGAGCCATTAGTTGCGAGCGTTGCGGGTGTTTGGAATTTACAGAGTTTGAAAGTGCATGTCTCAGACGCTCCAAAAATGTCCTAAATGCGAAGGTCAAATGAACTCAGGCTTCGTTACAGACCGGACTCAACCCGGGCCGGAGCGATTCGCGATGCGTTTTCGACCAAGTTTTTTCTACGAGGGAGAGCTAAAATACAGGACTTCCGATCACGGCGGAAATATTCCGGATGAGCTTGAAGTAGAGGGACTTGAGAGATCGGTAATTCGGGCAATGCGGTGCACTAAATGCCGCTATTTGGAATTTTACACAGACTAAAAGGCGTTGCGGCAAAGGTTGTCCCAACTCCTTTCTACAAACGCGCAAAGTAGCTCTTGTTTTACAGATTAGCAGGTTTACACATACGAAACTTATGTCAAACATTCCAGAAAATCTAAAATACAGCAAAGACCACGAGTGGGTCTCGGTCGACGGCGATGTTGCCACTATAGGCATCACGGATTATGCACAGTCATCGCTTGGCGACGTGGTTTATGTCGACTTTCCGCGAGCGGGTGATAAATTCGCGACGCACGAGGCGTTCGGCTCTGTCGAATCGGTCAAGGCCGTTTCGGAGATCTTTACGCCGGTGGCGGGCGAGGTGACCGAGGTCAACGAGGGCCTGAACGACGCCCCGGAATCGGTCAACAACGAACCCTACGGCGAAGGCTGGATGGTCAAGGTGAAAATGGACAATCCGGGCGAAACCGATGCGTTGATGACCTCGGCGGAGTATGAAGATTATTTGTCGAGTCAGGGTTAGAGGAAGAGTCTAGGAAGTCTAGGAGGTCTGGGAAGTCTTGGAAGTCTGGGGAGCCAGATAGAATGACGAAAGTCGCGATTGCGAGAAGTGAGAAGTTTTAAGTCAACTGAGTACGGACAGACCAACCATACTGACCAGACTTCCTAGGCTGACTAGACTTCCCTGACTGTCAACTTATTTATGCGTTATATACCAAATTCACCCGAGGAGCGGCAGGAGATGCTCTCGATGCTCGGGCTCGGAAGTGCGAGTGAGCTTTTCCGCACGATCCCGCAGGACGTTCAGCTTGGCCGTGAGCTGAAGATCACCGATCCGCTCGCCGAGCCGGAAGTGATCGCCGCAATGGAGGAAATGGCTGCCCGCAACACGGCGGCGACCAAGCCTTCGTTTCTCGGGGCAGGCGTTTATTCGCACTATTCGCCGACGATAGTCGATCACCTGATACAGCGGTCGGAGTTCTTCACTTCCTACACGCCGTATCAGCCGGAGATCTCGCAGGGCACGCTGCAGTACATCTTCGAGTTCCAGACGCTGGTCTGCCAACTCACCGGAATGGAAGTGGCGAACGCCTCGATGTACGACGGTTCAACGGCGATGGCCGAGGCATACCTGATGGCTCAGCGGGTGACGCGGCGTGACAAGATCGTGGTCGCGAAGTCAGTACACCCGGAATATCGCGATGTGGCCGTGACCTACGCTCAGCATGGCGATACCGAGATAATTGAGATCGGCTACGACGAAGCGACGGGTCGTGTTTCGGGGCTCGAAGCTCTCGACGACAAGACGGCGGCTCTCGTTGTTCAATCGCCGAATTTCTTTGGCTGTGTTGAGGACGTGAAATCGCTGGCCGATGCCGCACATGCGGTCGGGGCGTTGCTGATCGTTACGGTGACGGAGGCGATCTCGCTCGGGCTTCTTAAAACACCGGGCGAATGCGGTGCTGATATCGTCGTTGGTGAAGGGCAGTCGTTCGGCATCCCGATGAGCTTCGGCGGGCCGCACCTTGGGCTTTTCGCAACGAGGGAAAAATATGTCCGCAGTATGCCGGGCCGGCTTTGCGGCGTTGCTTACGACAAGGACGGCAACCGTGGATTTGTTCTGACGCTTTCGACCCGCGAGCAACACATCCGCCGCGAAAAGGCGACCTCAAATATCTGCACGAACCAAGGGCTGATCGCCCTCGCCGCGACCATTTATATGGAAGCGATGGGCAAGAAGGGCATGCAAGAAGTCGCCGAACAGAACGCCCAGAAGGCGGCTTACGCGAAGCGGCAAATAGCGGCGATCGACGGGTTTTCGATACCGTTCTCGGCTCCGACGTTCAATGAATTTCTGGTCCGTGGGCCGCGTCCGGCGACCGAGATCCTTGAGAAAGTGCGGACCGAAAGCGGCGTTATCGGCGGGCTCGCCATATCGAAATATTACGACGACCACGCGAATGACTTCATTGTCGCCGTGACCGAAACGGCGAAGAAGGAGCATATCGATAAGCTCGTCGCCGGAGTCGCTGCGGCGTAATGGGTTTATGATCTTTGGGCCTTTCGAGATCGCAATTTGTCTCGGAGCGGTGATGACATTTGCCCTGGCCGTGGGCTTAAGCCTGGCAACCCGCGACGTCTTGGATTGGTACAGAAGCCGCGGGCCGCGGTGCCCAAAGTGCCTGGCCGCCGTTAACGTGGAGGCTTACATTTGCTGGTCATGCAAGGCAGAGCTTGAGAGCGTGCAGACGCAGAGAAAAGAACGTTTACTGCCGGAAGCGTGAGCGTCTTGTTTTAGAGAACAATTATTAATTGATAATTAGTAATTACGAATTATTGACGGAATAGATAAGAGAGAGTAATGAGTATTACAAAAGTTACACAGCATCCGACACAGAATGAGGGGCTGATATTTGAGCGTTCGCAGACGGGCCGCGTTGGCTATCGGCTGCCGAAGCTTGATGTTGAGGCGGCGAACATTGATGAGATCATCCCGGCGGAGCTTCGTCGCGGCGATGGGCTCGCCGATGTTCCGGAGGTTTCGGAGGTAGATGTCATCCGGCACTTCACGCGGATCTCGACCTGGAATTACTCGATCGACCTCGGGATGTACCCGCTCGGCTCGTGCACGATGAAGTACAACTCGCGTCTCAATGAAAAGGTCGCGCGGATCGGCGGATACACAAACCTGCATCCGCTGGCGCCTGAGGAGGAATCGCAGGGAGCTCTTGAGCTGATGTATCGGCTGCAGGAGGACCTCGCGGAGATCACGGGCCTGCCGGGCGTTTCGCTTCAGCCGGCGGCCGGTGCTCAAGGCGAGATGACGGGTGTGATGCTGATCCGTGCACTTCTTGACAAGCGCGACGGCGAGGCCTCAAAGGACCGCCGCGTAATGCTCATTCCGGAATCGGCCCACGGGACGAATCCGGCCTCGGCCGCACTCGCCGGATTTACCGTAAAGGCGATCAGGGCGAATGAGGACGGGCTTACGGACATGGACCACCTCCGCGAGCTCTGCGATCAGGGCGGCGTCGCCGGGCTGATGCTGACGAACCCGAACACGGTCGGCATCTTTGAAACCAACATCAAGGAGATCTGCGAGACGATCCACAACGCCGGCGGGCTTGTTTACATGGACGGCGCGAACATGAATGCGCTGGTCGGCGTAGCACGGCCGGGCGACATGGGCGTTGACGTCATTCACCTCAATCTGCACAAGACATTTTCGACGCCACACGGCGGCGGCGGCCCGGGCTGCGGCCCTTGCTGCTGTACGGCGGAGCTTGCTGAGTTTCTGCCAGTTCCGCGGGTAGAGAAAACCGGCGAGCGATATCACCTGAATTATGAACTACCGAATTCGATCGGCCGCGTGAAGGCATTTTTCGGCAATTTCGGAATGATGATCCGTGCCTTGAGCTACATTTACACCCACGGTGCCGAGGGCTTGCGCGAAGCGACTGAGACCGCGGTGCTGAACGCCCGATACGTTGCCCATGAGCTGAAGGACACCTACCACATGCCGTTCGAAGCGGATTGCATGCACGAGGCGGTCTTCTCGCATAAGCACCAGACGGCGGCCGGCGTCCACACTCTGGACATCGCCAAGCGGCTCATCGATTACGGTTTTCACCCGCCGACGATCTATTTCCCGTTGGTGGTCGAAGGGGCGATGCTGATCGAGCCGACCGAATCGGTTGGCCGTGCGGACCTCGATGCCTTTGTCGATGCGATGAAGCACATCGACCGTGAAGCACGCGAAACGCCCGAGCTCGTGCTCGGGGCTCCGCACTCGACCCGCATCGGCCGGCTCGACGAAGCCACCGCCGCCCGCAGACCGGTGCTCCGCTGGCGGCCGGATATGGAAAGTTTGGGGAAATCGGCGTAGGACTGGGAAGTTAGACGATTTGTTGTGACGAGAAAAGCGAGGAACGGCTGGTGATAGCCTTTCCTCGCTTTCTTTTTTGATAGAGTTCGCTCGTTCGATCTACGGAGCGACGTAGTTGTAGGTGATGACACCTTGGACCTTTACCGGTTTTCCTTCCAGAAGCGTCGGGGCGAATTTCGCTTCGCAGGCGGCGATCCGGCAGGCTTGTCGGAGCAGCGGATGTCCCGAGGTAGCCGTCGCTGAGTAGATCGTCCCGTCCTCGTCAATGATCACCTGAATAAGGACCGGTCCTGCAGCTCGCACGGCTCTGGCGGCGGGCGGATAAGTCGGCCTCGGGAGCGAGAGAGCTTTTCCGTTCAGGACGCCACCGGATAACCCTTGGCCTGTGTCAGACGGCGACTTGTCACCGACCACGGTCAAACTCGTTGGTTGGTCTTTCGCTGAGCCTGAATCGCTTGACGTTTGCCCACTGGCCACGACCGTAGGAACACTCGTATAGTTTGGCGGCAGGGGAGCCCTGACTCCCATCAAGGTGTCTTTCGAGTCTTCACCGACCGTATTGCCCGAACTATTTTCCTGTTGAGGGCTTTGGATTGTGAACCGCTTCGGCTCTTCTCCCAGCGGAACCGGTGGCCTCGGCCGGGTGTCGATAAAGAAGTAAAGCCGACCGGATGAAGGTGCAGGACGCCCGTCGAGCTTGGCGGGGTTGAATCTAACCGTCTTGGCGGCTGAGATCGCGGCATTGCGGATCTCGATGACGCCCGGTCGCGTTGTTGAAGGGCAAACATTGCCGGGGCCTGAAACAGACCTTACCCGAGTAACATTTCCCGCTTCATTGATATCAACGGTGACAGTCATTCTCCCGTATTCGATGGTATTTATGCTTGAAACTGCGGTCTTCGCGGCCCTATTATCGGCGAGGCTCGGTGGCGTCACGACAGGGGCCACCATGGGGACGAATTCCTCATCCTGCCCGAGAGCGGATTGGCCGAATGCGAGGGCGATAAGTAAATACATTCCGGGAAAAATACTTTTCATCTTTAATACTCCTGTCTTTTGGAAAACGTCTGTGCTCAAAACCCGGTCTTACCATCTAGGGACGCGGGCCTACGAAGTTATATGTCAGCGACCCGTAAACCTTGATCGGGCTTCCTTGCAGAGTTGTTGGTTGAAATCGTGCTTTGCAAGCCGCGTCTCTAGCGGACTCGTGAAGTGAGGGATGGCCGCTAAATGCGCCGGCTCGTTCCACATTTCCGTCTTCGCCGACGAGCACAGCGACCTGAACCACGGAGTTTCCGCGTGCATTTCGTGGATATTCCGGTTTTGGCAACGAAAGTGCCTTACCGTTCACAACACCGGCTCGAATAAAGAACGGCCTTCCGGTTGGAGCATTCTCCGATGCCTTGCTTTGCCGCTTAAGCTGATCGAGTGCCCGGCCCGTTGAAATTGTGACAAGAATGTTTGCGGACGCGGGCTTTCCGTTTTCGGTCGCGGGTTCGAATTTCAGGCCAAGAGCATAATCTCTCGCGGCTTTCCGCACTGCCTCGAGCTCTTTCTTTGGGTTGGACTTGCACGGCCATTCGGGGCCGGCGACGACCTCAGCGGACTCGGGCTTTCCTTCCTTATCGACCTTGAGTGAGATGACTATCCGGCCCTCGATGCCGGCGGCCGCGGCCTCTTCCGGCAGTTCGAAGAACGGGTCGCCGATCATCTTGGGGTCGGTTCGCGTTTGGGCCGATGAGGTGAGAAAGCTCCCGAGTAGCAATAGCGCGAGAATGCAGGCTTGGGTCTTCATGGTTCGGTACTCCTGGAAGAACATATTGGGAATGTCTGCTAGACGATTTCGGGCATTATACGCGAGAGTTCGATCGATTGCCAGAGCTTTTTTCGGGCGACGGGCGATCCGCCACAAACTTTCGTGAAGCCTTCCGAGGTTTTGAGAATTGAGGAACTTGAAATATATTTGCGGGCAAAAGGAAAACGAGCAGATGATGAAACGTACGAATCTTTTTACCGCAATTGTTGGGCTTTTAGCTCTTGGGGCGGTTTCGGTGTTGGCGGTTGACGGCATTACGAAGCGGATCAGCTTTGCCCGCGGGAAGAGTTCGGCCACGGTCCGCGGGGCAGTTATCCGCGGCGATGCCGATACGTGGATAGTCCGGGCAAAGGCCGAGCAGATGATGACGGTCAGCATTCGCTCGGTCGAGGACAACGCCGTTTTCACGGTGCAGGGGCCGGATGGCGAGTACCTTCAGGATGCGGGCGAAGAGGACGAGGCCCGTGGCGTTACGAACACACTGCCCTATGACGGCGACTACCGGATCAGGGTCAGCGGAACACGCGGCAATGCGACGTATCGGCTTACGGTCTCAATAGAGTAGTGAACGGCAAGCAACTTTGAACCTTCGGGTTCAGGTTTGTGCCTGAAAACGGCTACCTCGCCGAAAGGTTATTGTCTCGTTTTGACTTCGGGTATATACTTAGGGCGAAAGTCCTGCACCACCGGCCAAACCAAGTTTTTTGAAATTCTATCGCACCTGCTTTTGCGATCGCCCTTTGGAGGAGATCATGAGATATCGAGCATTGATGTTTTCATTCCTTTTGACCGCCGGCGTTATTTGTCTCGGTGGGCTGCAGAATAGCGTTGCGGGCGTCGGCGCGATTACCGAAGACCCGGTGTTCAAGGCTTACCGTGGCGTAGCGATCGGTATGTCCGCGGTCGAGGCACGGGCAGCGCTTGGCGAACCGAAAGAAAAGTCAGACACAGAAGATCTGTTCGAGCCGGCAGATAATGAGGAGGCCCGCGTTTTCTACGATGGAAGCGGAAAGGTCCGGGCGATCGCTGTGATGTACACCGGCGACATCAGCAAGGCTCCGAAGCCGAAAGCGGTCGTCGGCGAGGACGTGCCGGCACGCGAGGACGGCGGAGTGTTCAAGCGGGTCGAATATAATAAGCAAGGCTACTGGATCTCGTATGTAAAGGTCGCGGGCGACAACCCGATGGTGATCATTACGATGCAGGCCATCTAGCCGAAAAAGGGCCGCAGCGAAGAGGAAGATCGGAACCGACCGCTCGCCAATTTGCCCGCGGAGAGTTTCCCACTATACTTACGTCAACATATGCCAACGATCGGAATCCCTAAAGAGATCCATCCGGGCGAACGCCGTGTCGCCGCAACCCCTCAGACGATTCTCAAGCTCAAGAAACTCGGTTTCGACGTCATGGTCGAATCCGGTGCGGGCTCGACCATCAATGCCTCCGACGCCGAGTATCGGGAAGCCGGTGCCGCGATCGCCGCGGACGCAAAGGAGCTTTGGTCATCGTCGGACGTCGTGATCAAGGTCCGGCCGCCGGAGGATGGCGAGGCGGAAATGATCCGAGAAGGCGGTTGGCTGGTCGGCTTTATGTGGCCGGGGCAGAACCGCGAGATCATCGACCGGCTCGCAAAAAGGAAAGCGACCGTCTTTGCGATGGACAGCGTCCCGCGGATCACGCGTGCGCAAAAGATGGACACGCTTTCCGCAATGGCAAACATAGCCGGGTATCGGGCGATCATCGAAGCGGCGCAGCATTTTCCGCGATTTTTTACTGGACAGATAACTGCCGCCGGCAAGATCGATCCGGCAAAGGTGCTGGTGATCGGTGCGGGCGTTGCGGGGCTTTCGGCGATCGGTGCGGCGAAGGGCCTGGGCGCGATCGTCCGCGCATTTGACCCGCGTTCGGCGACGAAGGACCAGGTAGCATCGATGGGCGCCGAGTTCCTTGAACTCGATGTAAAAGAAGAGGGCGAAGGCAAGGGCGGCTACGCCAAGCAGATGTCGGACGACTTTCTCAAAGCCGAGATGGCTTTGTTCGCCCAGCAGGCGATGCAGGTCGATATCATCGTTACGACCGCTTTGATACCGGGGAAGCCGGCACCGAAATTGATAACGCAAGGCATGGTCGAATCAATGAAGCCGGGTTCGGTCATCGTTGACCTTGCGGCCGAGCAGGGTGGCAATTGTGTGTTGACGGAGCCGGGCAAGGTCGTGCATCACAAGGGCGTGTCGATCATTGGATACACGGATCTGCCCTCGCGTATGGCCTCGATGTCGTCGCAGCTTTACGGTGCTTGTGTTACGGCACTTCTCGACGATCTTAGGAAAGCTCCGGCGGACGAGAAGGCCGAAGACGAAGCGACGCGGCTTTATGTGAATCTGGACGACGAGATCGTCCGCGGTGCGATCGTACTCCACGAGGGCAAGATGCTCTGGCCGGCTCCGGTGAAGGAACAGCCGCCGCCACCAGAACCCGGCGGAAGCGCAAAGGAACACGTCGCGGTTGCCAAGGCCGCTTCGTCCGGGCACGGAGCAGACGATGGAGCAGGCATCAGCCCGTGGCTTCTGCTTGCCGTCGCGGTAATTTTACTCGGACTTGGCGTCGTTGTGCCGGCCGGCAAGCTCTCGCATTTCACGGTCTTTATGCTCGCGGTCTTTGTCGGGTTCCAGGTCGTCTGGAATGTGAAACCCGCTCTGCACACGCCGCTGATGTCCGTAACAAACGCGATCAGCGGCATCATATTGGTCGGCGGTATGCTGCAGCTCTCAGGCGAGATGAACGTAACCACCATCCTCGGCGCCATCGCAGTTCTAATCGCCACCATCAACATCGCCGGCGGATTTTTGGTAACGAACAGAATGCTGGCGATGTTTAGGAAGTAATGAGATGCAATGCGTTCTTATCCGAGGTTCGAATTTCCCAGCTGAGATTGAACTTTCTGGGCGAGAAGGTCTAAGTGCAAAATCGGGTTCTGAAAATTACCGTATTGCATTCAGGGCGGAGGGAATCGACGTTGAACGTTCGATTTATGCGTTCGACCCCATGAACGATAGTCTAGCTCGTTATTTGAACGAGTTATCAAGTTCAATTGGTCAAGAATGCGAAAAGTCTTGGGAGTCGCTTGAGGGTGAGTTTCAGTTGGACTGTACATTGGACAGACTCGGCCATGTAGATGTAGAGGCGACTCTTAACTCGAGCCCATACGGGCCCTCTTGGACGGTAATATTAAGGTTCCAAATGGACGCTGGACAAGTACAACGTGCTGCGAGCGAGGTACAGAGGTTCTTTGAATGAACATCGGCCTTATTACAATTGCATAAATCGCCGCGAGTGATAATTGAGAATCGAAAAATGGACTACCGAGATTACATAACGATCGAGCCGAACAAACGTGGAGGAAAGCCGTGCATTCGTGGCCTGCGGATCACGGTCTATGAGGTTTTGGAATACCTCGCATTGGATATGACCGAAGAAGAGATCTTGGCTGACTTTCCGGATCTCACGAAGGAAGACCTTAAGGCGGCAATTGCATTTGCTGCGGACCGCGAAAGGCGTTTGATGGAAATACCGCTAGCGGCATGAGTTTTCTTTAAATTGCCACTAGCTTTAGCTAGTGGACACGATGTAACTAGGAGCCGGGCTTTAGCCCAAAGTGAAAAGAGATATTTCCTTATCGCTTCAGCCAGACAGTCGTTTGGGCTAAAGCCCGGAGCATTTTTTGCAAGGTGCCACTAGCTGAAGCTAGTGGCTATTTAAAAAGCCCCAACTAGTTAAAGCTAGCTGCAATGTTTTTAGAATATGCCTTGGGTCAAAGTCTGGTTACATTTTGTCTGGTCAACAAAAGAAAGGTATCCATATTTGACGGACGAGATACGCAGCAAGGTTTTCGAGCACATTAGGCAAAACGCTCGAACAAAGGGAATCCACATTGACTTCATTAATGGATATGTCGATCACGTTCACTGCCTCATCTCACTCGGGACCGAGCAAACGTTGAGTTGGATAATGCAGAGCATTAAGGGCGAGTCATCGTTTTGGATAAACAAGAATAAGCTGACGAAAGCGAGGTTTGCCTGGCAGGATGAATATTTTGTCGTGGCGGTGAATGAGAAAGATTTAGCGAGCGCACGACGGTACATTGCAAAGCAAGAAGAGCATCACAAAACTGTTTCGTTTGATGATGAGTTTGAAGGGTTCCTTAGGCGAGCGGGATTTGAGAAATTCAAGGACTAGGATTAATGCTAAAGCTATATGGAATTGTCATTTTAAGTTGTTGGGCTAAAGCCCGATCGCTTTGTTTACCGATCCACTAGCTAAAGCTAGTGGCAATTTAAAGGAACCAGACGACCGAGCCACTAAAAAGCTAGTGGCAATTTAAAGAAACTGACGGCAGCTAATGGCAAAAATGGCTGTGGCAATCTAAATGAAAACCGGCCTTATTACAATTGCATACATCGCCGCGAGTGCGTTGTTCATTCTGAGCCTTGGTGGTTTGTCTAAGCAGGAGACGGCCCGGCGGGGGAATTGGTATGGCATCATCGGCATGCTGATCGCGCTTGGGGCGACGGCGGCGGCGATGGACCCGAGCGGCTGGCCGATCCTAGGCGGCGTGCTGATCGTCGGTGCGCTGATCGGCGCGACGGTGGCATCGCGTGTGCAGATGACCTCGATGCCCGAGCTTGTTGCGATATTGCACAGCTTCGTGGGGCTTGCGGCGGTGCTGGTTGGATTTGGAACGTATCTCGATAAGTTTGCGGCGGGGAATGTGGTCGAAGACCCGGGAATTCTTCTTGTTGAGATCTTCATCGGCGTTTGCATCGGTTCGATCACGTTCACCGGTTCGGTCATCGCGTTTCTGAAATTGAGAGGCTCGATCGGCGGTAAGCCGTTCATGCTTCCGGGCCGGCATTTCATTAACCTCGCGATGCTGATCGGGACCATCGTGCTCGGCGTGATGTTTGCGACGGCCGCGGGCGTAAGCGGGAACCCGTATCTGATCGGGGCTGCGGTTCTGACGGGCATACTCGGCGTTCACTTCATAATGGCGATCGGCGGTGCGGATATGCCGGTGGTCGTCTCGATGCTGAACAGCTATTCGGGCTGGGCGGCCTCGGCGGCGGGCTTTATGCTCTCGAACGATCTGCTTATCATCACCGGAGCCTTGGTCGGCTCGAGCGGCGCGATCCTCAGCTACATAATGTGCCGCGGTATGAACCGCTCGTTTATCAGTGTGATGCTCGGCGGGTTTGGTACCGAGGGCGGAACGGTCGCTTCGACCGCGAGTGGCGAGCCGGCGGGCGAAGTGCGTTCGGTCGATGCGGAAACGGCCGCGGAAATGCTTCGGCAGTCGAAAAAGGTCATCATCGTTCCCGGCTATGGGCTTGCGGTCGCACAGGCACAGCACTCGCTCGCCGAGGTCGTTAAGATCTTGAAAGAAGGCGGGACCGAGGTGAAGTTCGCCATCCATCCGGTCGCCGGCCGCCTGCCCGGCCATATGAACGTCTTGCTCGCCGAGGCCAACATTCCCTACGACATAGTCTTCGAGATGGAAGAGGTCAACGACGAATTTCCCGGTACTGATGTCTCGTGGGTGATCGGGGCGAACGACATCGTCAACCCCTCGGCGCTCGATGACCCAGGTTCGCCGATTGCCGGCATGCCCGTCCTCCACGTCTGGGAAGCCCGCGACACCATCGTCATGAAACGCGGCATGGCCTCAGGCTACGCCGGAGTCGACAACCCGCTCTTTTACAAAGACAACACCCAAATGCTCTTCGGCGACGCAAAGAAGGTCGTGGATGAGATATTGACGGCCATGCGGGGATGATCAGAAAAGGCTCCCCTCCTTACGAAGGAGGGGTGGACGCCGCTTTGGGCGGACGGGGTGGTTCTCTTGAACCCTTGGGCAAAATAAAAAGCTCCCCTCCGTACGAAGGGGGGCTGGCCTTTAGGCCGGGGTGGTTCTTGAGGCAACTAAGAGAGGCAACTAAGAAATGACCTTTCGAAGAAGCAAAACCGACATACACTCATTGCCACAGGTCGCAAAGTTCCGCGACAAACTACGCAAATCCTTAACACCCGCGGAAGCGGCCTTCTGGAATCTAGTAAAGAACTCAAAACTCGACGGGCGTAAATTTCGACGGCAGCACAGCATCGGCAAATACATTTTCGATTTCTATTGCCCGTCAGAAAAACTGGCCATCGAATTAGATGGCCAACTTCATTTTGTCGATTACCCGAAGTTGATCGACCGAACGAAAAGAGAATTTGCTGAGTCACACGGAATTCGTGTCCTTCGATTCGAGAACAAGCTAGTATTTGACGATGCGGAATGGGTTCTCGCCGTTATTCGAAGCAACTTTGGTTGGACGCAGAGAACCACCCCGTCAGCCGAAGCGGCTGCCACCCCTCCTTCGTAAGGAGGGGAGCTTTTGTGATGCTTCCCGGGGATGCGAAGAAGTCGGTGGCTTGGAGACGAACTTCGATTCCGTAATGATCAAGTCGTTTTCCAATCAAAGCAACTTATTATTGAACTGGCGAATCTTTTGAATTAACGTGAAGCAAGTTTGGACGACAATCTGGTTGATATGTTTTTTCGTTCTTTTGCCAGTTCCTGGCGCGTTTCAGATTACGCATAGCAATGGAGCTACCCCACAAACCGAAACCGTCAGCTTTACATACGTCGACCCTTCATGCGACGAGAAGCCTGTCGTCGGGGTACGCGTCAGGGTCGAGCGTCCACATAAGAGAAAAAAGGACAAATGGGTTTTGGTCGTAAAAAGGCGAACCGATGTAGCTGGGCGTTTTACATCGCCGGTTCTACCGCCTGGCCGTTACCGTACACTTTCTGAAAAATACGGATTCAAACGAATGATAAATCTTTTCGAGATCGTCGAAGGAAAGAGTCACAGCCGGACTCTGGCGATGGAACGAGGATACGCTTCGAGCGACATGAGGGAGCACTATCCGACCGACTATGATCCCTGTAAGCATGAGGATCTGAAGCCTAAGAATTTCATGGGTCTAAAGTAGGAGATGATGCTATTAAAAAGTTCCCTTGCCGATGACTAAATCGTTCAAAAATCTGCGGGAGAAGATGTCGCCAGAAGCGGTTGTTCTTGCGGAAAAGCTGGCTGCCGAATTGCGGGAATTACGCCTCGCCGAACTTCGCAACGCTAAAGGCGGTCCGATGCAGTTGATCGCAACTTTCCCCGATGGCTTTTATCACATCAGGCAGTTTGAGGACGAAGGATAGCAGCGGCAATCATTTCTTTGGTTTTGGAATGGTTTTGGCGGCGGCGTTTATTTGGTCGCAGAGTTCTATGGAGTTGAGGAGGATGCCGCGTTCGCGTTCTTCGGTGTTTCCGTCGAGGAGCTTTTTGAAGATGGCGGCGTATCGCTGGCCGGCGGCGTCGAGCATGTGAACGGCCTTCGGGAAGAGCTTTCCGCCGGTCTTGTTTTGGTCGAGTGCCCGGTCGTCGCGGTCGGCGATGGCTTCGATGTCGTCGACGGCTTTCTCAAGCAGACGTCGAGTATCTGTCAGCAATTCCGCCCGAGAGCCCTTCGGCAGGGGCCCCCATTTTGGATCCTCTTTACCTGCGTTCTTCCATCCGCCATGGTCTATTCCGAGAGCCGTCAGTCGGCGGTCGATCATCTTCGTCAGAACTTCTATGCGGAGATCAATGTCCTGCGAGTCGCGGACGATCTCGATCTCCTCCTCGGTCATATAGTCGCGCTGGGCGACGGCGGTG
Source organism: Acidobacteria bacterium Ga0074141 (assembly GCA_001464665.1). Taxonomy (GTDB): domain Bacteria; phylum Acidobacteriota; class Blastocatellia; order Pyrinomonadales; family Pyrinomonadaceae; genus OLB17. The sequence goes on from LNDP01000014.1 coordinate 285,125, forward strand.
CCGGCGACCAGGGCGAGGAACACAAAGCAAAGCGGGTAAAAACGAAAGCGGTTCATATTTAAGTGTCGCTGCGGACAACGGTATCTCCGAAGAGCGGTGTGAGTGCACGCGACCGTGCGTCGCGGATCTGGCGAAGAAGCGAGCGGACGTAAAACTCGTGCGTCAGCGGAAGTTCGCGGCGGATCAGTTCGAGCCGCGGCGAGAAACGGCGAAGCCCCATCTCAAGCCGCTTAAAGTTATCAAGCGTTCGGCCGCGATTGGTGTCTGCCAATTTTAGAAAGGCGAGCGTGTCTTCCATGATCGCCGAGAAGGCGCCGAGATGGGCAAACATCTCGTTAAGGTCATCGCGTGTGTTTGCGGTCTCGGCAAGGCCGACGCGGGCTGTCATCAAATCCAACGCGAGTTCGGTCCGCTTTCTTACGCCTTGTTCGCTGTCGAGCTTTTCACGCTCGGTTTTGGACATGAGCATCAGCGGCGGCGGAGCGAGCTCATAAGCCGGCGGATCGTCCTGTCCGAAGACATCCGCGGCAGCGAGCGAGCCAAAGATGACGCCGATACACAAAAACACGGCCTTCCTTGCTGCCGAGCGGACTCGGTTTTTCGTAAAGGCAATCGGCGGTGTTTTTGTTGTATAGATCATCGTTAATCTTAGTTCGTCTTCTTTCCCCTTTCGGTCCTTATTTGCCGATCAAGTGCCGGCATCCGTAGATTGATACGGTCGATCTCGTCCTTGAAGTCGGCAGCATTCGCTCGTCTCAGAAACTGTTGATAATTCGCCATCGCGTCCAAATATTCCCCGAGGTTGTCATGAGCAACGCCCAGGAAATAATAGGCCACAACCAGATCAGGCTGTTTATCCAAAAGCCAGCGGAACTCGGTCTTGGCCTCCGGGTAACGGCGAAGCTGAAAAAGAGCGGTCGCGAGGTTTGCCCGGATCGTCGCATTCTCCGGCTCGGCGGCTGCTAGCTTTTGCAAAAGCTCAGCAGCGGCGGCGAAGTTCTTTGCCTGAACGAGGGCAGCAGCAAAGCCGACCGCATGGCCAATATTCTCGGGCTCGGCATTGTAAGCTGCCCGGCAGAATTCGAGAGCCTTTGGCGGATCGCTCCGTCGATAAAGCATACAGAGCCTGCCGAGGATGGCCGCATCGTTCGGCTTTGCCGCGAGCTCTTTCTCAAGTTCGGCGGGATCGGCCGCGGCGGATGCACGAATTCGTTCGAGCAGCTTCGCTGCTTCGGCGTTCTTGGTAGAGACCGTCTTTAGTAATGACTCCGCACCGGCGATGTCATCGCGAAGCAAAAGGGCTCGTGCACGCAAAAGTTTTACGGCATCGGCATCACCGCCTGCGGCTTCGAGTCGGCGAGTAAAATCCTCGGCGCGCGTCGGATCATTTTCGCCGAGGGCGATCGCGGCCGCTTCGCCAAGTGCCGAAACGCTTTTTGGTTCGATGGCAAGGGCTCGTTCGACACTTGTCCGTGCCGAGCGAATATCGCCGAGTCGGTTTTCGATCGCCGCACGCGATGCCCAGGCCGAAGCCGGCGGATTTGCTTTACCGGTCGTAAGATTTGATAAAGCTAAAAGCAGCTCACGAAGCGAGGGCACATCTGCATTTGTCCGCAGCCGAAGTTCAGCCATCGCCGAATACGCCGGGTAGTTTTGCTCATCAAGCTTTATCGCCTTTGTCAGCAAAGGCTCGGCCTCGGCAAACTCGCCGTTTTGTACGAGAAGGGACCCGAGCGAGGCGAGGGCGAGCGACCAATCTTCGCGGAGTTCGACGGCTCGCCGAAACGCCGTTTCGGCCTCGGGCAATTGCTTTAAGGAAAGGTGGGCGTTTCCTTTTTGGAGTTCGGCTTCCGGGAATTCCGGGATCAGCAACAGGGCCTTCGAGTAAAGCTCGATGGCCCCGCTGAGATCGCCTTTTTCGTGAAGATCCTGGCCTTCCTCAAACAGGGCGACGGCGTCTGCTGTCGGGTCTTCGTCTTCCTGAGCAATTGCAGGAAAAGCGAGCACACAAACAGAAAAAATGAACAGAGCGAAGCCAACGGAACGGACCGTTTTGAAAGCCGGAGGGATTTTCGAGAGTTGTAACACGGTATTGAACTTGGAACCTTGATTCTATCACGCAGGCCCGATAAAAGTTAAATTTTTCGCCTTTTGCCGCACGTTCACTATTTCGACATCACCCGGTTGCTAAGCACATTTTGCTACGTTAAGATTTTGGCTTTGTATCAATGGAGATACAAAGCGTTTAGCGTAGAGATCAATGGATACCGAACGAATGATCGCCCGCGGCATATTGCCGGCCAAAGCCGGAAAAGAGCAGGAATTAAGATCTTTGATGCGTACTTTCGGTTCGGTGTTGGTCGCTTACTCCGGCGGTGTCGATAGTTCATATCTGGCCTGGGTTGCGAATGACGAGCTTGGAGATTCCGCGGTCGCTGTAACAGGCTTTTCGCCTAGTGTTTCCGCACATCAGCGCGAACAAGCGGAGGGCTTTGCCCATCGGCACGGATTGCGTTGGCGAACGGTCGAGACGCACGAGATAGAAAACGAACGGTACTTGGCGAATGCCGGTGACCGGTGTTTTTTTTGTAAGGACGAGCTTTACGGTGTCTTAGCCGAGGTCGCGAAGGACGCAACTGCAGTTGTTCTCGACGGGACGAACGCCGATGACCTCGGCGACCACAGGCCGGGGCGAAAGGCGGCAGAGTTGAAAAACGTCCGAAGCCCGCTTGCGGAGCTCGGGTTCAGCAAAGCGGAGATCAGAGAGTTGAGCCGGCTGCATGGGCTTGAGACCGCCGAACTTCCGGCGAGCCCGTGCCTTGCTTCGCGGATCGCACCCGGAACTCCGGTCTCGATCGGGCGGTTCGCGGCGGTCGAGCGCGGCGAAGAGATCATACGCCAGAGCGGATTCCGCGAGTTTCGGCTTCGTGTGCATGGCGACCTGGCGCGTATTGAGGTCGCGAAAGATGAGTTTGAGCATATGCTGGTTCCCGCGATGCTCGAGCGATTGGCGGGTGAGTTGAGGCCGCTTGGGTTCAAGTACATTACACTGGACCTCGACGGTTTCCGGTCGGGCTCGATGAACCCCGTAGAGAATTAGGACATTATAAATAGCGGCGATCGGCCGCGAGAATATTTTGGAGAATCGATCAAAAATGGCAAACCCCATGGCCGATGAAATGCGGCGGTTTAAGGGCAGCGACGAAAAGAACCCGTTCGAAGCGATGAGCGAACGGTTTGACAGGGCTGCACAGCTTCTTGGCCTCGACCCGGACCTCTACGCGGTGATGCGCGTTCCGAGCCGAGAGATAAAGGTATATATCCCGGTCAAAATGGACACCGGGCATATACAGGTATTTGAGGGCTTTCGCGTTCAGCACAACTTTGCCCGCGGGCCGGCAAAAGGCGGCATCCGCTACGCCCCGGACGTTTCGCTTGACGAGGTAAAGGCCCTGGCGGCATGGATGACGTGGAAATGCGCGGTCGTCAATGTCCCATTCGGCGGCGGCAAGGGCGGCATCATTTGTAACCCGCAGCAAATGTCGCTCAGCGAGCTTGAGCGGCTTACGCGCCGTTACACTGCGGAGTTGATCAACTTCATCGGCCCGGACAAGGACGTGCCCGCTCCGGATATGAACACCAACGAGCAGACGATGGCGTGGATAATGGACACGTACTCGATGCACGCCGGAAACACCGTAACCGCGGTTGTTACCGGTAAACCGGTCGCTCTCGGCGGCTCGCTCGGACGGCGGGAGGCGACGGGCCGCGGCGTCCTGATCAGCGTAAATGAGGCGATCAAGCGATTTGCACTGACGCCAGAGAATACCTCTGTGGTCGTGCAGGGAGCCGGAAACGTCGGCGGCATCGGCGCCGAGCTGATGTACAAACAGGGTTATAAGGTTACCGCCATCTCGGACGTCTTCAACGGCATATATAACCCGAACGGGCTGAACATCCCGCACGTATTGGAGTATCTGCAAAAAAATAAGTCGCTGGAAGGCTATCCGGACTGCGATGTCGTATCGAACAAAGAGCTACTTGAACTTGAGTGCGATGTCCTGGCACCGTGTGCCACCGAGAACCAGATCACCTCTGAGAACGCCGACCGCATAAAGTGCAAGATTTTGGCCGAAGGGGCGAACGGGCCGACCACTCCGCGTGCCGATAAGATATTGCACGACAAGGGGATATTTGTAATTCCGGACATCCTGGCCAATGCCGGGGGCGTAACAGTTTCGTATTTTGAGTGGGTTCAGGACCGTATGGGTTACTTCTGGTCAGAGGAGCAGGTGAACCAGCGGCTTGAGGAAAAGATGGTCGCAAGTTTCAACGAACTTGCTCATTATGCGGACAAGCATGAGGTCGATACACGGACCGCCGCTTATATGCTCGCGATCGACCGGGTGGCGTATCACACGAGAATGCGAGGTATCTACGCATAGCCGAAAGCTTTTAATTTGTTAAAAACACTTGATTTTCGGTTTGAGTTGTAATATCGTCTAAGAGAAGTAAGTCTGGCGATTAGTGTATTTACAGCGGTCTAGTTGCCGGTCATGCTAAGAGTTCAGTTTTGAAGGCCTTTGTACTTTTCGGGGAAAACCGTAACAAAACGGAGTTTCCGGAGACACAGGCCACGTTTGCTGCTCTAAAGGAGTGCAGCACTGTTTTTAATTGATAGCAATTGAAATTGATCCATTTTTTCGGCGGAGGAATATGATGAAACTCGGTTATAGAGTGGTCTTCTTGACGCTGGCTCTGTTTACTTTCGTGGTCGCGGGCATAGCCCAGACGACCACTACTGACAACAGCAAGCGTTCGGAGAAAGATCCCAGAAATACGGCTCCGACCGTTGGCACGGGCGGCCCCATGGGCGGCGGCACGGGCCTTTTTACGGTCTTGGACGGTCAAACCCTAAGGAAAGGGGAATTCACCTTCAGCGCTGCTTACAGCAACTTTGACCGGGATCCCGGCAATGCTGACTTCACTGAAGTCCCTGTCAGTTTCCAGGTAGGTGTGACCAACTACTTTGAACTTTATTTTAACACTGACGCTTTTCGCGGAGTGAAGGTCAACTCGCCGAGAAACCTCTCGAGTTTCTATCTTCCGAACTCACGGATCGGCGGAATTAGTCCGGCAGCGATTGTTCTTGCCCCGCAGGGGCCGGCAGCGGGACCGTTCTCTAACCGTGCGGTCTTTCGCCCGGCTGGAACGGCGCCTTATGCTTTGTTCCCGTACATCGGCAATGCAGGCACCTTTGGGCTTACGCCTCCGTTTTATTCCGGGCCGCTTTTTGGATTCCCGGCATTGACGAATGCTCAGCTTGGCCCGCCACGTGCCAGCAGCGGTGGTGCTGACCTTTTCCCGGGCGTTGGCTCGGTCTATGGCAGCATCCTTCCGGGAGTTGTGCTTCAGACGATAGCACTTCAAGGCCCGACGGGAGCTCCGGCAGGTTCGGCTCCGACCGTCTTTACGACGGCACCGTCCTACCTTCCTGACGCACCGTTCATCAACCGTACGTGGGGAACTTCTTCGTTCAGCACATATACGGTTGGCGGCAAATGGCGTTTGACCAACGTCAATAACCCGATCGGCTTTGGATTCAATGCCGGCTATCGTTGGAACGCTGATTCGGCGGATGACGCCGGCGGCTTTAACCAGATGCAGCGTGGCGCCGGCCCGGGTGCGAAATTTACCCGCGGTGACGTCATCGTCGGCATGTTTGCTGATGCGCGGCTTGCCAAGTGGGTCAACTTCTCGGCTAACGTCGGCTACCACTGGAATGCGGATACTAAGGGCGAATTTCCGGGCGGCGAATTTACGCTTCTCGATCGTCCTGACGAACTCCTGACGGCTATCGGTGTTGACTTTCCGGTCAACAAGTTCTTCCAGCCGATCCTTGAGTTCCGTTCGCTTCGCTATGTTGGTGGACGCACGCCGAATGCATTCGAACATCATCCGATGGACTTCATCGGCGGATTCCGCATCTTCCCGACACGTTGGTTCGGTATGGGTTTTGCCTATCGGTACAACGTCAATCAGCAGGATGACGGCATCTTCAGCGACGACACGTTCACGAACAGCGTCACGGTGCCTTGCACCGGCGTGACGACGCTACCAAGTTTGGGTAACGGTCCGGGATGTGTTCCGCAGACGATCAATACCAGTTTTAGTGGTAGGCCTCCGGGCTTCCAGCTTTCTTCGGACCCGCATGGATTTATCGTCCAGACATTCATCGGACGCCGCAACTCGCGGTTGGGCGATATCGTCAACCAGCCGGCTAACGTAACGGCGATCGAGGTCAGCGACAGCACGATCACGCTTCCTTGCGAAGCAGGTCGTCCGGCCGAAGGCCTTAGCTGCAACGACAACACGACGATCAACATCACAACGACGGCGGTCGATCCTGAAAATGACCCGCTGGTCTATAACTACACTGTAAGCGGCGGCCGCATTATCGGCTCCGGCGCTAACGTGCAGTGGGACCTCAGCGGTGTCGCTCCGGGAACCTACACGATAACGGCCGGTGTTGACGATGGTTGCGGATTCTGCGGACAGACGCAGACCCGTACGGTCACCGTTGAGCCTTGCCCGAACTGCATCACTTGCGAGTGCCCGACCTTGTCCGTTAGCGGACCGGCCGGTGTGACCTCACCTGGTGAAGTGATGACCTTTACCGCAAACGTTAGCGGCGGCCCGGATGTTACCTACAACTGGAACATCAGCGGCGGCGGCACCATCGAAAGCGGCCAGGGCACCCCGAGCATTCGTGTACGCACCTCGCGTAGTGATGCCGGCGGCACCATCACGGCTCGTGTAACGCTCGGCGGACTTGATCCGTCGTGCAACTGCCCGGCCGAGGCTTCGGATAGCGGTATCGTCGATACGCCACCGAGATCGGAACTGGTGGATGAGTTCGGACCGCTGCAGAATGACGATGTTAGAGCACGTCTCGACGCCTACTTCGTTGAACTGCAGAATAACCCGACCAACCAGGGCTACATCATCAACTACGGAACCGATCGTGAGATCGCGGCTCGTGAACGGTTGATCAACAACCACATCACGTTCCGTCGGTTCGATCGCAGCAGGATCACGATGGTTCGCGGCGGAGACCTCGGTGCTGGAATAAGCACCAAGCTCTATCGCGTACCGCCGGGTGCTGACAACCCGAATCCGTAATTGGAAAAGCTTCACCTGCCCATCGGGCAGATGAACATCAAGGCGGGGCCTCAATTCGAGGCCCCGCTTTTCTTTTTCACCATCGACGTTGGGTCGAAAGGGAGTTCAAGCCACAGCAGCTCGAGAATGGGTCCATGACGAGTGGAACTTAAAGTGTTGCTTTAGCATCAGGAATTTTTTAGTATATAAAGAGTATCTCCGATGGTAGGGCGAAAAGGCGGGCAGGCGACAGGTTGCTACGAACTAATTGGCCGGCTGTTTCATCCTAACCATCGACCGCACTCACCCTTTATAGTTTTTGAACACATATCGAGAATCAATGATGAGAAAATCGAAAGGAATTGTCGGCTCTGTTCTGCATTTTTCGGTATTGGCCTCGCTCCTGCTCAGCCAGATCGCTGTCGGCTCGGGCGGTGATGTCTACACCGACAAGAAGGGAATGACCGCTTGGACCGTCATCGGCCCCGACGGCGGCGACGTCCGTTCGTTGGCGATCGACCCCAACAACAAAGACCGGATATATATAAGTACGCTTGACGGACAGATCCACACCTCGGCCGATGCCGGGCGGACGTGGCGACTTCTCGCAAATCTAGAGCAACCGCAGTTGACCATCGATGACCTCTTCGTTGACCGCCGCGATTCCAATGTGATCTACGCCTCAGGCCATCGCCATAAAGGAGCCGGCGGATTCTTTAAATCGAAAGATGGCGGAAAGACATGGCGAGAGGCAAAGGAGCTCAAGGACGAGGCGATCCATGCAATGACCCAGGCCGAGAGCGACCCGAACTATATCTTTGTAGGTTCTACGAACGGCGTTTTCGTCTCGAGCGATTCGGGTGATAGCTGGGAGAAGATCTCTTCGGAGTCGATGCCGATCAATGTTAATTCGCTTGCCATCGACCCGCGCAGCACCGGAACGATCTACGCCGGTACCTGGTGGCGGGCCTATAAATCGACCGACAACGGCAAGAACTGGCGGCTGATCAAGGACGGAATGATCGACGACTCGGACGTTTTTGCCATTAACATTAACGAACGAAACCGCGACCACATCGTCGCCTCGGCCTGCAGCGGCATTTACGAATCGCTCAACGGCGGCGAAAAATGGCGCAAGATCCAGGGCATTCCTTCAACCTCGCGGCGGACCCGCGACATTCTTCAGCACCCTTCGCGACAGGGAACGGTTTACGCCGGAACCACCGAGGGTTTCTGGATGTCGGTTGATGGCGGTAAGACCTGGCGGATGACGACGGCCCGCAATCTTGAGGTCAATTCGATCGATGTTCACCCGGATGCGCCAGACCGCGTTTTTATCGGGACGAACAACAACGGCGTGATGATCTCGAATGACGGCGGCCGCACCTTTGCTCAGACAAATCAGAGCTTTACCAGTCGCTTTGCCTATACCGTTACGCCGGATGTCGGCGTTCCCGGCCGGCTTTATGCAACAACGCATAATACGGCGACCAGCGGCGGCAATCTTTTTTACAGCAAGGATGGCGGACAAACGTGGAATGCGGCACGCGGGCCCGGCCTTGATCAGGTCGCAGCGTTTGCAGTTATGCAAGATCGTGTTGACCCAACGCGTCTTCTTCTCGGCACGAACCGCGGTATATTTCGTTCGCTAGACCGGGGTGAATCTTGGACGCTGATAACGCCGCCCAAAAAAGCTCCAGCACGGCCCGCACGCCGGATGACGGCCGCGCAACGCAGGGCGGCGGAGGCCGCGGCGGCGAAAGCTGCAGCCGAGGCTAAGGTGATACCTGCCCTCGAAGAGAGCGTTCGCGTTCTCATACCGACAGAGGACGATAAGAACGGCATTATCGCCGGCACCGAAAAGGGGCTTTATCGCACTTACGATATCGCGAAGGGTTGGGAAAAGCTCGAGCTCGGTAAGGGCATCAATGCCAATATCTTCGCTGTCCACGCATCACCGCTTGTTCCCGGAACCATTTGGGTCGGGACGGCGACCTCGGGTGTTCTCGTCACTCGCGATGACGGCAAGACCTGGGAAAAGGTCGATGCAACACCGGCCGGCATTCCGGTCGTCTCGCTTGCTTCAGATCCGAAGCGGCCGAACTTCATATACGCCGGCACGACACAAACGTTCTACCTCAGCCGCGATGGCGGCCGGACGTGGATCCGACGCGGCGGCAACCTTCCGCTCGGTAAATACACGGCGATACTGATCAACCCTGACAACACCGACGAGATCTTTCTCGGCAGTGCACATGAGATCGGCGGCGGGCTGTATTACTCGAACGACGCTGGCCAGCAGTGGACGCGGATCGACTCGAAAGATATGGTTGTCCCCAGCCGACGCGTTTGGGCAATGGCATTTGACCCGGCCGACCCGAACCGGATCTATGCCGCATCGCACTCGTCGGGCATTTACCGGATAGACCGTCTGCAGGATACTGCGGCCGAAAAAAGCGGCAGCAAGACGGCAACTTCGGCTGGCACGAATCAGTGATCGTCGGAGAAAGTAAGTGAAGGCGAGGCGTTCCAATTGGGACGCCTCCTTTTGTTTTCGCTTGCGGAAACTTATAATTCTCGTAAGGAGAAAGTTTTTCGTGCAGCAAGAATCCGCCTGTCCCGAGCCGAGTAGATCTCCGTTTTCCGCAACGCTCGACATTCCCTTCGCCGATATACCCGGACAATCAAAACTCTTCATCGATTACCAGGCCGACCCGGTCTCGTTGAAGAGGTTCTATCCCGGAGTCGTCGGCTCACATAGAGAGGTCATCGAGCGGATACCGGATGTGCTTTCGCGCTACTCGGCGGACCGCGGCGAGCTCTGCGACGCGCTCGAAGAGATGAACCGTAAGTTCGGTGCATCTGAGCGGACGCTCCAGAACATTGCGATGCTTCGCGAGAGCGATTCGGTCGCAGTCGTTTCGGGGCAGCAAGCGGGGCTTCTGACCGGCCCGCTTTATACCATCTATAAGGCCCTCTCTGCCGTAAAGACCGCCGACGACCTTCGTCGCCGCGGAGTAAAGGCGGTGCCGGTCTTTTGGGCAGCGACCGAGGACCATGATTTCGACGAGGTCTCGCGGACGTTCGTGCTCGACCGAGAGAACCGGCTGACCGAAGTGAAGAACGAGCCGAAGCGATGCCACGACGACCTGCCGGTCGGTTATGTGAAGCTCGACGACAGTATTCGGCGAACTCTTGCCGGGCTTTTTGACGCGCTCCCGATGACGGAGCATACCGACGAGCTTCGCGGCCTGCTCGATGATATCTGGATACCGCAGACCTACTACGGCGATGCTTTTGCAAGGCTTCTCAATGCCTTTATCGGCAAGTATGGCCTGATCATTCTTTGTCCGCTCGATTCGCGGCTAAAGACGCTTGCTTCACCGATCTATGTAAATGCGATCCGGCATTCGGACGAGATCGTTCGGGCACTTCAGGCGAGGAGCGAGGAGCTGACCGCTGAAGGATACGCGGCCCAGGTGTTTGTAGGCGACGATTATTTTCCGCTTTTCTGGCAGGCACGCGACGGCACCCGCAATGCGCTCAAGAAGAGCGAGAACGGGACCTTTCACACGAAAGACGGAGCACGCGAATTTACGCTCGACGAACTTGCTGAGACCGCCGAACGCGACCCCTCGCGATTTAGCCCGAGCGTCGTTTTGCGTTCGGTGGTTCAGGACCATCTGCTTCCGACGGTCTGCTATTTTGGCGGTGCGGCCGAGATCGCCTATTTTGCACAGAGCAGCGAGGTCTATCGGATTCTCGACCGGCCGCCGACGCCGATACTCCACCGGCAGAGCTTCAGCCTTATCGAACGGCGATTCGGAAGGACGATGGAAAAATTCGGGATCGACTTCGAGCATCTCTTTGCCGGTCTGAACGCGTTGATCCCTGAGCTCGTTGACCGGCACTTGAACATCGGAACTTCGGCGCTGATCGCGGACGTTGAAGAGCGGATCAACATCGAGCTAAACCGGCTCGACCAGAATTTTCTCGAGATCGACCCGACGCTTTCAGAAAATCTTGCGACCCGGCGGCGAAAGGTCATCTACCACATCTCGGCGCTCAGGGATAAGTTCCGTGCGGCCCAGTTCAATAAAGATCAGGAAATACGGCGGCGCGTCGAAACGCTTTTTTCTTCAACGATGCCGCACGGCCATCTGCAGGAACGGAGCCTTAACGTTTTGCATTTTGTGAACCGATACGGGCCGGACTTCATCGACTGGCTCTACGACGGCATCGACCTCGACAACAAAGATCATCGCGTACTTTATCTTTAGCCCGGATGAACAAGATCCGCATACTGCCCGATAACCTTGCCAACCAGATCGCCGCCGGCGAGGTGGTGGAACGGCCGGCGTCCGTAATTAAGGAGTTGCTTGAGAACGCGCTTGATGCGGGATCGGGCCGGATCACGATCGATGTTGAGCTCGGCGGCCGGCGGCTGATGCGGATCGCCGACGACGGGCACGGAATGGGCCGCGACGACGCGGTGCTGGCATTTGAAAGGCACGCGACGTCGAAGATCCGCGACCTCGATGACCTCGGCCGCATCGGGACGCTCGGCTTTCGCGGCGAGGCACTTGCATCGATCGCGTCCGTCGCCCGGATCGAACTTGTGACCAAGGTCGAAGAGGATTCGGCTGCGACCCGGGTTGAGATAGAAGGTGGCCGGTTGACCGACGTCAGCGACGCCCCGCGGGCGACCGGTACGACCGTTTCGGTCCGCGATCTTTTCTTCAATACGCCGGCGAGGCGAAAGTTCATGCGGTCCGAGGCGACCGAGAACTACCACCTTACGTCGATCATTCAACATTACGCCCTCGCCTATCCGCACATCGCATTCGCACTCAACAACAACGGGCGGTCCGTCATCAACGTTTCGCCGGCAAAGGACCTTCGCGAACGGGCGTTTCAGCTCTTTGGCGGCGGCCTGCTTGAAAGTCTTTTGCCGGTAAGCGGCGGACGAGAATTTGTTGCAACTCTTTCGGGGTTCGTCTCCGCTCCGCGGGAACGCAGAACGAATCGCGACTCGCAGTATTACTTTGTTAATCGGCGGTTTGTCCGCGATAAGGCGATCGCCGAAGGGATTCGCGAGGGCTACCGATCCGTTCTGCCGCACGGCTATTATCCGGTCGCGTTCCTTTTCCTTGATATTCCGGTCGAAGAGGTCGACGTAAATGTTCACCCGGCCAAAACGGAGGTTCGCTTTCGCCGCCGCGATGCAGTGAAGGACGTGATCGCCGAAGCCGTTCGCGAGTCGCTGGCAAAGGCGGGGATCGATTCTGCCGAGTCGGCAAACCGTGAAAGCTCCCAGGCCTGGGAAGCGAGGTATGACGAAGCGGCAGCTGCCTCTTCTTTTGTTGAGACAAAGGGCGAAGAAGAAAGGGAACCGAGTGTTGCAGCGATCACCGAGCAGCTCCCGGCGAGATCGGAACAAACCGCCGCCGACATCGCAGAATCGCCGAGTTTGTTTTCGACAGATGAGGTCAGTTCGTTTGACTCGATGGACTTTGAAATTGAGGCTGAGGCTCGGGCGATCAAAATGCCGAGGGCGTCGGTTGTTTCCGCCGACGAGAGTTTCGCTCAAAGCGAAGCGAGTGTTTACCCAGTTCTGCCACCTGTCGATTCGGCGGCCAAGATAGCTAAGACGGCCGAGGTTGCCGAGATCCCGACGCGTTCGATCCGCCCGGTCGGCCAACTTCATGAGAGCTTTATCATTGCAGTGGATGAAGAAGGGCTTTTGCTGATAGATCAACACGTCGCCCACGAGCGCATCCTCTTTGACCGATTTCGACGAGCCGAGTACGGCAAGCCGCTCGAGTCGCAGAACCTGCTGATCCCGGAAACGCTTGACCTGACGCCGGCCGAGGCTGAGGTATTTGAATCGGTCGCCGAGACGCTTTCGGCCCTTGGTTTTGACGTAATGCGGCTTTCGGGGCGAACGATCGCGATCAAGGCCGTGCCGGCCGACCTGCCGCCTGCCGAGGGAAGAATGCTGCTCAAGGAACTGCTCGCCAGCTTCGAGGGACGCGGGCGTTCCGGTGCCGAAAGTTCTATCCGCGACGACATCGCTGCGAGCCTCGCCTGCAAGGCCGCAATCAAGATAAACATGCCGCTTACTCAAGAAAAGATGGCGTGGCTGATCGATCGGCTTCTGGTCACTTCCTCGCCTACGACCTGCCCGCACGGGCGTCCCGTGATCCTTCGGCTGACGATGCGAGACATCGAACGCGGCTTTCACAGAACTTAGCGTTTGAAAGCGATAAATCGCATCGGAAGTTGCTTTTGTGTGTATATTTTTGCCAGTTTTGTCTCAAGTTATTTCCAAAAAGTTAATGTTTGGCTTGCAAATTTGAAAGATTCAAGTATATTGTTGGGTTTGTTGAGTCTCCCGACAAAGTTACATTGCCGTTCGTTACCGTGCTAAGCATCGAGCTTTCCGGCATAGCTAGAAGAAGCGATGAAGCGAATAAATCTACAAAGAGCGAGTTCCCAGATAGCGCGGCCGACGACTATCCGCGACATCAATAAACGCATTGTTTTGAATTACGTTCGCGACCGGGCTCCGATCTCGCGGGCCGAGATCGCGAGGGAGACGCAGCTCCACCGTTCGACCGTCTCCGTTATTGTTGACGAACTGCTTGAGACCGGTTTGATCGTCGGTATCGGCGTGGGCGTTTCGACAGGCGGACGCAAGCCGGAACTCTTCGAGCTCAAGAAGGGTGACCCGACGGCGATCGCAATTGACGTAACGCCGCGGACCACTACTTTCGCCGTTGCAGACCTTGCAGGAACACTGCTCGCCAAAGAGACATTTTCAACTTCGCCCGACGTCGACTTCATGACCGACCAGATCATCCGGCGGACCAAGACGATGATCGAGGAAACGGGAGCCCAGGGGGTCGAGATCGGGATGAGCGTTCCGGGCCTGGTCGATCAGGCGAACGGCAAGATCTTTCACATTCCGTATTTTGACTGGCGGGATTGGGACATCTGCACGCGGCTCGCCGACGCGACAGGATCAAAGGTAACGGTTGAGAACGACGCAAACGCGACCGCTCTAGCTGAACTTTGGTTCGGCGACGAGCGTATTAAGAAATCTGACACTTTCGTTATGGTCCTGGTCGGCGAGGGAATCGGAACCGGCATAATTTTTGACGGCCAGGTCTATCGAGGCGAGAAAGGTGCCGGCGGTGAGTTTGGCCACATGATCGCCGGCGATAACGCTCCGGTCGAGTGTTCCTGCGGCAGCCGCGAGTGCTGGGAGGCTTATGCTTCTGAGAAAGCATTTATCGCCAGATACAAGGACCGTTTGAGAAACGGCGACCTGAAACAAAACGAGATGAATGTCGCCGATCTGGTCCAACTCGCTGTCGATGGTGAGAAGCACGCGGTCGAAGCATTAAAGGAAACGGCCCATTACCTCGGCAACGGGATCTCAAATCTTATCGTGGGCCTGAGCCCGCAGGTCGTCGTGGTCAGCGGAAAGATCACTAAGGCGTGGGATGTGTTTGCCGATCAGTTATACAGGGTCTCGGAAAGGAGCGTCCTCGCCGGGCTTCCGCCGACGGAACTCATACCGTCTTCGCTCGGCGATGCGCCGACGTTGCTCGGGGCGATCGGGCTGGTTTTGGCAAGGAAATTTGGTTCGGTCAACTAGGCCGAACGACGATTCTTGACAAGGGTATTGAATCTGTATTACATCTTTGTTGGCAGCTCCGACAAACTATTGGTTTTTCGCTCACACGTCTCCCGAACGGTTAGCGGCCGGAAACGGTTTCAAAAACACGGATTTCTGGAAATTTCGTAGCAAAGGAGAGAGAAATATGCGTCAAGCTTGGTTTTTCAAAAGATCGGTGGTCGCGATGGCCTTAGTTGCCGTTGTGTCCATCTTTGGTGTATTTAACGCAAATGGCCAGTCCCAGGCTATTAATGGTCAGATCGAAGGGATAGTATCCGACGCGAACGGGGCTGCAGTGCCGAACGCGACTGTCACCGTTCGAAACATCGGAACCGGTGCGGAAAGAACCGTTACCACAGATTCTGGCGGCGTTTACCGTGTTCCGCTGCTTCCGCTTGGGACTTATCGCGTCACGATCGAAGCTCAGAGCTTTAAGCGTTACGTGCAGGAAGGAATCATCCTTACAACGGGTTCTATTGCGACAGTTCGTGCGAACCTCGAAACCGGCGGATTGGAGGAGACTGTTACTGTCACCATGGATGCTCCGATCGCCGACCCCGGAAAGATCGACGTAGGACGTGTAATGAACACCCGCGAGGTCCAGAACCTTCCGCTGGTTTCGCGCAACCCTTACAACTATGCTCTCCTTCAGGCGAATGTGACCGGACGGCCGAATGTGGAATTTGGCGTGCCGCGTATCAACGCGAACGGATACACCCGCCGAACCAACTATCAGCTTGACGGCAACAACAACACCCAGGCCGACCGCGGCGGTATCCGCCTGATGCCGATCTCGGACACATTTGTTGCCGAGGTCCAGCTTGTTACCAACGGTTTTGCACCGGAGTTTGGCAATACACCGGGCCTGATCATGAACGCCGTTACGCCGAGCGGAACGAACGACATCCACGGTTCGGCGAGTTATCGTTTCCGGCGGACGGGAATGTCCTCACGCCCGTTCAATATTTTGCCGACGGCGGTGAAGCCGGAAACGAAGGTCGATAACATCACCGGTGCTGTCGGCGGACCGATCATCAAGGATCGCTGGCACTTCTACGGCGGTTATGAATGGGTAGAGCGCGACCTCGCGGGCGAACCGCAGCGGACGATCACCATCTCCGAAGCGAACAAGGCTGCATTGATCGCATCGGGCGTGCCGGCAGAGGCCTTCCCGACGGCCATTCCGGCGGCTCAGAAGGTTAACTTCTTCATTTTCCGAACGGATGCTCAACTGAACGAGAACAACCGTCTCTCGGGCCGGTTCAATTATTTCAAAAACGTCTCGCCGAACAACATTGCGGGGGGCCTAAACACGCTCCAGCGGTCGATCACCTTTGACGACAAATCGTACTCGCTAGGGCTTCAGCTTGCTTCCATCATAAATGCTAACGTTTTGAACGAGTTCCGATATCAATATGCCAAACGCGATTCGCGTAACATTGCAAACGAGAATTCGGCCTCGGGTATCTCGATCGTGATCACCGGCGTGGCGAACATTGGTGCACCGGAAAATGACGATACGATCGCACCGCTGCAGGTGACGAACCAGGTTCAGAACAACCTGACATGGACACGCGGGAATCACGTTTACAAGTTTGGCGTCGGTGCGAACTGGATCGATGATACCCGTCGCTCGAATCAATTCGCCCGCTATACGTTCCCGAATCTTGCGGCATATTTGAATGCCGTAAACGGAACGGCCCCCCGCGGTTACACGAACTACGTTGAGGCTTTCGGAGAGCCTGGAATCGAATACAACTCGACCTTCTATAACTTCTTTATTCAGGATGATTGGAAGATCACGAGGAAACTGAAATTGAATTACGGCGTACGATACGACCTCTATGATATTCCAGAGGCTTTTTCGGATTCGCCATTCTCAGCTTCGCAAGACTTTAAGGTAGACAAGAACAACTTTGCCCCGCGACTCGGTATGGTTTATGGTGTTCGCGACGGGCGATACCCGACGGTCATCCGGGCGAGTGCAGGTATCTACTACGACACGGTCTATCTTGACTTCTATCAGCGTGCTTTGTTGAACAACGGCAGCCCTACGCTCCTCAACTTTACGTTCGCTCCGGCGAATGCGGCCGCCCCGAACTTCCCGAACACACTCGGCAATTTGCCGCCGGGGACGCCTCTTCCGGTCCAGAGTATCGAAACCATCTCGCCGGATTACGAGGCGATGTACGCAATGCACGGACAGGCACAGGTCGAGCAGGCACTCGGAGAAAACCTTTCGTTCACGATCGGCTACATCCACTCTAGCGGACGCCACATCCCGGTGTATCGCAATATCAACCGGATCAACCCGACGTCAACGTTGGCCGATGGACGTCCGATCTTCAGCAACACGATCAATGCCTCGACCAGATTCGATCCGCGGTTCAACAACATTCTGATGGCGGAGTCGGTCGCAAATTCGACCTATAACGCTCTGACGTTTCAGCTCAGCAAGCGGTTCTCGGCGGGTTATCAGTTCAGTGCGAACTATACGCTTTCAAAGGCTGAGGACGATGCTCCGGAACAGAACATGGTGGCCACACAGGCCGGCAATTTGGTCGTGCAGGATCCGACAAACCGTGCTCGCGGACGCGGACCGGCCCTTGCGGATCAGCGGCACACGTTCAACATGAGCTTTGTTGGACGGCCGGTATTCAACTTTGAAAACAAAGCGTTGAATTACATCGTCAACAACAACCAGCTCGGTATTATCCTCACCGCGAACAGCGGCGAAAGGTACGACGTTGTCGCCGCAAATGATATCAACCTCGATGGCTTCATCGGCTCGGACAACCCGGTTGGCATCACCCGCAACCAGTTCAAGACGCCGAAGCAGACCAACGTAGATCTCAGGTATTCGAGGTTCATCAACTTCACTGAGCGTTACAAGCTGGAGGTTTTTGGTGAATTCCTGAACGTTTTCAACATCAATAGCATCATCCAGGTCAACAGCAGGACCGTAGCGACCGATGCTCTTGGAAATATTACGGGAACGATTCCGACGCCACAGAACAGCCCCGTTACCTCGCTGGATAGCCGGCAGTTCCAGGTCGGGTTCAAGTTCGTGTTCTAAACCGGTTCCAAAGCTTTCCGGAATGCATCCAACCCGGATGCATTCCGGGAACATCAGACAAAATTACCGATGAAAGAGCAGGAGAAAGCACCAGTCGCACCGCCGCGGGAAGAACTACCGGACGAATGGTGGTACAAGGTTTACGTCGCTGTTATGGTGACGACCGTTGTTGTGATCGTGCTTCTCTGGCTTTTCAGTAGATATTTCGCCGCGTAAGACACGGAAGATTTCTAATGAGGTTTCTTGATTGGCTGGTAGTCGTCGCCTATTTGGCTTACGTCATCTGGGACGGCATCCGGCTCTCCAAACACACAGGCGATGTCGAGGGTTACTTCCTCGCAAATCGCAGTTTGCCCTGGTGGGCGGTCGGGCTTTCTGTAATGGCGACGCAGATGTCCGCCATTACGCTCGTCGGCACAACGGGACAGGCTTATTCGGACGGCATGCGATTCCTGCAGTTCTACTACGGGATGCCGCTGGCGATGATCATCCTCTGTGTGACCGTCGTCCCGTTCTTTTACCGGGCAAGAGTTTTTACAGCTTACGAGTATCTTGAAAAGCGGTTTGATTCCAAGACCCGCTCACTAACAAGTTTTTGCTTTCTTCTATCCCGCGGGCTTTCGGTCGGGGTCATCATCGCCGCACCTTCGGTGGTGCTTTCGATAGTTTTAGGCTGGAGCGAAGTGGCGACGATCTTTCTGATCGGAATGTCCACTACGTTCTACACGATGCTCGGCGGCGTTCAGGCCGTTACCTGGACGGACGTCAAGCAGATGGTTCTCATCTTCTTTGGCCTTTTCGTCTGCATATTTGTCATTGTCGGGCAGTTTCCGGGCTCGGTCTCGGTCACGGACGGGTTGCACATTGCCGGTGCTTTGGGCAAACTTGAGACGGTCGACTTTAGCTTTGACCTTACCGAAAAATACACATTCTGGTCTGGGACAATTGCCGCACTTTTCCTTTTTCTTTCATATTTCGGCTGCGACCAGAGCCAGGTTCAGCGATTCCTAACGGCAAAATCGGTCGGCGAGGGAAGGACTTCGCTGCTGATGAGCGCGTTCTTGAAGATCCCGATGCAGTTCATGATCCTGCTGATCGGCATCTTTGTTTTTGTCTTCTATCAGTTCGTCGCTCCGCCGATGATCTTTAACGCGGTCGAGAGCCGGAAGATCGAGCAGACGGCACAGTTTGCCCCGCTGCAAGAGCGGTACAATTCGGTTCACGCGGCACGCTCCGAGGCAGCTCTTGCCTACGCGGAAAATAAGGACGACGCGACGAAGCAGCGTTACCAGGAAGCACACAAAGAATTTGCCAGTGTCCGAAACGAAGCTTCCGAGTTGGTCAAATCGACGACCGGGAATAGCAGATTCACCGATGTGAATTACGTTTTTCCGTCGTTCGTCGTCACCTATATGCCGATGGGCATTCTCGGGCTGATCATCGCCGCGATCTTTGCTGCGGCGATGTCGTCGATCTCATCTGAACTGAACGCGCTCGCAACGGCCTCGACCATCGACTTTTACCGACGGCATTTTAACCCGAACGCCACGACGAAACACTTTGTTCTCTTTGGCCGTTTTGCGACATTTGTTTGGGGCGTTTTTGCCTGTATTGTCGCCACCTACGCCACAAATCTCGGTTCGCTTATCGAGGTCGTAAATAAATTCGGCTCGTTCTTTTACGGATCCTTGCTAGGCGTTTTCGTTCTGGCGATCGTGGTCAGGCGAGCAAGGGCTCGCGGAGCTTTCTTTGGGTTGATCTTCGGCGTCGCATCGGTTTGGATCGCGAGCCTTTACACCAATATCGAGTTTCTTTGGTTCAATGTCGTCGGCTGCGTCGTTACGGTCGTTATGGGCTACCTCATCAGCCTGACCGTACCGAACGAGCCCACGACCAGTGCAGAAGACGCTGTCCCCACGGCGTAAAGTCAACGGAGAAATAATGAAAAGAGCATTTCGTTCGGTCGCATTTGTACTGACTGCGGCGTTGGTCCTTACGGCCATTCCGCTCGGGTTGCCGCAAACGGGTTCAGCCCAGGTTCGGCCGATCTATGACATGGGAGCCTCCGGGCTCGGCCAGATGCTTCTCCGTTTGCAATACGCAAAGAGCGCGATGCACACCGGCGCTCATCCGGACGACGAAGACTCGGGCCTGATGGCCTATCTCGCAAGGCGTGAAGCTGCTCGTGCGACCTATCTTTCGCTCAACCGCGGCGAAGGCGGACAGAATGTCATCGGGGAGGAATTGTTTGAGGGCCTTGGCGTGATCCGTACGGAAGAATTGCTCCAGGCCCGCCGTCTTGACGGCGGCGACCAGCATTTCACACGGGTGATGGACTACGGCTTTTCGAAGACCATCGACGAAGCTCGCCGCAACTGGAATGAGCAGCAGGTTCTCGCGGACATGGTGCGGGCTATCCGCATCTATAAGCCGCTTGTCGTGATCTCGCGGTTTTCGGGAACGCCGGCCGACGGCCATGGCCATCATCAACTTGCCGGGTATCTTACGCCGCTTGCTTTTCGTGCCGCAGGCGACCCATCAAAGTTTCCAGAGCATATGCGCGAGGGCATTGAGCCCTGGCAACCGCTCAAACTTTACCGCGGACAGGGTTTCCGGCCAGATGCCGCAAATCCGCCAACGATCGTTCTGAATACCGGGATTTATGATCCGCTCATCGGCCGCAGCTACTTTGAGATCGCGATGGAAGGCCGGAGCCAGCACAAGTCGCAGGAAATGGGCGTGCTCGAGCTTCGCGGACGGCAAAGCTCGGGGATGACACTTCTCGAATCAAAGGCTGCAAAGGTCGAGAACGAGACGAGTGTTTTTGACGGCATCGATACCTCAATTACGGGCATAGCCGCACTTACGAACAACAGCGAAGCTACGTTCAAGCAAAAACTCGCCGAGCTTCAGGCGACCGCTGCCGAAGCTCTTCGCGAATACGACGCTATGGCCCCGGAAAAGATCGTCCCGATCCTCGCCCGAGGCTACAAGCAGGCATATGATGCCGAATGGTCAACGCGAAAGCCGGATTCGAAGTTTTTTGTGCGTCATAAGAAAGAAGAGTTTGCCGAGGCACTGCGGATGGCCGCGGGTGTCGTTGTGGATGCACTTGCCGATACCGAGATGCTCAATCCCGGAGCTTCAACGAACGTTGGCGTTCGTGTTTTTGCTAATGACGGCAGTCCGGTGAAGGTTGTGAAAACATCGGTCGCCGTGCCTGCGGGCTGGGCTGCGGCGAGCATTGCTGAGCCCGAGCAGCCGCCCGCGACCGGATTCAGGCCGCGAAATGAGAATGCGATGAATGCGGCGTTCTTCAAATTGACGGCTGCGGCCGACGCTCGACCGACCCAGCCTTATTGGCTTGAAACGCCGCGCGATAAATTTACCTTCGATTGGTCCACCGCCGGCACCTCGCAAAATATGCCGTTTGCCGAGCCGCTCGCGACCGCCGAGGCCGTGCTTGAGATCGGCGGGCAAGAGATCACCGTCCGCCGCGAGGTCGAATACCGCTTTGCCGACGATATTCGAGGCGAGCTTCGGCGTCCCTTGACGATCGTACCGGCCGCCACCATCGGACTCGATTCTGATCTCCTCATCGTGTCGCGGAGGCAGCAGGCGACCAAGCATCGCATCGTGACTACGGTAACGAACAACACGCCGGGCGAGCTGTCGGGCAATGCATCTCTCGACCTTCCTTCGGGTTGGACAAAGACGCCGCAGGCGGTTCCGTTCACGCTTCCGAGGTTTGGTGACAAGACCGCGTTCACATTTGAAGTGACCGTGCCGGCAAATACGGCGGTCGGGTCGTACAAGGTCGGTGCGATCGCCGAAGCGGGCGGCAAGCGTTTTAATGAGTCGATGCAGACCATTGCTTACCCGCATATGCAAACGCATCGGATCTTCAAGGCCGCTAACGTGACCGCTCACGTCCTCGACCTTGAGATCGCTCAGGTCAAGATCGGCTACATTATGGGCAGCGGCGACAAGGTCCCGGAGGCGATCCGAAGGCTTGGGCTTGACGTGGCAATGCTCGGAGAGAAGGACCTCTCGACTGGCGACCTTTCAGCCTATGACATCATCATGGTCGGTGTTCGAGCTTCGCAGGTCCGTCCGGACTTTGTAGCAAACAACGGCCGGCTTCTCGATTTTGCCCGGAACGGCGGCACTCTGGTTGTTCAGTACCAGCAGCACGAATACATCCAGAATAATATGCAGCCGTTCCCGGCAAGTATGACGGGCGTTACGCGCGGAAATCAGCGGATCGGCAACGTCCGCACGACCGACGAGAACGCCAAGGTTAACGTACTTGTGCCGGCCCACCCGATCTTTAATTATCCGAACAAGATCGGTGAAAGCGACTGGGCAAATTGGGTTCAGGAGCGAAACCTTTACGCCTTCTCGACCTGGGACGCTGCATACACTCCGTTGCTCGAATCGACGGACGAAGGCGACGACCCGAACAAGGGAGCGATGCTTTACGCTCAGCTCGGCAAGGGCCATTATCTTTACACATCGTATTCGTGGTTCCGGCAATTGCCAGCTGGCACTCCCGGTGCGTACCGCATTTTTGCAAATATTCTTAGCCTGCCTAAGGCACCGAAATAGAGCTTATTAAATGGAAGAGAAATTTCCGGCCCGCGGTTACAAAGATAATGTACTCGCGGACTGTTTTGAAGACGCAAAACGCTACTTTCTTGATGCCTATCATCAGGTAGATCTCGCCCATGCCGTAATGCTTGGCGAGCAAGAGATCATTTCCGCGGAGGAGCTAAAGACGATCCTTAAGGCTCTTCGCCGGCTTGATTTTGATGCCATCAAAGCGCGTGATTATGACGGCACCTTCGAGGACGTTTTCTACCTGATCCAGCAGGAGATCGCGAAGCAATGCGATGCTGAGACGGCCGGTAAGCTGCATACGGCACGTAGCCGTAATGACATTGATGTCACCATTTACAGGCTTCAGTTGCGTGAGCTTTGCCTGACTCTGATCGCGTCCGCGGTTGAGCTTCGGCGTGTTTTTCACCAGCTCGCGGCCGAGCATCACGAGACCGTAATGCCGGCCTATACGCATACGCAACCGGCTCAGCCGACGACCCTCGCGCATTTCATTTTGGCGATGTCCGAGAACCTCGGGCGAGACATCCGCAGGATGCGGGCGGCTTTTGAAAATATGAACCGCTCGCCGCTCGGCTCGGGTGCGATAACGACGAGCGGTTTCCCGATCGACCGTCATCGCGTGGCCGAACTCCTCGGGTTTTCCGAGCCGACCGTTAACAGCTACGGCTCGATCGCGTCGGTCGATTACTTTACCGAGACGCTCGGAGCGGTCGCCGCAATGCTCGTTAACATCGGGAAATTTTCGCAGGAGTTCATGCAAATGGCGATGGTCGAGTTTAACGCGATCCGGTTGCCGGATGGCTATGTGCAGGGCTCATCGATAATGCCGCAGAAGCGTAACCCGGTCGCACTTGAGCACATCCGAGCGATCGGCAGCAAGGCACTTGGGCAAACGCTCGGAGTTTTTACGGCGGTCCACAACACGCCATTTGGCGACATCAACGACGTCGAGGACGACCTGCAGCCGCTGATTTACAGTGCGATGCGCGACGCGAACCGAGCTGTCTCGCTTTTCGGGCACACACTTGGATCAGCGAAGTTTGATACGGAAAATCTCCGCCGCCGTGCGGGAGAAAACTTCATCGCAGTCACGGAGCTTGCGGATACGATCGTTCGGCAAGAAAATCTGCCGTTCAGCCTTGCGCATAGCATCGTCGGCAAAAGCGTTCGGCTTGCTATCGATGCAGGCGGCGATGTGACGCACGAGATAATTCAGGAAGCGGCGATGGAAGTTTTGGGACACGAACTCGAGCTTTCGCCCGAAGCGCTTGCGGCGGCTGTCAGCCCGGAGAACTTTGTAGCGGTCCGGACGATCTATGGCGGGCCTGCCCCATCAGAGACCCAGCGTGCCCTTCGGGCCGAGCGGGATACGGCCGACAAAGACTCGGAGTGGCTCGCATTGACCCGAGCTCACCTGGACAACGCAAATATGGTCCTCCAGCGGACCGTTGACGAAAGGATCTCGTAACGAGGTCGTAAGTTCTGTTTGAGCCGACGCTATTCGATCGTGGCGAGAACATCGCCGGCGGAGACCGTCGCGCCTTCAACGGCATTGAGGGTCTTTACGACGCCGGCGATCGGCGACTTGAGCTCATTCTGCATCTTCATCGCCTCGACGACGACGATCCCATCGCCTTTCTCAACCGCATCGCCCTCGGCGGCAAGAACCCGGACGACCTTGCCCGGCATTGCGGTCTTTATCTCTGCAAAACCTTCGGCCAGAGCGTCGCTCCTGCCGGAGCCGCGAAGCTTTTTCGGATCGATCACGTTAACGCTGTGCTCGCGGCCCTTGAGCGAGACATTGAAGCCTGAGCTGCTCGCCGTGTCGCGAGTCACGATCGCTTCAAAAACGCGGCCGTCGTGTTTGAACAGAAAAACGCCGGGCTCGGGCTCCGAGGCTTCGAGCTCGTATTCGCGGCCTTCGATCGATGCGGCGATGCGGTCGCCGTCGCGGCGAAATTCGATCGGCAGCGTGCCGAAATCCGTTTCTGCGGTTAGCTTCATAAAAGGGAAGGCGGCCGCGAGACCGCCTTATTTAAACGTAAGTTGAACGACCGTTAGGCAGACGTGCCTTCGCCCTTCACCTTATTCGGCTGCGGCGTGATACGAAGGTAGGGTTTTAGTTCCTTCCAGCCTGCCGGAAATTTCGTCCTTGCGTCGTCATCTGAGACTGCGGGAACGATAATGCAGTCGTCGCCGTCTTTCCAATTGACGGGCGTTGCGACGCTGTAGGCGGCCGTAAGCTGGAGCGAATCGATGACGCGAAGCAGCTCATCAAAGTTTCGGCCGGTGCTCGCCGGGTAGGTCAGCGTCAGCTTTACCTTTTTATCCGGGCCGACGACGAAGACCGAACGGACGGTGAAAGTGTCGCTCGCGTTCGGGTGGATCATGTCGTAAAGATCGGACACTTTCCGGTCGCTATCGGCGATCATCGGAAAGTTGACGGCCGTCCCTTGCGTTTCCTCGATGTCCTTTTCCCAATCGATGTGCGAATCAAGCGGATCGACGCTGAGGCCGATGACCTTGACGTCGCGCTTGTCGAACTCGGGCTTCAACTTTGCCGCCATTCCGAGTTCGGTCGTGCATACCGGCGTGTAGTCCTTCGGGTGCGAAAAAAGAACGCCCCAGCTATCGCCGAGCCATTCGTGAAAATTGATCTCGCCCTGTGTTGTTTGGGCCGTAAAATTTGGTGCTTCATCTCCGAGACGTATGCTCATATCGGGTACCTCCACTGGAATTTTCGAGCAGTATATCACACTGCCGAAGTGCGTTGCTCGTTGGGTTATTCGGTCGCGGCGGCTTCGGCATTCTCATCGCCGCCGTCGGGCTTTAGCCGGAGAAGCTGAATGCGTTTGCCGTCGCTGCGGAGAACCTCTACATGCAGGCCGCGAACGACGAGCTGCTCGCCTTTTTTTGGCACGTAGCCCGCTTCTGTTACGACAAGCCCGGCGATAGTGTTGTATTCCTCATCTTCGAGGTCTAGGCCGAGCAGCCGCTCGATCTTGTCGATCTCGGTCGAGCCAACGACGTCCCAGTAGCCGTCCTCGCCCTCGATGATCTCAATGATCTCCTCTTCCTCAATGTCTTCATCCTCGATCTCACCAACTATCTCCTCGATGAGGTCCTCGACCGTTACGACGCCCGCCACGCCGCCGTATTCATCAATGACAACGGCGATCTGGACGTGATTTTGCTGCATCGCCTTGAGAAGGTCTGAAGCCGGTTTCGTTTCCGGCACGAAGAACGCCGGCCGGAGCATGTCCTTGATGGGGAGCATTTCGTTCCCATTTGCCCAGGCCTGGAGAAGGTCGCGGACGTAAAGCACACCCTCAATGTTCTCGATGCTTCCGCTGTAAACAAGAATGCGGGAATACTTGTGCTCGATTATCAGGTCGCGGGCATCGCGGACGGTGGCCTCGATCGAGATAGCGACGATCTCGGTTCGCGGCGTCATAACGTCGCCGGCGACCGTGTCGCTGAAGCCGACCATCGATTCAATAAGCTCGCGGTCGCGTTCCTCGATTATGCCCTCGGCCTCGCCGACCTCGATAAGTGCCTGAAGGTCGTCTGCGGCGTCGTCTTCCGCCTCTTCGATGCTTTCGGGCGTCGAGGTTGCATCCAAGCGGACGGCCTCGTTTCCGGTGCCGAGAAATCGCGAGAACGGTGCGATCGTCCAGCTCCATGCCGTATAAAGCGGCCGGACCGCCGGAAGCAAAGCCATCAGCCGCTTTTCAGGATCGGAGCGAACGATCATTTTCGGGATCAATTGCCGGAATAGGATCGTCGCAGTAAGTGCGATGGCGAGCGAATAAAGGGCAACCTCCTGCGGCGTCGAAAGCCATTCGATCGCAGAGACTGTCACGAGTACGGCGAAGGTGATAAGCAGAATATGGATCGTCAGCGAAAGGGCAAAGCGAAACCCGGAGCGGTCGATGAGAATCTGCCTGAGAAAAACGGCACGCGCAGGCGAATCGGAATCTTCAACATCGCTCGCAAGCCGACGGAGCGAAATGTCCGAAAGTTGGGAAAATGCCATGTCCACCGTCGCCAGAAACGCCAGCAAAATAAGGATCAAGGCACTAAGTGCTATCTCTGCTTCCATATAATGGATATTGGGAATAGTAAGCTCTAGCTTGGTAAGAAATCAAACGCCATTCGTGCGATGCTCGGTATTCTTCCATTTGTGGCCGCTCTTCGCAAGCAGATCGTCGGCTTCCTTTGGCCCCCAACTGCCTGAGCTATAGTTAGGAAAGTTGCGAGGTGGGACGGCGGCCCAAACGTCCAGGATCGGCGAGACGATGGCCCAACTTGCCTCGACCATATCAGCACGCTGAAAAAGCGTCGCATCGCCGATCATGCAATCGAAAAGCAGCCGCTCGTAACCGGTCGACATCTGTTCGCCGAAGTGGTCAACGTAGTTAAAGTCCATATCAACGGCGCCCATCTTGACGATCGGACCGGGGATCTTTGCACCGAAGTGGAGCGTGATGCCTTCGTCGGGTTGAATGTGTATCTCGATGCGATTGGTCGTCAGCCGCTCGACGGGCGTATCGCGAAAAAGCATGAATGGTGCCTTTTTGAACTGCACGACGATGCTCGAGTGCCGTGTCGCCAGCCGCTTGCCGGTGCGGATATAGAAAGGCACGTCGGCCCAACGCCAGTTATCGATCGAGAGCTTTAAGGCTGCAAACGTTTCGGTTGCCGACTCGGGCGAGACGCTTTCTTCGCTCCGATATGCCGGCACACGCTTGCCGTCGATATCCCCTTCACCGTATTGCCCGCGGACGGCACAGCTCAAGGCTTCTTCGGGCGTGAAGCACTTGATCGCCTGCAGGATCTTTGCCTGCTCGTCGCGGACCGAGTCAGCGTCGAAGGAGACGGGCGGCTCCATTCCGGTCAGCGTCACAAGCTGAAAGATGTGGTTCGGGATCATGTCCCGCAGGGCTCCTGCTTTTTCATAGTAGCCGCCGCGGCCCTCGACGCCGAGCTTTTCGGCGACAGTTATCTGGATGTTATCGACGTAATTTCGGTTCCAGATGGGCTCGAAAATGCTGTTGCCGAAGCGAAAAACGAGCAGGTTCTGGACCGTTTCTTTTCCGAGATAATGGTCGATGCGATAGATCTGCCGCTCATCGAGCATCTTCAGCAGTTCGGCGTTCAAGGCCTTTGCTGACTCGAGATCATGACCGAAGGGCTTCTCAAAGATGAACCGCCGCCAGTTGCCGTTCGTCTCTTTCCCAAGGCCGTTATCGACGATCTTGCGGGCGACGCTGGCAAAAAGGCCGGGCGGGATCGCCATGTAATAGAAGAAATTCTCGGGGATCTTGTGTTCCGCGCAAACCTTTGCTGCGAGGTTCTTTATGTCACCGAATAGCTGTTTGTCATCATCGAAATCGCCGCCGGTGTAGTAGGTTCGCGCTTCGAACCACTTGAGCAGATCGTCATCGGCGCCATTCGGGGCGAATTCGCGGAGGTCTTCCAATATTTGCTCGCGGAAGTCCTCGCTCGTCAGTTCTTGTCGTCCGATGCCGATGATGGCAAAGCTATCCGGGATGTGGCCATCTTTTGCGAGGTTGTAGATCGCAGGGAATAACTTGCGTTTCGTCAGGTCGCCGGTCGAGCCGAAGATCATCATTACGCACGGCTCCGCTTGTCGTCTATCTGTCTGCATCATCGATATTTAACCACATTTGCTGCCGAGTTTGTTTGGGCACTGCCGATACGAACAATATTTTACAACGTAGGGTAACGGATGTGACCAAATTGCGATTCTCCTGTAATATTTGAGCAATCTATGCATACGCCCGAGCTTTTCAGGGATTTCTTGGTGATCATTCTCGCCTCGCTGCCGGTGGCATATTTGTGTCTTCGGCTAAAGCTTCCGCTGCTAGTCGGGCTGATGCTTACGGGCATTGCTATCGGCCCTTACGGCCTCGGCTTTATAAGTGATCTTGAAGGTATCGAGATACTTGCCGAGATCGGCGTGATGCTTTTGCTATTCACGATCGGGCTTGAATTCTCGATCAGAAAGCTGCGCGAAATGAAGACGCTCGTGCTGGTCGGCGGCGGACTTCAGGTCGGGATAACTGTTGTGGTTACGGCATTTATCGCGTCATCGTTTGGTCGAGAGGTGACGCAGGCGATCTTTTTCGGCTTTCTGATCGCGCTTTCGAGCACGGCGATCGTGCTAAAGAGTTATGTTGACCGGCAGGAGGTCGATTCTCCGCATGGGCGTGCCGCCATCGGCATACTGCTCTTTCAGGACATCTGCGTTGTCCTGATGCTGCTGCTCATTCCGATCCTCGGCGGCAAGGACGTCGTCACGCTTACGGCGATACTTTTGAAACTCGGCACCTCACTTGGCTCGCTGATAGTTATAGTGCTGCTGGCGTGGCTACTGATACCTCCATTCCTGAAACAGGTCGTCCGAATGCGGAGCACCGAGGTCTTCCTACTTACGATCGTTTTGCTCTGTCTCGGGCTTTCCTGGATCACGTTTCAATTCGGGCTTTCGCTCGCGCTCGGCGCGTTCATCGCCGGCGTCGTGCTCGCCGATACTGACTTCAGCCAGCAAGCGACAACGGAGATACTACCTTTTCGCGATGTCTTCAACAGCCTGTTTTTCGTTTCGATGGGAATGCTGCTCTCGTTGGCTGCGTTCGTTGAGAATATCGGAAGCGTCGCGCTGCTTGTTGCGGGACTCGTGGTCGGTAAGGCTTTGATCATCTGGGGTATCGTAAAGCTGCTCGGGAATCCGCAGCGGGTCGCCGTTACCGTAGCGGTCGGATTGGCCCAGGTCGGAGAATTCTCATTTGTTTTGGCAAAATCGGGTCGTGCGCAGGGCCTGATGCCTGATACTGATTACCAGATCTTTCTCGCCGCTTCGATCATTACGATGATCGCCACGCCATTTATGATCTCTTACGCTCCGCAGATCGGGAGTTTTGTCCAGGGCATCTTAAAGGACGGCCGCGTTGGCGGAATCGAGAATGCCGAGGATGACGAGGCTCACGTCACGTCAAGCGGCGGGCTAAAGGATCACGTCATTATCATCGGCTACGGGCTAAATGGCAGAAATCTCTCGCGTGTGCTGCGTTCGGTCGGTGTGCATTACACGGTGCTCGAACTCAATGCGGAGGCGGTGAAAGCTGCTAAGGAGCTTGGCGAGAAGATAAATTTTGGCGATGCGACGCGTGCCGAGGTATTAAAGCACGCCGAGATCGAACATGCCTCAGCGATGGTGCTTGCAATGTCCGACCCGCATGCCGCTCGGCGATCGGTGAAGCTGGCGAGGCACCTTAATGAGAACATTTACATCATCGTCCGGACGCGTTACGTCTCAGAGATCTCGGAACTTTACGGCCTCGGTGCGAACGAGGTCATACCGGAAGAATTCGAAACAAGCATTGAGATCTTTTCTCGGGTGCTGCACCGCTACGGCTTTGCAAGGAATGTGATCGAGAATCAGATCGAGCTCATACGGCGGCAGGGCTATGAGATGCTGAGAAGCGCGAAGATGCCCGCCGAGCGGTCAGATGCAGTCGGCGTGGCGCTTGATGCCGCCTCGACTGAAAGTATTCGAGTTGACGAGAGATCGCCGACCATAGGGAAAACGCTTGGGGAGCTCGACCTTCGCGGCAAGACCGGTGCCACGATCATCGCCGTTCAGCACGAAGGCGAGACGAAGATAAGCCCCGGAGCCGATTACAAACTCTGCCGTAATGATGCGGTGGTACTCCTCGGTACACGCGAAGACCTCGACAAGGCGGTGCAGCTTATCAACCCGCAGGATAACGCGGCCGAGCAGACGATCGGTGGATTTAACGCATGAACGACATAGCGTTAAGCGTGTTCGTCTTGAATCTACGGTGCGGGTCAGGCGCAAAATCGGCCGTTCTATACGTCATATAGAGGGACGTTTTATGAAATTTATTCTTCTAATTCTATTGTTGGTGCCGTTCGCGAATGGGCAAACGCGGACGTTTGAGTGGACGGACGAGATGTGCTCGTTCAAAGGAACATACAAAGCGGGAAAGTTTACTGAGGTGCAGCTTCGGAACACCGCTAAGTTCATTCAGCCCGGTGAGCTTTCTATGGGTTCGACCGGCGCGACCGTTTGGAACTTCAGCGATATCGCCAAGCTTGATATCGAAGACCTTGACCGGAGATACAACGCACTCCGCACGGAGCTTGAGAACCTTGATATCGTCGATACGCCTTATTGGCAGTCGGCTCGGGCGGCCCGGCTGAAAGAGATCGAGCAGGTCTATCGGCTTTCGCGACTGACGATGCGGGCTTACTCGCAGCCTGAGGTGCTGCGAGATCACGATCGGGCCGAAGCGTGCAAGACCAAATTTGCCGAGCCGATAATCGCCGGCGGCGACAAGCTACTGGCGGCGTGGCGTGTGGTAAACCTCGATTCGCAGTCGAAGAACTCCGATCCGGCACGCCTACAGCGGCGGTTCGACGAGGAAATGCGTTCGCCGAAAAAGTTCGAATTTGCACTGGTCGAGACGATGGCCTTCGGCTGGTGGAACTGTGCGAACGCCGAGATCGAGTATGACGCAAGGTTTTCGACCGGCGAATACGGCGGGGAATTTCGCAAGCTCTTTACGCGGGTCACCGAAGAATGTGACGAGCCCTAGTCGCTTGGCGGGTTTTTGACGAGGCTGCGTTGCCGGTCGAAATGTTCGACGACCGAGCTCGCAGCCTTTTCTCCTAGAAAGGGCCGAAGTTCTTCGAGCGATGCCTTGGCGATACGCTCGATCGAGCCGAAGTTTTTGAGCAGCCGCATTTTACGCTTCTCGCCAATGCCGGGAATTGCGGAAAGCTCGGACGTGAAATCGCGCTTCTCGCGCCGCTTACGGTGAAACTCGATCGCCGTTTTGTGCGTCTCCTCGCGGATCTGCAAGATCAACCGGAAGGCGAGCGAATTGCGGTCGAAAGGTATTGGGCGGTCCTCGCGGCCATGGATGAGCAGGTGCGAGATCTCGTTGTGCCGCTTCGGCGGTTTGACCAAGCCAACGAGCATTATCTGCTCTAGGTCGAGTTCGCGCATCGCGGCGGCGGCCGCACCGAGTTGGCCTTTGCCGCCGTCGATAAAAACGAGTTCGGGCAGCCGCCCGCCTTCTTCCATCATCCGCCGATACCGCCGAAGCACGGCCTCGTGCATCGAAGCGACGTCATTGCTTCCTTCAACCGTCTTGATGATAAACCGGCGATAAAGCGAGCGTGCGGGCTTGCCGTTCTCGAAGACCGCAATGCCGGCAACGTTCTCTGCTCCCGAAATGTTCGAGATATCAAATGACTCGATCCGTTCGGGAAAATATGAAAGCTCGAGTATCTCCTGCAGCTCGCCGAGCACTTTCTCGGAATCGGGTTTGAGAACGCGGAAACGCTGCTCAAAGGCGATCTGTGCGTTCTTCTCAACGAGGGTGATCAGATCTTTCTTGCGGCCGCGTTTGGGGTCGAGGATCTTTACGCGACGGCCGCGGCGTTCGGTTAGGAGCTGTTCCAGCGGCCCGCGGTCCTCAAAGTCTTGCGGAACGTGGATCTCTAGCGGAACAAAATCGGTTGAATAGTATTGCAGCAAAACGTCGCCGAGAAACTCCGAAGCATCGAAGGAGTCGTCCTCCGGCAGGTCCTCCCAAAAGAACTCGCGGCGGCCGACGATACGCCCTTCGCGCATAGTGAAAAGCTGCAGAGCGAGGCGCGGACCCTCGCGATAGAAGCCGAAGATGTCGATGTCTGTCTCGGCCGTTATCGCCATCTTTTGTTGATCGGCGAGCTGGAGAACGGTGCGGTGCAGGTCGCGAAACTTTGCCGCGAGTTCATACTTGTCTTCCTCAGCAAACCGCCACATTCGCTGTTCGAGTTGCTCGGCGAGTTCCTTATTCTTCCCCTCGAGCAGCAGCTTCACATCACGCGCCGCTTCTTCGTATTCCTTCTGCGTGCACAGCCCCTTGACGCACGGCCCAAGACATCGCTTGAGGTGATATTCAAGGCAGGGACGCGGCAGGCGGCCATCGATCTCGATATCACAGGTGCGGAGCTGAAACGTCCGGTTGATGAGGTTAAGTGTCTTTCTTGCAAGGGTTACGGGAAGAAAGGGTCCGTAGTAACTGCCGCCGTCCTTGACCACGCGGCGTGTCAACACGACCTTCGGGAACGGCTCATTCGTCAGCTTCAGATGCGGATACTGCTTGTCATCTTTAAGCATCACGTTGAACCGCGGCTTGTGCTTCTTGATCAGGTTCGACTCAAGAACGAGCGCCTCGACCTCGCTATCGACGACGATGAACTCGAAGTCGGCGATCTGCCGGACGAGCTGCTGCGTCTTCCAATCGAGGTTGCGGCTTGCTTGAAAATACGAACGAACGCGGTTGCGAAGGTTCTTTGCCTTGCCGACGTAAAGGATCTTGCCGGCAGAGCTTTTGTGGATATAGATCCCGGCGGCCGTGGGCAGATTCTTAAGTTTTTCGTCGAGCGTCACTCAAGAATCTTACCGCAGTCGCTAAAGAGTCGGGAAGCAGGGCCTATCCGGCGGGCTCATTTTCGGGGTCGGTCCATCCACCGCTTCTGGTCATAACGCCCCAGCTTGACTTTGTCCGTAGCATCCATTTGATCGTCCCTTCAAGCCGCCATATCGAATTCAACTGCCGGTAGCCGAAGTTTTCAACAACAGCCCCGAGAACGAGCATCAGGAGGTCGCGAGTACTAGGATAAGTACGGAACGTTAACTCTTCGATGAGGATGCCGCCGACCGAGAGCAAGAAACCGGTTCCGAATGAAAGCATTGTGAATGCAAGCACGGTTTCAGGAGTTGAAAGGCCGATCGCGAGGGTCAAGATGAAAAAGACCAGACCGATCACCTCGATGATCGGGCTGATGCCCTCAAGAAAAAGGAGAAATGGGAACGCAAGCCAGCCAACGCCGCGGCTTCTCGGATGAAAGAGAAGCTTGCGATTCTCCCATAGGCAGTCGAAAAGGCCGCGCTGCCAGCGGACCCGCTGTTTCCTAAGCACTCCGTAGGTCTCAGGGACCTCCGTCCAGCATACGGGGTCGGCAACGAAATCGATGCGGTACGGTATCCTGTTTAGGCGAAAGTGCCGGTGCAATCTCAAAACCAGGTCCATATCCTCACCGAGCGATGTGTGGCTGTACCCTCCAACACTGATGACCGCTTCTTTGTTGAAGAGGCCGAACGCTCCGGAGATGAGCGGAAGCGAATCGATATGATTCCAACCGACTCGGCTTGTCAGGAATGCACGCGAATACTCTAGGACCTGGAACAAAGCGAGCCATGTTTTCGGCAGCCCGACTCTGGTAAGAGTGCCGCCTGAAACACCGCATCCGTTAAGGATCCGCACGTTGCCGCCAACTCCGACCGTATCCGGGTTGAGCAAGAATGGCTGGACCATCAGCATCAGGCAGTCGCGATTGAGTATCGTATCGGCATCGAGCGGCATGAAAAGGCCATAGCGGGCTCCATTGATGCCGGCGTTCGAAGCATCGGCCTTACACCCTCCGTTCTCCTTGTCAATCACGCGCAGCGACGGGTATTTTCTCGATTGATAAACACCACGGACCGGCTTGTGTTCGATCCGTTGGCGAAATGCCGTTGGGATCTCGACGAGGTCGAACTCCTTCGTCAACACCTCAAGCGTCCGGTCGGTCGAGCCATCATTCACGACTATGATCTCGTACTCGTGGTAGTCAAGCTGAAGCAGCGCATAAACGGTTGGGATGATGACGACCTCTTCATTGAATGCGGTAACGACCAGCGAAACTGGCGGCTCAAAACCGCTCTGCGGACGCGGAAGCTTGTAGATGGACTGACGGCCGACAAATCGCGGGAGGACCGCGAGCGCGATAAGAGTCAACAGCAGGTAAGTGCCATTAAGCAAGATAAAATATGTCAGGAAGAACCACTCGGTTATCTTGACAAAGTTTGCGGCTTCGGCTTGAAGCATATGAGGGAACGTTCTGCGGCAACCTGCCGGAGCATATCGCGAGCGAAATTGCTCGCTAGCCTATTAACGAGCGGTTCGATTCCATTCTCAGCAAATTCAGGTAGGTCGAGGATAGTTCCGGCGGCACGATAGCGGACCCACCATTCCTGATCGTCAAGAGCTTCAAGCATAAGCGGGAGATCCTCGGGTTCGTGAAAACTACTGAGCGTTGAAATAGCTTGAAGCCGCACTTCCCAGCGGTGGTCGCGGATCATCTCGCGAACCCGCGGCCGGAGGGCGGGCTCGAAATCCGGGAGTAACCGCAGGCAGGCAATAAGCACCTCCTTATGGTCAGTTTCGGTGAAGATGCGGGTAATGACATCTGCGCTGTCGAAGATATGGGCAAAGGTAAGGTACGAGATAAGACGCGACATCTGCCTTTCCTCGAGCCCTCGATCATACGCGTCGGATACAAGCCGGCAAAGCGGCTCGGAGAGTATGTCCGGATCGATCCGCTGGAGGATCTCAGCGACGAAGACGGGCGACCAATCCGTGCGTTCCTCGATCTTTACAAGTGTTTCCGAAAGTGCCCGTTCGACGTCGATCCTTACCAAAGCCCGCCAAGACCAATACGAGACGATCGGGTCGCGGTCGTCGATCAGCGGAGCCACCGCCTCGTAGCCTTCGCGGTCACCGAGATTTCCGAGCGTGTTGATCGCCAGCAGTTTACGGTCGATCATGAGGCTGCCGAGCATCGAATGTGCAATGTCCGGGATACCGATCTGTCTCGCAAAGCGATTAAGGCCGGCTGTTGCCTGACCGTCAAGCGATTCGTGGAGATAGTTCCATGTCTCCAATACGGCAAGCGGATCTTTGAGTTTTGCGAGCTCGGGATATAGATCACTTTCGACTGCCTGATCGCGGTGTCCGACCTCTGGTGAAGTAGTGGTATTTTCGGTCGCTTGGAAAAGAAGCGGTTCAAGCGATCCGGCGATCTTTGTCCGGTTCTTAGAAAGCGTTCTAGCCCGTCGCCTGAGATAGACAAGCAGCAGAGTGCATCCGACACCGACTGCCCCGAATGCATATCCGGTCCAAAGAGCTATCTCGGCCGGAACTGGGCTAGAAGCGAAATCGTGTTCCAACGTTAATGCCTCCACGATTGAATAGATCGCCCTGCTGGTGGAACCAACCGTCAACGGCGATACCGATCCGGTCGTTGAGCCAGAACCGGCCTGAAAGGGAGAGGCTTCGTGTTTGAGTTCTGAGGATGCCGATAGTCGGGCCGAGGTTCTCGTGCTCGCGTCCAAAGGAATAGGCACCGCCGATGGTATTGCCACGTTCGCCAAAGTAACGGTTGTACTGAAGCCGATGTGACGGAGCCGTGCCGGCGTTGGTAAGGTGCGTCGTGTAAAGCGTGTAGGCGAGACGGTTCGCCCCCCAGTATTTTTCGACAAGTCCGTACCCGGTCGTTGCCTTGACCCCGCGATAAGCCGTGTATCGAACGCCGCCGTGAAGAACCGTTCCACCGCCGATGTCTTTTTCTATCTCGCCCATGAAGGAGTATTTCCCGACGAACTGATTCGTTGAGGAGTACATTCCCTCGGCGGTTATGGCCCATTTGTTCGGAAGACGCTGGTAAATGCCGCCAATGATCTCGGAATCGCGGACGCCGGTCCGGTCACTCATCCGATAGGTGCCCCAAATGATCTGTCCGCGGCCCTTTCGGCGTTCGAAGGTAAAGGTAGCCGTACGCCATTCGCCTTTGCCCTTTGAGAGCTTCTCCTGAGTAAAACTGGTCGCAACTTCGTAGCTGACGGGCTGTGGGTCGCGCTGCTCAACGGGCGCAGGGGCTTGCTCCGTGTCCGGCACTTCATCTTGCGCGGACACCGGAAAGGTGATGATCAAAGCGAGAAGGATCAGGAGGAGCGGTTTCATTTTACTGCTGTGTGATCAAGATAGGAGTCGGTTCATCCGCATCATTAGTTCGTTCGGACGAAATGGTTTCGTTACGTAGTCGTTTGCACCCGCCTCGAATGCTTTTACAATAGTGGATTCGCTCGATTTTGAGGTGACCATTATTACCGGGACCTTTTTCCAGGCCTTTCGCGAGCGGATGTTGGTGAGGACCTCGAAGCCATCAGCAAACGGCATCATTATGTCGAGGAAGACCATTTTCGGAAGGACTTCGTCGGCCGAGATGCGATCGATCGCGATGCGGCCATTGGGGAGGATCTCGACCTCGTAGCCGCGTTGAGCAAGCCAATGGTTGAGCAGCCGAGCTATTGTCGGATCGTCCTCAACGACAAGAATTAGGTTCCTTCCCTTTTTCGATGCGTGTTTTGCGGGCATAAAAGGTCAGACCGGGACGGCACTGGACCGAAAGTGCAATCCGGAAAAATCGATTAGGGAGTTGTGTGGGGAAGTGAGAAGAACGCCCGAAGGCAAATTTAATTCTGGCATATTCGAGTAAGGAAAGTAAACAGGAAAGTTTTGAAGGAGATCTCAACGATCAAAACGACGGATCCGAAGGAAGCGGCCCGCTTGCTTATACGCGGCGGTGTGGTCGCGTTTCCGACCGAGACTGTTTACGGGCTCGGGGCGGCGATATTTGATGAAGCGGCGATCCAGCGGGTCTTTGAGGCCAAGGGGCGGCCCGGCGACAATCCGCTGATCGCGCACATTGGTGACGTCGGGCAGATCGACTTGCTGGCTAGTGAGTTGAGTACGAGTGCCGATCGATTGATAGAGGCATTTTTTCCGGGGCCACTGACGATCGTTGTGAAAAAGACCGAAGCGGTGCCCGCGATAGCAACCGCCGGGCTTGCGACGATCGGCATCAGAATGCCGAACAGCGAGCTTGCTCTCGCGTTTCTGAGGGCGTGCGGAACGCCAATTGTGGCTCCTTCTGCAAACATCTCCGGCCGGCCGAGTCCGACGACGTGGCAAGCTGTGCGTGACGACCTTGACGGCAGGATCGACTGCATCCTTCAAGGCGAGCCGACCGAGATCGGGCTCGAATCGACCGTCGTTGATTGTTCGGTAGAGCCGCCTGTGCTCCTGCGACGCGGTGCGATCTCGATAGAAACCTTGCAGAGCGTGGTTCCCGAGATTCGCGAAGCCGAGCTGGGCGACGAAGGGCCGGCACGAAGCCCGGGCCTCAAGCACAAGCATTATTCGCCGCGGGCGACGGTCGCGATCGGGACGAGTTTACCTTTGGGGTTCGCCGGCCGGGCAGCATTCATTGGAACGAGCATGCCGCGCGACGTTTTCGCTGAAAGCCGCATTGCAGCTTCGGTCGAGGAATACGCCGCGAACCTTTTCGAATTCTTTCGCGAGTGCGACCGCCGCGGCATCGACCTTATAGTCTGCGAAGCGGTGCCCGAAACAGGCATCGGGGCGGCCTTGATGGATCGCATCCGAAGGGCCGCAGAGTAATTTTCTATCGCAGCCGAGCAATGGCTAACGCATATTCACCGGCTGTTTCGATGACCTCGCACTCGGCTTCCGGATCTTTGTTGAGATGTTGAATGTGTTCCTGCCGAAGGATGAGTAGCACGGGTTCGCCACCGTTCTCGCGGAGCAGCGGCGGGATGTCTGCCGGGCCGTTGAGCTTCCGCTGGCGGCCTTCCTCGGTACGGAAAAGTCTTCCGCTAAAGTAGAACTCGGCGTTGTGATTTATGGTCAAAAAGCCGGCGACCGGTTTCTCCGCAAAGCCGCGGCTTTCGGCGGCGGCGGCCAGTTTCTTGACCGAGTCGTTCTCGGCAAAGCTTGGAAGTGCGAATTGGATTATTCCGATGACGACGACCAGCATTGCAATGGCGACAAACCTGATCGCTACTTCGCGGCTCGCCGAACGGGCCGCGAACTGCCGTGCGAAAACACCCGCAAGAATGATCGCCGCCGGCACCGAAGGCAGAATGTAGCCTGGCAGCTTCGACCCGGAAAATGAAAAGAAAACGAGCGGCACAGACATCCATGCGAAAGCAAAAATGACGAGCGGCTTCAGCGTTTCGCTTTCGTCGCTAGGTTCGGCGTCGCCTCTGCCGGATGTGAAATTCGAAATTATCTGCTTTATAGCCCGCCAAACGCCGCCGAAGAAAAAGGGAAGCCACGGGAGCGTCATCAGCGGCAGCACCCAGAAGAAAAAATGAAAGGGCTGCGGATGTTGGTATTTGTTTGATGTGTAACGCTGAAAATGGTGCTGAATGAAGAACTCGTCGATAAATTCCCACCCGTGGCGGAGATACATCGGAAGATACCAAAGCGACGCCGCGGCGATGGCAACAGGGACGCCCCAAAACACGCTCAGCAGAACCCGCTTTGAAGGAAACGTCCGGCTCAAAACGTGATAGAACGCAACGATCGCGAACGGGAAAACAATGCCGACGAGTCCTTTCGCTATCACGGCAATGCCCATGAAGAGGTAGAAAACGGCGAGACCGGCGTATGCTTTTCGGGTTTCATCCACACCGGAGCGATCGGCGATGAAATATCCAACGAGCGACGCCGTGAGCGGAAAAGTGAGGATAATGTCAAAGCTGGCCCCGCGGGCGAAAACCAATATACCGAGGGTCGAAACGGCCATCATCGCAAGCCACTCGGCGAGGTTTATCCCGGTAGCATCGCTATCAGTTCTGTTTCGCCGAACAGCATTTCCAGCAAAGTAAAGACAGACGGCCGTGCCGAGTCCGAAGAGTGCGGAGCCAAAGCGTGCCGCAAATTCGCTTACGCCAAAGAGGTTATAAGATGCGATCTGCAGCCAATAGAGCAGTGCCGGTTTCTCGAACCAATGAAACCCGCCGAGCGTCGGCGTGACCCAGTCGCTCCGGAGAAACATCTCGCGGGCGACCTGCGAATATCGCGGCTCGTCCGGCCCGAGCAGCGGTACGGTGAGCCCAAAGAAAAAGACGAACACGGCGAGCAGGAAAAAGCCGGCCCGAAACAACGGCGAACGCGAAAGACTTACGAGTGATCCCATCTTTGTCATTTACGGCCAATTGGCTGAAAATGAAAGTATCACCGAAGTTAGTGCGGCATTCAAATAATGGAAATTGCAAAAAAGCTCAGAGCGGCAGCGATCGGCGTCGGGTCTCTCGGCCGGCATCATGCCCGGAACTATTCCGAACTTGGCAAAGAAGGTCGGCTTGAATACGTCGGGGCCTGCGATGTTGACGCCGCAACGGCGGAAAAGATGTCGGCAGAACACGGCGGCTCCGCGTTCACCGACTGGCGCGAATTGCTCGACAGGGTCGATCTTGTTTCGATAGCCACGCCGACCGAGACGCATTGCGAGATTGCCTGCGCGTTCCTCGAAAACGGGGTTCACGTGCTGGTCGAAAAGCCGATCGCAATCACGCTTGCCGAAGCGGACCGGATGATCGCGGCGGCCGAGGGCTCGGGGGGAAAACTGATGGTCGGGCAGCTTGAACGATTCAATCCGGCGATGGTCGCACTGCGGCCGCACGTGACGAAACCGCTCTATTTTGAGATACACCGGGTCTCGCCATTTCCCAGTAGATCACTCGACGTGGACGTCGTGCTTGATGTGATGATCCACGACCTCGACGCGGTGCAATGGCTGGTCGGCGAGGACGTTCGAGTCAGCGAGATCCGGGCGGTCGGAATTCCGGTCATCTCCGACAAGGTCGATGCAGCAAATGCCCGGATCGAGTTCGAGAACGGAGCGGTTGCGAACATTACTGCTTCGCGCATTGGGACCGAAAAGATCCGCAAAACGCGCTTCTACCAGACGAACGCCTACGTCGTGCTCGACTACGCGACGAAGTTCGCATCGCTGACGTCGCTCGACCCCGAGGCCTCGCATCCGCTACTTGGTATCTCGATAAACCGGCTCGAGATCAACGATATAGAGCCGCTCAGAGCTGAGATAACCGCGTTTCTCAATTCGATAGAAAACGATACCGCAACGCCTGTAACCGGCGAGGACGGCCGGCGGGCATTGGCACTTGCCGTCGGAGTGCTCGAAAAGATCGAACAGCACGTCAGCCGACTGGAGCGGCAAGCATCCCTGCTTGCCTGAGGGCGAAGCACGAAATGATCTTCGACAATAATTTCAAGCAGAAGAAAGATAAATACG
Organism: Acidobacteria bacterium Ga0074141; assembly: GCA_001464665.1. Taxonomy (GTDB): domain Bacteria; phylum Acidobacteriota; class Blastocatellia; order Pyrinomonadales; family Pyrinomonadaceae; genus OLB17. The sequence continues at coordinate 325,714 of LNDP01000014.1, forward strand.
ATTTTGGGTGGCACTGTCGCCGAAGGCTGCCGCACTTTGACGCGGAAGAGTGGAGATTCGGGAGTGCTTATGAAAAGTCACTCCCGATCCAATGAATCGAACGCTGCCGCGTTCGGGCAAGCAAGGATGCTTGCCGCTCCAGTCCTATGCCGAAGCTTCGCTGGCCTGGCCGCGCATTGAGTTGAGCCAATCCTGCATTTTCTTGAGACGATCGGCACCGCCATCGGAACCCATAATGACACTTTCGAGATTCTTGAAGGCATCGGGTGAGTCCCACATTTCGCGGAGCTGAGGCAGAAGCGGTTCGATCTTCGCAAAAACGAGGAGGTGCTCGCCGTTAGTATCATTAAACATCTCGCGGTCGATGGCACCGTGTGAGACGAGGGCCGCGGCCATGTCCCAGTAAGATGTGACCATGCGGAGATAGGCGCCGACCTCAGGGTCCATCATCGTCGCCGAATAGTGTTCGGCGCTTTCCGGATGAAAGGTGAACATCCAGTCGCGTGCCTTCCGCATAACGGGTTCGCGACGGAGATCGTAGAGTTTAAGTATTAGTTCGGCCGATTCAGATTTGCTCATAAGATTCGTACTCCTTATTGTTTGTTGGGGTAGGAAGTGTAAATCGGACGGCGAACGGTGTCAATTCCTGCACCTGCGAGTTAGGATAAATGTAAGATGAACGAGCGTATTTCGGCGTATCTGGCAGAGCGAATCGCGGCAAACGATTTTCCGTCGGCGGTCTATCTGGTCGCTGAAAAGGGCGAGATCGTTTTTCATGATGCACTCGGAAATGCTGTCGTCGAGCCGGAGTTGATTCCTGCAAAGCTCGATACGATCTATGACCTTGCGAGCTTGACGAAGCCGCTGGTGACGGGGCTCCTCGCGACACGCCTTGTCGAACGTAATTTGATCAACTTAGATGACGACGCAGGACACATTCTCACGAACGCCCCACATGCGGTGGCGAGCCAGGCCACGTTGGGCGATCTCGCAACTCATAGATCTGGTTATCCAGCCTGGATGCCCTTTTATCTGTTACCCGGCGCTCCGCCATTCGACCCAGAAGATTACGGCAGTTCGAGTGCCAACATTGACCGAATTTGCGAGTATGTTCGAGAAACCATTCTTCGTTTTGAAGCTAGAGGACATGCTCCTGTCGTTTATAGCGACCTTAACTTTATTCTCATCGGCTTCATCCTCGAACTGTTCAGCGACCTTCCTTTAGCTACGCAACAACTCGAAATTAACGAGCGCTTGCGTCTTCAACGAACGCTTTTCCGCGGACCTGGTGCACCTAATCATGAGACGGCGGCCAGCGAGTTCGGTAATCGATACGAGCGACAGACTTGCATCGAAAAGTTTCCCGAACTCGGTGTTTCTGAGTCTGCTTTCCGGAATTATCAGATCTGGGGCGAGGTGCATGACGGGAATGCCTATTTTATGGGCGGGGTTGCGGGGCATGCGGGTCTTTTTTCGACGGCTGAGGAAGTCTTTAAGATCGCGTTGCAGTTTCTTCCCGAACACACAAAGCTCCTGAAGCCGGAAACCTGCGAACTTTTTCGCACTAATTTCACGCCGGGGATGAATGAGGACCGTTCGTTCGCCTTTCAACTCGCCTCGACCAAAGATTCGACCGCCGGCACGCGGATGTCGCCCGAAAGCTTTGGCCACAATGGGTTTACGGGCACAAGCCTGTGGATCGACCCGGTCAAGGATCGAATATTCGTGCTTCTAACCAACCGGACGCATGCCCATCCGCTGCCATTCGTCAATATAAATTCCGTTCGGCGGCGATTTCACGACCTCGCGATCGAAGAGTTAGAGAAAAACTAAGCAACTTAACCGAGGGTTAATAAATCATAGTGCGCGCTTTCCCCTGCTTTGTTTTCGGGATCGGAGTTTAGATATGAAGCGATTTGCCCTTTTGTTCGTTATTTTTGCATTTGCAGGCACGGCCGTCGTTGCCCAGTCAAATCGTACTCGTCCGCGGGTGGCTCCAACACCGACGCCCGCTCCGACGCCGATCGTCGTTGACGGCTACGAGGATGACGTGGACGACGAGCCGGTTGTAACTGATCCGGCCCGCCGGCGGCCGACGCTTCAGGGCGACCAAAGGCCCGGCAACCCGAATGCATCGCCGACGCCGCCCGATGGTGACGACGAGGTCATCCGCGTTGAAACGAACCTTGTCACATTGCCGGTTTCGGTCTTTGACCGCAGCGGGCGGTTCGTTGGCGGGCTTGAGCAGCGGGACTTTCAGATATTTGAGAACGGAAAGAGGCAGGAGATCGGCTTTTTCCAGTCGGTCGAGCAGCCGTTTACGGTCATTCTGATGATCGATGTAAGCCCCTCGACCGCGTTCCAGATCGGCGAGATTCAGAATGCCGCGATCACGTTTACCGAGCAGCTTCGGCAGAACGATCGCGTTATGGTCGTCGCATTTGACCAGCGAGCAAGGGTGCTGACGCGGCCGACCAACAACCGGGCTGAGATCGCAAGGGCGATTCGGCAGGCAGAGGTCGGCAATGGGACAAGTATTTACTCGGCGGTTGACCAAATGCTGAACCGCGAGTTCAAGCTGATCGAGGGACGAAAGGCCATCGTGGTTTTTTCTGATGGCGTTGATACGACCTCAGGCCGTAGGGGGACCTTTGAAGGCACACTCCGCGACGCTGAGGAAACCGACGTCCTGATCTATTCGATCCGTTACAACACGCTTCGTGATTATGGGGTGCGGAATGGCGGCGGAGGAGTTTACAATCCTCAGCCGAGGCGACGCGGAGGCGGAGGTTGGGGCGATATCCTTGGAGCGATCATTACCGGCGGCAGCGTCAACATCGGTGGTGGAGGCAATACCGGAGCGGCAGGCACTAGCCCTGAGGAATACGCCCGCGGCAGGCAGTATCTCGAAACGCTCTCGCGGAATAGCGGCGGACGAAGCTTTGAGGCTGATTCGCTTCGCGATCTTGACTCGGCCTATTCAGGAATTGCCGAAGAGCTGCGGCGGCAGTATTCTGTTGGGTTTTATCCTGACACGGCCGGTCAAGCCGGTGAGCGGCGGCAGTTGAGAGTACGTGTCATGAGGCCGAATCTGGTCGTACGGGCTCGAAACAGCTACATCGTCGGAAGCGGCGACGGTTCCTACGCCGGGAACTAAAAACTTTTTCCAAATGAAAATGCCCGGAGAGCCTTTACGGTCGTCTCCGGGCTTTTGCTTTCTTGATCTTAGATCACGGTGCCATCGGGGATAACGGCATTTTTGGGCACTATGATTATGCCGTCGCGGATATAGAATGTCTGGTCCGGTGAGTCGTAGTGGTTATGTCCCGCCTCGTTCATCAGCCTGACACCTTTTCCGATCCTGACGTTCTTATCGATTATTGCACGACGTATCTGCGTGTCGCGGCCGATGCCGATATTCGGAGTGCCGGAATCGATATTCTCACGTAATTCGGGGATCGACTCAAAAAAGTCTGAACCCATTATGATCGAGCTCTCGACCCGGACACCGCTATCGATCCGGCTGCGAAGCCCGATTATCGAGTTTCGTGCGTAAACGCCGTTGAGAATACAGCCTTCGCTGACCAACGAATTACCGATGTCGGAGTCTTGTATCTTCGAGGGCGGCAGATAGCGGCTGCGAGTGTAGATCGGTGCCGCGGCATTGAAGAAATTGAACTTCGGAAGCGGTGAGGCAAGATCGAGATTGGCATCGTAAAAGGCCTTGATCGTACCGATGTCTTCCCAGTATTCGTTGAACACATGGGCCTGGACGTTGTGGTCGCTTATTGCAGCCGGAATGATCTCTCCGCCAAAGTCATCAGCATCAGGGTAACGGCTAAGAAGTGCAACGAGCTTTTCAAAATCGAAGAGGTAAATGCCCATCGAGGCAAGGTAGGGTTTGCGTTCAGCATCGCCCGTATCGAGGCCGAAAGCCGTCGTATCGACCCGCATTTCTTCGAGAGCGTCGTCTTTCGGTTTTTCGCGAAACTGGATGATCCGCCCGTCAGTGTCGGTTTTGAGCAGGCCGAACCCTTGGGCGTCTTCGGGGTTGGCGGGAATCACGGAAATGGTCAGGTCGGCATTGGTCTCGGTATGGCGTTCCAGGAATTCTCTGTAGTTCATCCGGTAAAGATGATCGCCGGAAAGGATCAGAAGCGTCTTTACCCGCCAATCGCGAAGGTGCGGAAGTATCTGCCGGACCGCGTCAGCCGTGCCCTGGAACCAACCCGGGCTGTCAAGCCGCTGCTCGGCGGCGAGGATCTCAACGAATCCCGTCGAGAAACTTGAGAAACGGTACGTCTGCGAAATGTGCCGGTTGAGCGATGCAGAATTGTATTGCGTTACGACGAAGATCTGCGTCACGCCGGAATTGATGCAGTTCGAGATCGGGACGTCGATCAGCCGGTATTTTCCGCCGAGCGGGACGGCCGGTTTTGACCGTTCGCGTGTAAGCGGAAAGAGCCTTGAGCCCGCTCCGCCGCCGAGGATGACCGCGAGGACCTGATTTTCGAGTGACATATAAATTCTACCGAAACTGGCTATCTGGCTGAGAACAAGAATATCCGCAAATATCACTCAGCATCAAGAGCTAATTTCCGTTTAGGCCGAGGAGTGCTGCAGGACGGACGAAACTTGACAACCGGCCGGTATTCGACGACAACTAACCCTAATTATGTGGTATTGGACGAAAGTCATCTTTTTGGTATTGATGGGGTCACTGGGGCTCTGGCTTGGATACGAGCTGATCACATTTCCGAGCATTTCTTCGCTGAAGACGGAGAATCCGGTCACGTCCTCGCTGATCGAGTATCGCATCTCCGAGGCGAGGGCCGACGGAAAGGAACCGAAGAAATACATGATCTGGATGCCGATCGAGCAGATCTCGCCGAACCTGCAGCGTGCCGTTCTGGCAGGCGAGGATTCAAGATTCTTTGAGCACAACGGTTTCGATTGGGAAGCGATCCAAAAGGCCTGGGACGAGGCTGTGAAAGAGGGCGAAAAAGAAGCTCGCGAGGAATGCGAGGCTCAGGCGAAGGCCGTAAACACGCCGAAAAAGGACTGTGCCCCAAGCGAGGACGACTGGATTCCGCCGATGCCGAGCTTTAAGCGTGGAGCATCGACCGTAACGCAGCAACTTTCGAAAAATCTCTATCTCTCGGAAGAGCGGAGTTTTTTCCGCAAGGGACGCGAGGCCGTTTACACGTATTTTCTTGAGCGGGAGCTTTCGAAAAAGCGAATACTGGAGATCTACTTGAATGTGATCGAATGGGGCGACGGAGTTTATGGGGCCGAGGCCGCGGCACGAACTTATTTTAAGAAATCGGCATCAAGCCTTTCGCGTGAAGAGGCGGCATTTCTCGCCGCGATGGTCCCGAGCCCGCTGAATATTTTCAACCCGGAAAAAAACCGGAAACGCGTTGTCCGCCGGCAGCGGGTTCTATTGCGGCATATGAACTCGATGAAGCTCAATTATTAGGATCTCACAGCTATGCCTTGACGCAGGGTGTACACTCAATGGTGAAAGGTACAATTGGGACGAAGACCTGCATTTGGAGGATAGATTTATGAGATCAGCATTGAAGGTCACAATATTGGGAACAGCAGCAATTGCCGTTTTGCTTACGTTCGTGGGCGAGAGCTACAACGGACGTATTCTGGCACAAACGTCCGAGACCGAGATACCGGACGTTATTGTAATGGCGCAGGAAGCGAAGATCGGCAAGGTCTCCTTTTCCCACCTTAACCACAATGGAGGAAAGTACAGCATCGGCGGTAACGGGCCGATCGCTTGTGTGGAGTGTCATCATGTGGCACAGCCGGAGGCTGAAGTTTTGAAGCATCCGCCGCTCCGTACGGCTTGGCCTGCGGATCGGACAACTACATTAACGGCCGACCTCTTCAAAAAAGATGCGGCGGCGGCGGGAGTTGCTTCCTGCCGGAGCTGCCACGCAAGAGCCGGCGAGACGCCGAAATTGATGCCGGCGATCCCGCAGGTAAAGCACGAATCAAGCACGGCGATGATCACGCTGACGAACCAGCAGGCACTTCACCGCAACTGTGCCGGATGTCATGCTGAGGTGGTAAAACAGAACAAAGCGATAAAGGCTCCGACCGCGATGCAATGCAACGCCTGCCACAAGCGGTGAAATTGAAAGGCGTTTCGTAAGTCAAAAAAAGCTGCCCGCGATCAAGCGGGCAGCTTCTTTTTAGGAGCGTTGATCTGCAGTGTTACTTCCCACCGACCAGTTTCATCTCGTTAAGTATCCATCCGGCACCGCCGAATTTTTCCGTAACAAAAAGCACGAATCGGATATCGACCGAGATCGTCCGGTTCATGTTCGGGTCGTAGTAGAAGTCGTTGCCGAGCCCTTCGTAGTTGCCGTCAAAGACAAGCCCGACCTGTTCGCCATTGGCGTTTAGCACAGGGCTTCCCGAGTTGCCGCCGATGATGTCATTGGTCGAAAGGAAGTTGACGACGACACTATCGCCGGAGCCAAAACGGCCGAAGTCCTTGGCAGCCTGCAGCCGCTTGAGGCCCTCGGGCATATCGAACGGATTGACGCCAGTGTCTTTCTCGAGCATCCCTTTCATCGTTGTTAGCGGCGTGCGATACTCGGCCTCGCGGGGCGAGAAGCCCTTGACATAGCCATAGCTGAAGCGGAGGGTGGAGTTGGCGTCCGGATAGGGCGTTGTGTTCTTCATCTCGGCCATTCCCTGCTGATAGAGAAGGCGGAGCCGGTCGATGCTCGCACCGAACTCGGCTGCCCGGGCGTTCGCCTCTTCGCGGGCCTTGATCAACGCCCGGGCAAATGCGACAACGTCGTCGCGTTCGGGACGGTAGTCCATTGTCTGCGGCCCGTAGAGTGCGGCAATGGTGTCAGCCGTCCAATAGCCATCGGCAATGTTATCAGCGAATTTGGCTTCAGCGTCGCTGCGAGCCTTCCCTGAAACCTTGCCGAAGAGGTTCTCGGCACCGTCGAACTTCTGGCCTTCGGGAAGCTCCGCAAAGGCATTGAGGAAATACTTCAGCATCTCGCGTTCGTAGATCGCTTCGCGGCCTTCAAGTGCTTTCTTGATCTCGTCGAGCTTTGCACGCCGTTCGGTTTCGTTCAGCACCTTGCCTTCGCTAACGGCCTGGAAGATCGCACGGAAGACGGGCATGGTCGCATCCGGGATCCGCCGTACCAGAACATCCCGTTTTGCAATCGCGTTCGACTTTGCGGAAACTGCGGCGAGCTCCTGAAGCACCGTGCCGTATCTCTGCTGACGCTGCGGGTTAGCGGCGACCCAGCGAGCGAATGCCTCTTCCTCGGCCTTTCTTTTTTCGACGACCTGCGAACGGCGAAGCCGCCACATTCCGCCGTAGTAGACCTTGCGGGCGTTATCAAAATTAGCGACATCTGACTGAAGATCGATCCGCTTTTTCTCGTCGGTCTCGCCGACCATTCTGAGAGCATCGGCACGTGCCTGCAACCACGTCCAGAGGAAGGGGAAGTTTACGTCGCGAGCATATTCGACCGACTGCGACTCGCGATACCGCGTGGTGCCACCCGGGTAACCGAGAACGAAAACGAAGTCGTTATCCTTGATGCCGCCGATGTTGATCGTCAAAAACCGTTTCGGCTTCATCGGGACGTTGTTCGGCGAATATTCGGCCGAGGAGCCGTCCGGAGCGGTATATGCACGAATGAATGTGAAATCACCGGTGTGTCGTGTCCATTCAAAGTTATCAGGGTCGCCGCCAAAAACGCCGATGTTACGCGGCGGGGCATATACGATACGAACGTCCTTGATCTGCTTGGTCTGATAGAGATAAAAGAAGTAACCGTTATTGAGCATCTGAATGCGAATAACGGAGCCGGCCGTGGCTTTTGCTTGCTCTGCCTCTTGAAGATTCTCGGCGTTGGTTCGGAGGGCGGCGGCCAAGGCGTCGCCCGAGAGTGAATCCGTACCCTGGCGGACCTTTGCGGTCACATCCTCGGTCCGTTCGGTGACGAAGATCGAATAGCCTTTGGCCGGTATCTCTTCGCCGCGGTTGTTTGCCTTGAAGCCATTCTCCACAAGGTCGTTCCCCGGCGTCGAGGCCGAAACTAGGCCATCAAACGCACAGTGGTGGTTGGTGAGAATAAGGCCGTCGGGCGAGACGAACTCGGCCGTGCAGCCGATGCTCAACCGGATCACGGCTTCGGTCAATCCGCCGCCGGCAGGGTTGTAAATATCCTCGGCCTTGATCTTCATTCCAAGCTTCTTGAGCGGAAGCGACGAGATCTTGTCCGGCTTAAACATTCCTTCGTCAAACGCGGCGAAGGCGAACGAAACACTACTTAACGAGAGTGAAAGGACGATCAGCAATGTTGCTGAAAATGTGAACTTCTTCATCATATTCTGAATTCCCAAATCTGGATTTGTAACGCTAGCAAGGGAAGTATATCCGCTTTCGCAAATCGATGCGAACCACGAAAAAAAAGCCGGGAGAGCCCGGCTACTAAGATGCTTTCTGGCGGAAACTAGTTTTTAACTATTTCGATCGGTTCCGCAGGGAGAAAGCGACGCGGATTGATCGGGCGGTCGTTGAGCCGGAGCTCGTAGTGAAGGTGCGGGCCGGTCGATCGGCCGGTCGAACCAACAAACCCGATAAGCTGGCCGCGAGCGATCTCGTCACCAACGGCGACCTCGATCTTCGCCAGGTGGCCGTAGCGTGTCGTTATGCCGTTGCCGTGATCTATCTCGATCATGTTGCCGTAGCCGCCTTGCCAACCGGATTTGGTGACAACGCCCTTGCCAGGAGCGACGATCGTATCGCCGCGTTCGCCGTCGATATCCATCCCGGCGTGGAACTCGTAGCTCCGGCCGCCGAACGGATTGCGGCGGAAACCAAATTCGTTGTTGATCTTTCCTGAGTGGGCCCAGATGTTTGGAATGGTCGCGGGGTCGGCTGTCGTCTCAATGACGCGAATCTGACTTTCGATCTCGGCATCCTCGCTCGAAAGCTCTGAGAGCGACGGGCCGCCAGCATTTTGTGCCATCTGGCTCGATGCTGCCGGGCGAGTGTAATCGAATATCTTCGGATTGGTGACGGCGCCGGTTGCGAGCTGGTTTGGGGCCTGAGCGAGGCCGTTATCTATGATTGCAGTATCGTATGAAGAAATAATGCCGTATGCTCCGACGCCCAATGCGGACACCATAAAAACGAAAGCGAGACCAAGGACCCCGTTTTGTACGAGGGATCTTTGGATCTCGACGCGGCGTATTACTACTCTTGACCTAAACCTGTATGAAAAAAGAAAGGTGAAAACCCTGCCGTTTTTCTGCATTATGCTTTAAAGCTCCTTTTGTTGTTCTTAAGGCCGGAAATTATCTTCCCGACATTCGGAATCACGCAGGATCAGCCGCAAGCGACTAACGCGAGACCGGGGCACTTAAATTAGGGTAAAACTTTTCGAGAGGCCTTAGCAGGCAGTGCAATAAGGTGCTCTCAATGAAGTGCAATGTCCAAATATAGAAGATTCCTAACCCTGAGGCAAGTGCCCAAGGCTAGGAAACGGACTCTTAAAGCCTACTATAGATTCGGCGAATCTGCTAACTATTATTTCGTCTGCTGTCGCTGATTCCCTTTATGATCAGAAATCCGACGCCAACGATGACGGCAATGAATGCCAAAATGATCAGAAGCTTAACGGCTCCCGTAAGAAATCCAATGAACGCGATAACCTGCTTGAGCAATGTGATCACCAAGGCGATGATCACCAAAATGCTTCCCCACTTTCCTGCTGCTTTCATCCAAACCGGCATATTGTTACCTCTTTATTTACTGCAAGCCCGATAGCTTGATCACTATCATAAACCATCGGGACCTTTGGAATACAATCAAAAACTATCTACCATCTCGCCAGCCCGATCGGCCGCGGGGAGATTCTTCCGGATAGCGACGCCCGCTTTCGGAGTCAAAGCCACGGCCGCTCCTGGCCGTCATGAAAAGCGGGGCCGGCTTTGCGGTGTCAAAATCTGACCACTTATCCTCATCATTCTTCTCCGGAAAAACATAACCGCGAAGGATGTATATCCCGAGCCCGATCAGCATTGCCGGAACGACACCGCGCATGATGCCGCGGAAGTCGAAAACATTCTGAAGCAGGATCGCACTACCCAAAATAGTTAGACTAACGCCCCATAGCTTTGGGTTGCCGGAGAAACGTTTTACGAGTACGTCCTCGGCGACATTCGGCGTAATGCCCGAGCGGATCATCTGAGCGGTCCGCCACGCGTCAAGTGCGGCGAATGCCCACATTCCGAAGAAGGCGAGTACGAAAAGCGGCGTTCCGCCGGTCAGCACAGCCATCTGAAACAACCCGACAAAGACCCCGAAATAAACAAGTGCCTTTACGGTCTGGCCGTTATAAGCGGCACCGAGGCCCGGCAAAATGAACGAAAGCAAAAGTGCAAAAAACGGGATCGTCTTTCGCTTGACGAAAGGTGCGTAATCGGAACGGTTGTTCTGCCGGAGCCTATCCACCCCCTCGACAATGCAATCCTGACAATACGGAAATCCCTTGATGCGATGGTCGCAGGAAGGGCAGAGCGGCTTGCCGCAGGCGTTGCACTGCACATTCGCAGGGTTCTGTGAATGGTAGCCACAGATCATCGGCTTTCACCTCCGCCACGATTGGCCGGGTTAAGGGCTTCGGAACTCTGCCGGTAACTTTGCTCGGCGATCTGCAGGCTCTTGTTATAAACATCCGTAAGCGTTCCGTCTGCCGAGACGCCCTGGCTTATGAAAAGAAACGCGAAAGCGAGCATCATAGCAACCGGAGCGAGCTGCGGTATCGGCAAAGGTATCCGGATCCCTGAGATCGCGTCCCATAGCCGCGAGGCAAGCGACGGGCCTTTAACTTTTACCTGTGCGGCTTCCGAGGTTGCCGCAAAGATCCTTTGGTGAAGTCCGGCTGGAACCGGAAGCTCATCGAGCTTAAATTCAACAACTGTCGCGAGCGAGCGAACAACCATTCCCGGAAGATCCGTGCAATCATCGCAAAGTGCCGCGTGCCGCTCCCAGCGATGGAAAACGCCTGCAGGAAGAAACCCGTCGAGATAATCGGTCAGGTGTTCTTCGAATTCGTTGCAGACCATGTTCGCCTCGGGCAGCGTCCGTTCGAGGATCTTTGCTTCAAGCGGTGTAAGAGCCGGTAAAGCCTCGCTGAGCGAGTGGCAGGCGGCGATCGAATCTTTGACGTCGTTGAGGAGAGAGTGGCAGAGCGGGCACTGGAGAGCGTGGGCGGCCGCCGACATGTAAGTCGCCGAGTTCAGCTGCTTTTCGACGAAATCAGATAGATTTTCCTCGAAGGTGCTGCAGTTCATTGCCGCTTTCTGCTCCATAACCATGACCCCTTGTAAATTGAACGGTAAAAAGGACTTAATTTTGCCAAAGCAATTGCCTTAAACCGTCACGACCCTCATTCTCCTAAGTATCTTCGCTAATTCTATTCGTCCCCGATTGATCCTTGACTTCACTGTTCCTTCGGGAATTTGAAGAACATCAACTATCTCCTGATAAGTGAGTTCCTCGATATCGCGCAATATCACGCATGTCTTAAGGTCCGGCGGCAGTTTGTTTATTCCGTCCTGAACCTGAGCCGCCAATTCACGCCGTTCCAACTCGCGATGAGCGGAGCCGCCGACGGCTCGGAGATGATAATGGTGGTCATCGACCGCCTCTGCCATCGAATTTTGCGGGTTACGCTGCCGATGGCGGTAATCATCGATTATCAAATTGCGGGCAAGCCGCATCAGCCAATTGGCCAGATCGCCCTGCTTCGCGTCGTATTGATCGAGCGTTCGATAAATACGAATGAACACTTCCTGCGTCAGGTCTTCAGCAGCCTCCGGATTTGAGGTAAAGCGATAGGCGAGGTTAAAGATCCGCCGCGAGAAGTGCGTTACGATCTCTTCCCACGCCGAACTGTCGCCTGAACTTGCTTTACGGGCTAGTTCGGGACCGTTCATTTCGACAGTCGCTTTAAGTGCTCCCAAGGCTATTTGTTCCTCTCCTGACGTTGCTCTAAAAAAGCAACAAGGCCTAAAGCCGGGCCATGTCAATGTGGGATTACGACCGCGGCGGTGGTAATGTTCCCAAAATCGTCAAATTGTTTAGGGTTCGCGAGGTTCGCAATTACGAGGATATTACTGTATTTTTATCGTTTCGTCATTGCGGCGGAGCGGCCCCGTTGATGCGGGGCTTTATAATGAATTCGGCTTTGAACTATTTTCGACGCAATCTTAATTTCTTCCTTCTGCTCGCGGTCGCGATCCTAATACTTTGGTATTTCGGAAAGGACCTTGACTGGCAGCAGGTGCAGACCGCATTTCGGGCGGCGGATCCGCTTTTACTCGGCATCTCGGTGCTCATTATCTGTCTCGGTTATTTTCTGCGAGCGGTAAGATGGCAGGTGCTTCTCGCCCCGATAACGGAGACTAACCTCAAAGAGCTTTTTGCGACGACGACGGTCGGCTTTGCGGCGATCTTTCTGGTCGGGCGTGCGGGCGAGATCGTCCGGCCGATGTGGCTTCCGATGCGCGACAAGCGTGTCCGGCCTTCGGCGGCATTGGTGACACTCGGGCTTGAGCGGATATTTGACCTCGCTGCCCTGGCAATACTTTTTGCGGCAAATCTGGTTTGGTTCACGCCGCCCGCAGGCAGGGAAGAGCAGTTTGCGAACGTCGCTCTGGCGGGCTATCTAATGCTTGCCGCCGTTGTGGTCGGTTTCGCATTGCTCTTCGTGTACCAGCACGTCGCCGAATGGGCTATAGAGGTGGTGGGCGACCTTACCGACCGAAAGTTCATTCCGGCCCGCCTTCGCAAGATAATTCTCAGCCTGATGCGGCAGCTTGCCGCGGCACTTGCGATCTTGAAGAATTGGCGACAGGCGGCATTGGCGTCGTTTTGGACGCTCTCGCTCTGGTTCGCGATCGCCTTGCCGACGTGGTTCGTCCTGCTCGCCTTCGATCTTCCGGTGACGTTCAGCGATTCGCTTTTCATAATGGGCTTTGCTGTCGTGAGCTCGGTCGTCCCGACGCCCGGCGGTGCTGCCGGGGCATTTCATACTGCAACTGCTGCGAGCCTGCTTTTCCTAAAACCCGACATTCGAAACGAAGATGCTGCGGCGATGTCGATCGCGATGCACCTTGTTTATTTTGCTCCCGCACTGCTCTTCGGGATATATTACTTTGTCCACGGGGACATCAGCCTTGAGCGGTTTCGCGGCCTTCTCTCAAGCGAGCACGCCGTTGAGGAGATCGAATCGGAAGCGCCGAACTCGGCGGAAACAGATCGACAGGAGTAATGGAAGATGCGATGTCCCTATTGCGGCTACCTTAAAGACAAGGTCGTAGATTCGCGTGAAGCGAAGGATGGCGACCTCATCCGCCGTCGGCGCGAGTGCCTTGAGTGCAATCGGCGGTTCACGTCCTATGAGCGGATCGACGAGATACCGTTCATGGTCGTGAAAAAGGACGGGAAACGAGCGCCGTTTGACCGAAATAAGGTAATGGCCGGGCTTCTGCGGGCCTGCGAAAAGCGGCCGGTCTCGACGCTTCAGCTCGAGGCCATAGTGAATGAGGCCGAGCGCAAGGTGCAGGACGCAGCCGAACGCGAGCTCGCGACCAATGAGATCGGAAAGCTGATAATGCGGCGGCTCAAGGAACTCGACAAGGTCGCCTACGTCCGATTTGCATCCGTATATCTGGAATTTGAGGATGTAACGGCCTTTATGACCGAGCTTAAGAATTTGGTCCAGTCGCGGGAGATGACGACGGCGGCTGCGGCCGTGAAAAAGAAAAAGAAGAAGTAGGGCAGAATTTTCTGTCCTACGCGTTGTAGATCAAGCGGCTTTCGGCAGCGACCGGGGGCCGTTTCGTCGTTGCCCTTTCATCGGCCACGGCGTAACATTGAGGTTTATGGTTGAGATCGAAGAATTCCCCATTTCCATCGGCGAAAATGAAGTTATCGAGCCGATGATGCAGATCCCTTCGGAGCTGCCCGTACTCCCGCTGCGCGACATTGTTATCTATCCGTTCATGATAGTTCCGCTATTTGTTTCGCGGGATAAATCGATAGTAGCGGTTGAAGAGGCGCTGAAGGAGAACCGGATGATCGTCCTCGTTTCACAGCGGGATGTGAACAAAGACGACCCGGACCAAAACGACCTTTTTACGACCGGTACGGTGGCCATCATAATGCGAATGCTGAAGCTGCCGGATGGCCGCATTCGCATCTTGATTCAAGGGCTTTCGCGGACACTGATCGATTCGATCGATTCCTCGGGCACCTATGTTTCAGCAAAGATCACGCCGATTTCCGAGCCGCTCGCCCCAGAGAACTCGCTTGAGGTCGAGGCTCTGGTCCGCAACGTTCGCGGCTCAATGGAACGTGCGGCGAGCCTTGGCAAGAACATCTCGCCCGAGGTTCTCGCGATCATCGCAAATCTTGAGGACGCCGGAAGGCTTTCGGATCTTTGTTCCTCGAATCTTGAGCTCAAGGTAGAAGACGCTCAAAGCATTTTAGACATCTTCGACCCGGTCGAGCGGCTCCGGCGTGTCAATGATCTGCTTGGCAAAGAGATCGATGTTCTGACTGTTCAGCAAGAAATAAACACGCAGGCACGTGCCGATATCGACCGCTCACAGCGAGAGTTTTTCCTTCGTCAGCAGCTCAAGGCGATCCAGGGCGAACTCGGAGAGGGCAACGAGCTTTTCGAGGAGATCGAGCAATATCGCGAGAAGATTCTTAAGGTCGACATGCCTGAGCAGGCTCAGGAAGAGGCGCTTAGGCAACTTAAAAAGCTTGAGCGGATGCATCCGGACACTGCCGAGACCGCGACGCTCCGCAACTGGCTCGACATAATGACCGATCTGCCCTGGTCGGTGCAGTCGAAAGATAACCTCAACCTCAAGAAGGCCGAGAAGATACTCGACGAGGATCACTTTGGGCTAGAACGCGTCAAGGAACGGATCATCGAGGCTCTAGCTGTGCGAAAGTTGATGGAGAAGCCGAAGGGCTCGATCCTTTGCCTTGTTGGGCCTCCGGGAGTAGGAAAGACATCGCTCGGCCGCTCGGTGGCGAGGGCGCTTGACCGCAAGTTCGTGAGGCTTTCGCTCGGAGGCTTGCATGACGAGGCCGAGATCCGGGGCCATCGGCGGACGTACGTCGGGGCGATGCCGGGGCGGATCATCCAGGCACTTCAGCAAGCCGGAACCAGCAACCCGCTGATAATGCTCGACGAGATCGATAAGGTCGGGGCAGATTTTCGCGGTGACCCATCGAGCGCTCTTCTCGAAGTGCTCGACCCCGAGCAGAACTTCGCCTTTCGCGACAACTATTTGGGCGTGACGTTCGATCTTTCGAATGTGATGTTCATGACCACGGCGAATGTGCTCGATACGATACAGCCGGCACTACGCGACCGCATGGAGACGATTCGCCTTTCGGGTTACACGCTCGAGGAGAAGATCGAGATCGCCCGGCGGCACCTCATACCGAAACAGATCGAGGAGAACGGGCTCGAAACCAAGGACCTCTCGATCGACAAGCGGGCCCTGGCAAAGATAATCGGCGAATATACGCAGGAAGCCGGGCTTCGCCAGCTTGAGCGCGAGATCGGGAAGATCTGTCGCAAGGTCGCGAGGTCAAAGGCCGAGAGCGAGCGGCGGTTCAAGCCTGGAAAGCTGACGGTCGACAATCTTTCGACATATTTGCGGGTGCCGAAGATCTTTGTTGAAACTGCCCTTAAACGCGACCATATTGGCATCGTGACCGGCCTCGCATGGACGGCCGTCGGGGGCGACATCCTCTTTATCGAAGCACTGAAGACAAAGGGCAAGGGCAAGCTAATGATGACCGGCCAGATCGGCGAGGTAATGCAGGAATCGGCCCAGGCCGCATTCTCTTTCGCCAAGGCAAGAGCTTCGGAGCTCGGCATCGACGCCAGCGAGTTCGAGAATTACGACATCCACATCCATTTGCCGGAAGGTGCAATACCAAAGGACGGGCCGAGCGCCGGCATCACGATGGCGACCGCAATGGTGTCTGTGCTTGCTCAGCGGCCGGTACGGAAAGACGTCGCGATGACGGGCGAGATCACGCTTCGCGGCAACGTTTTGCCGATCGGCGGAGTCAAAGAAAAACTGCTCGCGGCACGGCGTGCGAAGATAAAGACGGTCATTCTGCCGGAACCGAACCGGCGTGACCTGATAGAAATGCCCGAAGAGGTTATGCGCGACCTGAAGTTCATATTCGTAGAGAATGTAATGGACGTTTTCGTGAACGCTCTCAGGGCACCGCGTATCGTTAGGCAGAAAAAAGCCGTCGAATAGCTTTCGCAGGTATTCGTCGGTGTTTAACACATCGTTGACCCGAAACGGGAGATTGTGTTAGATTTTAAGCTGAGGGCAAGTGTGCCTTTTAAGCCGCAAGGTTGAGGAACTTTTTCGCCCTGCTTGCGTTTTAATATAGAGACGGCAGTATCTGCCGGGTTTTACGAACGAGAATTATTGATGAATTCATTTATTTCACGATCTCTACTTTTGGTTTTTCTTGTTGGAACTTTGGTAGGTGCGGAGGCAACTGCGCAGACCCGCGAGGTTCAGAACGCGAGGGAAGCGGTCAACAAGATACTCGACGAATCAGGCAAGCACTTCCGCGAAGGGCTCACCGCACTCAAAGCCAACCGCCGCCAGGATTCAGGCCAGAACTTTGATAAGTCCGTCGAGGTTTTCCTTTCATCAGCAATAAATATTCAGACCGACGGCCGGCTTCAGACCTGCTATAGCCAGATCCTTGAAACGGTTTATCGAATCGAGTTTCCGACCGCCGCAAGGCAGCCGCAGATCCGCAGCCTCGCCGTAAGCTGCGGTTGGCAGTGGAACGATGTCGATCTCGGGCTCGCCGACGAAGTGACCGCATTGGTCGCACAGGTTAAGAACACAGATGCTTCGGCACAGCAGTCAGAAATGCCGAGCGGCGATCTTGTCGGATTCAGCTCGCAGGAGTTCGAACCCTCGCCGCTTGACGAGCTTTCAAAGCTTGAGCTGCTTCCGGAAGAGCTCGTCATCGAAGGAAGCCCGGAAGCCTCGCAGCAGTATCAATATATTCAGTACGCGGTTTCGAATCGGTCGCTTGGATTTTCGTTCCAGGTACACCCGATGATCCAGCAGTACATCAATTACTACCGCGGCCGCGGACGGCGAACGATGGAGATCGGGCTTTACCGCTCCGGAATGTTCATGTCGATGGCCCGCCGCATTTTCCGCGAAGAGGGGATTCCTGAAAATGTCGCGTGGCTCGGCCAGGTAGAAAGTGCCTGGAAGCCGAGCGCGATGTCGCACATGGCTGCGTCAGGACTTTGGCAGTTCATCCCCGGCACCGGTAGTCGCTTTGGACTTCGCCGGACGGCCTATGTTGACGAGCGAAATAGCTTTGAAGAAGCGACGCGTGCCTCTGCCCGTTACCTGAAGTTCCTTTTCAACCGCTACAACAATTGGGAACTCGCGATGGCGGGCTACAACTGCGGCGAAGGCAACGTTGACCGTGCGATCCGCCGTGCCGGCTCGGCAAACTTCTGGGCTGCGTACCCGTTCCTTCCGAAGGAAACACGAAACTATGTCCCGAACATTCTGGCGACGATCCTGATCGCGAACAACCCGGGCCAATACGGCTTTGGGCATGTTCGCCCGGCCCCGCCGCTCAGATATGATCGCATTCGCGTTCCGCCCTCGACCAATCTCGGGCTGATCGCTCAGGCGTCGGATACAACAGTGCAGTATCTTCGGTATCTGAACCCGCACCTACGGACGAATTCAACGCCGCCGGAGCCGTACATCGTTAATGTACCGCCGGGCAAGGCAAATGAGGTCGTGGCGGTCTTCCGGCGACTTCCGGCAACGAAGATCAACAACACTTCGCTCGCAAATTCGGTCCGCGGCGAGACTTGGGAATCTATCTCGAACCGTACGGGAATCAGCGTTGCCGAGCTAATGTCGGCAAATCCCGGAATGCGTGTTCCCTCGGGCAAGGTGCTCGTGCCCGTGAACGCAAACAATGCCGGCCGCGTGCAGGCAACGAGCTACTCGCGCCCGACCTCGCAGCGGCAAACAGTCGCATCAAGCCAGTTCACGGTCGTCAAGGCTCAAGCCGGTGATACCGTCACAAAACTTGCTCAACGAGTTGGTGTGGACGCAGTCGAGATCGCAAAGATCAACGGCCTGCTGCCGAATTCAGTACTCGGTGCCGGCCGCGAGATAAAGATTCCGGCCAAATAAACGTTTGACCTCCTCCGAAATTGATCACGCCGGGTTATTATTAGCCCGGCTTTTTTTCTGTGAAGATCTGGATCACGAAAAACTCAGAGGTGACCGTCCACGAGCAGATCGTGACGCAGGTCCGTGTCGGGATAACTTCCGGCGATCTTAAACCCGGCGATAGAATTCCGAGCGCCCGCGAGATCGCCCGTCGTTTTGGGATCCATGCGAACACAGTGACCGCGGCTTACCGCGAACTCGCGGCCTCGGGCGATATCGATCTCAGACGCGGGAGCGGGACGTTCGTCGCGGAGGCGGGCAGCGAACGATCTGTCGGGAAAGCCTCGCTCGATGCGATGGTCGCCGAACTTGGAGCGATGCTCGTTCGTTCGGGCCACAGCCGGCGCGATGTTGCCGCCGCCTTCTCGCGATGGGCCGAGTCGTCGGGCGGAGCGATCCATCTGATCGAGCCCAATGACGGGCTGTTTCGTCTGCTTGCTTTCGAGATTGCGAACGCGCTTGGCTGCAGCGTCGAGCGGTGCGGTCCCGATGAGGTTGCGTCGCTGCTCGCCGCCGGCAAGTTCGTCGCGGCTCTGCCCGATGAGCTTGCAAAGCTTAATGGCGAAATTGCGAGTGAGAAACGCGTCCAAGTTCTTCGTGCGAACTCGATCCCGCAAGCACTTTCCGGTCATCCGAAGCCTTCGAGCGAGGAGCTGATCGGCGTCGTCTCGGAATGGGACGATTTCGCTTCCTTCGCCCGCGTTTATCTCGCAGCGGCCGGAATCGACATCGAAGCTCTGGTCGTCCGTTCGTCAGCGGATGCTGAGTGGAAGCGGGACATCAGCTTATGCTCGATCGTTATATGTGATTCGGTCGCGGGGGCAATGCTCGGCAATGACGAGCGGAAGCGCGTTTTCACGCTTATCTCGGTCCAAACACTTGAGGAGCTACGTGGATTCTTAAAGGATTTAGGTCCGGACGATCAGCCCTTGCCCGGTCGGGAGTGACGCGATGGCAAAGCCGAGTTCCTTTGCGAGGGCGTCCATTGCTTCCTTCTGCGGCCGGTAACCGAAATAGGCGTAGTCATCCAGAAGAACTATCCCGGCCTTTGTGACTCGCGGCCAGAGAGTTTGCAGGGCAGCGACCTCGGGAGCGGCGTGGTTCATATCAATGTGGAGGTACGCGATCGCTTCCGAATCGATTTGGACAAGCGTATCCGGGACCGAGCCTTTGATCAGCTTAACGTTCTTCCACTCGGCAAAATTCTTTTCCACCGAAGCAAAGTCCGTTACGTAAAACTCTTCTTCAATGTGCTTCTGGTTTCGTTCGCGTTCAATCGCGTCGGACGCTTGGCCGGCGTCAATTCCTTCAAATGTATCAAGAAGATAAAAGGTCTTGCCAAGCGAATCCCAGTCAAGATAGTTCAGTATCGCCGAGCTCAAAAAGCCGCGGTTGACTCCGCATTCGACAAAATCACCATCCAGGCTCGCCGCCGTCCGGGCAGCCCATAGGCCAATGTGAACCCGCCAATGCCAGCCGTAATCCCCGGCCGCCGCCACGCCTCTTTGATAGGCAGCCTGAAAGCCGTCGTCCTTTAGAAAACTATGGTCGTGGATCGAGGCAAGGCCATCGGACTCGTAAATCTCCGCGTCCGCGGGAAGGCGAAATAGCCCTAAGCCTCGGTCATGCATTAGCCGTTTGATATAGCCTTTTACGCCCATAAATTCACTTTTTGGTTTTCGATGCGGCCGTTGAGCAACGCAATATCCTCGCACTTCACGGCCCGCTTGACAAATTCCGACATTGTAACTAATATCGTTACAGATGGCAGCCAACAGCCAATTTTCGATGGCAGTACACGTTCTCTCGATGCTTGCGGCGTCGAGGGATGAGAACGTGAAGTCGGACTGCATCGCCGGGAGCGTGAATACGAATCCGGTCGTGATACGAAGGCTATTAGGTCAGCTTGCCCAAGCCGGTTTGGTCGTTTCCCAATCGGGTTCGAATGGCGGCACCCGCCTGGCCAAATGCCCGAACGAGATAAATCTTGCGGACGTCTATTCGGCCGTTTCGTGTGGCGAGGTCTTTGCACTTCACGCAAGGGAACCAAACAAGGATTGCCCGGTCGGGCGAAACATCGAAGCCGTGCTTTGCCATGTTCAAAAGCGGATCGATAGGACGATCGCCGAAACGCTTTCGTCCTACACGCTGGCAAATATATTCGACATGGTCGAAAAGGGAGCGGCAGCATAAAAATTTTTGCACATATCTGTATCAGTAATAGTTACAGTAGTGTTAATTCTTTAACGAGTAAGGGGCAGTATTTTTCATGTTTTGGTGTTCTTTACAATGCGTATTTGAGAGGGTGATGACGGCTCCGGCCGTTCTGAACCTCTCGTCGGAGGTCGCGAAGGTCTTTCCGATCTTTCTCAAAGCGGCCGAACTGCTGAACCGGTTCGTTCAATGAGCCGGGGAAGTACCTGCACCTATGAGGTGTCTAAATGTCATTTAGGTTTACTGAAATAATTGAAAAAGAATATCTGGACCGGTCGATGAGCTTTGCCGAATATGACGCGCTTGTCGATACGCTGGTAGCGGAGAACCGCACGACGGGCCCGAACCAATTGCAGGCGCTCGTCGATTTTACGCGGCTTAATCAGGTTCGAATGCGACGGCTTATGAAGACCGTTTCGCCTGAGGGCGCTTCGGCCGATAAGTTGAGGTCGATAAGCGGACGACAGGTTTGGCTCGTCATAACCGAAGGCTGGTGCGGCGACGGGGCACAGAATGTTCCGGCGATCGAGGTGTTGGCCGGTGAGTCTCCGAACGTAGAAACGCGGTATATTTTACGGGATGAGAATCCGGAGCTTATCGATCGCTTCCTGACCGGCGGCTCGCGCTCGATTCCCAAGGTCATTGTTCTCGACCGCGAGACCCGCGTGGTTCTCGGCAGTTGGGGGCCGCGTCCGGCGGCGGCACAAGAGCTTTTCGACCGACTTAAGTCCGAAGGCGTTGACAAACCGATCATTCTGGAAGAGTTACAGCGTTGGTACAACGCGGATAAGGGACGTTCGGTCCAGACTGAAATGGCTGATGTCGCGTGCAAATGCGAGGAATTGGCCGAGCAGAAACTGGCAGTGTTCGCCTGATCAAAATTTTACTTTCGAATAAAAACACTTGAGGAGAGATATCTGAATGAAGATCTTTGCTGTACTTGTAATTGCGCTCGCGTTATTCACGGCGGCGTGTGAGGACCCGGCGGCCAACAAGCCGCGGGCGACGACCTCGGAACCGACGAACGCTACGTCGTCAAACACGGCCGTAACCGCGGCGACACCTGCAACAAAGGGCGAGGCACTTGCCTTGAACCCGGAGAATTCCAACGTCGAGTTCGTCGGTTCGAAAGTGACCGGAAAGCACGATGGCGGCTTTGAAAAATTCTCGGGAACGATTGACCTGGTTAACGGCAAGCCCGAAGAGAGCTCGGTCAGCGTTGATATCGATATGGCCTCGGTCGTGACGGACGCGGCCGGACTGACCGATCACCTCAAGACCGGTGATTTTTTTGAGGTCGAGAAATATCCGAAGTCGACGTTTGCTTCGACCAAGATCGTTGCCGATACCGCCAAGGGTGCGAATGCCTACACGGTGACCGGGGACCTCGAGATGCGTGGCGTCAAAAAGTCGATCACCTTCCCGGCGACCATCACGGTTACGGAGGCCGACGTTGCGGTCAAGGCAGAGTTCGCGATCAACCGCAAGGATTTTGGCGTTAATTATGCCGGCATGGCTAATGACTTGATCCGTGATGATGTTGTCCTGCGGCTTGATCTGAAGAGCCCGCGGAAAAAGTAAGTAACTTTTTTAGCTTGCTGCGGCGTCCGTGCCCCGAAGGTCGTATTCTGTCTTCTGTCTTCTGTCTTCGGACCGGGAAGGCCGGACGCCGCGGCTGGAATTTTCTGAACGTGCGAAATGAAAGCTTGGGTCATTAACAATTTCGGGATCGACGAGTTAAGCCTCGAGGACCGGCGAGTTCCGGCGATCGGCGAGAGCGAGGTGCTCGTCAAGTTTCACGCAGCGTCGATAAATTTCCGCGACCTGATGGTCGTTGAGGGAACTTACAACCCGAAGATGAAATTGCCGGCGGTTCCGTTCTCGGATGGAGCGGGCGAGGTGGTCGAGGTTGGGAGCAGCGTTACGAAATGGAAGGCTGGCGATCGGGTTATGCCGATCTTTGCTCAGCTTTGGTTTGATGGCGACCCGAATGCGGAGATCAGGAAGTCCTCGCTTGGTGCGGGGAGTTCATGGGAAGGCACGCTCCGCGAATTCGGTGCTTTTAATGAGAGCGGCCTTGTCGCAATCCCGTCGCATTTGAGTTATCAGGAAGCGGCGACGCTTCCGTGTGCGGCATTGACGGCATGGCATTCGTTGGTCGCCTCAGGTGACGTTAAGCCGGGCGAGACGGTCGTCACGCTCGGGACCGGCGGCGTTTCGGTGTTCGCACTTCAATTTGCAAAGGCGGCCGGAGCGCGAGTGATCGCGACATCGAGCAGCGAAGAAAAACTCGAGCGGCTCCGCGAACTCGGAGCGGATGAGACGATAAATTATCGCGAGCGTGAGGATTGGGACAAGGCGATCCTCGAAATTACCGGCGGCCGCGGGGCCGACCACGTTATCGAGGTCGGGGGTTCGGGCACGCTTCCGCGTTCAATAAACGCGACACGGTTTGGCGGCCACATCGCAATGATCGGTGCACTGACCGGTGCGGCTTCGTTCAACCCGACGTCGGTCTTTATGAAGGCCGTTCGCGTGCAGGGAATTTATGTGGGACATCGGCGGATGTTCGAGGAGATGGCGAGAGCGATCGAGGTCAATCAGCTTCGCCCGGTCGTCGATTCGACATTCGGTTTCGGGGACGTAAAAGCTGCTCTTCATCACATGAAGGACGGGAAACACTTTGGAAAGGTCGCGTTCGACTTCGACCGAAATTAGGATCATTAACGAGCATGGGAGGGATTATGAATACACTTTTCGATAAATTACAGATCGGCAATATTGAACTTAGCAACAGGATCGTTTACGCACCGATGACGCGTAGCCGGGCGGATGACGAAGGCGTTCAGCCGGAATTCGTGGCCGAGTATTACGGCCAGCGGGCGACTGCCGGACTGCTGATAACCGAGGCGACGAATGTTTCGGCGATGGCGAAAGGCTATGTCCGCACACCGGGGATGTACACCGAGGAGCAGATCGAATCGTGGCGAACGGTCACGGACCGCGTTCATGCCGACGGCGGAAGGATCTTTATGCAGATCTTTCATACGGGCAGGATCGCTCTGCCGGACTTTTTGCCGGCGGGAACAGAGCCGGTCGCACCTTCGGCGGTCGCTGCCGAGGGACAGAACTACACTGACGCGGGGATGAAGGAATTCGTCGTTCCGCGTGAGCTTGAGATTGAAGAGGTGAAGGCGATCGTTGGCGAATTTGCGACGGCCGCGGGCAATGCGATCAAGGCCGGATTCGACGGCGTTGAGATCCACGGAGCGAATGGGTATCTGATCCAACAGTTCCTTTCGACCAACGTCAATCTTCGCACCGATGAATACGGCGGCTCCATCGAGAATCGCTCGCGATTTCTGCTTGAGATCGTAGATGCGGTCGCGGCCGAGATCGGATGGGAGCGAACGGGCCTTCGGCTTTCGCCGGGCGGCGAGTTCAACGACATCAAAGAAGACTATGCAGAAGAGCTTTACGACTACGTAATCGATGAATTGAACAAACGAAAGCTCGCCTATCTGCACATCGGCACGTTCGATCAGAATCGAGATTGGCATCCGGTTATTCGGCCGAAGTACGATGGAATATATTTAGCTGGCGTCGGGTTTGATAAGGAACGCGGCGAGAAAACGCTGGCCGAGGGCGGTGCGGACGCGATAGTCTACGGCAAACTGTTTCTTGCCAATCCGGACCTGCCCGAGCGATTCCGCCGCAACGCTCCGCTCAACGAGTGGGACGACAGCACATTTTACACGCCCGGCGAAAAGGGCTATACGGACTATCCGACGCTTGAGCAGGCCGCGTCAGCGGGAAAATAAACACGATGGAAGAGAAGAAAGTTTGGTTGATAACCGGTTGCTCGACCGGGCTCGGGCGGGACCTCGCGGAGGTCCTGCTAGAGCAAGGCTATCGTGTCGTTGCGACAGCGCGAAAGCTTGATTCGATAAAGGACCTCGCCGAACGATTTCCGGAGCATGCCCGAATTGCCGAGCTCGATGTCACCGACCGTGGGCAGATCGCGGCTGCGGTCGATCATGCGGTCAAGGAGTTTGGTCGGATCGACGTGCTGGTCAACAACGCGGGTTACGGTTTGCTCGGTGCGATCGAGGAACCGAGCACAGAGCAGATCCGGGCACAGTTTGATACGAACGTTTTCGGAGCGGTCGACGTGATGCGGGCAGTGCTGCTGCAAATGCGAGAGCAAAAGAGCGGCCACGTTCTAAATATGTCGTCCGTCGCCGGCTTTATCGCATCGGGTTCGGCCGGGTATTACGCGGCGACGAAGTTTGCCCTCGAGGCGCTTTCGGAAGCACTGGCGCAAGAGGCGGCCGATCATGGAATAAGGGTTACAATAGTCGAGCCCGGGCCGTTTCGGACCGATTTCGGCGGGCGTTCGCTTTCGGGGCCGGAAGGGCAGATGCCAGATGTTTATCCCGGAACGCAGCGGTTCCTCGATTATTTTGCCGAGGTTGATAGAAAGCAGGCAGGTGACCCGAGAAAGGCCGCTCAGGTTATGATCGACGTTGTCGAATCGGACGAGCCGCCGCTTCGGCTTCCGCTCGGGGAGATGTGCATTACGCGGATCGAGGCCGAGCTTGAAAAGGTGCGAGCGGATATCGCTCCCTGGCGGGCGGCGTGCCTCGACACGGCGTTTGACGAGTAAGCGATTGACAACTGTAACAAATATAGTTACAATAAGAAGTATTGTTAGTCGGTTCGTTTGCGAGAGCCGGAAACGTTGGCTATAATTCGAGTTTTTGGAGAAAAAGATAATGGGAAATTTTGCACACGCAGTTTCAGATACAGAGTTTGAGACAAATGTTTTGGGAGCGGACAAACCGGTCCTCGTGGATTTTTGGGCAGAGTGGTGCGGGCCGTGCCGGATGATCGCTCCTTCGGTCGAGGCCGTTGCCGAGCAGCTTTCAGGCAAGGCCGGCGTTTACAAGATGAACGTTGACGAGAACCCCGAGGTGCCGCAGCGTTTCGGTATCCGCGGTATTCCGACGCTGATCGTCTTTAAGGGCGGGCAGGAGCAGGAGCGGATCGTCGGAGCCGTCTCACAAGAGCAGATCTCAAGGGTCTTAGAGAAGTACGTTTAACCTCCCGATAACGTAAGAAAATAATGAGCCGCTCGGTCGGCTCATTTTTGCGCATGAAAAAGCCCGAGCCGATGATTGTCGGCCCGGGCATTCTAATTTCCACGATCTACTTACTAGAACGTAAAGACATTTGCAACAGGATCGTCGCCGCTCTGTCCCCACGGTGCCGTGACCGTTCCGCTGGTCGAGCCTTGAAACCAGAAGGCGGACTGACCGGCAGAAGCGCTCGGCCTCCAAATAGCCGGGTCGGTTTTCCCGTCGCCATCGTAATCGCCAGGAACCGGGAGATCGGTAGCGGAGGCACCGAAGATCGAGACCACAACACCGTTATCCGAACTGCGTCGGTGCCACCACTGGATCGATTCCGCGGCACCACGAACAACGGCGAGGTCGGTTTTGCCATCGCCATCGTAGTCACCGGGTACAATAACGTCCGCCGGCGTTCCGAAGATCTCAGTTTTTACGCCTGCCGTTGACTGATTGAACCAAAAAACCGCGTTTCCGCCGCCGTCATTACGCTGGACAACGAAGTCGTTTCTACCGTCGCCGTCATAATCGCCCGGTGCGGTGAAGTCGCCATTTTGTCCCCATGGAACAAATGTTATCGCACCGCCAGGATTGTTGAGCGATCCGCGATAGAACCATGTGCTCTGGGCACCGGCCGTCGCTCCGCTTCGATAAACTGCCACATCGGCTTTGCCGTCGCCGTCATAGTCACCGACAACTCCCGGCCGATCTCCCGCTTGGCCAAAGTCATCGATCCGAACCGTATTGTTCGAACTTTGAAGGATATAGAAGAAAGCATTGCCGCTCGGCTGGCCAGTACCGATCGGACGCCAAACCGCGATGTCGGATTTTCCGTCTCCGTCATAGTCAGCCGGGACAAAGATATCTGTCGAGATGCCCCATTCTGCCGTCTGCACGTCATTTGTGCCGTTCCAGTTGATGAACCATGTCATCTGCCCGCCGGCTCCGCCGCCTGTATTTCGCACAACGGCAAAGTCGGTCTTGCCGTCGCCGTTAAAGTCGACGACGTTTTGAGCCGGAGCGACCGGGCCGCTCGAAGTTACCGAAGCCCAAGTGGTTCCGACTCTGAGGCCGTCAAAAACGCCGGCCGGGTGGGACGAAGCCGAACCTTGGCGGATGGCATAAGAACCGGGAGCAATATCGGACGAGGTATCCGTCGCCGTGATGGTCGGCGAAGCCGGCTCACCGCCAGGAAGCGCCGGGTTTATGTACATAACGACCGTATCATTATCCACACCGTCAACCACCGTGTATTTCACCACTACCAAGTAGGTCGTGTTCAGGGCGTATGTATTACCGGTCCAGACGATCGTGTCCGATCCGGTCGCCGCTTTCGAGAGGCCGAAGGCAACTCCGTTCGAAGCGTCCCTTCGCGCAAAAACGCGTCCTCGAAAGATCGTGCTTATAGGGTCTGGTCCGAGGTGAAAGAAATACCCGCCGCCGAGCGTTTCAGGTGCCGCAGAAAAGTTCACCATGAACGCAGCATAGACGGTGCCGGAAGACTGCACGGCGAACGTTTTATGCGCGTCCTCGCCACTGGTCGTGAATCCGACGGCATTTCCGACTCCCGAGCTCGGGTAGCCAGTGTAAGAAAGCCCAGGGGAAACGACCGTCAGCGGGTTGGTACCGGCACCGCTATGGGCCGTCCAGCCGTTGGCCGTAAGCAACTGCCCGGCCGCAAGGTCAAAGTCCTCAACCGCAAGCGGCGTTTGCCCTTGGGCTGTGACGGCCGCGAAAATCGCGAACATACCGAAAAGTCCGCGGACTAAAATTGATATCTGATTTTTCATATTTTTCGTGCCCCGAAACAGAGTTCACACTGCCCGCATAACTGAAGCGGACTTACCCGGACCTCTGTCCGAAATGGTAAAGGAATTCAAACTGTCTAGAACTTCTCTAATTTCCTACTATTCTCGGAATAAATCAATGGCCGAAAGGCAGCCCGGTAAAATAAAATTAACGTGCCTACGGGTCGATTTGGTAAACTGTTGATTCGCGGTACATCTTAATGTTTCTTCGCAGCCTCAATTTGCTGGTTTTTCCGGTCGCCGTTGTCTTGGCGGCAGGGGTATCTTTGCAAGGACAGAACAGGCCGCCGGCAGAGAAGGACGACGAGCGGATCGTTGTGCGCACGGACCTCATTGAGGTTCCTGTGGTCGTTACCGACGTCGCCGGAAAACTCGTGAGAGGGCTTAAGGCCGGAGACTTTAGGGCGTTTGAGGACGGTGCGGAGCAGGAGATCGCGGAGTTTCGGACATCGACCGAGCCTTTTGATGTTGCATTGTTGCTCGATACCTCCGGTTCGACGCGGTCGGAACTGAACCTGATCCGGCGGGCGGCGTCGAGATTCATCGCATCTCTGCGGGAAGGTGACCGGGTGGGATTAATTGCCTTTCGAACAGACACGATCGACGGACGATCGAAGGCGAGTATCGACGTTTTGACAAGCATCACCGGCGATCGGCGAGAGCTGAATCAGGCCCTCGATTCGGTCGCGACTAGCAACGGAACGCCGTACTATGACGCTCTGGTGACGACTGCGGAGCGAATGCTTAAGGGCGGTGAAGGGAATCGTCGGCGGGTGCTGGTCGTGCTTGGCGATGGGGTCGATTCGACCAGCGAAAACGCCTTTAACGACGCCGAAGATGAGCTTTTGCCGCTAGGAATTGCGGTTTACTTTATCAGGGTCGATACGCGGCCGTTCCTAGAGGAGAATCTGCTCGGCGACTGCCAGATCGCGATGCGATTTTCGGTCGCTCAGCTTCGGCGATACTTCTCTTCGCTCGGGTCGCGAGCCGAGCGGACAATGGATTTCTGCAAACTCGGCGATTTTGAGCGGCTGGCGGTGAGCAAAAAGCTTTACCAGATCGCCGATGACGAGATGGCGAAGCTCGCAAAGGCGACCGGCGGGCGAGTTTTTCCGGTAGCCGATCTTGCGGAGGCGGGAGCGGCATTTGCATCGATCGCCGAGGACATCGGGACGACGTATTCGCTCGGATATTACTCGACGAACGAGAAGCGGGACGGTAAATTTCGGCGGATACGGGTAGAATTGAAAGATAAGGCAGGGAAGTTCGGCGTGCGTGCCCGCGAGGGCTACACGGCACCGACAAATTAAGCTATGGCAAAGTTCGATAGGATCTGTTTGGTAGTGCTTGATTCGGCCGGAGTTGGCGAGATGCCGGACGCGGCCGCGTGGGGCGATGCAGGAGCGGACACGCTCGGCAATGTATTCCGCAAGCGGAAAGTGAACGTGCCCAATATGGAAAGTCTTGGGCTCGGGAATATTCGTCCGCTCGAGGGCGTGCCGTCCGTAGAAAGGCCGATCGGCTCATTTGGCAAGTGTACGCTCGCCTCAAACGGCAAAGACACGACGACGGGCCACTGGGAGATGGCGGGAATCGTCCTTGAAAAGGCATTTCCAACCTTTCCGGAGGGCTTTCCCCCGCGGGTCATCGATAGATTCATTACGGAAACTGGAGTTCCCGGCGTGCTCGGTAATGTGCCGGCGAGCGGGACGGAAATAATCAAGGAGTTGGGTGAAGAGCACGTCCGGTCGGGCAAACCGATCGTCTATACCTCGGCCGATTCGGTGTTTCAGATCGCCGCGCATGAAGAGGTCGTTCCGGTCGGGCGGCTTTATGAGATGTGCGAGACGGCGAGGCGTATCCTCGACGGCGAGGACCGCGTCGGGCGGGTGATCGCGAGGCCATTTGTCGGCGAGACGGCCGATACATTCAAGCGGACCGAGAACCGGCACGATTATGCCGTTCCGCCGCCCGAGCAGAACCTCCTTCCGCTGCTGAAGAATGCCGGTTTGGACGTTGTCTGCATCGGAAAGATCGCCTCAATTTATGATTCGATGGGCGTGACCGAAGACCTCGTCGCCAAGAACAACGATCAAACCATCGATCAGACGATAAACGCCTTAAACGCTGAAAACAAGGGGCTTATCTTCAGCAATCTGGTCGATTTCGATATGCTTTTCGGCCACCGGCGTGATCCTGAGGGCTATGCGGCGGCGCTTGAGCACTTTGACGGACGGCTTCCGGAGATGTTTGCCGCGATGAAAGACGGCGATCTGCTGATCATCACCGCCGACCACGGCAACGACCCGACCTTTCCCGGCAGCGACCACACCCGCGAATACGTTCCGCTGCTGGTTTACGGCAAAAAGGCCGCCCCGGGCGTCAATCTCGGCACCCGCGGCTCGCTCGCCGACATCGGCCAGACGATCGCAGAGAACTTCGGCCTCGAACTCCCGGCGGGCGAGAGCTTTCTCCAAGAGATCTAAGTGGCTCGGGAGCGATCGATTTTAAAAATCAGCTAACGGCTATTAGCTTATAGCTGTTAGCTTTTTCATTACGACACCACACGGCAGAAAATTATGAAAAGATACCTGGCGATCATATTCGTCTTTGCGATGGCGGTTGGGGTTTTTGGGCAGGTTTCGGAGGCTCCGTCGCGGCTGCGGCAGGCGATCGAGAATTACGAGCAGGACCGCGGGGCTTACGCGCGATGGTATTCGGCGGAGACCTCGCCGGCACGGCGGGAGCGGTTCAGGAAGCTGTATCAGGACCGGTTGGCGGAGCTCGGGCGGATCGACTTTGCCCGGCTTGAGCATCACGAGAAGGTTGACCACATCCTGTTTCAGAACCACCTGCGGCGGGAACTGGCGGAGCTTGACCGGAATACAGCATTACTTGAGGAGATGATGATGATCGTGCAGTTCGCACCGGTCATCAGCGAGCTTGAGGACCAGCGGCGGCGGCTTGAAAGCATCGACCCCGAGCAGACGGCGGCCAAGCTCGACGCTCTGGCGGCCAAGATCACCGAGACGCAAAGGGCATTTGAGAACGGCACCTACCAGAAGCCGAAACGGACGGTCGCTTACCGAGCCGTAAGGACGATCGCCTCGCTGCGTTCGACGCTCCGCAATTGGTACAACTTCCACAATGCCTATGACCCCAAGTTCACTTGGTGGAATAAGAAGCCATACGAGGCTGTCGAGGCGGCACTTCAGCGATATTCGGAGTACGTCGCGGGCAAGCTGGTCGGCGTGGCGGCGGACGACCGGACGACGATCATCGGCGACCCGATCGGCCGCGATGCGCTTATCCGCGATCTGCAGTTCGAGATGATCCCGTACACACCCGAGGAGCTGGTCGAGCTTGCGAATAAGGAGTTCGAGTGGTGCGTCGCGGAACTTAAGAAAGCCTCTCGCGAGATGGGCTATGGCGACGATTATATGAAGGCGATAGAGGCCGTAAAGCAAAAGTACGTCGAGCCCGGAAAGCAGCCGGCGTTGATCCGTGACTTTGCCCTTGAGGCGATAGATTACGTCAAGAAGAACGACCTACTGACCGTGCCGCGTGAGGCCGAGGAGACGTGGCGGATGGAGATGATGTCGCCCGAGCGGCAGCTCATCGCTCCCTTTTTCCTCGGCGGCGAGACGATTTTGGTCGCTTATCCAACCGACTCGATGACGCACGAGCAAAAGATGATGTCGCTCCGCGGAAACAACCCGCATTTTGCACGGGCGGTTACGCATCACGAACTCATCCCCGGCCACCATATGCAGCAGTTCATGAACCGGCGTTACAGGACGTACCGGAGCACTTTCAGGACGCCGTTTTGGGGCGAGGGCTGGGCGCTTTATTGGGAATTTTTGCTCTGGGACCGGGGATTTACTAAAACGCCGGAGGACAAGATCGGGGCGCTTTTCTGGCGGTCGCATCGGGCGGCGAGGATCATTTTTTCGATGAATTTTCACCTCGGCCGATGGACACCCGAGCAATGCGTTGACCTGCTTGTGAACCGCGTCGGCCATGAGCGGGAGAACGCTCTGGCCGAGGTTCGTCGCTCGTTCTCGGGCGACTACGGCCCGCTTTATCAGATGGCGTATATGGTCGGCGGGCTGCAGTTTTATCAGATGCACAAAGACCTCGTCGGCTCCGGAAAGATGACCGACCGACAGTTTCACGATGCAATTCTGAAAGAGGGTTCAATACCGGTCGAGATGGTCCGGGCACTACTTACAAAACAAAAACTTGATCCGGATCATAGATCGAGCTGGAGATTTTACGATCTAGGCAGACGCTAAGTAATCGACATGACCCGAAAGTACCTTCTTTACGCTCTTCTCGCGATCCTTTTTGTGTTTACAGCGACGGCATTCTATTCACATCTTGGAGAGCTGCCGAGACGGGTTAGCGAACGAGCATACGACTACCGCGTACCGTTCGTCAGCAGCGGTAAGATCGTTTACGCCGGCCCGGAAGCCGAACAGGCAGGACTCGCGTTGGACGATAGGATCGTCGCGATCAACGGCCGAAGTACCGAGACCGAAGGCGTTTTTGCGGAAGAGATGGAGAGCGCTTTGAAATTCGGCGGTACGATGAACTTGAGTGTTCGCCGAGGCGACGAAGGTGCTGTGCGTGAGCTCACAATTCCGACTATTAAGATCGAGCGTAACATCGGCTACTATTTCCGGCTTCTCGCGGGGTATATCTACAACTACGTTTTTCCTTTATTGTGTGTGCTACTCGGTTTTTGGGTCGTTCTCGTTCGGCCGACCGACTACCTTGCGTGGCTTCTGTTGTTCCTCCTTCTAGGTATATCTGCGATCGGTTTGGAAGGTTTTAATCAATCCCAGTACCTTGGCTCTTATAAAACCATTTTCATCGGCTCGTGGGCTTTATCAATGTTCCTTTTCGGGATCTACTTTCCGGAAAGATTGTCGCTGGATCGCAAAGTTCCGTGGCTTAAATGGATAGTAATTGTTCCGTTGGCCTATCAGATCCTGATCATCTTCAGCGGACAGTTGAAGATGTACACAGGCACGGGGCCACTCGATTTTCTAGCGCCGTTCAATGAAAAGATCTTCGCCTATTTCGCCGTGATCAATATGCTGGCGATCGGGCTTTTTTTCTCATGTCTCGGATGGAAGAGCGGCACGCTCGAAAACCCGGACGCCCGCCGACGATTGCGGGTGATGGTATGGGGAACTTCATTTTCCTTACTGCCCTTTTTCAGTTTGGTGCTCTATAAACTCGTTTCGGGTGCCCGAGGATCTTTTTATGATGTGGCCCCGGGCTGGCTGGCATTCCTTGCTCTCTCAATGATCTTGTTGTTTCCGCTGACAATGGCCTACGTCATAGTGGTTTACCGGGCGATGGATGTCGGCGTGGTGATCCGTCAAGGCTTGCAATACGGACTTGCGAAAGGCGGAGTCAGGGTGATCCAGGTATTATCCTTGCTCGGAATTGGGCTGCTGATCTTGTGGTCGATCAATACGTACGGAGCGAGCTTTTGGACTCAGGCCATTATCGTCGCAGGAGCAATTGCACTCGTTCCTCTAATCGAAATGGCCGCTAAGCCACTGCGGCTCTGGATCGACAAGCGGTTTTTTCGCGAAGCATACGATGCCGAGCTGATCCTGTCAGAGCTCAGCGACGACGTCCGGACAATGGTCGAGACCAAGCCTTTGCTCGAAACGGTTGCGAACAAGATCAGCGAATCGCTCCACGTCCCGCAGGTCGCATTGCTCTTGCGGAACGGCTCGACGTTCGTTCCCGCCTATGCCGTTGGCTACGACACTCCGCCGGCCGTTTCGCTTACCGGCACTTCAAAATCTATCCGAAAGCTCAGCAACAATCAGCACATCGTTCTTTATGAAGACATGACGGAAGTGACGTCAACACCGACGATGTCTCTTGACGACATGGAACAGCTTCGCGAACTGAACTCGCAGATACTTCTCCCGGTTGCAGTAAAGAATGAGCTTTCCGGGATCATCAGCCTTAGCCCAAAGCGTTCTGAAGAACCATATACAGCGAGCGATCTTCGCTTGCTTCGGTCCGTTGCATCGCAGACAGGACTCGCGCTGGAGAATTCCAGGCTTACTGAAGCCTTTGCAAAGGAAGCCGCACAAAAGGAACGGCTAAATGCCGAGGTGGAGATCGCCCGCGAGGTTCAGGAGCGCTTATTTCCGCAAGAGCTCCCGAAGGTGAAGGGCCTTGATTATTTCGGTGCCTGTCGCCCTGCACTCGCGGTGGGCGGCGATTATTACGACTTCATCGAACTTCCCGATGGGAAATTCGGGTTCGCCATTGGCGATGTCTCAGGAAAAGGAATTGGTGCCTCGCTTATGATGGCGAGCCTGCAGGCATCGCTTCGCGGGCAAGCGATCCATTCCGGCGACGACCTGGCAACGCTGATGACCCACGTCAACAGACTCGTTTACGAAGCATCAACGACAAATCGATACGCAACATTCTTTTACGCTCAGTTCGATACAGCCACCGGTCAGCTCTCATATGTTAATGCCGGGCACAACCCGCCGTTTCTGATAAGAGCCGATGGCAGCGTGGAAACTCTAACCATTGGTGGGCCGGTGATCGGCATGCTCCCGCCGATGATAGTCAGTTATGAAATGGGAACGGTCGAACTTCGCGCCGGAGATGTGCTTGTCGGCTTCACGGACGGCATTTCCGAGGCGATGAACCCGGCCGATGAAGAATGGGGCGAGGATGCAATGCTCGATGAACTTGTGCGGCTTACTGAAGAACCGGCTGCGGAGATCCTTTCAAGCATCGTTGCCTCTGCCGATCGCTTCGCCAACGGCGCCAAGCAGCACGACGATATGACAATGATCGTTATTCGAATGATTCAAATGGTTTGATCTCAATGCATACGCTTGCCGCGGGGGCTTTGCGGTTCTGTCAACGTTCCGATATTGTTGCGATATGAAGTTCATTTCCGTTTTTCTTATTTCACTTTTTTTGATCAGCTGTTCAACATCCGACAACCACGACGGCCACGATCATTCGACAGCGGCTTCAAACACCAACGCAGTCGATCATTCACAAATGGATCACGGCTCGATGGACCATGGGGGACTGAAAAGCTCGCCTGGGGCGGCTGATGCTCCGCGGGATCTTCAGTTCATCGACACAATGATCGTGCATCATCAGGGTGCTCTAGATATGGCAAAGCTCGTGGAGGCCAGAGCTTCGCGAGAGGAACTACGGAAGTTCGGAGCAGCGATCATCGCCGATCAGGACCGCGAGATAACGCAGATGAAGCGCTGGCGCGATGATTGGTTTAAGGATGCGAAGCCGGCGATCAATATGGAATTTGCGGGCATGAAAGAGGGCATGGGCCAGATGGATATGAAGGCGCTCGGCGAGCTGAAAGGCCCCGAATTTGATCGCGAGTTCATCCGGCAGATGACACTACATCACCAAGGAGCGGTGCTGATGTCGAGGGCTTTGCTCGACGGAGCGAAGGGCGATTCCAAGCCGGAGCTTAAAAAACTCGCGGAGGCGATAATAACCTCACAAAATGCAGAGATCGATCAGATGAACAAATGGTTCAGCGAATGGAAATGATACAGTACAAAACCGACTAAAGGTTGCGCATCAAATTCGTACACTAATTAGGCCCGGCATCAGTCGTGCCTTTTTTTGTTCTGACGTATCTGTTCATATTAAACAACTTATACTCATCTGGCACGGCCATTGCACTAATTTATGGTGAATCGAACCAAGAGGGAATTATGTCATACGAAACAACTAATGTGGACGGGGAAGAAAAGGTTGTACGCGAGGACGTTGCCAAAAAGCATAGGGGAGTCACATGGGCGTTACTTAGCATCGGAGGGTTCATTTTGATCGCGGGAGCATTGCTGTTCTCAGGCCTTTTGAGCATTGCCGCTGACCCTGATCCGGAACCTTCGCCGGCCATTAGCAATCAGGCTGCACAGTAGTTCAAGAGCTCACATTTCACTAGCCGACGGCACCGCCGGCAAAATTGTGAAATGCTGGCCGCTTAAATGCGGCGTTGGGGCGTCCGAATTTTGGACGCCCACCTTTTCAGTGTGCCCGACACCGCCTGCCCCGCCGATAGAACCACCAATCACCATCTGATAATCTAGTTTTGTGCTAATACTTGGCATCGAAAGCTCTTGCGATGAGACCGCAGCGGCGGTTGTGCGCGATGGCCGCGAGATTCTTTCGTCAGTAATCTCGTCGCAGATCGAACTGCATCGCCCGTACGGCGGTGTTGTGCCTGAGCTTGCATCGCGAGAGCATCTGGAAAAAATCGAACCGATCGTGACAGAAGCTCTGTCTCGGGCGGGCATTGCGATGAAAGAGATCGATGCGATCGCGGTCACGCAGGGGCCGGGGCTCGTCGGGTCATTGTTGGTAGGTGTCTCCTACGCAAAGTCTCTGGCATTTGGGCTAGGCATCCCGATCGTCGGCGTCAACCACATAGAAGGACACGTTTATTCGGTCGCGTTCGATAATCCTCAGGTCGAATATCCGGCGATGGCTCTGATCGTCTCCGGTGGGCACACGAATCTTTTCCATATTCCCGAAGAAGGCAAATACAAGGTCGTCTCGCGGACCCGCGATGACGCCGCCGGCGAGGCGTTTGACAAGGTGGCGAAGATGCTCGGGCTTGGTTATCCGGGCGGGCCGGAGATCGAGCGGCTTGCCCGCTCGGGCGAGACCGGCAAGGTCAAGTTTGTAAAAGCGAAGATCTCAGACGGAACGCCGGACTTTAGTTTCTCAGGGCTGAAAACTGCCGTCTCGCGACACCTGGCGGAAACCCCGCCCGAATCAGATCAAGACGCGGCAGATCTCGCTGCGGGTTTTCAGGATGCGGTCGTTACAGCTCTGGTTTCCACAATGGAAAAGCAGGCGGCCGAATACCGGCCGCGAACGCTGATCGTCGCCGGCGGCGTTGCGTGCAATCTCGCTCTTCGCGAAGCAGCCGAGAAGGCAGCGGCGAGGCTCTCTCTTCCGGTTTATTTTCCGTCAAAACACCTTTCGACCGACAACGCGGCGATGATCGCGGCGTCGGGATATTTTCATCTGCGTTTGGGCCAAAAGGCAGGGCTTGACCTAACCGCGGACGTCACGCTGCGGCTCCAAAACATCGACCTCCCAGTAAATGGAAAAGCCTCCGGCCGGAAGCGATTTCGAACTTAGCTATTGTTTCCTGGTGGAACAACCGTATAATTAAGCTAGTACCCCAGTTTTCAATTTATCGCCGGTCCTCATTCGTCCGGCATGTTGCCCTCGCGGCCCCGGAGCCTGAAGCTTGAAAAATTTATGAGATCACTTCGATCCTTGATCGCACTCTTTTCGTTGGTGTTTGTATTTGTTGCCGGCTCGTCGGGCCAGAGTAATCCGCCGCCGTTCCGTTACCAGATCCCGTGGGCGACCGGGCTTAGCTCGCCTGTGCTTTTGACCCATGCGGGCGATGGAACACGACGTGTTTTTGTGGTCGAACGTGGTGGTATCATCCGGGTCGCTGCCCCGGGTACGAATACGTTTTCGATCTTTATGAACATAACGACCCGAGTGCTCTCGGGCGGTGAAAGAGGGCTTCTCGGGCTGGCGTTCCATCCGGATTTTGAGAACAACGGCTACTTCTTTGTCAACTATACGCGACAGACCGACGGGGCAACCGTGATAGCTCGCTTCCGGGCGACGAATAACAATACGCTGGGTGACCCGAACAGCGAGCGAAATGTTCTCACGATCGCTCAGCCCTTCTCAAACCATAACGGCGGGATGATCGCTTTCCGCGAGGATGCTCCGGGCCAGCATAATCTTTACATCGGCATGGGCGATGGCGGCTCCGGCAACGACCCCGGCAACCGTTCGCAGAACATCAACGACCTGCTCGGCAAATTTCTTCGTATCACGCCAAATGTGACGGACGAGAACCCGAGCCCGGCCTATACGAATCCGCCCGATAACCCATACGTCGGCATTCCCGGTGCGGACGAGATCTATGCCGTCGGCGTCCGGAATCCGTGGCGATGGTCATTTGACCGCGGCGGGGATGGAGCTCTTTGGGCGGGAGACGTAGGCCAGAACAACATTGAAGAGGTCTCGTTGATCGGGCTCGGCGGCAACTACGGCTGGCGGGTTTATGAGGGCACGAACTGCACCGGGCTTGACCCTAGCCTTTGCATCCCGGCGAATTTTGACATGCCGTTGACACAGTACACCCACACAGGCAGCCGGTGCTCGATCACGGGCGGATACGTTTATCGCGGCGTGCAGAATGCTCTTCTGAAAGGCGAGTATATTTTTGCGGATTACTGCACGGGCGAGATCTTTTTCTGGACGCTAAGCAATCAGCAGATCATGGTGCTCGATACTCCCCGGAACATAGCCTCATTTGGCGAGGACGAGGACGGTGAGCTTTACGTCGTCGGTTTAGGCGGGACGATCGACCGCATTCTGCCGAACAAGACCTCCGCCGATTTTGACGGCGATCTAAAGACCGACATCGGTGTTTTCAGGCCTAACACAGGCGTTTGGTATCGCCTCGGAAGCCAGCAAGGCAACGTTGCGATCGATCAATTCGGAACGGCCGAGGATATTCCGGTGGCGAAGGATTACGACGGAGACTTTCTTTCGGACCTCGCGGTTTTTCGTCCGAGCGAAGGCACCTGGTACGTGTTGCGGAGCACGGATAATACGTTCTTTGCTGCACAATTTGGTGCGGATGGTGATGTGCCGCTCGCGGGCGATTATGATGCCGACGGGCTTGCTGATTTCACCGTTTACCGGCCATCGACGAGCGTTTGGTACACCTACAGGACGCGGGATCAGGGCGTTTCCATCACGCAGTTTGGAGTGGACGGCGACGTGCCGGTTCCCGGAGATTATGACGGCGACAACCGTTATGACATAGCGGTCTGGCGACCTTCGAACGGCGTTTGGTATCGGCTGAATAGCACAAACGGGGGCTTTGTCGCATTGCCTTTCGGACAAAATGGCGACGTTCCCGTACGGGGTGATTTTGACGGCGACCTTAGAAACGACCTCGCGATTTTCCGGCCGTCGAATGGCGTCTGGTACATTCTCCGGAGTTCGAATGGCTCGGTGCAGATTCTGCAATGGGGCGTCAGCGGAGATAAGCCGGTTGTTGGTGACTACGACGGCGACTTTATTGACGACATAGCGGTCTATCGTCCTTCGAACGGCGTCTGGTACATAAGGCGTTCGACGAACGGCACACTGCAGGCGGTCACCTTTGGGCTCGAGAACGACATACCGGTACCGTCGGTTGACGCTCCGTAGTTGTCATCTAAATTGGTTTACGCGGCGCGTGCGAGGGTGAAAACATCGACCCTCGCCGCGCCGCTTTTCGTTAGGGCCTTGGCACAATAGGATGCGGTCGAGCCCGAGGTCAGGACGTCGTCAATTAGGATGATGCTTCTGCCGGCGGTCAGCTTGGGACGGACGACCTTGAAGGCGTTGCGGACCGAGAGGTCGCGGGCCTTGCGGTCCATTCCGGCTCGGTGGTGCGGCGTATCGACGACACGCTGAAGGCTTGCTTCATCAACCGGAATGCCGCTTGACCTGCCGAGAAATCCGGCAATCACGGACGCCTGATTGTAGCCGCGCTCGACAAAACGCTTTCGCGAAAGCGGAACCGGCATGAGAAGGTCCGCCCCTTCGCGGAAGCTATCGGCAAAGGCGATCGAGGCGGCTTTCTGAAATCGGATCGAGAGGTGCGGGTTGGTCTTCAGATTGATGACTTCCGCGGCGGCCGGGCCGCGATAAGGGCCGGCCGAGCGAGCTAAGCCGTAAGCGTGGTCGTCGCATTTGCGGCAAAAGGTCTCAAACATCGTCTCAGCCTCGCCAAGGAATAAGCCGCATTTTGCACAGGCCGTTTCGCTGCCGGTAAAGAAGCGATACGCGCTCCAGCAATTCTCACACGCTACGCCATCCGCCCGACGCTCGACCTGCCGCCCGCAGCAGCGGCACTCCCGCGGAAAGGCGATGGCGAGGAGCGAATCGGCGATCGTGGCGGCAAAACTCATCAGCTATTTCGCCGCAAGGTGCTTCTCAAAAAATGTAAGAATTCGCTCGTATTCATCGGCCCAGCTTTCGGGCCGGACGAACGCGTGATTTTCCGAAGGATAAAGCATCGCCTCAAAATACTGCGTCTTCCCAAGCCTGATGAGCTGTTCGATCATCTGCACCGAGTCCTGCACATGAACGTTGTCGTCGGCCATTCCGTGTAGTATCAGGAACGGCCGTTCGAGCTTGTCGGCATAAGCGATCGGCGAACTGCGTTTGTAGGCCTCGGGGTTCTTGTCGGGAAAGCCGAGCCGCTGGGCGGTGTAAAAAGGATTCGCGGCGTAGTAATTCTTCCAGTCAAAGACCGAGCGAAGTGCCGCGGCCGCGGCGATCCGCTCCGGTGCCCGCATGACGAGCATCCCGGCCATGAATCCGCCGTAGCTGCCGCCGTAAACTCCGATGCGGCTTTGATCGACGCCGTAGTTTTTGACCATGTGGTCGATGGAGTCGATATGATCGTCAAAGTCCTTGCCGCCGAGAAAATCATGGACGTCCGTCCGCCACTCGCGGCCATAGCCCGCCGAGCCGCGGTAGTCAATATCGAGCACAACATAGCCCTTCTTCGCCAGCATGTCGTTGAACATGAACTCGCGGTAATAGTTGTTCCAGCCGTTGATCACGTTCTGCAAATAACCCGCACCGTGAACGAAGATCACCATCGGATATTTCTTCTTGGGATCATGGCCGGGCGGCAGGTAGATCTTCGCCGGGATCTTTTTGCCATCCCGGGAATCGATCTCGATGAAGTTGGGTTCCGTCCATTTCATCGACTTAAGTGATTCGGGCACTGTGCGAGTAAGTTGAGTCGGTGTTTTGATAAGAGGCTCGCATGGAAAACATATGGGTATCGAATATAACTCTGTGGGCTCATTCCATTTGGAGCCGCCGAAAACGAGGACGCTACCGTTCTCCGAAAGCTGCGGGCTCTCTTTCATCCAGGTTGGGTTTGCTGTCGTGATGAACAACCCGCCGTTTCGGGCGATATCCGGTTGAACGAAAAATTCACGTCCCGAAGTTCCCTTACTGTTCGACATGTAAATTACTTGATCGCCAGCGGCGTTCCATTTGGCCCATTCAACTTGCCAGTTCCCTTTCGTTCGTTGTTCGATCTTTACGGACGGGGTTGGAACGCTCCCGGTCAAATTCTGTTCTTTCTCGGTTGAAGACACCCTCCCTACCGGTCGGGTTTCCGCCTGTGTGGTTGAAACACTCGCTGCGGCCCGCGTTTCTGATTCGAGGGTTGCGAGGTAGAGGTGGTTAAAGCCGTCGCGTTCGGAGGCGAAGAAAAGCTGAGCGGGGTTTT
Source organism: Acidobacteria bacterium Ga0074141 (assembly GCA_001464665.1). GTDB lineage: Bacteria > Acidobacteriota > Blastocatellia > Pyrinomonadales > Pyrinomonadaceae > OLB17. Next base: position 366,606 of record LNDP01000014.1, read on the forward strand.
TCGGGTTTGGTTCGAATATCGCCGATTTCGGCGCCTGCCATTTGTCGTCGGTCTCTTCGGTGATGAGGATTATCTTTTCGTCCTTTGATCCTACGTTGTAAACGTAGAAAAGCTGGCGGCGTTTTGTGTCTTTATCGAGCCGGTCAACGATCAGCGAGCGGTTATCTGCAGCCCATACCATCCGCCGAAAGCTGGAGACGCCCTCGGGCTTCGGGAGCTTTATCTCGTGCGGCGTGTCTCGGCTGCCGTCGGTCGGCATGAACATCAATTTCTGCTCGGTCCAACCGCGTCGCGGCCCGCCGCCTGTAACAAACTCCGGCAAGAAGTTCGGGACAACAAGCTGCCGCTGTTTCGAGCCATCCGAAACGACGTACGCCGCCATCTTGCCGTCCTTGCTCGTTACGATGTTTCCTACCGAGATGAACTGCTGCGCATTGGCCTCGCGGGTCACCTGCGTAAGCGTCGCATCCGCAAGATTTAGCACGAACGCGTTGCCGCCCTGCGAATAAAGAATGCGGTCATTGTCCACAAACCGAGCCCCGAACTCTGGGGACTGTGTTTTCGTGATGCGCTTTACCGCGCGATCGGAAACCGTCATCAAATAAAGGTCGCCACCATGCGTAAAAACTAGCCGTTTCGAGTCCGGCGACCATTCGAAATTGCCGAGCTGATTTTCGCGGTCGCGGACGAACTGGTCACGCATCTCGACGCCGTAGTTGAGCGGATTCGCTCGTTCGGGCAGACGAACCGGAGCGGGAAGCTGGCCGGGGCTGAGTATTTTTTCCGGCGTCCCGCCCGCGGTCGAGACAATGTAAAGATCGCGCCGCGGCTTGCCCTCGGCGTTCCACAGAAACACCACCTTCGCCCCGTCCGGCGAAAGCTTCTCGCCCTCGACCCGCTGCCCCGCGATCGAAGGCTCCGCCATGATCTGGCGAACGGTCAGGGTCTGGCCCGAGACTAGACCGGAAAGAATTAAAGCGAGCGTAATGGTGAGCAAAGATTTCTTGTTGAGCATAACGAACATTGACTCTCGATGTGTTTTGGTGATTATTGAGAGTATTATGCCCGAGAACGACTCGCAGAAAAAACGGCCTGATAAAGCGGAGGCGGAGAATGACGAGGCGAGCAAGCGGAGTTATTACTACGACGACGCGCACGGGTATGAGGAATATGATCCGGAAAAAGAGCCGGACGATGATGAACTTGAAGACGAAGAATGATCAGGCTTCGGTGCGGTCGATCGAGACCTGAATGCTCTGCCAGCGGCCTTGGCGGAATTTGTAGAAGCTCAATGCAAACCGGACAATGTGCCCGGCGAGGATCGCCAGCCAAATGTGCAAGGGTTCGAGCCCCCAGGCCTGTTGGATAATGAAGCAGATGCCAAGCGGGATAATGACCTGCGAAACGACCGAGATGTAGAGCGGGCTTTTGGTGTCTCCGGTGCCTTGCAGTCCGCCGGTATAGGTCAGGGCGGCCGAGATAAATAGGCCGGAAACACTGAGCACCTGCAGAAGCTGCGTGCCGATCTCGATAACGGCCGGCTCCTTCATTCCGAAAAAGCCAAGAAGCTGCGCGGGAAAAAAGAAAAAGAAAAGCCCGATAAATGCCGAGCCCGCGACGCCGAACTTCGCGGCCGTGTGGACGGCCTTTGATGCACGTTCCGGATTTCCCGCCCCGAGATTTTGCCCGGCGACCGCCGCAGCCGCTCCCATAAGCCCGACCGACGTCCATGTGATCAGCGAGAAAAGCTGCGTATAGCCGACGGCAAATGCGGCCTGTGCCGCCGCACTCTGAGCCAGCGAACCGATGAAGGCGAGCATGAAAACACCGCCGACGTTCATCGCGATGCCCTGAATCCCGGTCGGCAAGCCAAAGCGAAATATCTGGCGGATGATGGCCCAGTCGGGCTTGTAGCCTAGCCCTTTCGGGAACGAAACGACCCAACCGCCGGCGAGCAGCCGATACAGAGCATAAATGGCCACCACGCCGGAGGCGATGCTCGTTCCCATCGCGGCACCGGCCGTGCCGAATGACGGTATCGGGCCAAGCCCGGGGATGAGAATGAGGTTGAGGACCAGGTTGAGCACCGTCATCACGACGCCGAGGATCATCGGCGTTCGGGCGTCGCCGGCCGAGCGAAGTGCTCCGCTCAGCATAAAAAAGATGAGCAGGCCAAGACTGAAAACGAATGTGATGCGGAGATAGGGAAGTGCCTCGGCCTTGACACCGGCTTCGGCATTTACGAGGTCGAGCAAATAAGGCGAAGCGAAATATCCGACCGGAGCCATAACACCAAAAGAGATGATGATCGCTGTTAGGAATGCCTGATAGACGGTTCGGTCCACCTTCAGTTCTTCGCCGGCCCCGGCAAAGCGGGCAACGAGTATGCTCATGCCCGTAAAGAGCGACGAGATGAAAACAATGACCACCAAAAAAATCTGCCAGCTCACGCCGATGGCCGCATTTGCCTTGAACCCGACGACGTTGCCGACCACGATATGATCGACAATGCCCTGCAAGCCGGCGATGACGTTGGTCAGCATCGTCGGCCAGGCGATCTTCCAGACGGCCGGCCCGAGCGGCCCCTCGATTATTGAGCGGTCGTATCGCGGCTTCGGCTTCTCAGGGACAATAACCTCGTTGTCGTCAATTGTTTCAGGCATCAAAAACCGGGCAATCGCTGCCCGGTATTTCAGTATAGCGATTCAGACGCAGATTGTCCGTTCTAGAGGTCAACGATCACTTTGAAACCGGCATAGACCATCCGTTTGTAATCGAAAGGCGGGTCCTTCGGCGAGACCTTCGCAAGCTCCGGGTCGGCAAAAATAGCTTTCATCGTCTTGTTTCGATGGGCTTCCGATTTGAATTCAACCGCGGCATAGACGATCGTTTCGCCCGGTTTTAGTTTGAGGGCCTTACCGAAAGGGAATGTGCCGTATTCTTCGTTGAGATCCGAGACGACGTACTCGCGGTAGCGGAGTGCACCGTGTTTCATAAAGATCTTGCCGGCACTTTGGGCGAGCTTTTTGTATTCGGCGAGCTTTTCCTCCGCGATCGGCAGCAGGTAAACATCGCAATATTTCGACATACGATCACTCCTTAGCAGTCCAGCGGCCCCGAGCGACGACCAGCAAAAGCAGCAATATGACGAAAGGGAAGATCGCCATCGCAATGCCGCCATAAGCTGAAACGACGACGGCACCGGCCATAACGACCGCAAGCAGAGCGGCGGCGATCGGCGTTAGCTTCGGCATTATTCCCAAAGCCCAGGGAAGCACTAAGCCCAGGCCGCCAAGCACCTCCGCCGCACCAATAAAGAGCACGAACCAGTGCGGGAGTTCCACGGTCATGTTCGCCCGCATTTCTTCGTAGGGCATCATGAACTTCGAGCCGCCGGCAAAAAGGAACATCAGCCCAAGTACAATTTGCAGTATCCAAAGAATGATATTCATTGCAGGTATCTCCTTGTTCAGGCCCGGAAAACTGCTCGCAGGCCGCAAATGGTTTCGGTCAGAATGTGACGAAATTCTATTCGAGCCCGAGCCGTTCCGCAAGGCGTTCGAGGCTGTCCTGCCAACCCGGGATGAAGCCTTCATCGCGAGCTGCGACGCGATCCGCTTCAGACGCGAGCAGCGTGTGGATGGTCAGTTCGGTTTGGCTGCCTTCCGCTGCGAAGGTCACGGTCACCGTTGCGTTCGGCGGTATCCCGGCACCGCAACCGGCAGGCTCATTTGCCGGGCCATCGTAAACGATCCGCTCTGGTTCAACTATCTCCCTGAACGTTCCTTTGCAGGGATAGACCTTTCCGTCCGGCCCATTGAGATCGATCTGAAATTTCCCGCCGGGGCGAAGGTCGATCTCGCAGGGCGGAGCGTCGAATCCCCGCGGCCCCCACCATTCGGCAATTGCTTGCGGATCGGTCCACGCCCGCCAAACGAGTTCCCGCGGTGCGTCAAATCTTCGCGAGACAACGATCTCGCAGTCGCCTTTCATTTGTGCAGTCGCTGTTTGTGTCATCCTTCGTCCTCCGCCGCGGCAAGCACCACGGCAATATCTATCCTCCGCATGGTCATTACGGCAGACATCGCACGCCGTGCACGTTCGCCGCCCTCATTGTTTATCTCGATAAGCTGTTCGGGGACGACCTGCCACGAAAGGCCGTATTTGTCCTTCAACCAGCCGCACATCGATTCCTCGCCGCCGTCAGCCGTCAGCCGTTTCCAATATTGATCGACCTCGGCCTGATCGCGGCAGCGGATGGCGAAGGAGACCGCCTCGGTGAACTTGAACATCGGACCGCCGTTGAGCCCGACGAAGGGCTTGCCGTTTAGCGTGAACTCAACCGTTAGGGCAGAGCCGGGCGGCCGGCCGACACGCTCGGCGGTCGCCTCGTCGTATCTTGAGATCTTTCCGACCGACGAGTTCGGAAAGATCCTGACGTAGAAGTTTGCCGCCTCTTCGGCCTCGCTGTCGAACCACAAAAATGGCGTGATCTCATGCATCATTTCTTGTCTCCTCTCGCTACCGTTGCAAGGTAATCGACCAGGCAATCGAAGGTCGAGTTCCAGCCTTCGAGAACGCCCATTTCTTCGTGGAGCTTGCGGTCCACTTCGGTCGCATGCGAGATGGTCAGGGTTATTCGGCAGCGCTCGCCGACGTCTTCGAGCTCCACGGTTGTGACCATTGCTTCCGGCAGTTTAACGTCTTTGAAAGCCGGGATCTCTTCGCTCCCCTCGCCGAACTCGTCGGTCGAAACCAGTTTTCGCGGAGCGTCGATCTCGACAAAGGTGCCCTTTGATGGATACTCGGTTCCATCCGGCCCGATCATCGTGTGCCTGATCTCGCCGCCCGGACGGAACTCGAGATGGTCAACGCGGGTATCGAAGCCCGTCGGCCCGAACCATTTCTCGATGTGTTCCTTTTCGGTCCAGGCTTGCCAGACCAGATCCCGCGGAGCGTCAAACTCGCGGACAATAACGATCGCGTTACGAGCGTTTACCAGTTCTTTTTCGCTTTGCATTACTTTTTTCCTTCGCCACTGTCGAGTCATTCGCTGACTCAGCCTGCAGCACCTTAATGTATGTATCGAGCCGGTCAAGGCTTTGCTCCCAGAAAATGCGGTATTGCTCGACCCAGTCCAAGGCTTCTTTGAGCGGCTCGGCAACGAGGTAACAGGGCCGCCATTGTGCCTGCCGGCCCCGGCGAATGAGCCCGGCCCGTTCAAGCACTTTAAGGTGCTTGGTGACGGCGGGCATCGTCATCTTCATCGGCTTGGCCAACTCGGTTACGCTGGCTTCGCCGTTTGCCAGACGGCCGAGGATCGCCCGGCGAGTTGGGTCGGCGAGGGCCGAGAATGTACTGCTGAGCCTGTCCGTTTGTTCTTGCATTTATATGTGTTTCTGTCTGTTTGAGCGAAGCCGTTTCCTATGCCGCCGCGGTGTTTGTCGAGTCGTCTGCGCCTTTCTTCTTGATGACGAATGACGACATTTCGGCCACCTTGCCATCGGCAAAGTGATAAATATCGCAATAGGACCAGTCGCTCGTCTGGCCTTCGCTGTCCTTCATCGACATTTCGCCGTAGCAAACGACAGATTCGCCATCCGCGATCATTCGGTCAACGCCGAAGTCCGGCGCTTCCGATCCGGCCATTTCGCTCATAAATTCACGGATCGCATCCTTACCTGTAACCGTGCGGTCGCCGACCATTGTCCACGAAACCGATTCCGAGCAATTCTCCAAAAAGCCTTCAACATTATTTGCAGCAAATGCGTCGTTGATCTTCTGTACGATCTCGATATATTCTTTTGACATATTGTTTTTACCTCGGTTGTTTAGTTTGTCGGGGCTTGCGCAATATTCACCATCCAGTTAATACCGAATTTGTCCGTCAGCGAACCCCAATAATCGCCCCAGAACATATCCTGCAGCGGCATATTTATCTTCCCGTCATCCGCCAGTGCTGCGAATACGCGGTCGGCCTCCTCGCGGCTATCGGGAGTAAAGCTGAGGTGAGTGTTGTTCCCGACCTCGAGCTTCTGGCCCATCGATTCGAGCGAGTCGGTCGCCATCAGGATCGCGTTGCCCACCGGCAGGGAAATATGCATTATTTTTCCCTTGTCCTCTTCGCTGAGCTCCATCTCATCGCAGCCCGGCATTTCGCCGAAACGCATCACGGCCGTGAACTCCCCGCCGAACACGGAGCGATAAAATTCGAAAGCCTCTTCGGTGTTTCCTGGAAAATTCAAGTATGGATCTAATCGTGCCATCTGGTGTCTCCTTAGTATTTAAGCAATGGGTTAAGTAACTAACCGGTAAAATACAACGGATGGCGTTTCGTGTCAAATCTACTGGGAGATGGATAAAGTTCGGATTGGCTGGAATAGAGGGGATCGGTATCTTAACGGGCTCCGTAGGAGCCGGATATTCGTAGAATCTGATGTCCTGACCAAAATGCAAAGCCCCGCTAGGGCCGGCACACAACATCGAATATCAACAATGTACCGCTCCTACGGAGCTTGCGTTGTGTTCGTTCGCAACCATAAACATCACGCTCCTAGCGGAGCTGTGACGCGACATCGACCATTCAAGACGGACTCTTCAATGATGAATTGAACGCAAGGCGAGCCTATGACTTCTTCGGTCGTTCGTTGGCTTTTAGCACGCGTTTGCGGAGCCGGATGGCTTTCGGTGTGACCTCGATAAGTTCGTCATCGGCGATGAATTCGAGCGCACGTTCGAGCGACATTTCTCGCACAGGCACAAGCCGCATTGCTTCATCGGCGGACGTTGTCCGCATATTTGAGAGCTTCTTCTCTTTGATGGCGTTCACATCCAGATCGACCGCACGTGCGTTCTCGCCGACGATCATTCCCTCATAGACCTTTACGCTGGGTTTGATAAAGAGCGTGCCGCGTTCCTGCAGATTGTAGAGCGAGTATGTCGTGGATTCGCCCATCCGATCGGCGACGAGCGAACCGGTCGACCGCGAACGCATTTCACCCTGCCATTTATCAAAGCGTAGAAAGATCGTGTTGAGCAGGCCGGTGCCCTTTGTTTCGGTCAAGAACTCGCCGCGGAATCCGATCAGCCCGCGGGACGGGATCTCGTATTCAAGCCGGACGCGGCCGGAGCCGTTGTTCACCATCTTCGTCATCTGGCCCTTACGGCGGCCGAGTGCTTCGGTCACTACTCCGATGAATTCTTCGGGCACGTCAATGACGACTTGCTCAAAGGGTTCCAACGTTTCGCCGGTCTTCTCATCTTGTTTGGTGATGACCTCGGGCTTTGAGACTTGCACCTCATAACCCTCGCGGCGCATCATTTCGATGAGGATGGCAAGCTGAAGCTCACCGCGACCTGACACTTTGAACTGCTCCGCCGCTTCTGTCTGCGTGACGCGAAGGGCGACGTTTCCGAGTAATTCTTTTTCAAGCCGATCTTTGATCTGTCGCGAGGTGACGAACTTGCCGTCAATGCCAGAGAATGGTGAAGTATTGACGCCGAAGATCATCGAAATTGTCGGCTCATCGACGGCGATGATCGGAAGCGGCCTCGGGTTGTCGACCGTCGTGATCGTCTCGCCGATGTTGATGTCGTCAAATCCGGCAAGCGCGACGATCTCGCCGACTCCGGCCGAGTCAACGCTCGTACGTTCGAGCCCCTCGAATACAAACAGTTCCTTGACGCGTGTCTTTTGGGTCGAGCCATCGATCTTGGCGACGATCACTTCCTGGTTTTTGGCAATCTCACCCGAAAACATGCGGCCGATCGCGAGCCGGCCGACAAAGGGGTTGTAATCGATATTCGCGACCAAAAGTTGAAGGCTGTCATCTCGAACCGCCTTCGGAGCAGGAATCGTCTCAACGATCTGTTCAAATAGCGGCTTGAGCGATTTTGATTCCTCGGTCGGTTGCTTTTTGGCAATGCCGTCGCGGGCGATGGCGTAGAGTATCGGGAATTCGATCTGCTCGTCGCTCGCTCCGAGATCGATGAAAAGGTCGTAGATCTCGTTGACGACCTCTTCGTGACGGGCGTCTTGCCGGTCCATTTTGTTAACGACCGCGATCGCCGGTAGCTTCAACTCAAGGGCCTTTCTGAGAACAAAGCGGGTTTGCGGCAGGCAGCCTTCGGCGGCGTCAACAAGCAAAACGATGCCATCTACCATTTTCAGGACGCGCTCGACCTCGCCGCCAAAATCGGCGTGGCCCGGCGTATCGACGATGTTTATCTTGTAGTCGCCATATTGGACCGAAGTGTTCTTCGCCATGATGGTAATGCCGCGTTCACGCTCAAGGTCCATCGAATCCATTACGCGTTCGACGACCTCCTGATTGTCGCGGTAGGTTCCCGATTGCTGCAGCATCGCGTCGACCAATGTAGTTTTCCCGTGGTCAACGTGAGCGATAATGGCGATATTACGTATCTTTTCTGGTGCGATCATTGTTGTGTCCCCATGCCTCAAGGCAAACGCAAATAATGACGGATTGGGGGCGAAAAGGCAACACAAAAAGGCCGGCGGGTCCGAAAACCCACCGGCCTTATTGGAGGAATACGGGCCGACTACCCAGCCCGCTTGCTGTCAACCTTCAAATTATTCGTTACGCTGAAAACACCGGGAACCGTTCTTGCCGCAATATTGGCAAGGTTCAGGTCGCCCTCGTTCGAGACGTAACCTTCGAGCGTGACGTGTCCGCGATCGACCACAAGCCGCATCGAAGGATTCACCGTCCACAAATACCGTGACAACGAACCGGTTCTCGCGAGCGAGCGGTAAAGATCCTGTCGGATCCTGTCGTCAAAGCCGCCGACATTAAGTATTTCAATGTTGTTCTGAACAGTCACGACGTCCGAGATCCGCTTGATCGCATTTTCTGCCTCGCGGCGATTGGTTGCGTTCCGGACCTTGCCGTCAAGAATTACCGTATCGCCATCGATGCGAAACGAAATGTAATCGAAAACCTCGTAGTACGGAAGACGAAGGATCTTGCTTTGAACTTCCTTCTCAAGGACGCGGTTCGAAACTTCTCCCGTGATCGTCTGAGCGTTGACGCTGATCGCGGCAGAGCCCGCAACAAAAACTAACATTAGTGCATATCTACTTAAGAACTTCATAATTTATAGCCTCCCAAACTGGGTCGCGCCGCCCAATTGTGTCGAATGATCGACACCGATAGTAAGACGCAATTGCGAAGCAGAAAGATGCATCAAAATCGAAGAGTTGAGGCTGTTCTCAGTTCAAGAATGGTGGAGTTGACGGAGAGCTTCAAACAGTACAATTCCCACGGCGGTCGCGAGATTTAGACTGCGCACCGCAGGGTTCGACATTGGGATGGTGAGGCAGGTTTCGGCGTTGTCTGTTAGGATCTGCTCGGGCAGCCCGCGGGTCTCCGGGCCGAAGATGAGACAATCGTTTTCGCTGAAGATCCAATCGGTATACGGACGCTCCGTCTTGGTCGTGAGATAGACAAATCTGGAGGCGGGAAGCGATCTATACAAGTTGTCGAGAGCGATATGCCGGGTTAGCTGAACGTGGTCCCAATAATCGAGCCCGGCCCGCTTTAAGGTCCGGTCGTCCATTCGGAATCCCGTAACGCCTACGATATGCAGCGGTGTACCCGTGGCGGCGCAGAGCCTTGCGATATTGCCGGTGTTTGGCGGGATCTCGGGCTCAAAAAGGGCGATGTGCGGCATGTTGCTATATTTTGCGAGCACGGGGTTTTGTAAGTCAATTCCAAGCAGTAAGCATCCCGAGAGGCTCGGATTTCATCAAGGAATGGTACGCCCGAAATTCGTCCATGCCGAGATTTTCGGCGGCATATGTTACAATCCGCTTTTGTTTTTGTCTCAAATGAAGCTTAAGAGAACCTCAGGAAGAAGTCATTTTTTCGGTCTTGTGCTTGTATTGCTCGGCTTTGCGGTCATTGCCGAGCCGGTCATCGGGCAGGACGCCACACCGACGCCGTCGCCAAGTCCGGTCGCAACGCCGACGCCCGCAAGAGGCGGCACGCAGGAACTGAACGCCGAACAGATCGTCGAATCGACGGTCATTATTTACGGCCTCGGTGCCGGGCGGCAGGTACTTGACCAGATACGGCGGACGACCTTCGAACGCGGCAAATTGCGAACGCGAAACCAAGCCGGGACGATGGACAGTACCAACTATCAGCGGTGGGTCATTCGCGGCGAAAATTCTGCCAAGGACAAGGTCCGCTGGGAACAGGAGCTGCCGGCGGCGCGTTACTCGCTGATGCACGTTGACGAACGCATCTTCGGCGTCTTTAACGACTCGGTCTTTACGCCCCAGGATACGGCTATTCGGTCGTTCGAACAGTCGATGTTCCGCGGCATCGACGCTATGCTTCGATACAAAGAGAACGAATCGAAGATCGAACTTCTTGGCCGCGAGAAGCACCTCGGCGTTGAGTATTTTGTCCTTAACGTCACGGACAAGAAAGACCGCACGACCAAGTACTTTATCAGCGTTCGGACATTCCGCGTGATGATGCTCGAATACGAGGATCTCGGGGTTAAATACAAGCGAAAGTTCTACGATTACCGCTACGCACAAGGGACGTTAGTTCCCTATCGGACCGTCCTGTGGGCCGATGATGTTGAGGTCGAGGAAGCGTCGGTCGGGACGATCACATTTGGCCAAAAGGTCGATGAAGGAATGTTCCTCGTCGGCTGATCCAGAAAAATCTGAAACTTTTCGCTCCTGTGAGTGTGTAATCGGGTGACTTTCCCCGAACACCTAACAGGAGTGAATTGTTTATGTTTAGACTTCAAAGCTTACCCCGTGTTTTTCTTTTCGCCGTAATTTCGTTTGGCCTTTTCGTAAATGCGAATGGGCAGCCCAATGCTGATGCATCTGATGGTGCGTTCGACGTAAGGATCTACCTGATCTCGTCCGATCTGCAAGGTGCCGGAACTCCGATTCCCGCTGAACTCCGAGAAATTGCTGGCGGGATAGCAAAAGCTTCCGGCACAACGGGCCAAATGAGCATCGCGGCGGACTTTATGGCCCGGGCGGCTACCGGCAGCATCGTCGATGGCCGTGGTTTCATTGAGTTCGACGAATCAGAACCCTTAACGTCGCTTGATTGGCGAATCGGGCAAATAAATAGCGAGGGCGTCGGCTCCGCGAACCTTCGATATCTTCTTCTGGCTTCGCGATTCTCGCTCCGGACACCGATCTCACTGACAAAGCCGAGAAGCGGCGAGGGGGAGGCTCCGCATGCTTACGACGTGGCGACATTTTCGTCTTCGCGTTCTGTGCTTCGGGCTGGCGTTCCTGCCGTATTGGGAAACTTTACGCTCGCCAAACCAAAACGCGACTATTACATCGTAGCGGTCGTCCTGCCGCTCGCATTACCTCAGCTTCCATAAAGAAATTGCAACTTTTATGGCCGTTGAGCGTGTGACCTAACGCAGGACGGCTTTTGTCCGAGATAGGGCGAATGGTGTACAAACGATGACAGTATGGCATCGGTCGATCGTGAAGAGGACAAGGCTGGGCAGGGCGGTAAAACCGCCCGTGCCGTGTCCGATCATGAGCTTGCGGCGGCGGCCGCGGCCGGCGATGAAGCGGCCTTTGGCGAACTGATGGACCGTTATCGAAACCAGATAACGAACTTTCTGTATCGATTTTTGAATGATTACGAAGAAGCGGTCGATCTTGCCCAGGAGACCTTTGTAAGGGTTTACTTCGCAATTGACCGCTACCATGCCGGGTATGCGTTTTCGACGTACATTTACCGCATCGCGAGCAACCTGGCGATCTCGGAACTGAGGAGACGAAAGCGGCGTCGGCTTTTCTCGTTAACCGGGCTCTTTTTGGACGATCCCAGTGACACGGCCGAGTATCAGCCGGCGGACGGACGAAAGCTGCAGGATGCGAGTTTTGACGATGATGAACGCTCGGCTGCAATAGGAAAGGCGATCGCTACGCTTCCGGAGAAATATCGGGTGCCGATAATTCTCAGGGACATCGAAGAGCTCAGCTACGACGAGATCTCAAACATACTTGAGATCGAACTGGGCACGACGAAGTCACGGATAAACCGAGCCCGCGGGCTGCTCAGAGAGAAGCTGGACAAAGAAATTTTGGGATTGAAATGACCGACGAAATGGAAAAATTGAGCGCTGAGGACCGGCAGATCGCCGCGATGTTGAACGCAATGCCGCGGGTGGCCGCTCCACCGGACTTTGAGCACAAGGTCCGCGGACGGATCGCCGGACGCCGTCAATCGGCCGGCTCCGGATGGCGGATCTTTTTGCCGGCGTTTGCCGCGGTCTTTCTTGTAGCCCTTGGTGCGGTGCTTTACCTCGGTGTGTTGAGCTCGACAGATGTCGCGGACGTACCGCCGATCGCTCAAGCCCCAACCCCGGCACCAATGCCGCAGAGTGTACCTGAACCAACGGTGCAGCTTCCGGAGACGACTGAAGTAGCGACGGTCGTGAATGACAACAGGGCCGCTCCCAATGACGGTGTTGCGGAGCGAGTGGCTCCGCCGCAGAGAAGGCCCGAGCGGCGGGCTGGTAGAGAAGAGCAGATCGAGGGCGGCGGTTCGGTCGATCGAGCGGGCAGCCCGGTAAATGTGACTCCGGATCGGCCGGTGAATGCGAATGTTGCGGTGCCTGATATGCGTCCGCCGGGGTTTGAGGGCGGGGGCCAGGTCGATTCGAGCGAGGTCCTTTCGTTGATGGGGCTGCGGGGCGAATTTCAGACGGACGGATTTCTTGTCAGCTCCGCCGAAGCTTCCGGTGCGGCGGCTCGGGCAGGCGTTCGGGCGGGCGATGTCGTGGAGTCGCTCGACGGCAAAAAGATCGAGCCCGAAACGCGGTTCGCTTCGGGCTCGGCGATAAAGACCATCAGCGTTCGGCGTAGCGGCGAGCGGCTTACGCTCACCATAAACCGCTAGTTTTCAGTGCCGACTCGTGCGTCCTTCACTTCGGTCTGGAACTTCTGATAATCGTAGGACCGCACGACCTGGTTTACATTCACACCGCGGACAAGAAGCACACGCACCGAGAGATTGATGTCCGCGACCGAGGGCAGCCAGATCTCGTCGTTGACCCGTTCCTGCTCCAGCGTAAACGATGCTCCTTTTCTCAGCTTCGCAAGTAAGCCGCCGCCGATCTTGAAGCTATCGGCGAGAAACGCCTCGAGCCTCGCGACCTGTTTATCCTTTTCGTCGATCCACATCACGCCCGCAGTTTTGCCAAAGAATTTCAGCATGCTCTTGGCGTTCTTGTAGTCAAAATTCGGGTTCGGCTCGAAGTCGAAAACGATCACATCACGACCGCGGAACCGCTCGCGACGCGGATTGACGAGCCGCGAAGCCCGCAGCACCTCGGCGATCGAAACTCGCTGGCCATTCTCCGAAGGCGGCCCGGAACTCGAGCGCCGCTCTTGCTTGGCGATCTCTTTTTCGATCTCTTCGACCCGTTTCTCGACCTCGCGGTCCTCGTCGCGTTGATCCTTTTCCGAAAGAGGTTTGCCGTTCTTCTCGATCAATCGGCGTATACGATTGCCCTTGTAGAACGAAAGCTGATACGTCTCCGAACCGACCTCACGAAGAATGCCGTCCTTGCCGAGTTCGCGTCGGATGCTTTTCTGCACGTAGGAATAGGTATCGAGGATGTTTTCGACCTTGTCCTCGTTCGCCTGAAGCTCGGCGAGAAGTGCCGGGATGTCCGGAAGCGGCTCGCCAGAGGCCTGCGGAAAATCGAACTCTGCCTTTGCGATCTGCCGGTTGACGGCCGCGTCATCAACCACGAGTTCGAACATCTCATCGTCGATCTGCATCTTGATCGAGCGGGGCAGCATAACGCCGCCCGTCTTCTCATGGCCCGCGTATTCAAACGTCCGGCGTGAGTCGCCGATCGAATATTCTTCGCGTAACCGCAAGCCCGTCGCCGGGTCGAATACGATCTTGACACCGGAGCCTTTCGCGGTCGAAATGCTCACGATTGATGGGCCTCCGGAAACGATCTTTGAGCGTTGCTGTTTCGCATTGAGCCAGAAGTTCGCTCGAAAGTTCGCCTCGGTCTGGAAGTCGATGCTCTCATCGCCGGTCAGCGTCCGAAGCCCTTCGCGCGAATCCCGCGACCAGCCGGAGCGGCCGTTATAGCCCCATTCGTATTCAAAGCCGTTGAGGTCATATGACAGGTTGTAGAGGTTCGGCTTTGCGGCCTGCATAACGAAGCGGCCGGTGGCTCCGTCCTGCACGCGGCGGATCGTTCCCGAAAGCTGCCACGATGACATAGCCTTAAGCTGCTTCGAGCCGCCGAGAGCCCTCTCTGCATTCTTAAGCGTTCGCGAGGGCGACTGAGCGTCTGATGTCGCGAATGTGAAAAATATTGCGAGGAAAAAAGCTGCGTATTTCATCTTTCTGTTCTGGTCGAAGACGGAGTCAAGAATAGCCCGAGTAGAAAAAGCATTACCGCGAAAAACTGTATGTAACCGGTGCCTGCCGAGAACCTCGGAAGGTCGAGCAGCCAGGTTGCCGCTTCCTGTGCCGGGTTCTCAATAATCGACCGCAACCAACTTCGCCCGCCGGGAGCGGTCAGATTCGCGAGCACCATATACTTTGTGACAAATGCGAGGCCGAACATCGCTCCGAGGCTCTTCAAAAGCCGCTTCGGGTCAAATTCGGCGAAAAGGTAATTCCACAGCACCCAAAGAAAGCAGAAGCTGACGACCCAAAATGTCAGCCCCTGCTCAGGAATTAGCGAATTGAAGATCTGCGTCGCGGCGGCGAAAAGCGAAACAAGGACAAGCCCGTTTGCGGCGGTCTGCGTCCCGGTCATTTCCTCGGTGAACCAACCGTCGAGCCGAAGCATTCCGGCCCGAAAGAACAGCAGCAAAAGAATCGCCGCGAATATAAGGCAGATGAGTGCAGGCCGGACAAAGATGAACGAGCCGTCCGTGCCACTCAGCCGCAGGCCGCCGAGCAAGGCGACCGTAAGGAAGATCAGCGGGAGATAAATGTACGTCCGCATCGATCTGCGGTTCGCGATCTGCCGGACCGACTCATCTTCCCGAACCGCCGGCAATTGGTCGGCGACAGGCACCTCGAGCGTGTCTTCATCCGGCGATATCTCCGCCTCGATCTCACTTTCTTTGAGCTTTGCCATTGGTGCCTTACTTGCGTTCGCGGAATACTCTGAGTGGGTTAAAGTCATCGGCTGTGACCTTAAGGCCTTCTTCAAGCTCCGTCCTTAGCTCGACCGGGGTTTTGAGCACAAGGCCCGGATCATCCGTGCGGAAATTCGGGTCGATCGTCCGTACCCGTTCCGCGGCTTCGACGCCAAGCTGAAAGAGTGCGTCGTCATTTGAGATGCGGCTCCAGCCCTGCCGATAAAAACTGTACGCGATATAGAACTGCGTCCGGGCGTCGCGTTTTTCGGGGTCGGCGCGTTCAAAGGCATCGCGGGCCGCGGGGAACCGGTCCTCGCGGAAGGCGGCAAGGCCTTCGTTGAACCTGACGGCGTCCACTTCATACGTGCCGATCACGACTGTTCCCTTGGTCGCAATATTCTCGACCGCAGACCGCGCCTTGGTCGTAAATTCCTCCAGCGAACGCGGCTCGGCGGCATAAAGGAACGCGACCAGGCCGCCGTAGCCAAGAGTAAGCACGATGCCGAGAATGTGGATATACTTTTCCTTCACTGATATACTCGTCAACACATTCAGATTACACTCATCGACAATATGTTGCACAGAACTGATAACTCGTTTTCAAGAAGCGCACTGGTGCTGCTCGTCATCGTTACTTTGAATGCCTCGATGCTCGCTCAAGGTTCAGGAGCGGCCGCGAGCCGCGGATTCAAGGCCGACATGGTCGTGCTGAACGCCAACATCCACACGATGGACCCGAAACAGCCGCGGGCAAGGGCGATGGCCATCTCTGACGGCAAGATCATCGCCATTGGCAGCGACGGCGAGGTGCGGGAATTGATCGGCCCGAACACGCGGCAGATGGACGCCGGCGGGCGGCTGATCATTCCGGGCTTTAATGACGCTCACGTGCATTTTCTTGAGACTGGCCAGCAGCTTTCGGCGGTCGATCTTCGCGACGCGAAAACTCCGCAGGAATTCACCGAACGGATCAAGAACTTCGCCGCAAAGCTTCCTAAAGGCCGCTGGATACTCGGCGGAAAATGGGACCACGAAAACTGGACCCCGAACAACCTCCCGACTGCGGCGATGATCGATGCCGTAACGCCGGACAATCCTGTCTTTATCGACCGGCTCGACGGCCATATGGCTCTTGCGAACAGCCTTGCGATGCGGCTCGCCGGTGTGAACAAAGACACGAAGGACGTCGAGGGCGGCGAGATCGTCCGCGATGCGAACGGCAATCCTACCGGCGTTCTGAAAGACGCGGCAATGTCTTACGTCAACAAGGTAATTCCGACACCGAGTTGGGAAGAGCGGCTCGAAGCTGCACAGGCGGCAACCGAGCACGCCGCCTCGCTTGGCGTTACGAGCGTTACCGATGTTTCGGCCGGGACGGACGTCGGTGTTTATCAGGAACTTCTCCGCCGAGGCACGCTGAAGACCCGCATCTACGGCTGCTCGCCGGTCTCGGATTATCGCCGCTGGGAACGGACCGGTGTTCGTTTTGCGTTCGGCGATCCGTGGCTTCGCGTCGGCTGTTTAAAGGGATATTCGGACGGTAGCCTCGGCTCGACGACCGCTTGGTTTTTCCAAACATATCTCGACGCACCGACGTCTTTCGGCCTTGCGAGCGATGAAATGGCGACGATGGCGGAGACGGTTCAGAAGGCTGATGCCGCCGGGCTGCAGGTAAATATCCATGCCATCGGTGACCGTGGAAATGCCGAGGTGCTCGACATTTTTGCAAAGACCGAACAGGCCAATGGCGTTCGTGACCGGCGATTCCGCATTGAACATGCTCAGCATCTCAGGCTCGACGACATCAAGCGATTCGGGGGGCAAAAGGTCGTTGCCTCGATGCAGCCGTTTCACATAATCGACGACGGCCGCTGGGCGTGGAAGCGGCTCGACGAGCAGCGGCTCAAGGGTACTTATGCTTTTCGCACGATACTCGAAACCGGCGGCGTGCTGGCCTTTGGGTCAGATTCACCGGTCGCTCCGCTCAATCCCATCTGGGGCGTTTATGGGGCGGTGACGCGCCGCACGCTTGACGACAAGAACCCGAACGGCTGGATACCCGAGCAAAAGATCTCGGTCGAGGAGACCATCCGGGCGTTCACCTGGGGCTCGGCGTACGGAGAGTTTCAGGACCACATAAAGGGAACGCTCACGGTCGGTAAACTCGCCGATTTCGTCGTTCTTTCAGAGGACATTTTCACCATCGACCCGGTCAAGATCTGGAACGTCAAGGTGATGAAGACGGTCGTCAACGGCAAGTTGGTTTACGAAGCGAAGTGAGGCTTTTCGCCGCGATCCTGATCTCTCTCTTTATCGGCTGCCCTGTCGCTGCTCAAGGCGGGGCGGCCGATCTAGTTATCCTCAACGCCGACGTGCGGACGATAGACCTCAAGCGGCCGCGAGCGACGGCGGTCGCTGTTAAAGGTGGCCGTATAGTCTTCGTCGGCGGCGATGCCGAAGCCCGAAATTATATCGGCGAGGGAACGCGTGTCATTGACGCGAGCGGGAAGTCGGCCATTCCGGGGTTCAACGATTCCCACGTCCATTTTATGGCGATCGGCAACAAGTTCTCATCGCTCAACGCACGAGAACTGCAGCGGCCCGAGGAATTTTACGAACAGCTTAGGTTCTACGTCCGTTTTCTGCCGAAGGGCCGGTGGATACTGGGCAGCGGGGCGAGTAGAGAGCTTGTAGCAAATCTCAAGGCCGCGGAGATCGACCGCATCACGCCCGAGAATCCGCTTTTCATTTATGCGGCTGACCCATCCGAAGCGATAGCGAATTCGGCCGCGAGAAAGCTCGCAGGGCTCTCTGACTCTAAGGATAGCGTGACCGTTCGCGAGATCGATCTGGCACGCATCGCTCGTGTTGTTCCGACGGATCATATTCGCCGTTGGGCCGAGATCGCTGAAACAGCGTCAAACTACGCCGCGAGCTACGGCATCACAAGCGTTCAAGATACGGACTCTGATGCCCGGGCCGATGTCTATCGTGAACTCGATGCCGCGGGCCGGCTCAAGACCCGGATCTACGATTGTTCGTCGCTTTCAGGTTGGTTCGCCAAGCAAACACCGCCGCTCCGCGAGGCACCCGAAAAGATGGTCCGTACCGGCTGCTTGAAAGGCTTTCACGACGGCGAAGACGAATGGACGCCCCGCCTTCGCGAACAGGTTCTTGCCGCGGACAAAGCAGGCTGGCAGGTTGCCGTTCATGCGATCGGGTCAAAGCCGAATTCGATAGTGCTTGATATCTTTGAGCAGGCAATTAAGGCGAACGGGAAGCTCGACCGAAGGTTCCGCATTGAGCATGCGGAAGGCATTATCGCTCGCGATCTGCGGAGGTTGGGAGAGCTCGGGGTTATCGCCTCGATCCAGCCGCATCTCTTTGGCCGCGGCGGTTATTCATCGGGCTATTACGGCGATATGGTTAAGAACGGAGCGATCGCGGCGCTCGGTTCCGATGCCCCGATGACGGCTTTCGACCCGCTCTTAGGGCTTAATATCCGCGATACAGGCAATGGATTTTCTTTTCTTGATTCAATTCAAGGCTATTCGGCCGGGTCTGCATTTGCGGAATTTGCCGAAGCGGAAAAGGGAAAACTATTGCCCGGCATGTTGGCAGATATCGTGATTTTGTCGCAAAATATATTTGCATCAAGTGACCTGCGAATTAGCGGTGCAAAAGTGGAAATGACCATCGTGGACGGCGAAGTCGTTTACGAAAGAAATAATACGGAGAAATGATGAAACGAATAATTGGAACGATGATGGCAGTTGCGGTCTTTGCGGTCGCAGGCGTAGCGCAGGAAATGAACAGCAAGGGCGAACCAGTCGCCAAGAATGAGCAGAACAAGCCGGTCGAGCTGAAAAAGGGCGAAACCATCACCCGCGGTCAGACATTGGCGAAGGGCGTAGCGAAAACGAAGGTCGAAAAGGTCTTTGCCGACCCTACAAAGTATGCCGATAAGACCGTCCAGGTCGAAGGCGTGATCGTCCGCTCGTGCAAGAAGGAAGGCTGCTGGATGGAAATGGCCGACAAGGATGGCGGCAAGTCCGTTCGCGTTACCTTCGGCGACCACGCATTCTTCATCCCGCTCAACGCGGCCGGAATGAAGGTCAAGGCCCAGGGCGTCTTCAAAACCAAAACGCTGAGCAAGGAACAGGTCGACCACTTGGTCAACGATGACGGTGCGGTATTCGAAAATAGAAACCCAGACGGAACCGTCACAGAGGTCTCATTCGATGCCACGGGAGTTGTTCTTACACAGGCAAAATAAGATCGCTTCAGTAAAAAGTAAAAGGCTCGGTCCAGTTTTGGGCCGAGCCTTTCGTTTTCCTGGACGGTTCTCTAGAACTTGAACCGTGCTCCTAACTGTACCTGCCGCGGTTCGCCGAAGCCGGCCGTGACAGTTCCGTCAAAGTTGAAGGTCAACGGCCGCGGGAGGCTCCGCTGGTTGCGGTTGTTGAACAGATTGAAGGCTTCAAAGATGCCCTCAAGCTCCATCCGCTCCCCGAATTTGAACGCCTTTGACGCGCGGATATCGAACGTAAAGAATTCGTTTTCGAGCCTGAGAGTATTTCGCTCGATGATATTCGGGAACGTTCCGCGGTCGACGACCGATGTCGGCTGTGCAGATCGGTACTGCACGATCGGCGAGAGGTTTATCTCGTAAGGCAAAAGGAACGTTGCAAAGGCATTGAACCTGTGCCGCTGATCGCGGTCCGACCAGTTGTATTCAGGCCCGAAGTCACGCGGGTCGGCATACCGGAAAGTGAACGGGTCGCGTTCGTTGTCGTCGTCCGATTTGTCGAACGACAGAAGGTAATTCGCCTGGAACTGCCATCGGTTCGAGAATCGCTTGTTGAAGGTAAAGGTAACGCCCTGATAAAGCGACTTTGCCGAGCTTTCCGTTGAGCGGATCTCACCAACGCCCGAACCATCCGGTCGCTCGAAGATTGCTACGCCGTTGTAAAGACGCGGGTCATTGCGATTGACGAACCGGGTAAGCCGGGTCGATTTTGCGAGGTTATAGGCAACGAGGATCGACGTGTTCGCATAGATCTCGCGCTCGATACTGGCACTGTACTGCACGGTTCGCGGATTTTTGAAATTGCGTTCAAAGACCGCGACACCGGGGTTGAAGGGAGTAAACCCCGCGGTCGGGACGATTCCGGGATATACCGGGCAACCGTTGAGGCCGCCGGTCGGAGCCGATGCTCCGCCTGTGCACAAGAAGTTTGCAAAGAAGATGTTTCCGGCAATGGCTCCGTCAGTATTTCTTGGTCCTGCGACGACCAATCCCGGAACGCGCGCATAGTAAATTCCCGCACCGAGCCGGATCGCCGTCTTTCCGTCGTCACCGGGCGACCAGGCGAGAGCGACTCTCGGGGCAAAGCCATCTGTAAAGTCCGGGATCGAGCCGTCGGAAGGGAAGCGAGGGTCGCTCACGAACTGTCCGAAACGCGTATCAGACACATTGTTTATCGGGTCCGGCTGGAACTGAGCTTCCCAGCGAAATCCCAAATTGAGTGTCAGGTTTCGCCTTACCTGCCAATTGTCCTGAATATAAAGGCCTGGCTCGATGTTCGTGTAGGCCTGCGTGCCCGCCTCCTCAACCGTTCTGTTTCCAATCGGGGCAAACTGCAAATAAAGCTGAAGAGCCGCCGGGCTGATGCCGTCAATATAATCCACGAAACCGTCGATAGCGTCCTCGATCGTCGGAGCGGCAAAGATATAACGCCCACGGGCAAATCCGATAAAGGTCTGCGAGACACGAGTTCGGTTCAGGTCAAAGCCGAACTTGACCGCGTGGTTTCCGCGAACGACCGTGACGTTATCGGTAAACTGCAGCCTAACGTCGTCCGAAGGCACCGGAAGGAAGAACGGACGTCCGAAGCGATATGAGATCGAACCATCGAAGGTGCCGATGGTCGTGTCCGGAAGATCGGGACCGTCGTAGAAACGCGGCCGCTCTTCTTTTGCCCATTGGAAGCGAAACTCATTCAGCAATGTCGGGCTGATGGTTGTTACAAGCTGAGCGATGAACGAATTCGAGTTGTTCGTCTCGCGTCCGTTTGCCGAGGTTCCCCAGGTCGGGACGTCGAAGGTGCCATTGACCTGTTCGGCCCGGCTGTAGTTGTGCCGAAGTGTCAGGAGATTCTTGCTATTTACGTTGATATCAACCTTGCCGAGAAGAACGTCTGCGTCATTCGAGCGGTTGATTATGCCTTGTTCGCCCGGCGAATTGAACCGCGTCGCGAAGATATTGACCAACAGCGGATCAATGAAATTCGGCTTGCTGCTCTCGCCGTCGTTGCGTTCATAAGCGACGAAGAAGAAGGCCTTGTCCCGCTTGATCGGGCCGCCGATATTGCCGCCAAACTGGTAGTTGGTGAAATCCTCGACCGGCAATCCGGCATCTACAGCGTCCGGATTCTGGCTTGAGAGATTCTGGTTGCGGAAGAATAGGAATGCCGCACCCGAAAACTGATTGGTTCCCGATTTTGTGACGACGTTAATAAATCCGCCCGAGCTTCGCCCAAACTCGGCTGAGGCACCGACCGGGACAACCTGAAATTCCTTGACCGATTCAAGGCTTATCGTAAACGCTGGCCGCTGGCCGCCACGCTGTTCGCCAAAGAACGGGTTGTTTGCGTCCGAGCCGTCGATCGATACGTTGTTCTGAATGCCCTTTTGTCCGTTGATGGTGATCTCGTCGCCGTCCGGGCCCTGAACGATCGAAACGCCCGGCGTCAGCAACGCAAAACGCGAGAAATCACGGCGGTTGATCGGAAGATTCTCGACCGAACGCTGATTTAGCTGGGTCGAAAGCTCGGTCCGGGCGATCTCGACGCTATCTGATTCTGCGGAAACGTCGACAGTCTCCTCGGTTTGTCCCACCTTGAGGTCGATACGCAGGCTGAGGGTTTGGCCGATATTGACCTCTACATTTTCAAGGATAGAGCGTCCAAAGCCGCTTGCTGATGTGGCAACCTGGTATCGACCAAGCGGGAGCAATGGTGCCGTGAAAAGCCCGTCGGAATTTGTCGTTATCGCCCGTTCAAAGCCGGTGGCGGGATTCCTGAGGGTCACAACGGCGCCAGGCACTGCGGCTCCGTTCGGGTCAACCACGGTACCTTGAATCGTACCGGTTGTCGACTGAGATTGTGCGAATGCCGTAACGGTGAGGTAGGCCGCAAAAATAACACACGAAAGTGATCGTCTGAGTGTAATCATTTGTTATCCTCGCGAAGCGGCCGGGCTATCGAAACGTTGCCCGGTCGGATCGATCATTTTTTTAGATTTCCGTCAGCAAGTTGGAGTGCCGACGCGGTTACAAGATTGTAAACTCGGCGATTATATGCCTCAAAAGTAAACGGAACAACTGGCGCGATGTTAAATTTGTAACATTTCGGAAAGCAGAGGAGACTCGGCCGTTGACAGCGTCCTATGCTAGTATCTCAGCGATCTCTAAATTCAAATTCTAGCCCCGTTCGATTTCGAAGTTTGGAGGAAAATTCTAATGTTTGCGAAGGTGATCATTGTTCTAGGTGTGCTTGGTGTGTTGTTGGGGATCGCAGTTACCGCTATCTCGGCGATCCTGCCGGAAATGACCAATGGACGCGTGAGTTGGGAGGAAGCGGCACTCGGAATAATTCCCGGCGTGATCGTACTGCTGGTCTCTGCTGTGATCTTCATCATCGGATTGATCATGCTCATCGTCGCACGGCGCAAGAACCGCTCATAAACGTCGGCGTCAAAAATCGAACTGTGTATCGGTTAAAAGGAATAGCACTATTTCGTCGACCCAGACAGACCGTTTTTCGCAAGTTTTCAGATTGGTTTTTTGGAGCATTCCGGCCGCGAATTCGAGCCGGCTTTTTCTTTTTCGGTGAAACGAAAAGTGAAAAGCTGAGCCAGATTCGATATATTAGAGGTTTAGGCTAAAGCGCCCATATTTCCGATGAAGCCTTTTTACGTCAGAGACATCTCGATCGACCCGCCGCTTATCCTTTCACCGATGGCGGGTGTGACGGACTACGTCTTCCGGCGGCTCATCAAGCGCCGCGGCGGCGTTGGGCTGGTTGTCTCTGAGTTTATCTCGGTCGAGGGGCTGACCCGCGGAAATCCGAAATCGAAGCGGCAGATGCGGTTTGATGAGGAAGAGCGGCCGTATGCAGTTCAGATCTTTGGCGGGCGGGCTGAGCGAATGGCGATGGGAGCCGAGATGGCCGAAGAGGTCGGGGCGGACATTTTGGACGTAAACTGCGGCTGCCCGGCGCCAAAGGTCGTAAAGAATGGCGGCGGCTCCGGCCTGCTCCGCGAACCGGACCGGCTTGAGGAGATACTCAAAGCGATCAAAGGTGCGATCTCGATTCCGCTGACCTTGAAGCTGCGAACCGGCTATACCGATTCGACCATAAACGTTGTCGATATCGCGAAAATGGCCGAGCAGTGCGGCGTTGAACACATTCAGGTCCACGGCCGCACCCGCGAGCAGGGCTATAAAGGCCTCGCCAATTGGGACTTGATCCGGCAGGTCAAAGAAGCGGTCTCGATACCGGTCTCGGGCAATGGCGACATTACGTCCATTGAATACGGGATGGAGAAATGGCGAGAATCTGGAGTCAACGGCATCCTGATCGGCCGCGGGGCAATGCAGAACCCCTGGATCTTTCGGCAGTTTGCGGACGTGCTCGCCGGGCGCGAGGCATATCAGCCCGATCTAGCGGAAAAGAAGGCCGTTTTGCTTGAGTTCTTTGAGATGTGTCTCGGCGAAATGCCGGAGATAGTAGCTCTCGGTAAAATGAAACAGCTTGCGGGTCAGTTCACGAAGGGACTCCCGGGCGGAGCCGCATTTCGGCAAACGCTTTATCATTCCCACTCAGAACAGGAGATACTCGACAATATCTCTATTTATTTCGAGAGCATTGAAAAAAGAAACCTTTTTGAGGATTCGTACGTCAAAGACAGTGATATTGAGATAACATCCTGTGAGGCCTTTTCGAGCGAACCACGCTCGGAGGCCGTTACTGTGTAGCACTTTCACGACACGGAGAAGAAAATGAGTAGATTTGTACAGAGAGCGGGCATTTCTCTTGCCCTGGTTGCGTTGTTTGCGGTATCGCTTTTTGGTCAGAAACTGTCGGCCGAAGACATCATAGCGAAGCACCTTGATTCGATCGGAACTGCCGAGGCCAGAGCCGCCATAAAAGATATGGTCGCTCGTGGGAATGTCGCTTATACGGCCCTCCGTTCCGGCGGTGCCGGAGGTGACGGAGCATTCGTGATCGCTTCCGAAGGCGATAAGTCGCTGCTCGGGATGACCTTCCGAACACCGGACTACCCAGGCGAGACCTTTATTTTTGATGGCAACAAGACCAAGATCGCTTTCGCCGTTAGCAATTCACGGTCATTTTTGGGCGACTATTTGTTCAAATATGACAACATCATCAAGGAAGGGCTTTTGGGTGGAACATTGATCCGCGGTTGGCGAATGCATAATGCTTCCGGGACAAATGCCAGAATACGGACGTCGGGAAAGAAAAAGATCGAGGGGATCGAGACGCTCGTTCTCGATTACAATCCGCGGAGAGGCTCGGACGTAACTATTAAGATATATTTCGACGCCGCGACCTTTCGGCACGTCCGTACGGAGTACAATGCTATCATCCCCGCTCAGCAGGGCCTGACCCCTGACGGCTCGTCGCAACGGCGAGAGACCAGGGAGACGCTCGTCGAGGATTTTGGCGACTACAAGGAAGTGAATGGACTCACGCTGCCGCACAGCTACAAGATGTATCTCCGATTGGATAGCGAGCGAGGCACGCGTGAATATGAATTCAAATCGACCTTCAGCGATTTCTTCTTTAATCAAGGGCTTGATCCTAATTCGTTCAACGTGAACTAGGCAGCTTGAGAGGTTTGCTATTGATGAGGATCGTGATTCCGATATTCATATTGGCGGCGTTCGGCTTTTTGCTGACGCCGCCTTCGTTTTCTCAGCGGCCATCTCGGACGCCCGCGGTGGCGGTTGCGGCGGCCGATGTTTCAAGTACACCGGCCTTTGCTGAGCTGCTTCTCAGAAGGGTCGAGCTTGAGGCCGAGCTTGAAGGCCTGATACTTGAATACACTGATGAGTTTCCGCGTGTCGTCAATCTGCGGCATGAGGTCGGTCTGCTCAACGCGGAACTAGAAAACCTCCGAAAGACTCCCGCAGACCAGACCGGAAGGCTGACACTTGCTCTTGGGAAACTGCTTGTAAAGCGATCTGAATTCTCGACCGATCTGTGGGTGCTGCTCAAGTCCTACAAGGAAGAACATCCGGATGTGAAACGGGCGCAGAGAAAGATCGAGATCTATTCCAACGCAATTGAATCGATACTAAAGTAGATCGCGATCGAAGGGCTCCTCAGATATCGTTCGGTAAAGACCGGTCGCATCCACTTTCGAGACCTGCTTTGTCGTCGGGACCGCAGTGATCTCGACCTCAACGACCGATCCGGCCCGGATAAGCTTTATCCGGTCGCCGGTGTGAACGTCCTTCCCCGGCTTCCCGGGCGAATCATTCACCGAGATCTTTCCAGCCTCGCAGAGCTCGCGGACCAATGGCCGACGGGTCACCAACCGGCTGGCTTTTAGATATAGATCGAGACGCATCTTGCAAAAAAACGGCGCCCATTTCGGACGCCGTGATCAAAAGAAAATTGAAACAGTTGTTAGTTGTCCGAACGCGTTGTCGTCCGCTCTTCGGCAAAGAGGATCGGAGCAACTTCGGGCCGGTACTGATCGTTGATCTTGATGTAAGCGTCCTCGCGAAGCTTGGCGTTGAACTTCTTCATGGCGTCTGGAAGTCGTTCCTGCATGATCGCGATCCGTATCGCATTTTCATCAAACCGGCTCTCATTGCTGGCCGCCGAGCGGGCATCGATCCTGAGGATGACGAGACCGATCTGGTCGATCTCGATCGGGTCGGTGTATTCGCCAACTTTCTTGCCTTCGATCGCTTTCAAGAATCTCTCGTCGAGCTCTTTGACGTCATATTCCTCGAGCTTACCGCCATTGGTCGCGGCATTTGGCCGGTCAGAGGTCTCGGCGACTGTCTTAAGGAAATCCGCACCGCCGCGAAGCTGCCCAACGATATCGGTTGCCCGCTGGCGAACCGAACCTTCTGAGCGGCCGGCGAAGCCGAGAAAGATCTCGCTAAGAGTAACGGTCTCAGGCTTCGAAAAGCGTTCCTTGTTCTTGTTGAAATATTCCTGAAGCTCACGCGGCGTCGCTTCCCAATAGACCTTTCGCTGCACATCATTTTGGATGACGAGCTCGCGAACGATCTGCCTTCGCCAGAGTTCGCGGACCTCGTCCGGATCGACATTGTTTTTCCGCATCTCAACAAAGAGTGCGTCCAGCGTTTTCAGGTTATTTTGCTCCATCAACTGGAGAAACCGCTGGTTGACCGATTGATCTACCTCGCGGTCGATATTCAATTCCTTGCCGCGCTGGAGGATCAGTTCCTCATTTATGAGGCTGGCGATCAATTCGCCTTTTCTCGGAGCAAGCTCCTGCTCGGCGGCCTCACGGGTCTTACCTTGTTCGACACCCGAATCGACTATCGATTTCATCTCTCGCTTTACACGCGAGAGCGTAATAACGCCTTCATTGACCTGGGCGATCACCTCATCGACCACGCGTTCCTCGGTCTCCTGTGCGACAGCCGTGCCGGCGGCCGCGAACACCATAAATGCTGCAATTAATGCGGAAAAATATCGATTCATTTTTATTTTCATTGTTCGAACCTGGACTTTTTTGCCTGCTGACGAGTTTTGATGCCGCAACCACCCTTCGGGTTTGTCGCCGTGAAAGACTCGATATCAAAAAATGCCCGCCAAAACTCAAAATCATACCATTTTCCGGTGATATTTTCCGCCTCTGAGCAAGCCTTTAGCCGCGAATGGACTCAAGCACGTGGCGAACGACCGAAACCGGCTCGAGCCCATTGAGCGGAAAACGTAGGATCCCGGAAGGCGAAAAGCTTACATCCTCGCCGTTTTCGACCATCGACATAAGCGCAACGGGGTTCACCTTTGCATTCTGGCTGAGTTTGACTGCAGCCCCTTCGGCGACGCGGTCGATCGAAACGACGCGCATCGATTCGGCAAGCCGTCGCAACGAAGTAAACCCAAGTAAGGACTCGACCGAGTCCGGCAGGCGGCCATAGCGGTCCTCGATCTCATTTCTGATCTGCGAAATATCCTCACCAGAAGCCGCGGCCGAGATCCGTTTATAGGTGCGAAGCCGCTGCGACGTGTCAGAGATAAATTCGCGCGGGATGGCGAGATCGATGCCGAGATTGATGTTGACGGGCGTCTCGTCTTCGACCTCCTCGCCGCGGAGTTCGGCGACGGTCCGCTCGAGCATACGCGTATAAAGATCGAAACCGAGTGCGTCGAGATGTCCGGATTGCTGCCCGCCGAGCAAGTTGCCAGCACCGCGAAGCTCGAGATCGAGCGCCGCGATGCGAAAGCCCGCACCGAGGTCGGAGAACTCGCGGATCGCGGCAAGCCGCCGGCGTGCGATCGGCGTCAGTTCAAGCTCGCTAGGTATCAGAAGGTAAGCATAAGCACGCCGGTCCGATCGCCCGACTCGGCCGCGGAGCTGATAGAGCTGCGAGAGCCCGTAATTGTCCGCCCGGTTCATCAAAATGGTGTTCGCCCGCGGGATGTCGATGCCGTTTTCGATAATGGTCGTCGCGACAAGCACGTCGTATTTAAAATCTACGAAATCGAGCATCACCTCCTCCATCTGCTTCTCGTTCATCTTTCCGTGGCCAATGGCGATACGGGCCGCGGGGACGATCTTCTGGATCAGGGCACCGATCGAATCGATCGTCTCGACGCGGTTGTGGATGAAAAAGACCTGGCCTTTGCGTGCCATCTCGAGCTCGATCGCCGAACGGATGACGCTCTCGCCAAACTGCACGACCTGCGTATTGATCGCGAGCCGGTCACGCGGCGGCGTTTCGATGATGGACATGTCGCGGATGCCCATCAGCGACATATTCAGCGTCCGCGGGATCGGCGTTGCGGATAAGGTCAGGACATCAACCTTCTTGCGGAGCTGCTTGAGCTTTTCCTTGTGGCCGACGCCGAACCGCTGCTCTTCGTCGACGACGACGAGCCCGAGCTTCGGGAGCTTTACGTCGTTTGAAAGAATGCGGTGCGTGCCAATGAGAACATCGACCTCGCCCTTTTCAGCCTCGGCCACGACGTCAGCTTGCTCCGCCTTCGACCGAAACCGCGAGAGCAGTTCGGTCCTGACCGGAAATGCCGCAAACCGCTTAGTGAACGATTCGAAATGCTGATACGCGAGGATGGTCGTCGGTGCCAGGATCGCGACCTGTTTGCCGTCCATCACGGCCTTGAACGCGGCACGCATCGCCACCTCGGTCTTGCCGTAGCCGACATCGCCGACGATCAGCCGATCCATCGGCCGCGGCGATTGCATATCTTCTTTGACGTCCGCGATCGCCTTTGCCTGGTCGGGCGTTAGCTCGTAGGGGAACGCATCCTCAAACTCATGCTGCCACGGAGCATCCGGAGAAAATGCGTAGCCCGTGACGAGCTTGCGTTCGGCGTAGAGCTTGAGAAGCTCGTCGGCCATGTCCCGCATCGCCCGCTTGGCCTTGGCCTTTGTCTTCTGCCAGCCGATCCCGCCGAGCTTGTCGAGCGTCGGCGAGACCGATTCGCCCGAGGCGTATCGCGAGACAAGGTCGAGCCGCTCAACCGGAACAAAAAGCTTCGTATCTTCCGCGTAAACGAGCAGCATGAACTCGCGTTCGCCCGCCGGCGAAGCGATCGTCTGCAGACCCTCGAACCGGCCGATGCCGTGGTCGATGTGAACAACGTAGTCGCCTTGTTTGAGATCGCGAAAATCCGAAATGAACGCACCGACGCGGCGTTTGCCGCCCGTACCGCTCGAGCGAACCGAAGGCTGCGGGCGGATGGTATTGCCAAAGATCTCGGCCTCGGTGATCAGATCGATGCCTTCTTCCGCGACCGAAAACCCTCCGGTCAGGCCGCCGACGCGGACCGTGCCCGCGGGAGCGTCAATGCTGTATTCGCGAAGGATCTCCTCGATCCTCTCGGCCATTCCGTGGGTCGCAGCGACCATCGAAGCCGACCGCCGCTGCTTTAGCTCTTCAACGAAAGCCTTAATATCGCCGTTGAATTGCCGTGCCGGCGGAGCATGGAGAGCGGCCTCGGCCTTGACCGCTGCCGGCGGAAAGAGGAAAAGCGGAGCCGCGGCATCACTCGATTGCGGAAGCGAATGGTTCTCGTCGGTCGAAGCGGCGGCGAGCCCGAGTGCCCGCATCTCAAGCCGCGGACTGCGGCCGATGATCTCGCGGAGCTGTTTGGGACCCGAGAAAAGCTCGTCAGGGCGGAGCCCGATCTGGCCGGAAGCGGCCGACTCGGCAAAATGCCGGGCGGTGTTCGCGTAGAGCTCTTCGATCGCGGCCTCGGCAAAGACGGGTTCATCGATGAGCAAAATGTGTTTATCGAGGTGGTCGAGAATGCTCGAGCGGAGCGGCCGGATCAGCGGAAAAAGAAATTCCCAGCCCGAAAACGTTTCGCCGTGCTCGGCAAAGGCGAGCCGATCGCTAAGGCCGCGAGCAAGCTCGGCCGAAGTGAATCGCTCCTCGGCCTCGGCGGCCCAAAGCCGCATATCGTCCGGTTCGGCAGCGAGTTCGCGCATCGGGGCGAGATCGACGGCGTTGAGTTTTCCGGTCGAGAGCTGAGTCGCGGGGTCGAAGCTTCGGATCGAATCGACCTCATCGCCAAAGAAATCGAGGCGAACCGGAAGGTCGCGGTCCGGCGGCCAGATGTCGATAATGCCGCCGCGGATCGAGTACTGCCCGATCGACGTCACCGGATCTTCGCGGACATATCCCGCGGCGACGAGCCTCTGCGTCAATTTCTCCGGCGGATATTCGCTCCCGAGTTGGAGCTTGCATCCGGACTCGGCGACCTCGGCCGGCGAGACGATACGTGCGGCTAAAGCGGTCGCGGATGTGACGAGAATGTCGGGTGTTTCGGACGCCAACCGCCAAAGCGTTTCTGCACGCAGCCGTTCGGTGTCCGGATGAGGCGAGGCACCGGAATATGGGTCGGTCTCAAAGGCAGGGAAGACGGCGACGCTATCGTTGGTTCCGCCAAATTGGTCCGCAAAGAAGGCGAGATTCGCATTCCACGTCTCGAGGTCTCGCGTCTCGGGCGTAACGATCACGACCGGACGCCCGATGGCCTTTCGCAATTGGGCGGCAAAATAAGCCTTTGCCGGGATAGATGTCAGCCCCGAAAGGCAAACGGCATTCGCGCCGCTGCGGATAGCGTCAACGAGGCCCTCAAAAGTTTCCCGGTCGTTCTTACTCATTCCAGAAACGCGCGCACTCCTGACCGGAAAAGGGATCTCGCTCCCCCTGTGTCCGGTCACAATTTAATACGCTGTCTGATATACGCCTTTACCGAAACCCGGTTCTTTAGGCGTCCTACGCTCCTTCCGCCGCGTGAGCTTTTTCTTTCACTTCAACGCCACCACGGATATTGACCTCCCGTTGAGGGAAGGGCACTTCAACACCGTGTTCGCGGAACTTCTTGATTATCGCAAAATTGATGTTACTTAGGAAAAGGCCGGGGCGATGCAGCCGGGCACTGCTCCAGGCGCGGAGCTCGAAGTTGAGCGAGCTATCGCCGAATTCAAGAAGCCTGACCGATGGCGGCGGGCTGGGCAGAACGTCCTCATTCTCTATCGCGGCTTCGACCAACAGCCGCTCAACCAGCTCGAGATCGGAGTCGTAGGCAACACCGATAGGCACCTTGAACCGAATGACGTCGCCCTCGAGGCTCCAGTTGATAACGTTCTCAGAGATGAACTTGCTATTCGGGACGATGATGGCGATGTTGTCGTTGGTACGGATGGTCGTGCTGCGGGCTCCGATGTGCGTTACCTCGCCATGAACGTCGTCGACCTCGATGCGGTCGCCGACCTTGATCGGCCGCTCGAAAAGTATGATCAAGCCGCTGATGAAATTATTTGCAACATTCTGCAAGCCAAAACCGACACCGATACCGATGGCACCCGCGAGCACGTTAAGCGTCGTCAGGTCGATACCGATCGTTTGCAGGAGCACCAGGAAACCAATGACGAAGGCGATGTAGCGGACAATGGTCCCGATGGCCTCGCGGGCACCCATATCGAGCCGCGTTCGCGTCAGCACGCGGTCAATGAGAACCGCACGGAGTTTTGAAGAAAGATAGATAAGAAGCAGCGTGAACGCGAGTATATAGACAATGTTGAGCGGGGTGATCTGCGAATTGCCGATAGAAAATAAAGAGTAGTTGAGAAACCGAGTAATCGGATCAAGCGTATCGGCGAGTACTTGCTGCATCTGCGTATTAGTTTAGACCACCCGAAGGATGCGTCCAAACTTTGCGGTTTCCGCTTGCCGCGGAGGGTTTTCGTTTGTTATTGCTCAGCGGTGGTTTATATTAAGGGTTTACGCAAGTTTGAAAGCAATGAACATAACCCCATTTGACGAGATAATCGAACAGAACGACCAGACCGCCGCACGCCACGAGCACCTTGAAAAGCTGCGGGAATTGGTCGGCAACCCTTACCCGAACAAGTTTGGCAGAAGCCGGCTTTCGGGTGATGAGGACACGATAACGCGCCTTCTCGGCCACCCGCCGATCGCGGAGGTCGATGCGGAAATGGCAGCGATCCTTGCCTCGCTCGGCGAGGGTGAAAGGCCGCCGGCGGAAAAGAAAGATGAGCTAAATGAGCGGCTGAAAGCACTCGGCAATGTCCGCATCGCGGGCCGGATGGCCGTGCCGCCGCGGGTGATGGGAAAAGCTGCGTTCGTGCATCTTTCTGACGGAATTTCGCGGCTGCAGATCTACGTCCGCAAACAAGACGCCGTCGCCATCAGCAACGACACCGGCGAGCCGATAGACGAAGAAGGCAAGGCGTGGGAGGTTTTCGGCTACCTCGACCACGGTGATTTTATCGGCGTCGAGGGCTATCTTTTTATCACGAACACCGGCGAGCTTTCGGTGCATGTTGAGAAGCTGCAGTTCCTTGCAAAGGCGATGCTCCCGATGCCGGACAAGATGCACGGCATCGCCGACCCCGAGATCCGCCAGCGGCAGCGGTATGCGGACCTTATCGCCTCAAGCCTACAGATCGAGCATGACGGCCTTACGACCCGCGAGGTCTTTGAACGAAGAGCGAAGATTATTTCTTCGATCCGTCATTTCCTCGAAGACCACGGATATATCGAGGTCGAAACGCCGATGCTGACGCCAAAAGCGACCGGTGCCGCCGCCAAGCCCTTCGTAACGCATCACAACGCGCTCGACATCGAACTATACGCCCGCATCGCACCCGAGCTTTACCTCAAGCGGCTCGTCGTCGGCGGTTTCGAAAAGGTTTACGAACTCAACCGCAACTTCCGTAACGAAGGCATCTCATACAAGCACAACCCCGAGTTCACGATGCTCGAATTCTATTGTGCGTATATGGACGTCAACGGGATGATGGATTTTTGCGAAGAGCTGATGCGGCAATCGGTCCTGAAAGCGACCGGCGGATTGAAGGTGACCTATGAAGGTAACGAGGTGGATTTTGGAATCTTTCGTCGCGTAGGAATGAGGCAGAGTGTTATAGAAGAACTTGAGAGAATCTTGCCTGAGTCTGCCCGTTTCGATTCGGCGTGGCTAACTGACATAACAAGGGTGAGACAACTTGTAGCCTTTGTTTTGAGGTACGGTGATAAAGGCAAACCAGTGTCTATTGACCAAGCAATAAGCATTTGGGAAGACGCTGACTTCACAACTTCTTTTGATAAAGGAATCGAAGACGGAACACTTTCTCATGAGCAAGTGTTCGATAGTTTCCTAGTTCACGCTTTTGAAATACTGATTGAACCCAATCTTATTCAGCCGACGTTCATCATCGATTTTCCGAAATCCATCTCGCCGCTTTCGAAGGCCTCACCTGAGAATCCGCAGATCGCGGAGCGGTTTGAGCTGTTCATCAACGGGATGGAGGTCGCGAATGGCTTTTCGGAGCTGAACGATCCGAAGGAGCAGTACGACCGCTTTGCCGACCAGATGAAGGCCCGCGAGAGCGGCGACGAAGAGGCAATGGTGCTAGACGAAGACTACATCCGTGCCCTCAGTTACGGCATGCCGCCCGCCGCCGGCATCGGTATAGGCATTGACCGCCTGACCATGCTCCTGACCAACAAACACTCCATCCGCGACGTCATCCTCTTCCCCCACATGCGCCCGGAGAGAAAGGGAACGTCGACGGACGAAACAATTGCATCGGAGGAGAAATGAAGCTTCGCATCGCGCAGAGTTTAGTAATCGTCGGCCTTGTGCTTTTGCTGAGTTTGTTGGTCACTGCACAGGATCGGCAGGTTGTGATCGAGCGCTTTGAAATAGATGGGAAGGCCGTTGAGACCGACTTCAAAGTTAGAATAGCTACCAAAGCCGGAGAATTCGAAGCAGCTACAAGTCCAACGGGCTTTGTTGTACCAGCCCAGATCTTCGATGAAGGAGCCGAGGAATGGGTCGATCTCGTGATCACCTTCAAGGGCTTTGAACTGAGTTTCTCCAGACTCCATCGGTCCAATTTCAACGCCGTTTGGCATGCCGTCGGAGTTGACACTGAACCCTATGAATCTAGATGGCTAGGTGACGAGAACCCAGAAAACGTTCTGCGGATTTATTACTTACAAATTGGCGGCCGTATCAGTTTGGTTCGGATTACGAAATGATTTCTTTTTTTGTGATAAATACCGAAGTCCGCCGGTGAACGCAACGGCGGGGCGCCGAGATCAAGGTCGCAGAGCTTTCCAAGTCGCCAAAGGCGACAAATGTTAAAGCCCGCGGGTGAAGCCGAAGGCGTAACCCCGGGTTCTGATGAAACAAAGTTTTCAGGTCGCCAACGGCGACGAATATTAAAGCCCGGGGGTGTAGCCGAAGGTGGAACCCCGGGTAGCACGTGGGAATTGTGCCGTCCCTGAAAGGGACGTATAAAACCTATGCCCCAATCATTGATCAAAATAATCGTACACATTGTTTTCTCAACAAAGCACCGCCGGCCCCTCATCCCTCCCGACCTCGAGGACGAACTCTTTGCGTACATGACCGGCATCGTGCGTAACAATAACGCCAAGCTGATCATCGTAAATGGGATTGCCGATCATGTGCATTTGCTGATCTCAGTGGGCCGGTTGGACATTCCGACGCTGGTTGGCGACCTGAAACGCTCGACATCTTTATGGATGAAGAAAAAAGGCGTGAAGGATTTCTACTGGCAGGCCGGTTATGGGGCATTTTCGATCGGTGAGGCACAGATTCCTGCCGTCCGCGATTACATCGCAAGGCAGAAGGAGCATCATCAGAAGCGGGATTTTAAGGACGAGTTGAGGGTGATCTGTCAGCGGTACAACGTTGAGATCGATGAACGGTACGTTTGGGATTGATTCGTCCCTTTCAGGGACGGTTGGGTTGGATTTATGTTCCTAGGGTTTCGCTCACTGCGTTCGCTCCACCCTAGGCTTTAGCATTTGTCGCCTTTGGCGACGACGCCATTCTACTTCGTCACGACGTAGTACGTGTTCATTGCGTCGTGTTCGAGGTGGTTGATCTGGACGTTGGCAAAGCCGGCCTCGCGCATCATTTTCTCCGCCAGTTCCTCGCCCCACATCGCTCCGAGCCCGTCGCCGCCCTGTGCGAGCGAGACGGTCATGCAGTGCATGCAGGAGATGGTGTAAAGCCACGGAGCGACCGGCAACTCGAGGTTTTTCTCGAGGTGCGATGAACCGGTGATGTCCTGCACCAGATAAACGCCATCCCGCCTCAAGGCCTGATTGATGCTCCGCAGCATTCCCGCCGGGTCGGCCTGGTCGTGGATCGCGTCAAATGATGTGATCAGGTTGTAGGCCTCCGTCTCGCCGATATTTGCGGCGTCGCGAACCTCAAAGCGGACGTTCGTTAGGCCCTTTGCCTTCGCATCTGCATTCGCCCGGGCGATGCCTTCTTCCGAAAAGTCGTAACCGGCAAAGCGGCTGTTCGGGTACTTCTCGGCAAGGACTATCATCGCCCGGCCGGAGCCGCAGCCGACGTCGAGCACATCGATGCCTGCTTCGAGCTTCTCCTTCAGCCCCGGAACGAGCGGAATGATGTACGGCTCGAGTGCCGCGACCACCGTCTGTGCACTCTCGGCCGCCATTGCCTCATGGAACCGCGGATATTCCGAATAGGGCACACCGCCGCCATTGCGGAAGCTTTCGATCAGCTTGTCCTCAACCCCTGCAAGGATCGGGACAAACTGCATCCCCGAGGCGAAATTGTAAACGCCGGCGTCCGTCAGGAAGGAAGCATGCTCGGCCGGAAGCTGATAGGTCTTCGACTCGGGCGAATAGTTGACGATCTTGCCCGTCACCACCGTGCCGAGCCACTCGCGGACGTAGCGTTCGTTGAGCCCTGCGGCATCGGCGATCTGTTGCGAGGTCGAGGGCGGCAATCCGGCCATCGTCTCAAAAAGCCCGACGCGGCTGCCGATGCTGAGCGCCAATGCGACGGCCGCTTTGTTCAATGTATCGATGAGGCTTTCGGAAAATGCCTCGGCCTTCTGTTGGTTATAATTGCTGTCTAACATAAATACTCCTGTAATATAGAGCGGTCGCGGCGGATGGTGTCCACCGCGGCTCGCCGGATGAAAGTTCTCGTACTGACAACCTTTGCCCTCACCGCCTTTGCGTTCAATTCCATTCTCTGCCGAATGGCGCTCGGGGCGGGCGAGGCCGATGCGGCGGGATTCACGGCGGTCCGCCTGCTTTCCGGAGCCTTTGTACTTGCCGCGATCCTGCTGCTGTCCGGTAAGACGCGAAACCCGGCGAAATCCGGCAACTGGCCCTCAGCTTTTTTTCTGTTCGCCTATGCGATAGCGTTTTCGTTCGCCTATTTCGGCCTGACGGCGGCCACGGGTGCTCTGATCCTTTTCGGCTGGGTGCAGATAACGATGATCGCGACGGCGGTCTTCCGGGGCGAGCGGCCGGCGGCGGGCGAGTGGCTCGGGGTTTTGGTTGCGTTCGGCGGGCTTGTTTATCTGGTGCTGCCGGGGCTTTCGGCTCCGCCTTTGGCGAGTGCATTGCTGATGGCGGCGGCGGGCGTTGCCTGGGGCTTTTATACTCTTCGCGGAAAGGGAAGCACCGACCCGCTGGCCGATACTGCCGGGAACTTCATCCGCTCGGTGCCGATGATACTCGTCGCCGCGTTGCCTTTCGCGCTCCAGATCGGGCTTACGTTGCGGGGATTTGTGCTTGCGGTGCTTTCGGGTGCCATCGCCTCGGGCATCGGCTATTGGGCTTGGTACGCGGCCCTCCGCTACCATTCGGCGACGCGGGCTTCGGTGCTTCAATTGTCCGTACCGGTTATCGCTGCTCTCGGTGGTTTCCTCTTTCTCTCAGAATCTGCCGACCTCCGGCTGCTCGCCTCGGGGGCGCTGATCCTCGGCGGCATCGGCCTGACGATCCTCTTCAAACCAAAAGCCTGAATGCGGGCCGTTTTTTCATTTCCAGAGAATTATTTTGACTTGCGTTTCATCTGTGAGATATAATCGCATATACGCAAACACCCTCGGGCGGGAAATTGCCGTTGCGGGACCAATATGGCTCTCTTGAGTGTAGTCAAAAAGTTATCACACCTACACGAAGAGCAGAAGGCCGGACGTGAGCATATCGAGGCCGCGGGCCTCCGGCTTCTCCGCGGCGGGATCGTGGAATTTACCGGCGAGCACACGGCCGGAAAGACGAGCCTGACGCTCAACATCCTCTCGCGGTTGACGCAGGAAGGCGAGGTTTGTGCCGCCATCGACCTCAACGATTCGCTCGACCCACATTCGGCGGCGGAGAACGGCGTCGTGCTTGAAAATCTGCTCTGGGTGCGGTGCGGCGGCAATGTCGAGAACGCATTGACGGCCGCGGACTACGTCCTGCAGGCGAAGGGTTTTGGGATGGTCTGGCTCAATCTCGGCGGCATTGCCCACAGGGAACTCGACCTTTTGCCGAAGACCTATTGGTACCGCTTTCGGGCAAAGATACGAGATAGCCGGACGATGCTGGTCGTTACCGGCAACCGGACGCTTGTCAGTTCGGCGGCCGATCAGGCGTTCTTTTTTGATATCTATCGGGCGGTCTGGCGCGGCACGGGCCGATTCAAATTGCTCGGTGAATTGCAGGTGAACCTGAACACGCGAAGGCCCTTCGTCGTCCGGCCGGAGTTCAGGCAGATCAAAGCGGAGTATGGAGATGAGTAAGCTTTACGCATGCATCATTGGAAAGGAGAAAGGAGAAAGGATAAGGGAGAAAGAAGAAGAGGAGAAAGATAAAGATAAAGAAAATTCCGATCCTCCGCTTGTCACTCATCACTCTTCACTTGTCACTGAGCCCTCGCCATTCGTCTCTCTTGCCGAGCAGTTTGCTTATCGCATTGAGGTGCTTGAGGGCGGCGTTCTGTTTGACGTAAGCGGGCTTGAGAACCGCATCGGGCCGCCGGGACGCGTCGCACAGAGCATTGCTCATGAGATGGAGGCACACGGTATCACGGGCTCGCTTGCCCTGGCCGCAAATGCTGCTACTGCAGAGCTTTACGCCCGCACGAAGGACGGCGTTACGGTGATCGGCGAGGGCGATGAGCTGCCGCTCCCGCTCGCCTCCATCGGGCTTGATGAGGACACGCTCGGCATTTTTCACGCCCTCGGGATGGAGACGACCGCCGACCTGAAAGGCGTTCCGGAAGACGAGCTGATCGCCCGCTATGGGCGTGAATTTCGCCGGACGCTCGACCTGATCGGCCAAAGAGGCGTACACGTCCTGACGCCGAACCTGAAGGAGAACCGCGTCGCCTGGGACTACAACCTCGACTTTCCGGTCGAGGACCTCGGGCAGCTTATCTTCATTCTCGGCCACGGCCTCGGCAAGGTGCTGGCGGAGGCAGGCAACG
This sequence comes from Acidobacteria bacterium Ga0074141, assembly GCA_001464665.1. GTDB lineage: Bacteria > Acidobacteriota > Blastocatellia > Pyrinomonadales > Pyrinomonadaceae > OLB17. Next base: position 404,820 of record LNDP01000014.1, read on the forward strand.
TCGGGCTCAGCTCGGAGCAGATCGACATCACGCTCGGGCTTGATGACAAAACGGCGGCCGACTACAGCATCAGGCTTTCGTTCCCGACGCTCGACAAGGCCTTCTGGCTAAAGCTCGCGAATCTCAGGCTCGGCAACGATCCGCCGGGGGCGGCCATTGTTTCGATCCGGGTGGTCTGTCATTTTGCCCGGCCGAGGGCGATCGAACGCGGGCTTTTTGCGGCGACGCGGCCCGAGCCCGAGAGCCTTTTGCTAACGGCGGACAAGCTAAGAAAGCTGGTCGGCAAAGATAATGTCGGCGTCCCGATGCTGGTCGATCAGCGGCTACCCGAGGCGTTCGCTCTTGACGCAGAGAAACTGCCGCAGGGCAAGGAAATGGAGCCGGAAAAGGAGCAGCGGCCGGTGCTTGCCCTGACGCATTTTCACCCGCCGCTCGAGGCGGAGATAAAGACGAACGAGGGCCGGCTTATCTATCTCCGCACGCGTTATTTTGCCGGCCGCGTGGCCGAGTACGGCGGTGCATGGCTCGGCTCGTCGCAATGGTGGACTCAGGGCTTCTGGCAGCAGATGGAGTGGGACGTAGAGCTTGACGACCGGCGGATCTACCGCCTCGCCCGCACGCCGGACGGCTGGTTCGTGACGGGGGGATATGACTAGTTGTGAATGGTGAATGGTGAATGGTGAATGGTGAATGCGGCCGTGTCAGTAGCCCGACCGTAAGGAAGGGCACGACTGAATGGTGAATGGGGAGCAGTAAGCAGTAAGCAGTGAGCGGTGAGCAGTAAGCAGTGAGCAGTGAGCAGTAAGCAGTGAGCGGTGAGCAGTAAGCAGTAAGCAGTAAGCAGTAAGCAGTAAGCAGTGAGCAGTAAGCAGTGAGCAGTAAGCAGTAAGCAGTAAGCAGTAAGCAGAGTATTTCTCCCTGCTCATTTCTCAATTACCATCTCTCATTTTTCAATTCTCATTTCTCATTTCTGGTCACTATCCACTATCCATTATCCACTGTCCACTACTCACCATTCACCCCTCGTCACTAAAAAGAGATGTTTTTCGAGCTTCATACACGTTCGGCTTTTAGTTTTCTGGCATCGGGGTCGATGCCGGAGCCGCTTGCCGAGAGGGCGGCCGGGCTCAACATTCCCGGTGTTGCATTGCTTGACCGCGATACGGTCTCGGGTGCCGTGCGGTTCCATTTTGAGGCACGCGAGGCGGGCATCAAGCCGATGATCGGTGCGGAGATCACGATGGACGACGGCAGCTTTTTGCCGCTTCTCCCGATCGATCTTGCCGGTTACCGAAACCTTTGCCGGCTGATCACGACCATCAAGCTGCGAGCTCCGAAGGGCGAGCACTTCGCCACCCGACGCGACATCGAGGAGCACTCAAGCGGCCTCATTTGCCTGACCGGCGGCGAGGATGGCTTTATGCACCGGAGCATCCGCCGAGGCGAGGGAATGCGCGACCTTGCCTGGCTCAATTATGTTTTTGAGAAGCGGCTTTACGTCGAGCTCCAGCGGCATTACCTCCGCGGCGAGGAGGACGTAAATCAGCAGCTCGTCGGGCTTGCCCACAAGCTCCATTTGCCGATGTTTGCCAGCAACGGGGCGTATTACGCCGAAAAATCGGACCGCGAGCTCTTCGATGTTTTCACCTGCATTCGCAACCACACGAACATCTACGAAGCCGGCAAGCTGCTCTCGCAAAACGCCGAGCGGCATCTGAAATCCGAAGCGCAGATGCTGCGGCTCTTTGAAGAATTTCCCGAGGCCGTCGCACGGACCCAGGAGATCGCCGACCGCATCTCGTTCTCGATGGACGACGTCGGTTACAAGTTCCCGGATTTCCCCGTCCCGCGGGGCGAGACGATGGATTCGCTGCTCAGAAAGCTCACCGAAAAAGGTGCGATAAACCGCTACGGCGAACTTACGCCGAAGGTGATGGCAAAGCTCGACCGTGAACTGAACCTGATCGCCAAGCTCAAGCTTGCCGGCTATTTTCTGCTCGTTTGGGACATCTCAAATTTCTGCTCCTCGCGGCGGATTCTCTCGCAGGGACGCGGCTCGGCGGCCAACTCGGTCGTTTGCTACGCGCTCGGGATAACGGCGGTCGACCCGATCGAGGGCGAGCTTCTATTCGAGCGTTTTCTTTCTGAGGAACGCGGCGAGTATCCAGACATCGACATCGACCTGCCCTCGGGCGACGACCGCGAGACCGTTATCCAGCACGTTTACGAGAAATATGGCCGACGCGGTGCGGCGATGACGGCCAACGTCATCACCTACCGCAGCCGTTCGGCGGTGAGGGAGGTCGGGAAGACGTTCGGCTTTCCCGAGGAGATGCTCGGCCCGCTTTCAAAGTCGATCTCGCATTACGGCGTAGAGGATTTCGGCGATATGATCGTCCGCTTTGAGGAGAACGGATTTGACCTCCGGAGCGACCTGCGGACCCGTAAGTTCGTCGAGCTTTACACGCGGATACTCGATTTTCCGCGGCACCTCGGCCAGCACTCGGGCGGGATGGTGATGCTCCCCGAGGGGCTGGACAGCGTCGTCCCGATCGAGCCCGCCTCGATGGAAGGCCGTTCGATAATTCAATGGGACAAGGATGATTGCGAGCGGCTCGGGATAGTAAAGGTCGATCTGCTCGGGCTCGGGATGATGGCCGTGCTCCGCGATACGCTGAAGCTCGTTGAGGAGCACCGCGGCGAGAAAGTTGACCTCGCCAAGATACCGAAGGACGACAAGCTTGTCTTTGAAACGCTGCAGAAGGGCGACACCATCGGGATGTTTCAGGTCGAGAGCCGTGCCCAGATCAACTTTCTGCCGCGGTCAAAGCCGCAGTGTTTTTACGATGTGGTCGTGCAGGTGGCGATCATCCGCCCCGGCCCGATCGTCGGCAAGATGCTGAGCCATTACATCCGTCGGCGGCAGGGCCTGGAAGAGATAGACCACATTCACCCGTGGCTTGAATCGACGTTGAAAAGGACGCTCGGCGTGCCGCTTTTTCAGGAGCAGCTCCTGAGGATGTCGATGATCATGGCCGGCTTTACCGGCGGGCAGGCCGAGGAACTGCGGCGGGCGATGGGCTTTAAGCGGGCCGACAAACGCCTTGCCAAGATCGAGAAGAATCTTCGCGACGGCATGACCCGCAACGGCATCGAGCCCGAGCTGCAGGACCGCATCGTCCAGAACATAACGGCATTTGCCAACTACGGCTTTCCCGAGTCGCACGCCGCGAGTTTTGCCTTGCTCGCCTATGCCTCGGCGTATCTGAAGGTCTATTACCTGGCCGAATACACGACGGCGATGCTCAATAATTTTCCGCTCGGGTTCTATTCGCCGGCGACGCTGATCAAGGATGCCCAGCGGCACGGCCTCCACTTCCGGCACGTTGACGTCAACCGCTCGGACCATTTTTTCACCATCGAGGACGGCGAGGTCCGAATGGGCCTGAAATACGTAAAAGGCCTCCGGAAAGAGGTCGCCGAAGCAATAGTCGAAGGCAGAAACCCGACTGGTAGGGAGGGTGTAGGAAATGCGGAATTCGGAATGCGGAATTTGGAACTGCCCGATTCCAACCATTCACCATTTACTTCCGTCGAGGACCTCGTCCGCCGCGTTCCGCTGATCAATAAGAAAGAGATCCGTGCACTCTCGCTTGCCGGTGCGTTGAATTTTGAGAAGAGCGTCCACCGCCGCGAGGCCCTGTGGCGGTCGGAGCTTGCGATCCGGCCGGACGTCTTCAGCGGACAGCGGACAGCGGATAAAGGAGAATTCTCGGAAGATGCCGCCGGGTTCATCCGCCCGATGACCGAATGGCAGGCGATGGAATCGGACCTGCGGTCGATGGCGGTGACCATCGGCAGGCATCCGATGGCATTTCTCCGCGAGGGGCTCAAAAAGCGAGGCGTGATCTCGGCGATCGAGACGCATACGCTCCGGAAAAAAGACGTGGTCAAGGTGGCGGGAACGGTCATCGTCCGCCAGCGGCCGATGACGGCGAACAGCGTCGTTTTTATAACGATGGAGGACGAGACCGGGCACTCGAATTTCATCGTGATGCCGGACATTTTCGAACGCTTTCGCCGCGTTATCACACATAATTCTTTCCTGCTCATCAAGGGCATCGCCGAAGAGGGCGGAATGATAAAGGCCTTGTATTTTGAGCCGATAGGTGGTGTTATGGCAGAAATAGGATCACATGATTTTCACTGACGTATGTGCGGAAGATATAAATTGAGCGCCCGGCACGAGGATGTGCAGAAACACTTTGACCTGATCGACGGCAAGTTCACCTACGAGCCGCAGCAGGAGATATTTCCCGGCACGGAGATACTTGCGATCAACCGCGAGCACCGTGCGAATCGTATCTTCTGGACCATCGAGGACCGCGACTACAAGGGCGTGATGCGGAAGGTGATCAACGCCAAGAGCGAGACCGTTCATTTCGTCCCGATGTTTCGCGAGGCATTCAAAAGCGGCCGCGTTCTGATACCGGCGACCGGCTTTTTCGAGTGGAAAGATCTGCCCGAAAAGCGGAAAGAGAAGTATGAGTTCGAGTTTGATGAACCGCTATTCGCCTTTGCCGGCATCTCCCGCGAATGTGAGATCAAGGGCGAGCCACGCGAGTGCGGAGTAATACTCACGACCGAGGCGAACGACGTCGTCCGGCCGATCCACGCCAAGAACCGTATGCCGGTCATCCTCCACAAATACGACTACGAGAAATGGCTCGACCCCGAAACGCCGCCGGCCGAACTCAAACGCATATTGCAGCCGCTCCCGAATGAAGAGATCCGCGCAAAACCCGCGGACGACCAATAAAAAATGGGCGGCCCGAAAGCCGCCCTTCTACAGGAGAAAACTCCCAAAAACCGAAGCTAGAATGTAAGACGTGCTCCAAGCTGGATGCGGCGATTGCCGCCGTTGGTTGCGCCTTCATTCAGGAAGTTGGCACCGGCCGTTATCGTTGCGTTCGGAATTCCGTAGTTACGGAGGTTGAACGCATTGAACATATCGGCACGGAACTGAACGCGAACCCGCTCGGTAATGTTCGTGTTCTTCATTAGCCCGAAGTCAACGTTCCTGACGCCATCAGCACGCAGGATGTTGCGGCCTGCATTACCGACACGCTGTCCCGGAGCTAAGCCCGAGAACAACGCTGCACCACCGGCCGCACGGATCTCACGGATCGACATTCTCGAAAGATCGAGGTTCGTGTTGAGATTCGGGCGAACCGGGTTGCCTACGAGTCCGTCAATACCGCAAACGGCACACGCCGGGTCAGAACCGAGAAAGACGGTGAACGGTGCTCCACTCTGGAACGTGAAGAGCGAGTTGACCTGCCAACCTCCAAGCAGCTTACCGGCAAAGCCGTTCTGGCCCTTGAAGAACGGTATCTCGTAAACAACGTTACCCGTAAAGCGGTGCGGGCGGTCGTAGCTCGACCGTGCACGCTCTGAGCTCCGATCGAACGAGTCCTGAGCAACGGCTACCTCTGCCGAAGACGGGTTGAAGATCTCAGATCCGTCGTCGATAAAGGAGCTCCAGGTATAGTGGACACCGGCGCTGAAGTTGTTGCTCAAACGCCTATCCAAGCTCGCTTGAAGTGCATTGTAGGTCGAGGAACCCGAATTGGTCCTGAGGCGGATCGTCTCAAGGTTCGGGTCTACGCGGTTACCAAAGTTCGTGCCGCGGCAATTTAGCCCCGGACGGCATGGGTTTCCATCAACCGTCTGGAAGAGGCCAGTCCCGCGTGTGCGAATGTAACCGATCTTCATCACTGTGTTGCGGGTGAGTTCACGCTGCATCTCGAACGAGAACTGATCCGTCGCAGGTGCCCGGAAATCTTCGGACACAACCGTACGAACTAAACGGTTCGGCTGGGCTACGTTAGGAACATTCGTGTTTTGAATATTTACGAACGCACCATTGACCGAAATGTTTTGAGCGGCAACGAAAGGAAACGAACTCGCAACGTTTAGGTTAATGTTGATGAAGTTCGCGTCATACGTGCGAGCATAGCCGCCGCGGATGACCAACTTATCTCCACCAGTGAAGAAGCCAATGACGCCCTTGTCGCTGGTTTGCGGATTCCAGTTAAATCCGATACGCGGCATCCAGTTGTTGGTATCTGTCTGCGGAACGGGATTCAAGGCGAATGCCGGATTGTTTCCGTTCGCTGTGAGAATTCGAGTATTCAATTCCTTAAGGTAGTTGAACGAGTCTCCCGGATACTCATACCGAACGCCGTACGAAAGCGTAAAGTTCGGCGTGATCTTCCACTGGTCCTGAGCAAAGAAGTAATACTCATACCACTGGTAAAAGCCGACCGTGTCACCACCCGCGAGCGGGAGGTTCTTGGTCGCCGTCTGTGCAATATCGTCAATAAAATTCTGAATATTGACAGGCGAACCGGTGGGCGAGCTATAGACAAGCCGGCCCCGGACGGTCGGGAAGAAGAAGCTCTTCACGTCGGTCCGACGGAAATCTACACCGAATTTCCAGGTGTGGTTACCCGCAACATATGTCAACGCATTCGTGATCTGATACGTGTCGTTGATACGGAATTGCGGAAGATTGACCGCCAGGCCGATCGCCGTACGGTTTGCGGCGGCGTTGAACCCATTAAGGCCGAGGCCGGGAATCTCAAGCGACGGAATGCTTTCCGAACTTGGGTCCGAAGCACTGGTCGTAGAGTCAAAACGCGACCAGGCGATGCGGGCTTCGTTGGAAGCCTTTGCGCTGAGGATCGAGTTCCAGACAATATTCGCAGCCTTGGTCTTCGTGTCCGTGACCGTAGTTAATCCGGGCGGAGTCACCTGTCCCGTACCTGCCGTTGAGGCATAGTCATAGCGATACCGGCCGTAGATAAGATTCTTATCGTTGAAGCGGTGGTCGATACGGACCGAACCCTGATGATCGTCGAATGTGAACGAAGACGAGCCGGTCAGGTTGCCAAGCGGGACCAGATAGGTCTGGTTATTTGCGTTGAAGGTGGCAAACGTTCCGTTCGGGGTGCCGGCCGGAACAAAGTTGAGCAGTGCTTGCACCTGCGGCCGATTGCCGACAGCGGTTGCAAGTATCTGCCTGCCCTCTGCGGTCGGGGCACCATTGAGCGTAAAGCCCGAACCGAGAGCACGATCTGACCAACGCTGGTAATCGACAAAGAAGAACGTCTTGTCGCGGCCATTCCAGAGCATCGGGTTATCGCCGCCGCCCGGCCAAGGAACAACTACCGGGCCGCCTACGGTGAAACCGATCTGGTTCTCAAGCCGGCGCGGAGCGTTTTGTCGCGATTCGACCGCCGCATTCGGATTACAGAATCCGGCAGCTTTATCAAGATTGCTGCACGAGTTCAGGTACTGATTATTGTGGAACCAGAACATCGATCCGCGAAGATCGTTGGTACCGGATTTGCCGATGAAGTTAACGACCGAACCGGAGTTGCGTCCGTACTCCGGAAGAAACTGGTTGGTGATGATGCGGACTTCCTGAATTGCGTCCGGGTTATTCAACGCGATCTGGCCGCCGGCGACGCTCGGGTCGTTGGTGTCCTGGCCATCAAGCAAAAAGCTGTTTGACCGAAGGCGTCCGCCGTTTGCCGAAAAGCTGATGCCGTTGGCAAAACCTGTCTGTCCGCTTCCGAGCTGGCTTACGCCGGGAACCGAAAGAAGAACGTTGAAAACGCTCCGGTTGGGTGCGATCGGAAGCTCTGAAAGCCGCCGCTCGTCAAAACGCGTAGCGACCTCGGCGGTCGTTGTATTTAAGAGCGAAGCGTCGCCCGTTACCGTAACGACCTCTTCAATAGATCCGGCCTTAAGCGAAACCGCAACGACGGCGTTTTGGTTAACAAGAAGCCCGATGCCCGTTTGAACGTACTTCGAAAAATTTGAAGCTTCTGCCGAAACTTCGTAGTTTCCGATGGGGACGCTCACAAAACTGAAACGCCCGTCTGAGCCTGTGACAACGCTGCGGGAAAATCCCGTGTCGGTATTTCGGATGGAGACCGTAGCACCGGCAACCACTGCCGAAGCTTCGTCCGTAACGGTGCCCGAGATCGAGCCTGTTGACGTTTGTCCGAAGAGCGATACAGAGAAGATCAGCAGTGCAATCAAAACTGATATTCGATTGACAAATCTACTCATTCTTTCCTCCAAAGTGTGATTGAAGATTCCAAACCTCGCTACACTATCCGAAACGGGTGGGCGTGATGGACTGATTAGCGTAACTTACTGCCGGAATTAGCAAGCTTTGTTCCACAACTCACGTGTTGCAAATAAACGACTTACGGGCGGGTATTAACAGGAATTTAACGAGAATTTGTCGGACAATTCAAAATTTTGGATTAAGTGGATTTTGTGGCTTTTTTTGCCCCTATTAGTATCGAGTATCCGCGATAAAGCGGGGTGACACTTAGACTTACCGCTCCGGTGCTTTCGAGGGCTTGGTGGAAAGGGACGAGTTCCGCCGGATAGCGGACATGAAAGAGATCAAGCCAACGGGTCAGAGCACTTCGAAAGAGCCTCGGCAGCCCCGCTTGGTCGTAAAAATCGACTATGAAAAGCGAGCCTTCAGAGGAGAGGTTTTCGAGTCCATTTTTGATCGATTCGCGCCATGGCGGGATCATTGATATGGAGTAAGAAAAAAAGATCTTGTCGAATGGCTTGGCCAATTCGAACGTCGAATCGAAGCGGAAGTCATCGGCTAGGGCGGTTCTGAGAGTGATGTTCTTCACGCCCGCTGCATCGACTTTCGCTTGCGCGGTCTCGAGCATCGCCGCTGAAGCATCGAGGCCGTAGAAGTGAGCTTTCGGGTGGCGTTTTGCAAGTATGATCAGGTTCCGAGCCGTGCCGCAGCCCGCCTCGAGCACATGCTCGCCCGGCTTGACGTCCATCTCATCAAGCAGGCGGTCGCGGCCGAGCAGGTAAAATTTACGCGTCGCGTCATAGAAGTACCGCTGCAGCCGATACATCCGGTCCATGTTCTCGAATGCGTCGGTCATCGTAGTTCGTAGAGATGAAATCCGCCGTAGATCGAGGCTCGATCCTGCTTGAAGAGCTCGGCGGAAAGTTCGCGGTGATACTCGAACCGCTCGAGCAGTTCCGGCGGCAGTGCCTCCTCAAGCGGTGAAGCGGCCCCGGCGGTTCTGAAAATTATTCGTGAACCGGGTTCGGCCCGCTCGGCGATGGCCGTCCAAAGCTCCGTCATCTGCTCGGCGTTCATCCAGTCCTGAGCATCGAGGAAAACGAAACGATTGTAAGTCCCACTCGCGTTCTCTTCTATCTCGACAGTCGCCGAAATGACCTTCGGCGAAAGATGTCCGATATTGGCTCGCAGCGTTTCGAAGTTCTCTTCCTTAAGATATTCGGGCAGAGCTTTCCGGTTTTCGGTATCATACCGGCGGCCGAACGCCTGCCACGCGAAATAGTTGTCGTCGATAGGGAAGCCGCAGGCGAGGCGATGTGCACGCTCGCGGTAGATGTCGATGATACTGCCGCCTTCCGCGAGGTCTTTCTTTAGCTCCTCATACTGCTGCGGCGGAATGCCGAGCCCGAAGAGCGTGACCGGCAAGCGGCCGATCAGCTTGATCAGCGAGCTTTCAAAAAATGGCGCGATCTTCTCTTCAAAAAGGCGCTCTTGTTCCGCAATGCTTTTGGCCGTGAGAACAGCTTTGGGGTCGCAGCCGAGCCGCCGGCTAAGCCAATGAAAGAAGCGGAGAAAGTACCCGTTCCGCGAGTGTTCGTAAAGCCCTGCGTTCCTAAAAAAACTGATCCGGTCGCCGAACGCGAAGCTCCCGAGGATCGTGTTTGATTCCCAAAATTCGCGAGCCTCTCTGCTCAGGTGCGGTGCGATGTATTTAAGGTAATCCGAACCGGTCCGCGGCCCTTTCCCACGGCCGAAAAAGGCGAAAAATGATTCGTGGCCGGGTAGATAGCGGGCCGCGACGGCCTTTAGCTCGAGCAGATAAATGTGATGGCGGTTGAGGTCAACCGCAGTAACGCTCTGCGGCCCTTCAAGAAGATAATTGAGCGCATTGCAGCCACCCGATGAGATGGTCAGTATTCGTGAATCTTCATCGATCGCAAGGGCTTCGATATCGACCCTCGGATCTTCCCAGATCTGGTTATAAACAAAAGCGTCGAACCAGGCAGCGAAAAGCCGTTGGAGAATTCCCTGGGTCGAAACGCTGCTTTCATTTCGGACGGCCTCGAGTACGAGCTGTTGTGCCATGTTAACGATTTTGCACGATGGCGTGTCGGGTTCAAGAAGGCGTGAACGAAATTTAACAGAAAATTACGGGTTACTCATTGACCATCACCTCGACCGGGTCGATCGTCGAGGCCTTCCAGGCAGGGTAAAGAGCCCCGACCAGGCTTCCGCCGATGGCAATGCCAACGGCCGTCATGACCCAGCCAATGCTAAACTCAAAGACGAGCTCGAATGCGTAAGCGATAACAAGCGACGCCGCGAACGCCGTGATCAGCCCGACAACGACGCCAAGCACACCGACCGCAAATGCCTCGCCCTCGATTGCCGAGACGATGAAGCCTTTCGAAGCTCCGAGTGATTTCAGAATGCCGATCTCCTTCCGCCGTTCGGTTATCGTCGTATAAAGCGATAGTAAAACGAAGATCGTCGAAACGAACGCTCCGAGCCCGACCATTACACGCAGAAACGTATTGAGTGCCGGGATTCTTTCCTTTGCGTCAATGATCCAATCCACGGTCAGGTTGACCTTGTTGCCGGGAAGTTCGGAGTTGATCCTTGCCGCGACGGCCTCCGCGTTCTCGCCGTCCTTAATTTTGACGAGAATGTAGGTGCACTTGTCCTTTGCCTCAAGCAACTCCTGCATCGTCGCGAGCGGCATCTTGATACGCGAACCCGATGGCGGAGCGAAAACGCCCGAAATAGTAAACTCGCGTCCGAGAAGTTCCATCTTGTCGCCGACCTTCAAGCCTTCCTCGCGAAGCTGCCGCTCATCAAGGATTACCTCGTTCTGACCTAATGGGGCACGTCCATCGACGACCTGCATCTCGTTCATCCGGGCGAATGGTTCCCAGTCCAATCCGTCAAGCTGCAGAATGCCCCAGCGGCCTTTTGCGCTTGGCGAAATGTATCGAATGACGGGGATCGTTGATTCAACGCCCTCGATCTCAAGCAGGCGTTCGGCATAGGCCGTCGGGACCGGAGCATTCGAGCTGTCGTAGGTCATCGCACCGGCTCGGGTGAAAACGATCTCGGCTTTCCAGTTTGCGGCCCGCTTTGCCATGTCGTTCGCCATTCCATTAGCGAGGCCGGTAAAAAGTACGACCAGCACAACGCCAAGAGCGACGCCGATGATACTGATCAGCGTTCGGAACGGACGGACACGTAAATTTGCGAGGACAAGCTCAAGCATTGGCGAAACTTTAGTCTAACAATAACCCACGGCGAATCAACGGGAGCCCTTCGGATTGCGGAGAAGCTCAACGTGATCATAGCTCGCCGAGGCCTCCCGATCCGTGTAGAGCTCGCGGCGGGAATGAAAATCCTCATAGATCCGATCGTATGTATCGAACAAACGCTGGGTTGCGGCCTCGCGAGTATTCGCACGGGCCGTCTCAACGGCCTTTTCAGAACGCAGTTGGGCGGCAGCAGGATCGGCGGCGATCGACCTTACGGCGTCCGCGAACGCCTTGCCATCGGGCGGCATCAGCCAAGCGTTTTCGTCCGTCGCGTATGAGAGTATCCCGCCCGCTCGCGGTGCAACCGTCGGCACGCCGGAAGCCATCGCCTCAAGCGGAGCAATGCCGAAAGGCTCTTTCGGATTTGGGTGCACGAACGCATCGGCGTTCGCGTAAAGGTCTGCCAGAGTTTCTTTGTCGAGATGGCCGAGCAGCACGATCTTACCCGAGCCCAGTTTCTCGCCTTCCTTTCGGAGCCAATCCTCTTGCGGCCCGGCACCTGCGACAATGAGCCGATGGTCGCGTTCGGTATCAGAGGAAAGCTCTCGCATCATTTCGACCAGAAGCCCGATATTCTTCTCCGGCGAGATCCGACCTGCATAAAGCGAAATGAACGCATTTGCCGGAACGCCGGCAAGCTCGATCATTTGGGAACGAGCCTCATCGCTCTTTCGCTCGGGCGTGAACTGCACCGAATCAACTCCGCGAGGGCAGACGAAAACACGATCCGCGAGCTCCACCCGCGGAGACTTCAGCATTCGCCAGGTTCGCTGCAAAAGCCGGCCCGGCTTCTCGGCCGAGCGATGAAACTCCTCGGCCGTGTAAACCGAGTTGGCGATATGAAAGTCGAAACTCGGGAGCGTGTATGTGCCGATGACCTGGCGGGCGAACCACTCTCCGGCACGACCGCCGATCAGGAAAGAACCGACGTTGTCGTCCATTCGTTCGCAGGAAAAATGGACAAGGATCGGCCGGCCGATCTTTTTGAAGCTATTGGTTCGGATCATCGGCCCGATGATGCTGAGAGTGTACTTGTCGGTCACCTCGACGAGGTCCGGCCGTTCGTTCAACATTATCTCGCGGATCGGCGAACCTGTCCTCATATACTGCCACGGCATCATTATCCGATACCGCCTATCAAAAAGCGGTGAGAATCGGGCAGGGACGTAATAGATCCGGGCATAGTCATTCACCTCTTCGACCGCTTCTTTCTCGCCGGGGACAATGAGAACGGCTTCGCGCTTGAGAACGCCAGCCGCTGCCAGCAAATTATTGTAAGAAGTACTGATACCACCCGAATTCTTGTGGTAGTAGTTGGTGATGTGAAGTGTCTTGAATCGAGGTGAACTCACTGATGCTCTTTTCGTTTTAACCGCTGTGCTTGAAAGACCACGGACGAAATAATGACGGCAATTATCAGCAGGATCATTCCATCAACGCCCCAATATTTCGCAAGGAAGACCTCTTGCCCGTTGCTGTGCGTCCACGAAGGCTTGTTCGTCACCGCCCAGATCAGAAGCTGCGAGAAAATGCCAAATCCGGCGACGACCAGGACCGCGGCAAGGTACGCACCACGACGGAGCATGTACGATACTTCATTAGGAATGAACGCAAGGAAATGAAAGATGACCAGCGGCAGCCGTGAAATGTCGCTGATAAGTGATTTGCTCTCGGCCTCTCCGACGATCATCACGCCCCGCCTCATAGCGAAAAGCGTGAACAGGGCGGAAATGATCGAAACGCAGATCGAACGAAGGATCGCCCCGGATGTCTGGTCCTGCGTTGCCGTAAGGTAGCCGAAGCCCGACTGCAGCACGAACTCGAACAAATGGCTGACCGTCGGTACCAGCACCATTATCGTCAGCAGAGCCTTCCATGCCGGTTCGACCTTGCGAAATGCCTGTATCAGCGCACCGCTAATGCCGGCAAAGAAGAACCGAAATACAAATTGGACCAAGGCTGCGAGAAGGGCGAGCCGTAAAGCCTCCTTTCCGATAAGGTAGGTTCCAAAAAAGATCGGTGCCCGCAGAATGCCACTGAAGATCGCCCCCTTATAGTTCCAGTAGCGGATGAAGAGCGAAGGGTCGTTCCAGAGCACTCTGACGGCCTCGCCAATGGTGTGCGAGACCGGTATCTCCGGAACTTCCTCAAGCGATATTTCTTTCATTACTGGCGGCAGGCTTCACTCTCCGTGCGATCGGCTAAGCTGCCTCCGCAGAGTTGCTCTCAAGCGAACGCTTTTTCTCTTCTTCCAAACGGACAGTTTCATTGTACGCATTGTAAACAGATTCAAATATCGCGTCCCATGATCTGTGTTCAGCAGACGCTCGGGCCTGTAGCCGCATATGCTCGAGCTTCTGCGGGTCATCCATCAGTTCGATGGCGTGGTCCCGAAACTCGTCGAGGCTCGCCGCGATGAAACCGCTTTCGCCATGCGTTACGAGGAATTTCGGTCCGCCCTTGTCCGAGACGATCGGGACAACGCCCGAAGCCGCTGCCTCTTGGGCCACGTTGCCGAAAGCATCGGTTTCCGAAGCAAAAATGAATGCATCCATGTTTGCGTACGCCTCGGCCAGCGGTTCGCCCGAGAGGAACCCCGTGAACTCGGCGTTTTTCAAATTGCGTTGAAGATATTCGCGCTCGTTGCCTTCGCCGACGATCAGAAACTTGAAATTACTCTTACCCTTCTCTATCAGCTCTTTCTCAAGGTCAACGAACATCCGGACGTTCTTTTCCGCTCGAAGCCTGCCGACAAACCCGAGCCTGAAGACGCCGTCATTGACCGTCCGTTTCGCTGGGGAAAAAAAGCTCGAATCGACACCACGGCCCATGTAGAGAGCCTTGCGATGCGTCCCTCGCCCGAGAAGGTCGATCAACTCCTTATTCGGAGCCAGCACCACTTTCGGCATCTTGTAGTAAAGCACCGTGCCGTCAAGTATCTTTCTCTCCGCAAAACCCGAAAGGGAATTGGTTAGCCCTTGCGGCAGGAAACGCATCATTCGCCGGAGCCGTTGTGCAGCAAATTCGTGGACGTTCGTATGCCAAGAGCCGAGCAGCGGCAATTGAAGCTTCCATGCGAGGTAGGCCCCGACGATGCTGACGTCGTTAAGCCCGGTGATGTGTATCACGTCCGGCTGAAATTCCATCAGCGCCTTGAGAACCTTGTTCGTGTGGCGTTGGAAAAGCGGGTCGTAGGCCAATTCTTCGTCGAGCGAAAAGGAGACCGGTGAACGCTTGAGGCTCATGAAACGGACGCTGCCTTCATCCCAGGTTTTCGTCTTCTTTCCCGCATGAAGGACCAACATCGGGAAGTCGTTCTTCTTCGCATAGTCGGTCAGACGGCGACAGGTCATCGCCGCACCATTGACCTCAAGGTACGAATCCGGAAAAAAGGCTACTCTTGGTACTCTATCCACAAAAAAGCTAAAAACTGTCCCCTATAAAATGGACAGGCGGCCGTTTATCGCCCGCCTGCGTAAGTATTTCGTCAATGATGTTCGCGTACCGCTGCCGGAAGCTAAGCGGTTCCTTCGCTCGATAGTTCGCCAGTCACTTCGCGCGTTTGCGGAACCTGGAACCGAGCAGTTTCAACGCTCTTCGGCACTCGGTCTTTCTTCTTTCTAGCCACGCGAAATATCGGCATCAAATTCGGGCTGCCGAGTACGCCGAGTGTCCATATCGCCCAGCGAAGCCAAGTCGGGCCGCCGCGTTTCCAGTGGACCGACAACTGACGAAGTCCTTCGCCATCGCCAATATCAAAATGGACGCGGTCGAACCAACGCTTTCGGCCATCCGGAAACTCTTCGTAATGCTTAAGGATCTCTGAGAATGACCGAAGCTGCCGCGAATGGAGCGGATACTCGTATTCGGGCATAAGGACGACCTCGCTTCGCTTCTGCA
Source organism: Acidobacteria bacterium Ga0074141 (assembly GCA_001464665.1). Classification (GTDB taxonomy): domain Bacteria; phylum Acidobacteriota; class Blastocatellia; order Pyrinomonadales; family Pyrinomonadaceae; genus OLB17. Next base: position 420,162 of record LNDP01000014.1, read on the forward strand.
CCCTGATCTCGTCGGCAAACTCTTCAAAAGTATCTGCATTCGTAAGGTTCACGACCGTGTTCGGCTGGCAGCCGTGACGGTCGCCGCCGGTTGCCAGCGGAATGCTGAGCGATTCAGCAAGTTCAATAACTGCTTTGTTCTCTGACCAATTTCGGAACCCGTTGATCTCAAGCGCATGGACCCAGCGGCCGTGGACGCGGATAAAGTCTTTCAGCAATTGCTCATGCCGCTCCTGGCCGACGAGTTCGATGTCCCAAAGCGGATGGTTGAGAATGACAAGCACACCCGGAAGCTCATTGAGCATCGCAAAGAGCTCGGCAAGCCGCTCGTCCGACTGCACTTCCTTATTAAATGTAAAATCGAGCAGGTCCTTTGTAATATCTATTGCCCGCTCTTTCGGGAGGTTATGGACTCCGACGTGGAAAAATCCGTACGAGAAGGGAACGGTCCACTCGAGCGATATCGGGGCGGTTTCGCCTTCAGTGTTAGCGTTGATCCTCAAATTCGCATCGATTGAGTCGTGATCTGTGATCGATACCATCGACTCGAGCCCGCAAGCGTGAATCTGATCTTTCTCGATCCGGTAAACGTCATGGGCGGTCAGCGGCGGGCTCCAAAAGGCGGTCGAAAAATCGATCCCCTTTCCCTGATTCTTCTCGTAATTGTCGCGTTCCTTTCGCCAGAAATGAGCGATGATCGGCAGCTTATCGGCGTAATGCGGGATGAAGTCGAGCATCTCTTTCGAGTGCTCTGTATGACAGTGCAACGAGACGCCTTTCTTGGCGGTCTTGCTCAGGTCCTTTTGCTCACGCAGGATGTGCAATCTCGTTGTTTTTAGTTCCATACAATTTTCCTCGATCCCAGGCTGATCAAACTCTATAAACTACCAAATAAGTACTAATAAGTAAATTCACATTCAGCCCGCAGTAAACCAAGCTTAAGAGATGCTTCTGCTCACGTTGCAGATGCAATTTAGTTCGGGGCCGAGAGTGGGTCTCGGCCAGCTTGTTTCAGGCTCCGGACAACGATTGGCGACCCGAATGAATCGTTTTCAAAGAACAATGTAATGAGCACGTGAATATTTAGAAATTGCTGTCACAATTGGCCGGTTGTCGGTGTTTTGTTATCTGAGTAAGGAATTAGGCCTACACTGGTCAAAACAGGAACGCTTTTATGAATTGGATATATTCGATATTTGTCGCGGGTTTGCTGTTCGGCGCAGAAGAACCGGCAGCCAAACGTATAGAGCAACCGGCACCGACGGAAGTAACAATTCCGGCGGCTCGTCAGGACGTAACCGAAAGATTTGAGCAAAATTACCCGCTTCAGCCCAATGGCCGCGTTAGCCTTTCAAATATCAATGGCGATATCGCGATCGAGCCTTGGGACCGCAGCGAGGTCCGCGTGGTCGCAACGAAGACCGCCGATTCTGCCGAAACGCTCGCTGAGATCGAGATATCGGTCGATGCCGAACCTGCCGCGGTCCGCATAAAGACGGAAATGAAGGGTTGGGGATACGGCAATCGAAACGAGCGCAACCGATATCGCAGATCGCGGATAGATTATCGGATAAGCGTTCCCCGCACTGCACGACTTGATTCGATCGAGAACGTAAACGGGTCGGTCAGTGTATCCGGCCTCGCGGGTTCGACCAAGATCGCGGCCGTCAACGGCAACGTGAATGCGAGCGGGCTCTCCGGCGTCTCAGACCTTTCGACCGTGAACGGCCAAGTGATCGCCGATTTCACGACCGTCGCCCGCGGTTCACGCATCTCTCTCAGCACGGTCAACGGCTCGGTCGCAGTGACCTTGCCTTCCGACGTTGATGCGACGATAAGGGCGGATTCGCTCAATGGGCCGATCTCGAACGAATTCGGCCTGCCGGTCCGAAAGGGTCAGTACATAGGCCGCGATCTTCACGGAAGGTTGGGTTCCGGTGATGCGCAGATAAGGCTCAACAGCGTCAATGGAGAACTGGCCATCAAGCGAAAGAACGATGGCCGCCAGCAAACGCCGGCGACAAACCTTCTCCGCGGCACTGAGGGCGACGAGGAACCGGATGTCTCTTCGAATGTCGAAGCGGCCCGCGTAAACGCTGAGGTTTCGAGGGCGATGAGCCGGTCAAACGCCGATGTCCAAAGGGCAATGCAAGAGGCGGAGGCTGCGATGGAGAAAGCACGGCCGGAGCTCGACCGGCTACGTGCGCGGGTCGAGATCGATACGGAACGGCTAAGGGCTCTTGCCACTGAGCAGACGGCTCGGGAAGCTCTGATTTTCGCACGTGAGTTTGGCGCCGGTTTCCCGGTCGGGGCTCCGCGTATTGCTGAAAGCTCGAAGTCGATCCCGGTCGATGCAGAGCCGCAGATCATTCTCAACACCAAAGGCTGCTCGGTCGTCGTCCGTGCTTGGGACAAACAGGAAGTTCGCTACACCGTTAGCGAGGTTGCCGGCCGGCGGGTCGGAGAGCCCGTAACTGTCACCGACTCAAAAACAGGAAACCAGGTAAAGGTTGAGGTGGTCAATGATGCCCCGGCAGGCCGGTTCTTTGGTTCCTCATTTACGGCCCGCGTCGAGGTCTGGGTTCCCAAGCGTTCGAGCCTTAGCATCACGGCCGATGGTGACGTTCGCATTTCAGGCATCACGGGCAAAGTTGAAATATACTCCGACGGAGCTTCGTCCGATGTTCGCGACGTATCCGGCGATCTCAAGCTTGCGATCGGCGACGGCCGGGCTCGCGTCATCGGTTTTAACGGTGGGCTCGTTGCCACCTCAGAAAACGGCGAAATGTATCTTGAAGGAACCTTTTCTTCGATCAATGCAGAGACGTCAGGCGGCCGGACCGTTCTCTCATTACCCGCCTCAGCAAACGCAACCGTTTTCTCTAATATTGCCCCCGAGGTCGACTCGCTCCGCCTTGAAAATATCGGCGAAGACCGTTTCCGTATCGGCAATGGTTTGGCTGAGTATCGATTCCGTTCAAAGGGCGGTGCTTTGGTCATTCGCTCCGCTGAATTGCTTTCTGTTAGGTAGATCGTGCGGCCCCGGTCATTCACAAGGGGCCACGTTTTTTTGAAACCTTCTGACCGAAAATGCGTTTTAGTCAGGTGTCGACTGCGGCTGCTTTGTCCGCATTGCTGAATAGCATTCGTCTTACTAATAAATAAACAGGAGAAAGGGATGAACGCCATCATCATAATATTTGCGATCCTTCTCATCTCGATCTCCGCTTACGCCCAGCCAGCGACCGACGTCGCATCAGCCGAAAAGTCATCATCCTCTAATACTGGCGAGGTGGCGAAAGTCCCGGCGGGCCGAAGCGGAAAGGTCGTAGTGCCGCCTGAAAAACTCAGGCCGATCGTTATTCCCCTTACCGATAGCGAGATCGTCATCGACGGCAGGCTCGATGAGCCCGCATGGCAGACGGCCGCCGTCTTCAAGGACTTCTATCAAACGAGCCCGGGCGACAACACCGCACCTTCGCGGCCGACCGAAGCTTACGTTTTTTACGATGAGAAGCACTTGTACATCGGCTTCAAGTGCTGGGACGAGCGGGACAAGATCCGGGCGACCATCGCAAAGCGAGACAACGTGTTCGGCGAAGACAACGTCCGCGTTTGGCTTGACACCTTCAACGATCAACGGCGTGCTTACGTGCTTGGCTTCAACCCGCTCGGAATTCAGCAGGACGGCATTTACACCGAAGGCCAGGGTGCCGATTTCAGCGTGGATATCGTCATGGAATCAAAGGGTGTGATCGAAGATTGGGGCTGGGCAGTTGAGGTGAAAATACCTTTCAAGTCGCTCCGTTACCAAGCCGGCGAGGGGAAGCTTTGGGGCTTTAATGTAGCCAGAAACATCGACCGCTTTAACGACGAATTCACCCAATGGCTTCCGGATGACCGCAACATCTCCGGCTTTCTGATCAAGCACGGAAAGATAACCGGCCTCAATAGCATCAAATATGAACGGACGCTCGAGGTAGTCCCGAGCGTTACCGTTTCACAGACCGGCCGAAGGACGCGGACGATCCCGCGGTACCAATTGACGCCCGGAGCCATCGACCCCGGCCGCTTTGTAAACGAGGCGATCAAACCGGAGTTTGGCGTAACGCTGAAGTACAGCATTTCGCCAAACATAACGCTCGACGCGGCTATCAACCCTGACTTTGCCGAGATCGAAGCAGATGCTCCGGTCGTTACTGCTAACCAAAGATTTCCGATCTTTTTTCAGGAGAAGCGGCCGTTCTTTCTTGAGGGCCAGGAGATATTCAGCTCGCCGCTTCGTGTTTTTTATTCGCGGACGATCATCGATCCGGACGCTGCTGTAAAGCTGACCGGAAAGATCGGCAAGACCTCGTTCGGCTTTCTTGCCGCTTCCGATAAGGCTCCCGGAAATTACGATGAGGACGACCGCAACGATCCCTCGGTCCGTCCGCGGATCGATGAGTTTTTGGACAAGAACGCCCTCTTCGGCGTGCTTCGACTAAAACGCGATTTCGGAAAGGAAAACAACATAGGTCTTTTCGCCACATACCGGAGCTTTCCTGAGCAGAAGAACGTCGCGGCCGGATTTGACGGGCGGATCAAGGTTAATTCGCAAACCACGGCCAGCTTTCAAGTAGTTGGCACCCACTCCAAGCGATGCTTCTTTGAAACGGCGTTCGATGCAACTGCCGACCCAACACAAGCACAGCGAAATCGCGAGATCTGCGGCGGCGGAACCTTCGGCGGCGTGACGCAACTCGGGAGCCCGTACAACCAATATCGGGCCGGCAACGGTATCGGATATTATGCCAATCTTGACCATTCGACCGACCGCCGCGGCTGGTTCCTTGAGGTCGGCGGCCAGAGCAAAGACTACCGGACCGACGCCGGTTTCACTCGCCGTACCAACACGAATTTCGCCTTCGCCTTTAACCGATTCAGTACGAAGTCAGATCAAAATGCGTCGATCATCCGTGCCTCATGGGCTCAGTTCAGCGGCGTCGATTACGACTGGAGCGGCCGATTGCAGCGGTTCCGGGCGGGTACGAACGTTAACCTCTCGCTGCAGAGGAACACGTATGTGAATATCGAATCTGCGGTTGTTTACGACAAGATCTACGAGGAAGAGTTCGGCCTCAAACGGCTCCCGACGCGGCCGCAGGGGACGTTTCTCGGGGACCCGACCCGAGCCACTTGGCAACAGATAGTATCCGGCAATATCAACCAGACTCCGCACAAGCGGTTCAACTACGGAATGTTCGTGGGCTTTATCAATAATGCCTTCGACTTTGACCTAGGCTCCGGCGGACAGATAAATCCCGGGCCCGGCCAACAGTTTGATGCCGAGGTCTGGGGCGAGGTCAAGCCGACCGACCCTCTTCGCATCTCGCTTTCATATCGCAAGAGCCGGCTTGTCCGCAATGATAATCGGCGGCGGGCGTTCGACGCTGACATCGTGAGCCTCCGTTCGACCTATCAATTTTCGCGATTCCTTTTTGCCCGGATGAGGCTGGACTATAACTCGACGCGGAGCCACTATGCCGGCCAGGCCCTTTTCGGCTGGAACCCGAACCCCGGCACCGCCTTTTACGTCGGCTACAATGATGATTTCAACTACAGCGGCATAAGTCCATTTACAGGGCAGTTCGAGCCCGGCTTTCAGCGAAATGGCAGGACCTTTTTTATCCGCATGAGTTATTTATTCAGGAAGAGTATCTGATCGGCGTTCCTCTAGGCAAAAAAGCCACTCGGCAGCAGTTCAAGCGGACTGCTGCCATTTTTATTTTTCCACAGGGCGAAAAACTTCTTGTAATTATTTAACTCATGATGTATAAACATATGAAGATAGGACGTTTCCCGCTCTTAATTCACCATAGCAACTCTTGGAGGAGACAATGAGAAGTACCCGAAGTTTCTTGGCATTCACCGCCGCATTTGCCCTTACTGTTTTGGCCATCCCGATGTTCCTCGCCGCTCCGGCCTACGGACAGGACAGCCGCGTCGCTCTACAGCGCGGATACCGGACCGGATATTCCGACGGCTATATGGCCGGTTACCGCGATTCGATCGACAACAACTCGCGGAACATCGCCCGCCACAAAGAATACACCCAGGCCGACCGTGCTTTCAGCAAAGACTACGGCCAGCTTGACGATTATCGCGACGGCTATCGGCAGGGTTTCGAGGGCGGTTATGCGACCGGCTTTGAGAAACGGCCGTTCGAATCGGCGATTCCGCAGGGCCTCGCGAAACGCGGCCTGAACACTGTGCCGCCGGCCGAAGAACTGGTTTCGGCGACCCCGTTAGAAACTCCTGTTGCCGAGCCGACCGTTGATCAGCAACCTGTTGAAAAGACGCCCGAGCCGGAGGTCGCAGACACCGCACCGAGCTATACTCCGGCCGTCGCCGAGCCGCAGCAACCGATTCGCAAAGCATCATTCACCGCGGCGACGAATGACATCATTTTGATCCCGAGAGATACGGAACTAATTGTTGAGATACAGGAAGACCTCAACACCGAGCAGAACCGCGTTGGCGACAAATTCACCGCTCGCGTTGTGTCTCCGGTCGAGATCGAGGGTGCCATTATTGAGGGCCGGATCGAAAAGATCACAAAGCCGGGACGGATCAAGCGACGCTCACAGATGCAGCTCACATTCGACCGGATCGTCTTGACCGAAGATCGATGGAGCAACTATTCCGCTACGTTGGCCGAGGTGCTACCGATAAAAGGCGACAACGTTCTGACCGTCAGCGACGAGGGAACTGCAGTAGGGAAGCGGGCTCTTAAAGAAGACGGCATAAAGGTCGGTGCCGCAACAGGCGCAGGGCTTGGAATCGGTGCGTTAACCGCCGGGCCGGTCGGTGCCGCGGTCGGTGCAGGGATCGGTGCGGCATTCGGCGTTGGAGCTGTCGTGGTCGAACGCGGAAAGCATATCCGCCTGATCAAGAACCAACAGCTAAAGATCCGGACCGCATACGACACGCGGATCAGATAACTCGGCATTCAGGGGTAACACCCGGTGAAAACAAAAGACGGGCCTGAACAGACGCTCTCCTCCAGTGGCATGTTCGGGCCCGTCATTTTTTTGCGTTCAGAACCTGGCGTCACTCTCGGGAATCCGTATCCGTCGGCGATGCGAAATCTTTACTTGGCGGCCCGATCAAGGGGGCCACGGAATTTACACCCAAAGAAAGCACTGCTTTACTAAGGTATTCGCCTTCGGTAAACTAATGTGTTGGTAACAATTTCTAATAACGGGATAGAGAAAACAGTAATGAGTACAGGAACAGAAACAACAGCCGCAACCGCCGGATTGCGGGGCGTAGTTGCGGCCCAGAGTTCCATCGGCGACGTCGATGGTGTAAACGGAATTTTAATTTATCAAGGATATGACATCCACGATCTGGCGGAGCATTCTACGTTTGAAGAGGTGATCTTTCTTCTTTGGAACGGCCGGCTCCCCAAGCAGGACGAACTCGCTGAGCTGACCGCTCAATTCCGTGCGAACTACGCGGTACCGCCGGAGGTCATTGGAGCGATGAAGACCTTCCCTAAGGACGCCGATCCGATGGACGTGCTCCGCACAGCGGTCTCGTCGCTTGATTTTTACGACAAGGCGGGCCATGCCACCGATCGTGAAAATGCGACCAAGGCGGCCATCAAGCTAACGGCACAGATGGGAACCATCGCCGCCGCTTGGGACCGAATTCGTAACGGCAAGGAAGTCGTGGCTCCGGATGAGAACCTCAGCATCGCAGAGAATTTTCTCTATATGCTTCGCGGCGAACGGGCAGAAGCTGACGAGGCTCGGATGTTCGATATCGCGCTTATCCTGCACGCCGACCACGAACTCAATGCCTCGACCTTCACGACCCGCGTCGTCTCCGGAACTTTGGCAGGAATGTATGGTGCCGTTACGGCGGGCATCGCCGCTCTCGCTGGACCGTTGCATGGCGGAGCCAACACGAATGTGATGAAGATGCTGATCGAGATCGGCGACCTCGACAAGGTTGACGGTTTCGTCGAAAAAGCTCTTGAAGAGAAGCGGAAGATCATGGGCATCGGCCACGCCGTTTACAAGACGGAAGACCCGCGTGCGACTTGGCTACGTAAGTTTTCGAAGACGATGGCCGACAAGGCTGGCGAGACGAAATGGTTCGAGATGTCGCAGCGGATCGAAAGCCTTATGCTCGAGAAAAAGGGAATGTATCCGAACGTCGATTTTTATTCGGCTTCGACCTATTTCCTGATGGGCATCCCGCTTGATCTCTTTACTCCGATCTTTGCGGTCAGCCGCATCTCTGGCTGGACCGGCCACATTCTTGAGCAGTATGCGAACAATAAGCTGATCAGGCCGCGTGCCGAGTACATCGGCGAACGCGGACTCAAGTATGTGCCGATAGCTGAAAGATAGAAAAAAACTCAGTTGAAGTGAAAAAGCCCCGACGACGTTCGGGGCTTTTTGCTTAGATATGTTGTGCTGGAACTGATCGCTGCTTGCGGCAGGTATGAACCTGCCACAACAGTAAAGGCCTGTCTGATCGAATCGCCAGAACGAACTATTCGTCGTCGTCGATCATTCCTTGCTCGACCAGTTGCTGGCACTCGATGCAATAGCGCGCCCAGGGGATCGCCGCCAGCCGCTTCGGGTTGATCGCTTTCTCGCAGTTGAGGCAGACGCCGTACTCGTCATCGTCTATCCGGCGAAGGGCCTCATCGATAAGCGTCAATTGCTTGCTCTCGTTTTCAGAGACAGCGAGCTGAACGTTCTTGGAATAATTGCGAACGGCAAGATCGACCGGATCGGGAGTTTCCGAGGCGTCAATTGACAGATCATTACCTTTGAGTTTTTCGATCAGCAGTAAACGCTCGTCTTCGAGTTTCTGCTTGATCTGTTTGAGGTTCAATTTGCTCATTTTTGGTAGGGGTAGCCCCTTATAATCGTAAATGCTCGATATAACTGCTCCAACAAAAACACACGAACCATTTCGTGCGTAAAAGTTAGAAACGATAAGGATAGCCTAATGTCTGCCCTTTCGGCAACCTCAGAAGAGAGGCCTTCGGCCCCGCCTATGATAAAAACCACATCCCGCTTGGACGAATTCATCCATTTTTCGATCTCAGCGGCAAGTTCGTGCGACGTCAAATGCTTTCCGTCGGCCTCCATGGCGACAACGAAACTTGCGGGATTTATTGCCTGCAAAATGGCTTCGCCTTCGTCCTGTGAGCGTGTCCCGCCGGGCCGCCCTTCGCGAACCTCGGTTATGTCGGTCCGTACAAATCGCGAGAGCCGAGAAAGGTACTCATTTTGCAGGTTAAGGAGATTCGGTTCTTTGGTCTTTCCGACCCATAGAAATCTGAATTTCATCTGATGGAACCGATACGTTGGGGATTGCGGCCGTGGTTGCTTTAGATACCTTCCGGGATCTCGACCTTCCGAGCATCAAGCCAAAGCCGTTCGAGGTCGTAAAACTCCCGGGCGTTCTTTTCGAAGACGTGAACGATAAAATCGCCGAAGTCCATCAACACCCAATCGGCAGTGTTGTAGCCCTCGATCCGGTTCGAACGGAGGCCTAACTTTTCTTTAAGCTGTCCGCGAACGTCGTCGGCAACGGCCTGGACCTGCCGCTGATTTGCGCCGCTGGCGATAACAAAAAACTCCGTAAAGCTCGTGATTTCGCGGAGATCAAGCGCAACGATATTCGTTGCTTTTTTGTCCGCAGCACATTGGATCGCAAGCCGAACACCCTCATCAACGTCCTCGAACGGCGTCTTTGTTGCCGCGATCTCGATCCGGGCGGTCTCGCGTTGGAGCGATTTTTCCTGAGTTTCTTCCATTATCTATAAAGTTCGTATTTTTCGATGTATTTTGCAACTTCGGCCGGAATTTCGTCCTGTCGATCGAATTCGCCGTCGCTGAGGTCCTCGCGAAGTTCGGTAGCGGAAATGTCTTGATTTACGGCATCCGTTATGAAAATCTGGGGTTCATCCGTCGCGAAGTCCGCAGGCAGCCTATTCCCGCTCGTGCGAAAATCAACAATTCTTGATTGAACTTTCGGCGTCACATGATCGGACGAAAGCTCAAACCCGGGCCGGCTGACGACAATATGATTCACCGCAAGCAGAACACTTTCCCAATCCTTCCACGTCCGAATGTCCATCCACGAATCGGCACCCATTACGAAGAAAAGCTCCGAGTCCGCGTGCAACGCCTTCAGCTCGGCAAGTGTGTCAATGGTGTAACGCCGCTCGCGTTTGTCGAGTTCGAGCGTTGAGACCATGAGCATGGGCTCGTTTGCGGTCGCGATCGAGAGCATCGCATATCGGTGATAGCCCGACGTCGGGCGACGGTCCGGTTTATGCGGGGCATGAAAAGCCGGCAGAAAATAAAGCCGATCCAGCTCGAATGCCGGAACGAGAGCCTTTGCGACTGCGATGTGGCCGCAATGGACCGGGTCAAATGTTCCGCCAAAATATGCGACGCGCTTCATGAATGTTCGGCGAGAGAAATTGTGAGATCTTCCTGCTTCAGCTCGTCGAGCCGCACGGCAACCATTGCGACCAACTCCTTGATGTTGCGGTTGGTCACGGAAGAAATATCGATGAACTGGAGTCCATCGTCCGCGGCCTGCCTTCGGAGCGATTCGAGCCTCTCCGGCTCATCGAGCGCATCGATCTTGGTGGCGACAATGATCTGCGGACGAGCGGCGATCTCAGGGCTGTAATTCGCTAGTTCATTATTAATGATGCGGTAGTCTTCGACCGGATCGCGTCCGGAGAGCGACGACACATCGACGAGATGCAGGATGAGCTTGGTCCGCTCAACGTGCCGCAGGAAGCGATCGCCCAGGCCCGCACCTTCCGACGCTCCCTCGATCAGGCCCGGTATATCGGCTACGACGAACGTCCGAAAATCGCCGAGATCGACGACGCCGAGATTCGGCTCAAGCGTGGTGAAAGGATAATCTGCGATCTTCGGCTTGGCGGCGGAGATGACGCTGATCAGCGTGGATTTGCCGGCGTTCGGGAAGCCGACAAGCCCGACGTCGGCGATGAGCTTGAGTTCAAGCTGGAGTTCGCGTTCCTCGCCTGGGCGGCCGGTATAGTGATATTTGGGGGCTTGCCGGGTCGGGGTCGCGAAATGTGAATTGCCCCATCCGCCCTTGCCGCCCTTTGCTGCCAGATATTTTTGGCCCGGTTCTGTGAAGTCAAAACGTAGCTCGCCGGTTTCCGCGTCAAACACCTGGGTGCCGACGGGAACACGGATAACGACCGACTCGCCATCGCGGCCGTGCCTTCGCGAGCCCTCGCCGTGGCGGCCGCGTTCGGCCTTGTGCTCGGGGTTATACCGGAGATGGAGGAGAGTATTCAGCCCTTCGTCGGATTCTAACCATACATCGCCGCCAACGCCGCCATCACCGCCCGAAGGCCCGCCACGCGGCACGAATTTTTCACGACGAAAAGCCGTTACGCCGTTGCCGCCGTCACCCGCCTTGATCTTGATCTTTGCCCTATCTATGAACACGTGACCTAATTCTAGTGGTTTGAAGTGAAACGGCAAAGTGGCGGGACAAAACAAAAACACCGCTTCAAACAAGTTGAAGCGGTGTTTTCGTCAACCTCACCTAGCACCGAAGTGCTCTGAAAGGGTTGGTAGATGACCATGTACACGATCGATCTACCGATTTTGTATCCCGAAGACGTTCGACGGGGAACTTCTCTCCGGTCAGCATCCGAACTGCCGAAGCTGTTCGCTGCACTCTAAGTGCCAGATGCCTTTAGGTTTTTGTTGTGGTGGCTGTCCTCCACCGCCGGTTACGAACCCGGCAACGAGGCCCGGGAACAAGTCCCAGGGCGGCTACGCACCCGACAGGCGGTTCCTTTCCCGCGGGCGTCGTCCGTTTTTATCCGAACGACTCGCAGAAACTTTCGTTCCTGCCTGCAAGCCTTTCGGCTTCGGTTCGAGGCGTCAGAGCATTGGATGTTCCGCCGATCCGTGCTCTCGTTCAGAAAGCGTCACCGCTTTCGTATCACTTCCTCGTACCGGTCAAAAGCCCGTGAGCGTTTTGACTATGTAAGCATCTTACACCCGAAAATCGGCAAGTCAAGTAGAAAGCACTTTAAGTTTTGGCGGTTTCTGCGGGTGCCCGCCATGTGCGGTTGTGGATAATTCGCGGCCTTAGTTGTGGAAAAAGCTGTGGATAATTTTCAACGCCAATTGATCACGAAGGCCCGCAACTTTTGGTAGCAAGGTCACGTTCCCGGCTTCCTGTGGAAAACAACCGAAAATGAACCCCCAAAAAACTTCGCGCTATTGATTCGGGCTATTGATACGAAAGAACTTTTCCTTATAATGATCTTGCTTTACGCAATCTTTAAGGGTCTTTTTCGTCCAGAATGTGGTGTACTAACTCTAGATCGAGGATAGTGAAATGAACATAAATTATGTTGGTTTGCTTTCGGTAGTTGTCCTGGTGGCCGCAACCGGCGCTGGTGCTTTGACGACGTCTGCAGGAGCGGCATCGATCACCGATGCAACGTCAGATGCCATACCGTCTGCGACTCCTTCCCCACGGCGAAATCGCCCTGCGCGTAACAGGATACCGCCGCCGGCTACCCCGGCAGCTACTTCTATTCCAGAAAAGCACGATGAGGTGTTGGTCGTGGCGACCGGGGATACGGCAAACAGGTCTGTACCGGCTCCGACGCCATCGCCTCGGACCGCACGGCCCGGTGCCACCGGTACCGACTCTGCCGGGAGCGGAGACACGGGTTCGAGCACCCCGGGAAACATTCGTCCAAAAGGACAGGACATCGAAGTTGAGAATGACGAGACACACCGAAGGTCGCGGGCAACAAACGGATCATCGGGATTTATTGGAGAAACCGAAAAGAACGTGACCTCGGCGGCGGGCACGACAGGAGCAACACCGAAGCCTGAACGGGCAGAGGTATCGAAAAACTCCACCCGGCGGAAGCGGTCACGCCCTGCCCCTAGCTCGGTTCCTACTACGAAGCGTGTTAGGAAAACGGCGCCGAAGCAGTAAAGGTCTTTCTTCTCGACACCGCTGACCAAGCGGCCCGATCATGCTTAAAAAAGAAAAAGCACACGCAACATCGCGTGTGCTTTTGTGTTGAAAATTACTTCGAGCTACGCAGCTTTCGGGGCAAGCTCGGCTGAGCCTTCCATGTAAACGCTGATGAACTTGCCCTTGCGGCCCTTGTCCTCAAACTTTACAAAGCCTTCGATGAGCGAAAAGAGCGTGTCGTCCTTGCCGCGGCCGACATTTTTGCCGGGCTTCCATTTGGTGCCACGCTGGCGGGCAATGATGTTACCGCCGAGCACGTGTTCGCCGCCAAACTTCTTAAGGCCAAGCCGCTGCGCGTTCGAATCGCGGCCGTTACGTGATGAACCTACACCTTTCTTATGTGCCATAACTAATTCCTCGTGTTGCCGTCCGGCTAAGCATTAAAGCTTCTCGATCTTGATCTCGGTATATCCCTGCCTATGACCCTGCTTACGCTTGTATTGCTTGCGGCGCTTTTTCTTAAAGACGATGACCTTTTCGCCGCGGCCGTGGCTGACGACGGTCGCTTCGATGCTGCCTTCGCCGATCTTTACGTCCGAACCTGCTCCGGAGACCAGAGCCGGGATCGTCACCGTGCTTCCTGCCTCAGCGTCTATCGTCGGGACGCGAAGAACCTGGCCAGCCTCGACCGAAAACTGCTTGCCGCCTGTTTTAACTATTGCAAAGCTCATCTTTATTTCACCGCTAATTGCTGAAGTGAATTCCGGCAGTCGCCGAAAAACTCAAATAATATCGAAACTGAGGCAATAAGTCAATCCAAACCGGCCCTAATCGAGGGCTAATGATTTTCTCGCTCCGGTAGCGTAAATCTGTGATATATTCGCCCCAAAAAAACAAAGGAGGAACTTCAAAATGGAACAGGCAATGGGTGAAATCGTCCAACAGCCTCAGACGGCGGAAGCGAAGGTCGCGGCTATGGAACGCGGAGCGAGCTGGTTTTTCTGGATCTCGGCTCTTTCGGTCATCAACTCGCTTTCGGTTACGTTCGGCGGGCTATCCGACATGCTCTTCGGCCTTGGCGGAACGCGGGTCGTGGACGAAACCTTCCGGCAGAGCACACTGGCCGGCGTCAACTCGGCCGGTCTCTCGTTCAACCTGGCGATCGCCGGCCTTTTCGCTCTTCTCGGCTTCTACGCAAGGAAGGGAAGCGACATTGCATTTGTTCTAGGGATATTCCTCTACGCGATCGACGCGATGATCCTTATCGGTTTCCGCGATGTCTTCGCCTTCGGCTTCCATCTCGTCGCCTTGTTCTATATGTTCAACGGGTTGCTTGCGAGCCGACGCAGGCTGGATCCTTCGGTTTAGCTTGTCTTAAATGACGGACGGGTCGATAACGACGCCGATGAACGGCAGATTGCGATATCGGCCCGCCGCGTCCAGTCCATAACCGACGACGAACTCGTTCGGTATCGTAAAGCCGATATAGTCGATCTTGAGCTCTTTCTTGATCCGCGGTTCCGGTTTATCGAGAAACGTGGCGAGCCGGATCGAGTTCGCTCCTCGCGAGCCCAGGATCTCAAGCAGCCGCGTCAGCGTCAGTCCGGTATCGACGATATCTTCAACCACGAGAACATCTTTCCCGCGGATCGGATTGCTCAGGTCTTTTGTGATCTCAACGTCGCCCGACGACACCGTCCCGTCCTTATAGCTCGAGACCGACATAAAATCGATCGAGAGCGGCAGGTCGATGGCCCGCATCAGGTCTGCCAAGAAAATACACGAGCCCTTTAGCACACCGACGAGCACAAGCTCGCGGCCCGCGTAATCGGCCGAGATCTGCTCGCCGAGTTCGGTTATTTTCGCTGCGATCTCGTCGGCCGAGAACATTACGCGAAGGTTCGGGTTCGAAAACTCTGTGGCTGCGGGCTTCGCACTTTCATTCGACATAATCTTGAGTGGTTGAACGGATAGGATTTTAGCAATACTATTCAAAGGTCGGGCCAGATTCAAGTTGTCGGCCTTTTCACAAGTATGAACCGAAGTTCTGTCAGCCGCGAAGAGATAAAACGAATGGTCCGCCGGGTGCTTGATGCCTCCGGGACCGCCGTTGTGCAGACGGAGGTGTCTTACACTCCGGAGCCCGAGCATGTTCTGGTCAATTCGCTAAAGCCGCGGCAGGAACGCTCTTTCGAAAGAGATGAATCCTCGAAATCGCTCTTGACCGAGGACGATCTTCGCGGGCTTGTCGAAGGCGATCGTCTACGGGTTTCGCCCGGGACGAAGTTTACACCGCTCGCCGCCGACCTTATCCGCGAACGAGGGATCGAACTGGTAACGAAAGAGCCGAGAACGGCCAAGATTTTGGTTCGCTCCGTGGCGCTCGGAGCGGATCACGGCGGCTTTGAGTATAAGGAAAAGATCAAGGAGCACCTATCGGGCCTTGGGCTCGCGATCCGCGATTTCGGCACGAATTCGAAAGAAGCCGTCGATTATCCCGACCACGCCGGAGCGGTTGCGGAGGCCGTAAGCCGCGGCCGGGCCGATGTCGGTATCATTGTCGATGGTGCCGGCATCGGGAGTGCGATGACGGCGAATAAATATCCCGGCGTGCGGGCGGCGGCGTGTTATTCCACGACTCTCGCAGCCAATTCACGCGAGCACAACGGAGCGAACGTGCTGACGCTCGGCAGCGGGCAAAACACCCTTGAGCAAGCTCTTTCGATCGTCGATACTTTTCTTTCAACGGAGCTCAGCGAGGAACGGCACAAGCGACGTGTGGCGAAGATCGCAGATATTGACCGGCAGTACCGGCGGTAAGTTCGAACAAAAATGTCTCAGGAAGCAAATTACGAACGGCTGATCGAGCAGATCACTGACCTTGTCATCGCCAAGCTCGATGTCGGGCACGAAACGGGCAGTTTTTGCCGTGCCGATGTTGCACGCATTGTTGATGCCGGAGCCTCGCGGATCGGCATCGTGCTGGGCGAAACGGCGACCGCGCACGACTGGGCAAGCCTCATAGACCACACCCTGCTCAAGCCTGAGGCGAGCGACGCGGACATTCGCCGGCTTTGTGAGGAGGCGGTAAAGTACGGCTTTGCGTCAGTGTGTGTCAATCCGGCGTGGGTCAAGACGTCTGCCGAGATACTAAAGGGCACCGGCGTTCCGGTCTGCACTGTGATCGGATTTCCGCTCGGGGCGACGCTGCCGGATGTAAAGGCATTCGAAGCCCGCCGCGTGATCTTCAACGGAGCCCGCGAGGTCGATATGGTGATCAACATCGGAGCACTCAAATCCGGCGACGACTGCGCGGTCGAGGACGATATCCGGGCCGTCGCGTCGGCCGCCCACGAGAATGGTGTGCTCTGCAAGGTGATCATCGAAACGGCCTTGCTCACGGACGAAGAGAAGGTAAGAGCCTGCCTTGCCGCAAAGAATGCTGGAGCCGACTTTGTCAAGACCTCGACCGGTTTTGCTAAGGGCGGAGCGACGGTTGACGACGTTGCCCTGATGAGGCGAACTGTGGGTACCGGCCTCGGCGTAAAAGCCTCGGGCGGAGTTAAAGGGATAGAGGACGCAAAGGCGATGGTCGCCGCCGGGGCAACGCGGATCGGTGCGAGCGTCGGAGTCAAGATCGCCCAGGAAGCGGACGGCGTCAAAAGCTCGGCCCTAACTACGTCAGCGTATTAGCACGGCACTATCCGTCGCTACCGCAGATCTCTCTTTATCCTCTGCGAAAAATCTAAGCGTCCTCTGCGTTAGAATTTATATTAACGCGGAGGACGCTGAGCTTGCGCAGAGATTACTGTGAGTAAGTCCGCAACCGATGGCCAACGATCACTCGCCGCCTTTTAAGCTGAAATTGTAGTTGATCATACCTTTCGCCTTGATCGGTGTGCCTTCGAACTCGAACGGGCGAAACCTCGATTTCCTCGCGGCGTCTTCGGCGGAGTCTCTCAGCATTTGGTGGCCGGAAACCGCTTTTGCCGATATCACCTCGCCTTTCTCATCAACCTCAACCTCAACGACAACGCGGCCTTCGATGTTCGATCGCCTGGCGATCTGCGAATAGACGGGCATCGACATCCTGATCGCGTTCGCGTTTGAAAGCACGCCGACGCTGATAAATTCAGGCCGTGGCCTCGGAACTTCGACAGGTGGTTGCGGTTGCACAGGCTGCGGCTTTGCTTCAGCAACCGCATCGGGCTTCTTCGGTTCGTCAGGTGTCTTTACGGGCTTTGGCTCCTCGGGCTTATTCGAGGCGAGGGCGGCGACGGACCGTGCCAGTCCTGCACGTGCAGCAGAGTTCTCTGGATCAAGCTCGAGAGCCTTTGAGAAATCGAGAATGGCCTTCGGAAGGTCGCCGAGCTTTTCGAACGCGCTCGCCCGGTTGAAGTAGGCAGACGAGTCGCTCGGGCTCAATTCGATAACGCGGTTGAAGTCAGAGACCGAGCGGTCGAAGTTCTTTAGATTGAAATGCGTCCGGCCGCGGCCGATGAAAATTGTCGGGTCGTCCGTTTTCATTTCGGCGGCCTTGTCGAAGTCGGCGAGGGCAACAACGTATTCGCCCTTTGCCGAGTTCTCGATCGCTCGCCGTTGATAAAAAGTGTAGTCGGGCGGCGTCGGAGTCGGTACCGGTTTTGGCTTGAGCTGCTCTTCGCTCTTTGCCCGGATCGCTTCGATCAATTCGGGGCTCGCACCGGTGGCCTTAAGCTCGGTTGCGATCTGTTCGGTGTAAACAAACGTGATGCCTCTCTCGGCGACGGCGGCGGCGAGAATGCGGTTTCGGTCCTCGAGCGGGACCTTCTGCGACCGCAGTCCGATCATCAGATCTGCGAGGCTAAGCTGCGGAGTTTGGGCAAGCCCGTCTGACGCTGAAACGGCGATCAAGACTAGTATGGCCGCAGCAACAAGAGTTCTGCGTAACTTATTGAGGTGCGGTGTTTTCTGGGCGTTCATAAGCTTATGGTTTTGAGCCGCGGCCGGGAGGAATTGCCGGCCGGGAAGGTGCTATTCGGAATCGTTGATCAGGTCGTCAACAGTAACGGCCTCTTTCTTTTCGGGCGTAGGTTTGGGAGCTTCTGCGGTCTTTGGCTTTTCCTTTTCTTTTGCTGCCGCGGCCCGCTGTTTTCGGCGGGCCTCTTCTTGTGCGGCGGCTGATTGGGTTTCGGTCTCGCTCGGAGCGGCTTCGTTCAGAGTTTCAGGAGCTTGTTCTGCCACAACTGGTGCCGCGGGCTGCGGATCGGCCTGCGATTGAACCGGCTGCGAAGCGACTGCGGCTGGTGAAACCGCGGGAGCAGTCGGAGCCTGGCCACCGGAGAGCAGAAGGAACCAGACCGCAGCGATCGCAATTGCCACAAAGGCACCGCCGCCGGCAATGATCGGAAGCATAGAGCGGGAAGCCGGCGGTTCTGAAAATGCAAAGTCAGGTTCATCCTCGGTTGAAGAGAACTTGAACGGCGTCTCAAACGAGGCCGCGTCCGGTTCGCTCGTCTCTAGTGACGGAATGTCCGTATAGGTAAAATCTGCTCCGAGCGATGATGCTGTCGATTCGACAACAGGCACCGGCTCCGCTTGCTGCGGAGCTATGGTCTCGACCGAGGCGGCTACTGCGTCCGCAACACGTGGCTCGGCGATCCGGCTTTGCGGTTTAGGCTCTGCGATCAAAGAGCCAAGCTCGATCTGCGGGGCTGCGACCGCAGTCTTCACGGGTACTACCGGGATCTCGAGTAACTCGCTCGTTTGTGCGACTGCAATGGGCGCGACGACCGGCTCGCTCGGGAGCGATGCTGCGGCGACTTCGACCGCCTGTGTAATGCCCTTGTCCTCTTCAAATATCTTGCGAAGCCGATCGAGCCTCGTTGCTGCCGGCATCGCAACGTCGTCTGCAGTTGCCGCGGGAACCGGGGCGGCCGTTGCGGGGGCGACCGGTTTTCCACGAAGCTTCGAAAGCAGTTCGGTGGCCTCGCGCTCATCCATCGCATCTTCCTTGTCACGCTCGGCCGAAGCTTTGAGGGCAGATCGGAGTGCATTCCGCATTTCGTTTGCAGAAGCAAATCTCTCGCCGCGAACGATTGGCATTGCTCCCGAGATCACATCCACCACCTCCGGCGGCACAAGCGGCGCAAAGTCGGATATCGGCTTTAGCGGGTCCGGGTTGCCCTCGATCAATTCTATCGTCCGTTCAAGTGCATCTACGGGTTTTTTTCCGGTGATCAGATGGTAAAGCGTCGCTCCGGTCGAATAGATATCGCTTCGCGGGTCGAGCGGCATTCCCATTTCAAACTCGAATTTCTCACCAAAATGGTTGACGATGACATTCTGCGAAGCCGAGTCAAGACTGTCCCAGATCTGCTCAAGCGGCGAGTAAGCGATCTCGCCGTCGAAGAGGTTTGGCTGAACATTGGTCGTAATATTTAGCCCGCTATCGCCGGCCACCGTAAAAGCAAGCAGCTTGATCCGTCCTTCTGA
Organism: Acidobacteria bacterium Ga0074141; assembly: GCA_001464665.1. Classification (GTDB taxonomy): domain Bacteria; phylum Acidobacteriota; class Blastocatellia; order Pyrinomonadales; family Pyrinomonadaceae; genus OLB17. The sequence goes on from LNDP01000014.1 coordinate 439,652, forward strand.
AGTCAGAACAAGATGCTGCGGACGAACGCGTTGGTGAATGACGCGGGGTCGAAAGCTATGAAGATAATCGAGCCCGGCAAGGATCTGGTCTGCCCAGTCGGTCACCTGTTTCAACTCAAAGCTGATGCCGCCGGCATCGAGCGCAAGGCTGAGCGGGTCGCCATCGACCGCTTCAAGCACTAGAAAATGGCGGTCGCTTTCGGAGAAGTGGTCGTTCACATGGATAAGCGACTCGTGGCGAATGCCTTTCAACACAGTGCCGCTATTAACAAACGTCATCCGCAGCCTTTCGGCATCGGCGGAAGCGGCATTGCCTGGCATACGAACCTCGCGGACCACTACCTTTGCATCGCGGGTCGTGTCGTAGGCATCCGAAATAAGAAGCGATCCATCCGTGCTCGTTAGGGCCGTGAGGTGATACCTTCCGTTATTGAGAAACTTTTCATTAGCGGGCATAGGTTCGGAGAGTAAAAGCGGGGTTTAGCCCGTAGGCTCTAAAGAGTATAGCATAAGTCGTTCAAAATGGATGAACAATGTTGAATATTTTTGTTTTGTCCGGATTTGCGAGATTTGATCGGCATTCCGGGAATTAGTTTGGCAATAATTGGAATCTCTTTGCTTGAGCGGGCGTTGGGTTTTGCGTCCGAATATAAAGGAGAATCGAAGACATTAATAATGACATCCCCAGACCGAACAGAGATCACTCCCGAACCGCTTTACCTGAACCGCAGGAATTTCATCCGCGCAGGCGTTTTTGCCGGATCGGCAGCGGTCACCGGGCTCGTCTACAATGCGTATCGGCCGGATACGATCACTCCTGGGCCTAAAGCGTCCGGAGCAGAATTTGGCGAGCTGGCAAGAAAGCCAGAGTTTCAATCGAGCGAGACTCCGAATTCATTCGAGGACATCACCAACTACAATAACTTCTACGAGTTTTCGACCAGCAAGACGGCAGTTGCCCGCGAAGCTCAGGCTCTTAAGACAGACCCCTGGAGCGTTGAGGTTGGTGGACTGATCGAGCAGCCCCGAAGTTTTTCGCTGCAGGAGATCTTGCAGTTCCCGCAAGAGGAACGCATCTATCGCTTTCGCTGCGTCGAGGCGTGGTCGATGGTGATACCGTGGGTCGGGTTTCCCTTAGCGGCATTGCTCGAACAGGTCCGGCCAACTTCGGAGGCAAAATATGTCGCGTTCGAAACGGCCTACGACCGCTCCGTGATGCAGTCGTCATTTTCCGCCGGGATCGATCTTCCTTACGTCGAAGGCCTGCGGCTCGATGAAGCTCTGCATCCGCTGACGCTGTTGGCGACCGGGCTTTACGGCAGGCCGATGCCGAAGCAGAACGGTGCTCCCGTCCGCCTCGTTGTGCCGTGGAAATATGGGTTCAAGAGCATTAAATCGATCGTCCGCATTACGCTCACCGACAAGGAACCGCCGACGACCTGGAACATCGCCGCACCTCGTGAATACGGCTTCTATTCTAACGTCAATCCGACCGTCGATCACCCTCGCTGGTCGCAGGGAAGTGAACGCCGCATCGGCGAATTGACCATGCGCGAGACGCTGATGTTCAACGGCTACGAGAAAGAGGTCGCCGAACTTTATCGCGGAATGGACCTCGAGAAATTCTATTGATGGACAACGCCCGCTTCCTTAAATTCGTACTCGGCCTCAATGCCTTGCTTCCTTTGGGCTTGCTGTTATTTGACGCGGCCATAGGCTCGCTCGGCGCAAATCCGGTCGAGTATTTCCTGCGGGCGACGGGTGTGATGACGCTCGTTATGCTCCTCGTAACGCTCGCCGTCACGCCGCTCCGAAAGTTATTTGGCTGGAATATTCTGATCAAAAGCCGACGGATGCTTGGTCTTCTCACGTTCCTTTACTGTTCGATTCATCTGGTCACCTACAGCTTCTTCGATAAATCGGGCGACATCCCGGCGATCATCGGCGACGTCATTCAGCGGCCATTTATTGCGGTCGGAATGGCCGCGTTTCTGATCCTGGTTCCGCTGGCTCTTACCTCAACAAACGCCTCTATCAAGAAACTTGGCGGAAAGACATGGCAGCGGCTTCACCGGCTAAGCTATCTGGTTGCAATACTTGGGGTCGTGCACTTCTGGATGATCGTAAAGTCGGATCTCTTCTATCCGGCGCTATTCGCGGTCGGCCTCTCAGCCCTGTTCGCTATCCGCATCTACTACAGCCGAGCGACAAAGAAACCGCTTCAAAAGCCCGGCCTTGCCATCCGGCCCGATTGAAGCGTACGGCGATAGTCCTCACCTGCAACCTCGATCGGCCGACACATCTCGAAAAGCCGCGACCGTAGCCGAACGCCGATACGGTCTTCAAGCGTCTCTTCGCGTTCATTTGCCGTGCGGTCCGCGTAGTTGGTCGTGAAGATGGTTACGCGGGCGTCGTTGTAGCGTGAATTGATGATATAGGCCATCGTGTCGCGGACCCAATCGGTCGGCTTTGATGCCCCAAGCTCATCGAGGACAAGAACTTCAGCATTGAGCACGGGAGCAAGTACGGCCAATTCCGAGGTCTGCGTCCGTGGGTTGTAGGAATCCTGAATTTCTTTGAGCAGCGAACTGAATTCATAAAAAAGACACGAAAAACCGCGTTCCGTCAGCCCCTTGAGGATCGAAACGGCAAGGTGCGTTTTCCCGACTCCGACCGGGCCTGATATCAGAAGCCCCTTCTCGGTTGCCGGATAGTCGTTCGTGAAGTTCGTCGCGAAGAGAAGCGCGAGTTTTTGTGACTCGTTCTGAGCTTCGTAATTGCTGAAATGGCATCGAGCGTAGCGACGCGGAACCCGCACCTTTTCAAACGGATCGGTATGCCGGCCGGTCTTCTGGCACTTGCACGGACGGGCACCCTTGCCTTTCACGATCTCCATGCCTGTGCCAAAACAGACCTCGCAGACCTCGCCTGGGGGCTGCTCATTCTCAACCTTCGATGTTCGCTTTTTCTCGGAAACTGCCATTGTGAGAGACGATGATAACAGATGATCGTGCCGAGCGCTCATATCGGCGAATATGCTATATTCTCATTTGCCGCGGAATGGCATTTATGGGAGTTTTCAACAGCATTCTCATCAAACTCGGGCTTGCCGATCTTGAAGCAGATCGCACGCCGATAAGCGTTTTTCTTCTCGACGACGACAAGCGACGCCACACCTGGTTCCAGAAGCGTTTTTCGGGGGACGATCTGGCGATAACCGAAACGGTCGAGGAGGCGAAGGCGGTGCTCGAAAAGGGTTCTTTTGATGCGATCTTTCTCGATCACGACCTGCTTCCGCACCACTACGAATCCAACGACCACAACGACTACGCGAACACGGGCTATGCGATCGCCGAGTGGCTCGATGAGCATCGAGAGTTGCACCGGGCGGCGACCATCGTCGTCCATACACGCAACGCCGACGCCGCGATCCCGATGGTCCAAAAGCTCCGCGAATCGGGCCGCAACGTTGAGTACTGCGCGTTCCCAATGCTCGACCTCAAGATCCGTTCCTATTGGAAGCGCTAAAAAAGGCAGGTTCGTCCGCCGAGCCTGCCTGTCACATAGTCGATCGAACGTTTACCGTTTCGGAGCTTCCTTTTTTACCTCTTCGATCAGCGCACCAAACGCCGCTTTCAATGGCGGGTCCTCTGCCTTCGCGGCGAGATTCTCGAGAGCCGCGATGTAAGCCGTCTTAAAGGCTTCCTCCTTCGTTACCCTAACATCCGGTTCAACTCCCGTTCCCTCCCAGTTCGTCTTCGTTATCGGGCTGATCGCACGCCCGGTCGAAATGAAGGCACCAAAATGGTCGCCGAGCCGGAACATTTCTCCGGGATGGGCACCGCCGCCGGTCGTCTCGCCGACGATGGTCGCCCGCTTTAGATTCTTGAGGTTGTAGGAAAATTCCTCCGCTGCGGAGAAGGTCCGCTTGGCGGTTAGAATGTAGACCGGTTTATCAAGATACTTCTTTTTTGCAGCCTCCGGCTTCGTCCAAAATTCTTCGGTGCGGTCTTCGGTTCGCCAATAGAGACTATTAAGGTGAACCGGTTTCTCGCCAAAAAGATAAGAGGAAATTAGTGCTACCATCTCGGGCGAGCCGCCGCCGTTGTCGCGGAGGTCAAAGATGAGAGCGTCAGTATTCGTGACGAAATTCATCGCCGCTTCAACCGTTTCTTTGCCGATCTCCGGCCCGCTGAAACCGTTGAGTTTGATGTAGCCAACGTTGCCGCGGAGCCGTTCGACGGTTTCAAAACCGGCGTTATTACTTAAGATATTTTTCCTGTAGCGCATTCTTTCGGCCTCGGTCGGCTCGGCCTGCGGCTGGCGAACCGGGATCGGATTTGACGAAAAACGCACGCGCAAATGGCGGTCGCCCGTCGCTGCCTGCAGGTCCGTGGTCAATGCTTCCGCGAATTCTCGGCCGGTTGCGAGCTTGTCATATTTGCCGCTCGCACGATTTTTCTCGAGCATTTCCGCGGTCTTCGCCGCTACTTCCGGGAAAACGTAGTTGGCCTTGAGGTCTTCCGTGAGCTTTGCGATGACGGCGTTTCTCGTAGCCGCATCTACCGGCATATCGGCCATTGACGCCGGACCCTGGCCGAAACAGGTCGAGACGACCGCGAGCACTATGACCAACGCAACCCTTATAACTAAAGAAGATAAATACATAATACTGCCTCCAAATGATCAACTTTCTGCTTTTATGACCAAACCATATATAAGAAGCCGGGCGGTCTGCTCCGCACGGCCGCGGATCTCTTCGAGCTTTCCGAGTTCCTTGATGCTGAGACTGAATGGGAGAAGCGAGTTGGTTGCGGTTAGCATTGCCATCGCGGTCTCAAATGCGTCCACATCGTGCATCGTTCCTTTCGCGATGCCTTCGCGGATGACCGCTGCAAGAATATTTGCCTCGGTCTCAAAATGGACCCTTCGGCGTTCAAGAAGCGCCGGGCGAATGCTTGCCAGCAGCTCGTTTATGCTCTCGGTGTAATGCTGAACGCTTTTGAATCGGAAGACGACGCGTTCGACCAGCATCTCGGCCAGCCGTTCATCGGCCGGTGCATCTTTGCCCGCGATCACGCGTAGCCTCGCGATCAAGCGATCGACGATCCTATCGATGTGCGAAAGGGCGATCTCCTGTTTGCTCGAAAAATGGAGATACACTGAGCCCTTGCCAATGCCGGTCTCGCGGGCCAGGTCGTCTATCGTCATTTTCTTGTAGCCATACCGGGCCAAAAGGCGATCGGTCGCATCAAGAATGTCGCTTTTTACGTCTCGTTTGTTTCCGGTATCCATAAGATCTATGTGTGACGAATGACCAATATCGTCCAATGGTCATAATATTCTCTTAACGCGGGTTTGTAAAGCAAAGTTCCGAAGTTTTTCGCGAAACTAGTCGTTGAAGTACTTCTTTCCTTTCAGCTTTGCGGGCAGGAGGCTGTCTTTTTCCTCTTCGTTTTCCTTGCCGTAGCCGAGTTCTTTCATCAGCTTGGTCGGGGCATTGCGGAGCTTCATCGGGACCGGAAGGTTGCCGAACCGTTTGACGTCGGCGACTGCTTCGGCGATGGCATCGTTCGCCGAGCGGTCCTTCGCGGCGCGGGCGAGATATGCAGCTCCATGGGCAAGGTTGAGCGAGCATTCGGGATAGCCGATGGTCTCTACCGCACGAAAAACTGCGTTCGCCACGACCAAGGCCGTCGGCTGCGCCAGCCCTATGTCTTCCGAAGCAAAGATCACCATCCGCCGGGCGATGAACTTCGGGTCCTCGCCGCTCTCGATCATTCGGGCGAGGTAGTAGATCGCCGCGTCCGGGTCGCTCGCCCGCATCGATTTGATGAACGCGCTTATGACGTTATAGTGCTCCTCGCCTTTCTTGTCGTAGCGGAGAAAACGGTTTTGCAGAGTCTCTTTCAGATTCTCGATCGTCAGCTCGCCGTAAAGCTCGGCCGTGTTCTCGATCATCGTCAGAGCCTGCCTGGCGTCGCCATTCGCGAGCTCGGCAAGCCACTCTTTTGCTTCGTCATCAAGCTCCGACCCCGAACGCTCGATGATGGCGAACATCTCTACTTTCGTAAATTCCTTGAGCGTAAAGACCCGTAACCGCGAGAGAAGTGCGGGTATCACTTCAAAGCTCGGGTTCTCGGTCGTCGCGCCGATCAGGACAAGCCCACCGGACTCGACGAACGGCAGCAGAAAATCCTGCTGCGCCTTATTGAAGCGATGGATCTCATCGAGAAAAAGCACTTTCGGGCGGCCCATTGTCGGCAAAGCGATCAGCTTTCGGATGTCTTCCTTACCGGCGGAAACAGCGGAGAGCTCAAAGTACTCGGCCTCGATGGCATTGGCGTAAATGCGGGCAAGCGTCGTCTTACCGGTGCCCGGCGGCCCCCAAAGAATGAACGAGAAAATACTCTTTTGTTCGACCGCAAGCCTGATCGGCTTGCCTTCGCCGACGAGATGGCCCTGGCCGACAAAGTCTTCGAGTCGGGTGGGGCGGATTCGGCTTGCTAGCGGTTCGGTCATCGGTATGAAAGAATCTAACACACAAGTTTTAGCGGCGGCGACCAGAACCGCGGATCGCATCCCTTCGACGATCATAGAGCAAGAAGGGAAGGACGGCTGACGAATGAGAACGCATATCAAACTGGGAAAGATTCTGGGCATCGAGATCGGCATTCACTACAGTTGGCTGATCATCGCTGTTCTGATAACGCTTTCGCTTGGCGGCTATTTTGGACAGTCGCATCCGGAATGGGGCAACGGCGTCATCTGGGCAATGGCGGTCGGTTCGGCCATGATGTTTTTTGCCGCGATCGTCATCCACGAGATGTCGCACGCACTCGTCGCTCGGGCGTACGACATTCCCGTCCGGTCGATAACGCTCTTCGCACTCGGCGGCGTGGCCCAGATGGAAAAGGACGCCGAGAGCGCGAAGATGGAGTTTTGGATCGGCATCGTCGGCCCGATCACGAGTGCCGTTATCGGGGCCATATGCCTCGGGGCGGCGCTTCTTATGGGTTGGACGTTCGGGGCCGATACATCGACGCCCTTGATGGCGGTTCTCGTTTGGCTCGGTTACATAAACATCGCTCTTGCAGTATTTAACATGGTCCCCGGATTCCCGATGGACGGCGGCCGGGTGATGCGAGCGGCGATCTGGGCCTTCGTCAAGGACCGCGAGCGGGCGACCAAGGTGGCGTCGCTGATCGGCCAGACGATCGCATTCGGCTTTATCATCTTCGGCATCATCGCTTTCTTCCGCGGCTCGGGTATCGGCGGGCTTTGGATCGCCTTCATCGGGTGGTTCTTGTTGACCTCGGCTCGGGCAAGCTATGCCCAATCGGAGATGACGCAGGCATTTGCCGGGCTCAGGGTCCGCGACCTGATGACGAGCGAATGTGCCCGCGTAGATCCCCGGACGAATCTTCAATCGCTCGTTGATGACAACATCTTGAAGGCCGGAGGCCGCTGCTTTTTGGTCGAGGAGAATGGCGAATTGCTTGGGCTTGTAACCCCCGCTGACGTTCGCTCGGTCGAACGGACAATGTGGCCGATGAAGACGGTTGACGACGTGATGCGGCCCTTCGAAAAGCTACAAACCGCCACGCCGGAGGCAACGATAGTCGAGGCTCTTGAGGCGATGGGCCGGGCAGACGTTAATCAGCTTCCCGTGCTTGAGAACGGCCGGCTCGTCGGGCTCATCTCACGCGACCGGATACTGAACTACCTCGTCGCGAGAAAAGAGCTCGATATGTGATCGCAACCGGTTCACATCCGCTCGGCTTCAAGATTTGCGGCAACGCATTCGCCGCAAAGAAACCCTTCCGAAATTCCTTGCTCGGCCTTTCGCCTGAATGTGTCGTGCGTGTCCGTGTCAACAAATACCGTCCGCGCGCATTGCTCGCAAAGCATCTCGTGCGGCATTTCGGCGGTCTTCACGCTCGATTCCGTCTTGATCTCCTCGAACCTGTCCGCGTCAAATTGTGCTCGTGTCGTCATTTGGATCTACCTCTTCATTCTCGGCCGCCTTATGCAGGACAGGGAAGCGGCCGGCCGGATCGCACCTGGGGTCACCTATAGAATACCCCGAAACCCCGCTCACACACAGCAGAGAGATAACAACTACTCGTGGGATGATACTGGATTCGAGAGAGACCGTTCCACATCATTTAGCGATTATCTCGACAGAAATTTCGAGTACCGATCCGGCACAATCACCGAGTTCGATTTCGGATCACTTGGAAATAATAGGGCCGTCGCTAATGAGATAGAACGGGGCCCTAGGAATGCCAAATTTTTGCATATATTTCCGAGCGGTTACAATTTGATCTCGAACAACTGCGGTGAAACGCTTTGTCGGATAGCCGAAAGATTTGAGTTGCCGAAAAATAATTCAATCGCGCCATGGAGCCACCAGAATTATATTAACAACAATATGAGCAGCTTTATTCGTGTTCAATCTCGGCAAGTACCACCTGCATATCGGCCACGTTTTAGTGTGCCACCCATCAGACCAATACCGCGACCTAGACCAACTCCGGTCCAATAATGGGCTAGCTGTCGATATGGGACCGAAATAGAATCCTAGACAAAGAATTGTGAATTGATGCGATTCCGACCGCGAAAACAAAAACACATGAGGCACGCTCTAATCACGGCCGTGTTAGGCTCGTTATTCTTGGGTAGTTCGTGCAAACCTTTGGATCCATACACCTATGTTTCGGTAACTGGACCGGTTACGATAGGCGAACAAGCGACGGAGGTCGTCTTTCAAAAGCCTTTCACACCGAAGAAGCAAGTTAATGAGCTTTGTCTCGTCTATAATGAGAGACTTAAGATTGAATCCGTTCGGCAACCACCAGTTTTTCCTGACGGAACGCCGTGGGTTGTATCCGTGAAGCTTTTTGAAAGCTCAGGTAAACTACACGAACTGAACAGCATCACGCGAAATCAGGAAGGTTATGTATGTTATACGCCTGAAAACTATGTCGAGTGGGTACGTGTTTCAAAGCAGGAAATCGAGTTTAGTAGAATTTCATTAGCTAGCAACAAGAAAATGGACATTCAGAAGATCGAGTGGAAGACGTACGATAGCTGGGATTTGAAATAGTTGTAGAAACTTGCCGGCGTTCCCATCTCGGCGGCTTTTCTCGGTTAGTCGTTCGAATTGATCGCGGGGGTTCTACACTCAGCTTTCGCAGTCGCCGAGCATTGCCTATACGACGACGGACCATCTCGGCACGCCGCGGGTGATCACGGACCAGTTTGGGCAGGTGACGGCCCGGCGGGACTTTATGCCCTTTGGCGAGGAGCTTTACACGGGCGTCGGCGGCCTGACGGGCGACACCGGCCTCAAATACTCCTCCAACCAGGACGACATCCGCCAAAAATTCACCGGCTACCAGAAGGACGAAGAAACCCAACTCGACTTCGCCGTTACACAGGTGTTGCGCAGAATGGAAAAGGGCTGCCGGTCGGGCAGCCCTAAGTTGTTGAAAATATTGGTGGCCAGGGACGGAATCGAACCGCCGACACGCGGATTTTCAGTCCGCTGCTCTACCAACTGAGCTACCTGGCCGGAATCGCGTCTTCAGACGGCGAAACCCTTAATATACGGATTCGCTTGTTTTCTGTCAAACGAATCGGGCAATGTCATTTTCCGAATTGCGAGCGATCGGCATTCGCGGAAATCAGGTGAAATATGGGAAAATGCCGGATATGAATTTGCGTCTTTTTTCTCTTATCGCATTAGTTTCGGTTGCGGCTGCCTGCGGCGGCGGAGCCACGGGTAATTCCAATCAGGCCGCCGCCAATAACGCCAACATTCCGGCGGGAATGCAGCCGATGCCGATCCAGCCTTCGGGCGAATCGACGCCCGGCATTCCGCCTCCGGGCCAAGCGAACGTCGTGGCAAACGGTGCGACGCCAACACCCGGAATCGACCCTGCAAATGTTAACCGCCCGATGAAGCCCGGAGCGACGCCGACGCCCGGCATTCCGGATCAGGAAACGCTGCGACGACAAATGAACCAGCGAAACACCAACGTCAACGCTCCGCCGCCGGCCGGTGCAAACACCTCATCCACAATGCCGGACCGCAAACAACCGCGTCCGGTCGGTCAAGAATAACGATTCAAACGGCGGCGCCTAGCGTTTATGCGGGCGCCGCTTCCGCCGCTTCGGTAACAACAAATCCAAGTGCCTTCTTAACCTCGGCCTCGATGCGGTCGCGGGTGTCGGTGTTTTCTTTGAGCATGTTCTTGACGTTCTCGCGGCCCTGGCCGAGCCTTTCGCCCTTGTAAGAGAACCACGCTCCGGTCTTATCGACCACGTTATTTGCCACGGCCAGATCGATCAGGTCGCCCTCACGCGAGATGCCTTCGCCATACATGATGTCAAATTCCGTCTCGCGGAATGGCGGTGCGCATTTGTTCTTAACGACCTTCACGCGTGTGCGGTTGCCGACCACCTTGTCGCCGTCCTTGATCGCGCCGATGCGGCGGATGTCGAGCCGGACGCTGGCGTAAAACTTCAACGCCTTGCCGCCGGTGGTCGTTTCGGGCGAGCCGAAAAATACGCCGATCTTTTCGCGAAGCTGGTTGATGAAGATGAACGTCGTCCGCGAATTGGCGACGATCGCCGTGATCTTTCTGAGCGCCTGCGACATAAGTCGGGCCTGAAGCCCCGGCAGCGAATCGCCCATTTCACCATCGAGCTCCGCACGCGGGACAAGTGCCGCGACCGAATCGACCACGATGACGTCAATGCTGTTTGAGCGGATAAGCGTTTCGGCGATCTCAAGTGCCTGCTCGCCCGAGTCCGGCTGCGAGATCAGCAGATCGTCGATGTTGACGCCGAGCTTGCCCGCATATTCCGGGTCCATCGCGTGCTCTGCATCGATGTAAGCGGCAATTCCGCCGGCCTTTTGGGCAGACGCCACGACCTGCAACGCCAGCGTCGTCTTACCCGAACTCTCCGGGCCGTAGATCTCAATGATCCGTCCTCGCGGCACGCCGCCGACTCCGATCGCTGCGTCGAGGCTGAGGCAGTTGGTCGAGATCGCCCCGGCTTCCTCGTGCGGGCGTTCGCCGAGCCGCATTATCGAGCCCTTTCCGAATTTCTTTTCGATCTGCAGAAGGGCAGATTCAATGGCCTTGCTTTTATCGATGCTCATTTATTTTTGGTTCTCCAGAAGTTGGGATTTCCGATACTTTACTTATACTCGAAGGAATTTCCAAATCTCCCAGAGCGTATCACAGATGAAACGCACACGCAAAGCTGGAAAGCGGTTCTCACAGCGTTTGACCGGCAGGTATTTTCGGTTCCCAAGCGTAGCATGCGTTTGAGCAGCACCCGCTTTGTCCTATAATAATGGTCATCGTAAAACGCGGCAGGTTTTTGCGGGTCGCTTCCTGCCAACGACCGAAACCATGAACTTTTCAACCCCGATCGGCCAAACGCTCGACGGCAAGTACAGTATCGAACGCGAACTTGGCCGCGGCGGGATGGGAACCGTCTATCTTGCGACCCATCTCGGCACCGAGCGGCCGGTCGCGGTAAAGATTATCGCGCCGCAGTTCATGCAGCGGCCGGAGTTCGTTGAGCGCTTTCGCCGCGAGGCCCGAGCGGCCGGCCGCCTTCGCCACCCGAATGTCGTTGACGTAACCGACTTCGGTTTTGCCGAAACCGACAGCGGCCGCGTCGCTTATCTTGTAATGGAGTATCTCGATGGCTGCACGCTCGGCGAGATACTCGATGAGGAAAAGAATCTCCCCGTCAGTTGGACGCTCGACATCCTCGAACAGGTCTGCTCGGCCGTCCATGAGGCACATCAGCAGGGCATAATCCATCGTGACCTTAAGCCCGACAACATCTGGCTTGAGCCGAACCAACGCGGCGGTTACACCGTTAAGGTGCTCGATTTTGGCATCGCCAAGCTTGATTCGGCCGGGCTTATCGATCATTCCGCGGAGCCGCCCCGGACGGGCGGTGCGGCGACGATGGCCGGAGCCGCGTCGAGTACATTCGCCGGCGATGAAGGCTCGACCGCCATTCATGACAGCATCTCGCCGACGCAGATCGTCGAAGCTCAAACATTGATACAGGCCGCAGACGAACCGAAGATCGACAGGGCGTCCCGTCAAACGGTCAACATCGCCGCGGAACAAGATCAGGATGGCGTCGGGACAAAAATTCTCGAAAATGGCGACGGCGGGCCGACCGCCGAAACACCGCCGCAAAAGTCGACCGCGGAACTTACTCGCGTCGGTGCCGTGCTCGGAACGCCGCTCTTTATGTCGCCCGAGCAGTGCCGCGGGCAGAGGCTTGATGCCCGCTCGGATGTTTACAGCATCGGCGTTATTGCCTATCAAATGCTCTCGGGCGAGCCGCCGTTCAAGGGCGACTTTACCGAGGTGATGGCCTGCCATCGCGAAACGCCGCCGCCGCCGCTCAAGGTCCGCAAGGTCCGCCGCAAGCTCCGCCGTGTGATAATGTCCGCGCTTGAAAAGGACCCCGAACGTCGGCCGCAGTCTGCCGCTTCGTTCGCGACCATTCTTCGCTCGCGGAGCGAGGGGATCGGCGGATTGATGCGGCGGGCCGTGATGATCTACTCCGAGCACATCGGAAAGTTCCTTGGCCTCGCTACGCTCTACTACATCCCGATGGTGCTTTTGACCATTGGCTTGGTGGTCACAACGGTGCTCAAAGCGACCGAGTCGATCGGGGATACGAGCGCGAATGTCATCCTCGGTGTTTTGCAGGTCGCATTGTTTTTCGCAACGGTCTTTACGGGTTACCTGATCATCGGTACCAACACATGGATCGTTTGCCATTCGATTGCCGTACCGCTTCGGCCGATCAGGGTTCGCTCGGCGCTCCGCGAGGTCAATAAGCTTCGTGGCCGGCTGCTTGGGACAGGATTGCTTTCAACGTTTCTGCAATTGGTCATCGGTGCACTGACGTGCGGAATCGGGTTTCTTTTTACAAGTGTTTTATGGGCACTGGTCGGCCCGGTCGTGATGATGGAGAATCTACGCGGCTGGAGCGCACTCAAGCGGTCGAGCCAGCTTGTACGCCGTTCGCTGGCGACCACAGTTGCCGCAATCTTGATAATGTTCCTGGTTCCTGCTCTCGTTGCAGGTTCGATCTCTTTTGTCGTTAATATCACTGCGGTAGCGGTTGAAAAATCAGCTGACAGCGTCGTCGTAACCGAAAACAAAGAAGGCTCGGAAACTCAGGTGGTAGAGAGCGAAAAGATCGACCCCGCGACCGGCGAGCGCGAAGGCCAGGTGACGATCAAAACCGGCAACCAGCCCGCGGTCCGCTTCGTTAACATGGACCGCGACACTCGCAAGAAGATAACCAATGCGTTTCTTGAAAGCCTTCTTCAGATCCTTTTGATTCCCATTCAGCTCGTTTTGATGTCGTTTACGGCCATCATCGCTGCTTTGCTTTTCATCAAAACCCGACAAGCGGGCGGCGAACCGATCTCAGATCTGCTTGCGCAGTTCGAAGACACAGACGGGCCGAAAAAGAAGTGGCAGGAGCGAGTCCGCCAGCGTTTGCTTCAATCGGGCCGCATCTCCGGAAGCAGCAAGTCTTAGCGATGCCGAAGTTTTTCTCATGCCTGATATTGCCCGTGCTCGCGGCGGCAGTTTTGATCGCGACGGCGAGCGGGCAGGGAAGCGTGCGGGAGTTCCCGGTGGCGGCAGGGCAGACGCTTTCGGTGACGAATCCACGCGGCCGTGTCGAGGCCCGGACCGACGCATCGCTCACCGTTTCGGGCCGGCTCGAGCTTACGTCCGAGGCCGGAGTTTCAGATGGCGTCGCGCAGATCACGTCGGGTTCGATCACGATTCCCGCAACCGTCCGCGACCGCATCGACGTCGTGCTCGTGCTTCCCGAACGCACCTCGCTCCGCATCACGACGACCGACGGCGAGATCCTTGCCGAGGGCAATTTTCTCAAGGTCGAGGCACGCACAGATACCGGCACCATCGCCGTTGATCTGCCCGAAGATCAGCTCGATTATTCGCTGCTCTGGACCGAATCGCGGCCGCGGTACGTTGCCGATTTCAAGCTCGAGCCCGTCCGCGAACGCTCGCGTGGCCGCTTTGTGATTAAAGGCAAGCACGCCGCTCCGGAAGGCTCGGCCGACCGCTCAGCGACGCTTTCGGCCCAGACGGCTCGCGGCATTATCGTGCTCAATGTACCGCCGAACGAGGTGCCGGCCGACCTTCGCGAGCGAACGCTGACCGAAGCCGCAAAGGGAATGATCCGCAGCGGCGATAGCATTTTGATGGAAGCGATCCGTCGAGCCGCACCCAAGTATTACGGTGATTACGCCCGCTCGCTTCCGCCCTTTCGCCGCGAGCCCGGCCTTCGCGACGGCACTTCGGCTGTTAGCTTTTCGGGCCCGGGACTTCGGCGTGCGACCGTCGCCGTGACCGACGCGAACGACCGTGCGATCGCCGACATTCGCCCGGAGGAATTTGAGATAAGCGAGGCCGGCCGGCCGCTTGAGCCCATCTCCGTTGCGCGTGTCGAGTCGCCCGTTAATCTGATCTTGCTGCTGGATGTTTCGGGCAGCGTCGAGGGCTACGTCAATTTCATCCGCCGCACGGCGAGGGCATTTATCGCGACGGTCGATCCGCGCGACCGCGTGGCGATCGTCATCTTTGCCGACGACGTCAAAACGCTCGTCACATTTACGAACGACAAGGCAAAGCTTTCCGAAAGCCTCGATACCTTCGACGCCGGCGGGGCGACCGCATTTTACGACGCCGTCGGCTACACCATTTCCGAAACGCTTCGGCCGATCCGCGGCGAGCGGACGGCGATCGTGATCCTGACCGATGGTGACGACAACCGCTCATTTCTGCCCTTCGATCCGCTCGTCTCGGCCATCGGCGAAAGCGGTGCGCTCATCTATCCGCTCTACATTCCCTCGGCGCTTGTCGCCGCTGCCGAGTCCGCTCCAGACCGCCGTGCAGACCCGCTCCGGGCACGCTACTTTGGACTTTCAAAGCGGGCCGAGGGCGAAGGCGAACGGCTCGCCAAGGCCTCGGGCGGCGTCTATTACCCGATCTCTCAGGTCGCCGAGATCGACCGCGCATACGAAGACATCGCCAGCCAACTCCGCGCCGCCTACGACATCACATACCGCTCCGAACTCTCCGAGCCCGACCCCAACCGCCCCTCGCCCCGCCTCCGAATCCGCGTAACCCGCCCCAACGCCCAAGTCCGCATCGACCGCGTAACCGCGCCCTAAGTTGCGAAAGTTGCGAAGTTGCGAAGTTTTGAGTCCCGGCTTTAGCCGGCCAACGTTGCGTAAGCCCGCACGTCAGTAAGGGCGGTTCGTCCAATGCATAATTCCGCAGGCCGAATTCCGAAAGTCGTCGAAGACGACGGGATTGATGTAGCCCACATCGGTAGATGTGGGTCACAGCCACAACTGTCCCGAGAACCGTCGAAGACGGTGGCACGAGCACACAGACATCTGGATTCTGGAATTCCCATTCCTATTGACACCCCTGCTAATATTGCCGATAAGCCAACCGACGCCGGTCCCGGAGCATCTTTGAAGGTTAGAATCATGCAACCGCTAGCGTCAGACGGAACAATAGACGACACCGCCTCCCCGGAGAAATGCAATTTATTAAGTCAGATTCCGATGATCAATTACGACCGATCAAAAATGATAACTGGCAAAAAGGGAAGAGCTTCCTTGTTATTCTTCATTTTTCTGGTTGCGTTTGTATTGGCGATCCCGGCCCAAGAGAATGAGGTTTTAACCGCATCTATAGTTGGGCATCGGTTAGGCGATTACCCGGAGATAACTGGAGACGGATCGAGAGTTCTAATTCTCCGTGTCAGGCGACCAGGTGAATCAAAAGAGCGGTCAAAGGCACAGTTCATAATTGTTCAAGTTCCGACCGGATTAAACATCCCGTCTGAAATATTTAAGGACAGGAAAGCAAGACAGTTCACTTTGGTGCGATCCAAGAAATGCGACACAAGTATTGAGGAGTTTGATAGTCGAGCGATGATTGCTAGCAGAGCGTACGCGAACCAGGAAATGGCCCGAGCACAGAGCGAGAAACCAGGTTCAGCGGAATCAAGGAACATTGTTCCGTTACCACGATTCATTGTTTCGATGACGGGCGACACCGAGGGCGAAATGCCCCGCAAGAAAAAACTTCGTTGTTATGAATTCGTTGACGTAAGTGCGGAGTCTAAGCTTCAGGCAGGCGACGAAGAGAAGCGGCCGGCGGTCACGGTTGCACTTGAATGCGCAGAAAAGGATCGCTTTCGGTTTCGCATATATAATCGGACGCCCTGGGTGATTTCGGTTCCTACGTACAGCAACTATTTTGATTGGATTGAGGTTGGCGGAACTCGAAGGCCTAAAACCGTTCTTTTGGCCAGAAAAGAATCGGTTTTTGTGCTCCCTGATGATGTCGGAATCGACTCCCTTTTGTACTTTTTAGAGCGAGAAGTTGCAAGCACACCTTTTCCGATTCGGGAGACAAGAGTCAGCGGGCCAAGCTCGTTCAATATTTCTTGGATCGATAAGAATTCAAAGATCATGTTCTCGATCGACAAGACTGCCTTGGAAGATATGCGGCGCCTCTATGTGAAGTTTAGATACGAATGGGAACTAAGTGATAAGGGCGGATTTTTCGCCGGCCTTAATGAACATCTTGCCGAATTTCGGCTTGACCCCGGTGAGCTCCGCTCAATCGAAACTTGCGAGTGATCGTCAGAAATCGAATCGGGTAATGACAAATGGCCCACTTAGAATCCGGAAGAAGGGTTTTCGCGACGACGCAGCCGTTCGCCAGTCAAAGACGACCCGTCGTTTAACGATATGGCAACCAGAGTTATTACGAAATGCCGGAAGCTTTCAATATGACAGGCCTGACCCCAGTCAAGCTCATCGGGATAACTGTGCTCGTGTTAGGAGCGATCGTGGTTGCGTTAATACTTCTCGGCTTTGAAATCGAGACCTATCCACCTAAAAGACCGGTCGGATTACCTTCGTCGGCTGAGTGGGCCGGAGGTCGTGATGGCGGGGCATGGATAGACTGCGAAAAGACAAACGAATCCCTTGGAAGCTATCGATGTAGTGTTTACAACGAAACCGGTCTTAGCATTTTAGACTCAGCACCCTACCGGATGTTCTCGGTCCGTTGGGACGAAGTTCTCAAGAAGCCAATTTATTCCGAGATCGATTTTGAACCACAAACGCTGGAATACAATAGTTATGGCAACGGAGAGATCCGGTTAACAGGGAACCTCGTATTGCGGCGTGTCCTTTAACTCGAGTGATTTCTTTACGGTTTCGAGGCAGATAAAATTCTCTGAGAAAGTCGTGTCAGACGCAAAATATTGCAATTCGCGTTCGGCCGACTGCGGTTTTCCAGTGTTTGACCGAATTCGTTAGTTTCAGACGGAACAGGTGATCAATGATGCAGAAAACCTATCTTCTCATCCCGTTGCGCGGCCGGTCCCGGAGCGCTTCGCCCAGGACCAATCGTCCGATCTGAAATATCTATGTTGGAGAAGCGAGACTAAGACAATGAAAAAGATGCCTCAATTGATAGTGATGACCCTTGTTTGCTTTATTGTCTTTTACTTTCCTGTCTCTGCTACAGGACAGGAAATAAAGGATTGCAGGTCCAATATGAAACACTTAATTCGCCAAAGTCCAAACATTGTCGTCGCAGAAGTGATCAAAGTTTATGATGCTCCCGGAAGCTGGAGTTCAAGTTCCATTTTCAACTACCAGAAGGTACTTTACAAGGCCGGAAAATCTATAAAAGGAGCAAGCGTACCTGAGACCCTACTCGTGCATCACGCCGTCATCGAAAATTCACCGTTGGTTGACCGAACAGATGGGCGGTTGTCTCCTAACCTGTTTGTTGAGGGATCCCGTTTCATACTTTTTCTCATTCCAAATAAACATCCCGAGAATCCTAACAACACCAAGGTGAAAGATTACCTCGTAACTGACTCCGATTGTGGGGTTGTAAAATACAGAGACGAAGTTTTGGATGTTATTTACGAACTAATCTCTTCAGGCAATTTATAAACCCACCGCAAAGAAATGACAGACGAAATAAACGACAACCGGAAACAACGGGGTCAGGCCTGCGATATTGCGATTCTTGTTTTGTTGTTCTGCTCAAGAACTTGAGTTAACAGCAATTTCTCCTTGACCGCTTCGTGCATCGTGAGAAAACGTTTGTGATCCCCACGCGAATGAAATATATCCTTTCGGTCGTTGCCTCGCACGATCAACTGATGAAGCCTGCCCTCAACCGAATTCTTCTTGCCATCTCACACCGCCAAGGCCTAAAATTGCACAACGAATTGGGCAGAATTGCAATATCACCTGCCTGAACCCAATTCTTTTACGTGACCCCGTTTCCTTTACGCTCCCTACTCATTTTCGCCTCCAAGCTTCCTCATTTATCCGGTCCCGAACGCTTACGAATTTAGGAGTTTGTATCTCTATGGTTGGGTTCTCATTAGGCGTGATCTGGACACTAAAATCAGGGCACTTCCATTGACTTTGGAAAGGTTCCCAGAAGTACGGCAATCCAATTGTAGAGGAAATATTCTGCCAGAAATCGTCGCGTTCTCGCGCTTTATCGAGTGATTTGAATTTGGGTGCAAGTTTTTCAACCCGATCGTTTATAAACGTAACGTTAATGCTGTAAGCGTCAAGTTTCCAGTTCCAAATGTATGCGATCTTATAGGTATCGGGCCGTTTGTATATTGTCTCTACCCTAGCTTTTGGATAGAGGCTTCGAAATTCTTTTAGAGACATCCCGAGCTGTACACCACCGATCTTGGGTGACTCGGATATTCCGATCTTGCACTGGGCGGTGCAAGCGTAGTCAACAAGCCGAAACGTTGCTGCGCCGGGTGTTTCGGCAAAGACCGGTTCGAAAGGTGTAGAAAAGATCTCGGTAGGCTGAACATCGGGTACCCTCGAAATGAAGGCAGAATATCGCTTGGCAGCCCTTCCTTCAAAAGAACTGAAATCCCCATTAGAATCGATTATCTCACCCGCCTTTAGCACACGCGGAACTCGTTGATGATCGGGCATCTCCGTCCAAGGAATCCTTCGAATCGGCTCGCCGTAGCCGTATTCCCATTCGCAGGTGTTCGGATTTCGACGCTGGAGGCCGCTTAATCCATAGAACTCGTCTCCAACCGTTTGCCCGTATAAGATCAGGTCTGTGCCGCTAACGTTTTTAAGTCTGATAGTTACTTTCCAGTAATCACTTCCGGCGTGTCCACAACCTTCGCAGTATTTAGGCTCGCCGAATGGAAGGAATTCTACCAGTTGGTCTTGGGCCGAGATAATAGTTGGCAAAACGTAAAGAATGAGAAGTGCAAGAACAGGCCGTCGAAAGAAATGGAATATCATTACAGCCTAAGAGGACGAATTGAAGTGTTTCGTTGCTTGATCCGGCCTCTTGAATTTGCCGTCTCGCGAATGACCGCTAGACGTCGAGTATTTTTGTTTTACTCGCCGTCCGGCTAAAAACATAAAACAACGGGGTCTGGCCTGCGATATTGCGATTCTTGTTTTGTTGTAAAGCTGGAACTCCAAACCACAAGCTGAATCCCAAACTCCGCAACTCTGCAACTCCGCATCCCGCCCCTTCCATATCATCCATATCTTTCATATCTCACGGATCGCCATTCCATACCGGTTCAGGACTAAGGAAAATGGTTAACAGTAATGGCGGGGATCTTACGCCATCTCCGCGATGAGGGAATCTATCAACGCGGAGAACTCAGGGATCGCAGAGGCTTTTTGGTAGTGATCGGTTGTTTTAGGCAATTAGCTGTTAGCCATTAGCTTTAAGCCGTTAGCCGGCAATCAAGTTGCAATGACCCTGCATCAGTAGTCAGTAGTCAGTAGTCAGAAGCCAGAAGCCAGAAGTTGGCGGGCAGAATCAAGAATGCAAATCGCGAAGATCAAAGACCAAAAGCGAAAAACGAGAGACCAAAGGCCGAAGGCCAAAGCAGGGCCACGCGTTTCACGCGTTTCAGTGGTTTCAGGCGTTTCAAGTGTTTCTCGCGTTTCCGGTGTTTCAGAAACGCGCAGTCTGCTTTTAGAAATGAAACGCTCCAATGCGGAATGCGGAATGCGGAATGCCGAATGCGGAATTTGGAATCTGGAATTTGGAATCTGAAATCTGAAATCTGAAATCTCCCCCAAGTTGTTGCCGGGCGGGAAATTTGCTTAAATGCTCGTTTGCGAGAAATAAGGAATTAGCGACTATGAGCAACGTATTTATTGATTCTCTGGCGGTGCATTCTGAGGCCGAGTGGCTGGCGGCGGTGGCGTCGTTGGCGGCGGACATTCACGCGGTTGACCGCGACGCGACCGAGATCTGGTTTCGGTTCTATCCGCTCGATCTGGTGCGGTATCTGGAAGCGGCCGAGGACGCCGAGGAAGCGAAAAAGGGCATCGCGATGCAGGGCAATTTTGGGCTCGCGGACAAGATCGACACCTCGCACCGGTTTCTCTACGGGCACCGCTTCTGGCCGCAGGTAAAGGCGGCGGTCGCGGCCCGTGTGGAAGGTGAAGCAACCGGCCCGATCGCCGATGAGATCCGCGGCATCGCCAAGCAGGTCGCGGCCGATGCTAAGACAAAAGAATGCCTGACGCTCGGCATCGCCGCCGTTGGGCTGATGACGCTGGTGCAGGTTGGGCCTGAGGCTTTCAAGGCGGCTTCCGGAGTTGCGGCCAAGCCCTCGGGGCTGATGGCGAAGTCGCCGGACGCGATAGTCGACTCGCGTGCGAAAGATGATTCGCAGGGCCTGCTCGGCTTCCTCAAAACTATCGATAAGGAGTTCTCGGTCGTCCGCGATGAATACACCGGCGGGCGGTTCAAGGTGATCAACGACGAAGAGATCGCCTCGGCCTCGCAGAAAGACCACTCGCAGGATTGGAAGTCGGTAGACGAACGCTGCTGGGATGGGCCGGTGCCGATCGAATGCACAGCGGCATCGTGCGGAACCTGTTGGGTCGGCGTGCTCGGCGGTGCCGAAAAGCTCAGCGAGCCCTCGGTCCGCGAGCGAAAGGCAATGCGGGTCTTCGGCTATGAACTGCCCGAAGGCGATCATCCGTTCATCCGCCTCGCCTGCCAGGCAAAGGCGGCCGGCAACGTAACCATCGTCGTCCCGCCGTGGAATGCCGTCTTTGGCAAGAAGGTGCGGCACAACGTCGAGGACTCCGAACTCGAGCCCGTAACGACCTCGGCAAAGCGGCTCCGCGACACGATCAACTCAGCCGTCTCGGGCGACTAGCCGCCCGGTCGGTAGTTTCGGTTGCAAACTTTCGAGATGAATGAAAGGCCGACATCACTGCCCCCTGTTGCACTCGTCGTGATCGCGGTGCTGCTGTGGAGCACGGGCGGCCTTTTCATAAAGCTGACGACGCTCGATGCGTTCTCGGTCAACATGGGCCGGTCGCTCTTTGCGGCGGTCGTGGTCGCGGCGTTCACCTATAGAAAAGGCCTCCGGCTTGACCGCTACACGCTTTTCGCCTCGTTTCTATACGCTGCGACGCTGACGACGTTCGTTTACGCTACCAAGAACACCACCGCGGCAAATGCGATCTTTCTCCAGTACACGGCACCGGTCTATGTGTTGGTGCTTGCCCCGTTCCTGATCCGAGAAAGCTTCCACGTCCGCGACCTGGTCACGGTGCTGCTCTGCATCGCAGGGATGTCGCTTTTCTTTCTCGATAACGCGACATCGGCGACGGCTCCGGACCCATTCTCCGGCAACATCGCGGGCCTGATTTCGGGTGTCTGTTTCGGGCTTTATTTCATCTTCCTGCGGCACCCGAAGTCCGTACAAAGAAACCCGGCAGTCTCGGTATTTTACGGCAACCTGATCATCGTTCTGGTGATGCTCCCGCTGATCGCCCAATCGCCACCGGCAGCGATCACCACCAACGACCTTCTTGCCATCGCATTTCTCGGGATCTTCCAGATCGGCATCGCATATATCCTTTTCACAAAGGGAGTTGCGGCGGGTGTGCGGCCGCTCGATGCCAGCATAATCGGGTTTATTGAGCCGTTGATCAATCCGATCTGGGTGCTGCTCTTTGTCGGCGAGATACCGACGGTCTGGGCCGTGATCGGCGGAGCGATCATCATCACAGCCGTTGCGGTTCACACGCTAAGGCAATATACACGAAAGGCGATTACCGCAGGCGAGATTCCCGAGCCTGCCGATGATGCTAAGAAAGGAGTTGAAGTGTTGCCCGAAAGTTAACTTTTGCCCTTATCTTATGATAATCTTTTGAGATACTTCCAAAAGCGGCCGGTTATTGACCGTTTAGATTTTAGACCTGAAGATTTAACAACGAATTAAGATCAAGAGAGCTAAATTTATGGCTAATTACACGATTCCCGAGAATATCAAGAATGAAGAGCTTCGCCGTTGGGTCACCGATATGGCAGAGCTTTGCGAACCCGATGCGGTCTATCTCTGCGATGGCTCGCAGGAAGAATACGACCGGCTTTGCGAGGAAATGGTCTCTGCCGGCACATTTATCCGGCTCAACCAGGAGAGGCGGCCGAACAGTTTTCTGGCCCGCTCGCACCCTTCTGACGTTGCCCGCGTCGAGGACCGCACGTACATCTGCTCGCTCTCAAAAGGCGATGCCGGCCCGACCAACAACTGGATGGCACCGAAGGAAATGAAGGCGATACTTACGCCGAAGTTCCGCGGTTCGATGCGTGGCCGGACGATGTACGTCATCCCGTTCTGCATGGGCCCGATCGGTTCGCCGATCTCGCAGTTTGGCGTTCAGGTGACCGATTCGCCCTATGTCGTCGTCAATATGAAGATAATGACGCGGATGGGCGATCGAGCTCTGGAAGCTCTCGGCGATGGTGAATTTGTGCATTGTCTCCACTCGGTCGGTATGCCGCTCGCCGAAGGCCAGCAGGACGTTCCGTGGCCGTGCTCGCCGGACCCGAAGGACAAATACATCGTCCACTTTCCCGAGGAGCGTTCGATCATTTCATACGGCTCCGGATACGGCGGAAACGCATTGCTTGGCAAGAAGTGCCTCGCACTTCGCATCGCTTCGACGCTTGGCCGCGAACAAGGATGGCTTGCCGAGCATATGCTGATCGTCGGCGTAAAGTCGCCGGACGGACGCAAAGATTATGTTTGTGCGGCGTTCCCCTCGGCTTGCGGCAAGACGAACTTTGCGATGCTTATTCCGCCGAAGGAATTCCGCGAAGAGGGCTGGGAAGTGACGACCGTCGGCGACGACATCGCTTGGATCAAGCCAGATGAACACGGCAAGCTTCACGCGATCAACCCTGAAGCCGGATTCTTCGGCGTCGCTCCGGGAACGAGCTATGATTCGAACCCGAACGCGATGGAGTCGATCAAGGAAAACACGATCTTCACGAACGTAGCCTTGACCGACGACGGCGATATCTGGTGGGAAGGCATGGACGGCGACGCTCCGGCACACGCCATCGACTGGCAGGGCAATGACTGGACGCCTGCGAGCGAAAAGCCTGCCGCACATCCGAACGCACGCTTCACGGCTCCGATAACACAATGCCCGGTGGTCGATGAGCACTTTGACAACCCGAAGGGCGTGCCGGTCTCGGCATTCATCTTCGGTGGCCGCCGCAACACGGTCGTCCCGCTCATTCAGCAGTCGTTCAACTGGGCATTCGGCGTCTATATGGCCGCGACGATGGGCTCCGAGATGACCGCCGCCGCCTTCGGTAACATCGGTGAGGTCCGCCGCGATCCCTTCGCGATGCTACCCTTTGCCGGTTACCACATGGGCGAGTACTTTTCGCACTGGCTCGACCTCGGCCGCAAGATCCCGGAGCCGCCGCGTATCTTCTCGGTCAACTGGTTCCGCAAGGACGAGAACGGCAAGTTTCTCTGGCCCGGCTTTGGCGAGAACTTCCGTGTTCTGAAGTGGATCGTCGAGCGTTCGCACGGCAAATCGAAGGGCACCGAGACACCGCTCGGCTGGATGCCGCGTTACCAGGACATGGACTGGCGTGGGCTTGATTTCACTCCCGAGCAGTGGAACACGGTGATGAAGCTCGACCGCGATATGTGGATCAAGGAGATATCGACCCACGACGATCTCTTCTTCAAGCTCTATGACCGCCTGCCGAAAGAGATGACCTTCATCCGCGAACTGCTCGTCTCGAACCTCTGGCGTTCGCCGGAGCTCGGGCTCGCTACTCCGCGTCCGGAGGAAGAGATCGCGACGAAGGCCGTTGCCAAGGGCGAATAGCCGCAAGTTACAAAACGCTTGAGAACGCGAGGTGCACGGGCATCTCGCGTTTTTCTTTTGGTAGAATCAGGAAAGACCAAGCGTTGGAGCAGATGCAGACGGCCTTTTACATTCTCGGCATTGTGGCGATCATAGCTACCGCTTTGCCGCTTCTCAGGTACGACGCCTGGTGGATACGCATTCTGGACTTTCCGCGGCTTCAGATACTCGTCCTCGGAGCGGCCGCACTCGCCGGCATTCTCGCCTTCGGGCGGCCGTTCGAGATGACCGGCATCGTGATCATCTTCCTTATGGCGGCGGTCGTCGCCTATCAGGCGTACATGATGTTTCCTTACACTCCGTTTGCTAGAAAGCAGGTGGATCAAAGCGAGGACGCGAGCCCCGAGAACACCGTCGCCATACTCTTTGCCAACGTCCTGATGACGAACCGAAACGCCGCCGGGCTTTTAGGGCAGATACGCGATATCCGGCCAGACGTCGTCTTGCTTGCGGAGACCGACGAATGGTGGGCGGGTGCGGTAGCGGAGCTGGAAGACGAGTTACCGCATAGTGTGCTTCAGCCCCAAGATAATACGTATGGGCTGCTGCTATATTCGCGGCTTGAGCTGATCGATACGGAAGTGAAGTTTCTCGTTCAGGACGATGTGCCCTCTATCCACGGCAAGCTCCGGCTGCCGTCCGGCCGCCTTGTTGAGTTCCGCTGCCTTCACCCGCGTCCGCCGGTGCCGACCGAGGAAGATAGTTCCTCGCCGAGGGATGCCGAGATACTGATCGTCGGGAAAGAGAACCGCGACACGAACCTCCCGTTCGTCGTCTTCGGCGACCTGAATGACGTCGCTTGGTCGCGGACGAACTACCTGTTCCAGAACATCTCGGGCCTGCTTGATCCGCGGATCGGCCGCGGCTTTTACCACACGTTTCACGCGACGCTCCCCTTGATCAAGTTTCCGCTCGATCATCTCTTTCACTCGAACCATTTTCGCCTCGTCGATTTCCGCTGCCTCGAACGGTTCGGCTCGGACCACCTGCCGGTTTACATAAAGCTCAGCCTCGAACACGACGCAAAGGACGCCCAGGAAGAGCCGGAGCCATCGGAAGGCGACGTAACCGAAGCCGAAGAAGCCGTCGCCTTCGCCAAAGAACCCGCCCACGTCCGCAACGCCTGAAAGATCACGGATCTGTAAAGTGAAAGGCCCCGCGGAGCTTGTCCGCGAGGCCATTTGCCACTGTGTTATTTCTTGCTCACCTCCTATTTGCGAGTCTTCACCGTGTCGATCGGTGCACCGGTGCGGTTTGGCCCGACGTTGGTCAGGTAGATGCCGCCCCAGCTAAACTCTTCGTTACCCATTGTTGCCGTTATCGCCAGCATATTGCCGCGGAAGGCTTCGCGTTCGAGGCCAAATCCGGTGATTGGCAGCGTTCCTCGATAGGCTTCGGGGATGCCTGTGTCGAGCATTGCTGCGTCCATTCCGGTTTCGATGATCGTCCGGAGCGGGTCGCCAACCATCGGGTTTGCCATATAGAGGCCGTCAACCGGATCAATGTATTCTTTGTTACCGGTCAGATCGGAGATGCGGCCCTTGAAGACCACCCAACCGTTGTCGCCGGCGACGAATGCGGTCGAACGCCATCGCGGCGGTTCGGCATCCGGTTCATCGGGAGCGGGAACGTGGCCCGAGTAGTTCCAGTAAACAAAGTCCTTGATGTAGCCGGTGTTGTCGGCGGCAAGGTAACCCATCTGGGTCCAAAGGTCGTAAACGAAGATGCCCTGATTGACGGGCACTCTGCCGTATTGATACCAGCTATTCGTGTTCGGGTCGTGAATGCTCTTCGGGTCAACGCCGTTGCAGAAGTTGCGGATGTCGGCATTGCCATCGACCGGGCAATTGAGGCGGATGGTGTTCCATTCGTCGCCCCAGGCGGCCCAGAAGTAAACGAAGCGGCCGTCGAATCCAAGAGCTTCGCCGATGCGTGTCAGAGGCTGCATCTTGGTCCCGTTGACCGGTTGCCCGATCTCGACGATCGGCAGCAGATCAGCGTTTGCCTTCATATAGGCATAGTAGATTCCGCCGGCATGCGGGTCGTCCTCATTATCAAGGCCGAGGAAAACCAGCCTATCGCCGAAAGCTGAAGGCGGAGCGGTCGAATCAAATACCGCCGGTGCAAAAGCCGAAGGCGGCATTCCGGGGATCTCGGTATCCGAGCTCGCGATCATTTCGACATTGGCAAAACCGCCGGCCTGCGAACTAAGGAGCCTGCGGAAGAAGATGCCGGTCTTTCCGATGCCGTTAACGGTATAGTTCGCCTTAAAGACGATGTCACCGTCGTCAGTTATCGAAGGAGCTCCCGGGAATACGTCAAACATCAATTGCTTGAAGCCGGGAACGCCGTAGAACTCGAAATCGGGGATGCCACCGAGCTTCGAAGCTCCGGTGACGAGCTGGTCGGTGCCAAATTTCACGTAAATGCCGTTCGTTCCGGCTCGGGTTTCGCTTCCATCCGGAAGGATGAAGCGATAGACGGGCTGGTGAAGGCCGAGAGTTGCCATCAAAAGCGTGTTCGGAGCGATCCGCGGGAATGCCGAGAACTCGCGGAACTTGCTGTTCAGATTGTTCGGGTAAGGAACGTCGGTCTGTAGATCCGCAAGCACCATCACCGGGGAATGAAGCGAGGTCCGGTAGAAGATGCCGGTCGCACGCTGTCCGCCCGTGCTTCTTGCCCTAAAAACGACAGAACCGTCAAAATTGACTGACGGCTGGCCATAGCTGCTGAATTTTGTGTTGCCCGTTCCGGGTATTGTGTGTCCGTTGTTGACAACGGTTTGCCATTGGAAGAACCGTGTGCCCGGCTCATCGGCTTCGATCGCCGGTGCTGGCAGTTCGGCTACCTTAAATGTCTTTTGTCCTCTTTCTTGTGCAATTGAGAATCCAAATATCAACGTCATCGCCAATATCGTGCGGCCGAGGAAACAAGTGATAGATGTTAGTGTATGTGGCCTCATGGGTCCACCTCCTCGATCTGGCCAATCATAAAGCGGTCGGTCGATCATGCTTAAGCTAAAAATGTTTACAGATTGCCTGAAAACGATCTTGAGTAAACTGTCAAACATCGCCGGTGGCCATAATGGCCATCCTGCCAATAATTAACGCACTTCGTATGCCGTTCGGGCTTTGCATGAAATGCGTGCAAATACGGGAGATGGTGCCATACGCGGCCACTGAACGCCGAGGGTTCGGGGAAATCTACGCACCCGTGTGCGAAGAAACCAACGGTTCAATTTTGTCTCGGGTTAGGGTACAATCTCAGCAGGCGGAAATAGGCAAACATTTTCGGGAATTGGGAATCTAAAAATACGAAATATGAACGACTACACCACTACATTTGGTCAATCGGCGGCGGAGGCCCTACCGGCCGACCGTGCACAGTTTATCCGCAAGACGTATATGCTGCTTGCGGCGGCAATTTTGGCGTTCGTCGTGGTCGAAACGGCGTTATTTATGACGGGAGCGGCCTACGCGATCGTTTCTGTAATGTTCATGGGCGGGAGCATGGGCTGGTTGGTCGTGCTCGGATTGTTCATGGCAGTCTCGTTTCTGGCGAACCGCTGGGCGATGTCGAACACTTCAACGGCGATGCAGTATCTCGGGCTCGGGATATTCATTATCGCTGAGGCAGTGATCTTTGTCCCGATGATCTTTATCGCGGCGACATACTCTGATGCTTCGGTCATTCCGAAGGCGGGCATCGTAACGCTCGGGCTTTTCCTAGGCATTACGGCGACGGTCTTCTTGACGCGGGCTGATTTCTCGTGGCTCGGTCCGATCGTGGCCATCGGCGGCTTTGCGGCATTGGGCTTTATCGTAGCGAGTGCGATTTTCGGCTTCTCGCTCGGAAGCGTCTTTGCCTTTGTGATGGTAGCTTTTGCAGGAACGGCGATCCTCTACAATACGTCGCAGGTCCTGCATCAATACAACACGAACCAGCACGTAGCTGCGGCCCTTACTCTCTTTGCCGGGATTGCACTGCTTTTCTGGTACATTCTGAGCATTTTCAGCTCACGCGACTAGGATCGCCGAGCGATTAGTCAAAATATCCCGCTGTGCTATCTTAGGTGCAGCGGGATATTTATTTTCGGAGGATACGAAATGAAGATCAGGGTAATTCTGATCGCGGCATTGCTTCTTTTGTCCACCGTAGCGGCAAGTTCGCAGACTCCGGCAGCCCCGACGACCCATCTAAAGGTCGGCGACGCGGCACCGGACTTTGAACTGACCGACACAACCGGCAGCAAGGTAAAGCTCAGCGATCTGAAGGGGAAAAAGAACGTCGTGCTGGCATTTTACGTGCTGGCATTTACAGGTGGCTGAACGGCCCAAATGAAAGCGTATCAGTCTGATATCGCAAAATTTGAAGCCGCAGGAACGCAAGTTTACGGGATCTCGATGGACAGCTTTGCCTCGAACCGGGAATTTGCCAAACAGAACGAATTGACCTTTCCGTTGCTTAGCGATTGGAAGCGGGAAACGACCAAGGCCTACGGGCTCTACAACGAAACCTCAGGGTACGGGAACCGCGGGACCTTCGTCGTTGATAAGGAAGGGAAGATACAGCACATCGAGATTGGCCGCACGGCCATCGACCCGACCGGTGCCTTTCAGGCATGCGACCTGATCGAACAGCGAAAAGCAGCAAGGGAAGCTCAGAAGCCCTAGTGAAATAGAGGAGAAGGCCTCGCTAACGGTGGGGCCTTTTCTTATTCTTCCTCGTCCAATTCTTCGAGCTTGAGGTCGCCGTTCGTTTCTTTCATCAGCACTTCGATCCGGCGTTCGGCACGGACGAGCCGCTCCTTGCACTCACGCGAGAGCTTCACGCCCTTCTCAAAAAGCTCAAGGCTCTCCTCAAGCGGCAGGTCGCCGTCCTCAAGTTTGCGGACAATTGCTTCAAGTTGATCCAACGATTCTTCAAACGTCTTTGCCATAAATGATTATTCGGTTGCGGCCGTGATGGTCGCTTCAAGATTTCCTTTTTCAAGCCTGATCCGGACGGAATCACCGGGCTGAGTTTCGGCGGCATCACGGATGATGTGGCCATCGGGACGCTCGGTGATCGAATATCCGCGATGGAGAACCCGGAGCGGCGAAAGAGCATCGAGCTGTGCCATCGTCTTTTCGAGCTTCTGCGTTCCCTTAAGTGGAGTCGTCGCAGCGGCGGTCGCTGCACGGTGTTCAAGCAGGCCAAGCCTTCGCTTGTTTTCGCCAAGCTTCGCTCCGAGGGCGACCGGCGAGAGCCGCCCGGCGACCCCACGAAGGGCATCAAGCCTTTGCCGAAGCATTCGGCTGAGAACATCCTCGCTCTGCATTAACAGCTCATCGGCACGATAACGATGTTCGCGGATTCGGGCAGGGAACTCGGCGAAAACCGGTGCCATCGCCAGCGACTGAAGGTCCGCACGAGCGGTCAAAAGTGCGGTGCCAAGGGCTCGCCGCAGCTGTCCGAAGCTGTGATCAAGAACTTGAATGACCTCGCTCTCGGCACGAGCCACGATCTCAGCCGCTGCGGAAGGCGTCGGGGCCCGAAGATCGGCGGCAAGGTCAGCGATGGTGAAATCGACCTCATGACCAACGGCCGAAATGACCGGGATCGCCGACCCGCGAATCGCTCGGGCGACGACCTCTTCATTAAATGCCCAAAGGTCCTCGGCAGAGCCGCCTCCGCGACCAACGATCAGTACGTCGATGCGATTACCTTCTTCGCAACTGCGGTTGAATTCGTTCGCCGTCGCAATGCCCGCAGCGATCTGTTCGGCGGCAAATTCGCCTTGAACAAGCGTCGGGACAACGACGACGTTTACCGATCGTGCACGTCTTTTGAGCACGGTCAGGATGTCATGAAGTGCGGCACCGGTTCGCGAGGTAACGATGCCGACCTTCCTGGGAAATGGAGGAAGCGGCCGCTTGAGCGATTCATCAAAGAGGCCCTCGCGGGAAAGCTTCATCTTGATCTGTTCAAAGGCTACCGCCAACGCTCCCTCGCCGACCGGTTCGAGCGATTCGACGACTATCTGCAGTTCACCGCGGGGTTCATAGACCGCAAGACGGCCGCGGACCCGGACAAGAAGCCCATCGGAGGGCTTGAAACGAATGCGGAAGTTCTGTCCTTTGAAACACGCTGCCTTTATCAGCGAGTCGCCGTCGGTGAGTGAAAAATACCAATGGCCAGATGCGGCTGCGTGGAAGTTGGTGATCTCGCCCTCGACCCAGACCGTTGCAAAGCTCCGCTCGAGCACGGCCTTGATCTCTGAGTTCAACTCAGAGACGCTTGCGGGCCGGCGTTCTTCTTCCTCAAAAAGGGCTGCGAGTAGCGGATTATCCATGCAAGGTCGGAGTTTACCACAGCCCAAAGGCACAGAAAATCCAGCCGTTGAACCGTTGCGGTCCAGCCGACCTTTAAACCGGTATGACGCGTCTAGTGGTTATTCTTTATAGCCGACGATGCTTCCTTCGTAGGGCTTCGGCCGGTTCGACTCGTACTCTACAAGAAAATCCCGCACGGCATCTTCGGTGCCGACGAAGACCTGCTTCGCTCCCTTATAGACGCGAACGGCGTTAGGGTGGCCGGATATATGAACCCGCTCGACGGCGAGGCCCAACTTCTCTATGAACTCATCGATCTTTTCCATATTGAATAGTTCGCAAGAAATAGCTTGCCGGATGTGTGTTAACTAAGAGTTAAGAATCGAGGGGTCAACAGAAAGTTCAAAAAGCGGAAAGGGCACCGAATACGTCTCCCACACCGTACAAGGCACCCTTCCCTGTTTTCGGACTCCGGCCGGGAGGCTTTCGTCCGAAACTGAACTTAAGTTTTAATGCTAACAGGAATCTGCAGGAATCCCAATTATGTTATACGTCATTTCCGTCGTCAAGTTTCTGCCTGCATAATTTCCCGAAGAAGATCAAACCGACCGCGATACATCAATACGGGCGGAAGCAAGGTCTGCCCGCTCACGCAGTTCCTCGGTCTCATCTGCCGGGAGCTGAGAAGCCGCCGCGAGTTCCTTGTCGATCTCGGCCTTATCGGACCTCGCCTTTTCGGCATCGATCTCCCCGGCCTTTTCAGCAACATCGGTCAGAACCGACACCCGGTTGTTGCTCACCTCGACAAATCCAGTGCCGACGGCGAGCTTTTCCGCATTGCCTTTTGTAGTAACGGTGACCACGCCCGGCTTCAGTGCAGAAATAAGCGGTGCGTGCTGCGGCATTATGCCAGCCTCGCCGGAAAGCGTCGGGACAGTGACCGAATCAACCTCGGCGTCGATCACCTTTCTCTCAGGGGTAACTATTTCAAGTTTAAGCATAAGGTGAAAAGGTGGAATAGCTACCGCAAAATCGGCCGACCTTTTCACCCTTTCACTTTTCTCCTTTTCGACTTTCCTAAGCTCCTGCGGCCATCTTCTTGGCCTTTTCGCGAGCCTGTTCGATGGTGCCGACCATGTAGAATGCCTGTTCTGGCATATCGTCGCACTTGCCGTCCAGAATTTCGCGGAAGCCCTTGATGGTGTCTTCAACCTTCACATACTCGCCCTTGAGTCCGGTGAACTGTTCGCCGACGAAGAACGGCTGCGAGAAGAACCGCTGGATCTTACGAGCCCGAGCAACGGTCTGTTTATCGTCTTCCGAAAGCTCATCGAGGCCGAGGATTCGCTGCAGGATCTTCTTAACTTCTTGTGCAGTGTTGTAGTGCAGGTCACCGACGATCTGCGGATCGAGGATACGCGAGTTCGAGGCAAGCGGGTCCACTGCCGGATAGATACCAAGCTCAACGATTTGACGCGAGAGAGCCGTAACGGCATCAAGGTGAGCAAACGTCGTTGCAGGTGCCGGGTCGGTATAGTCGTCCGCCGGCACGTAAACGGCCTGGATCGATGTGATAGCACCGGTCTTGGTGGAGGTGATACGTTCCTGCATTTCGCCCATTTCCGTTGCTAGGTTCGGCTGATAGCCCACTGCTGACGGCATACGACCGAGAAGTGCGGAAACTTCAGAGCCGGCCTGCGTAAAGCGGAAAATATTGTCGACGAAGAAAAGCACGTCGTTGCCTTGGTCGCGGAAATACTCGGCGACCGTCAGCCCTGAAAGTGCAACCCTTAGGCGGGCTCCCGGAGGTTCGGTCATCTGTCCGTAAACCAGCGACACTTTTGAACCCTTGATGGCTTCCATGTCGACCTTTTCCAAGTCGAACGCACCGGTTTCCTCAAATTCGTGGGTGAAGGCGTCACCATAGGTGATGACCTTCGATTCGACCATTTCCCGGAGCAGGTCGTTGCCTTCGCGTGTGCGTTCGCCGACTCCGGCGAACACTGAGAATCCTTCGGAACCGATAGCGACGTTGTTGATCAGCTCCATGATGAGAACCGTCTTGCCGACGCCCGCACCGCCGAAGAGGCCGATCTTTCCACCGCGGAGAAACGGCTGAACAAGGTCAATGACCTTGATACCCGTTTCAAACATCTCAAGTTGGGTCGCTTGCTCGTCAAAGGACGGAGCGTGGCGATGGATCGGATATCGGGTCTCGGACACGACCGGGCCAAGTTCATCAACCGGATCACCGATGACGTTCATCACGCGGCCGAGAGTCGCATTGCCGACCGGGACCGTGATCGGCCCGCCAAGGTCTTCAACATTCATTCCGCGGATCATACCGTCGGTCGGAAGCATCGAGACCGCACGGACGCGGCCTTCGCCGAGATGCTGCTGAACCTCTGCGACAACATCGATCTTAGATTCGACATCGAAGCCGGTTGACGTGATCCTAAGTGCCTGGTGGATCGGCGGAAGATAATCTTCGAATTCAACGTCCACGACCGGCCCGATCACCTGTACGACCCGACCGATCTTAACGTCCGTATTATTAGCCATTTTTGATAGATTGCTCCTCTATTTAGATAGAAAATCGACTGATTTACAAAGTAGCAAGGTTACCACAGCGGATGAGCAACAATCAAAACGGCACGACTCAATATCCGGTCGCCGAGTCATGTCAGTTTTTGCAGTTCCGGTTACTGTCCCAAATAAGAGTTGCCGACGGTGTTGCTGCCCGTCAGCGGCACTTGTAAATCGAGCGGATATTTGCCGGCACCATCGGGTGTAACCCCTTCCATGATGAATTTTACATAGCCGTTACTGTTCGCTCCGATGCGACCGATGTGAAGGTGTGCTCCGGTTGTAGTCGTATGATTACCGTGCCAGATGAATTCGTAGATATGGCCCTTTACAAATACCTGGCTCGCACCAAGATTTCGAAGGTTCTGGTAGATGTTGCCGAAGTCGAGCCCATCTATCTTAAAATCGGCGGCCTTCCCGCTCAGGTGCAGGCTCGTCGGGCTGCCGCCTTCCGGAACCGTGCTGCGGTTGCCTGAGGTTACGTGCAGTGTCGCACCAAAATAGGCGGCCATATTGTTAAGTACATCCTTGACCACCGAATCCGTTATCGTTCTTCCGTTTAGATCTACCGTTGACATTAAAAAGAATCCCTCCGATCGAGCTTTAGAATATAGGTACAGCAGTTTATTGACGCGGCGTATGGTCCGAAGGCCGAGAAATTCCTCGGAAATATGTGAAAAGCGGACCAGTTCCGCCACTAAAGCTTTGATTCTATGAAAACGGGCGGTAGGATAGCATTCTACGTAAAAATTCCGTAATTGAAGGTTTGATTTGAGAAAGCTACAACTACCGCCTCAGGGCCTGAATATTCTTTTCGGCGTTCAGGACCAAAACATCAAATATCTTGAGTCCCTGCTCGATGTCAGCATCGGCGCCCGCGGCAATGAACTGCTGATAGACGGCGACCCGAAGGACATCGCGACCATCGAGCGCATTCTCGCCGAGTTTGGCGAGCTCTTTGCGGAAGGGCAGACCTTTACCGACAAGGAGCTGAAAGACGCATTCAAGCAGATCGCCGAGGATCGGGCCTATAGCCTTCGCGATTACATTGAGAAGGGCCGCTTCAACCCTTCGGGCAAAAAGAGCGTCGCGCCAAAGACGGCGAACCAGCGGAAATATCTCGAAGCGATCGCCGCCAACGACCTCGTCTTCGGCATCGGCGTGGCCGGCACGGGCAAGAGCTTTCTGGCCGTGGCGATGGCGGTGGACGCGCTGATGAAAAAGCAGGTCAGCCGCATAATCCTGACGCGGCCGGCGGTCGAGGCCGGCGAACGGCTCGGCTTTCTGCCCGGCGATCTGCAGGACAAGGTCGACCCGTATCTGCGGCCGCTTTACGACGCGCTCTTTGACCTTGTGGATGCCGAGAAGGTGACCAAGATGCTCGAGAAGCGCATCATCGAGGTCGCTCCGCTTGCCTTTATGCGCGGCCGGACGCTCGCCGATGCCTTCATAATCCTCGACGAAGCGCAGAACACGACCAGCGA
Organism: Acidobacteria bacterium Ga0074141; assembly: GCA_001464665.1. Lineage (GTDB taxonomy): Bacteria > Acidobacteriota > Blastocatellia > Pyrinomonadales > Pyrinomonadaceae > OLB17. Next base: position 474,397 of record LNDP01000014.1, read on the forward strand.
GCAAATGAAGATGTTCCTGACCCGCATCGGCTTCGGCTCAAAGGCGGTCGTCACCGGCGACAAGACCCAGATCGACCTGCCCCGCGGCCAAAAGAGCGGCCTCCGCGAAGCCGAGGACGTCCTCGGCGGCCTCGAGGGCATCGAGTTCATCTACTTCACCGACAAGGACGTCGTCCGCCACAAGCTAGTCCAAATGATCGTCAAAGCCTACGAGGTTCACTCAAACTCCTCGGAGCAGTAGTGACACATTCGGGAAGTGCGTGGTTTCGATCCTGACGGATAGAGTTTGTCAGAGTAACGATATGAAGCACCGAAATCTGAAAAACGAGGAGTGGACGCTGATGGCGATCGATTCACTCTTTGAGCGGGGCGTTCGCGGTGACTGGGAAGAGTTCGTCGCGGCTCTTCGCCGAGACCCGCAGCTCGCCCGCGACACCCTGAAGATGTGCGAGCACCACGCGAACTTCGAATCCGCCAACCTCGCCCGCGTCCTCGTCCGCCAAATCTACCGCAACGACGCGGATCTCGGTTTGGAATTTTAACTACGTCTGCACGATTGCGAGAATGACTGTGGAATACAAGGGAGAACAAACAAACGAGCGGCATTTGTGGGCAAGGGAAGAAGACGAAATGTCCCCACCATTGGTGAAGCATCGAACCGATCCCGTTTCATCAGAATCGGGGAACACCCCTTTCAAGGTCTCGTATTTTGCTGACTTCGACGAGCTTGCCGACGCTAGTTCGAAGATCAGTCAACGCTACGCGACTTCCAGCATTACTACCTTCGTAATGGCAGTATTTCTAGTTTTCAACACCATCGTTACCCCCTTGCTCTTGTTGCTCCAAGGGGCGGGAACTGCCGCTTTGATCGTTTGTTGCTTGAATGTGCTCATCGCAAGTGTTTTCATTCAGCAAACGATAAAATTGGACGCTCGCCACTTTTTTCGACGAATGCATGAGGAGATCGGGGATCAGATCGTTGAGGTCGAACTTTCCGAGGAAGGCATTTCGTGTCGAACTGACTTAGACCTCTTGTTTTACAGTTGGAAGAGCGTTGTTTCTATCGAGGAATCGCCGAAAGCGATCCATATAATGTTTCGTGCTACCGCACTCCCAATAATGAAAAACGGCTTTGCCTACCGTGAAGATGAGCGGGCGTTTTATGAATATGCGTGTGAGCAAGTGCTGGTTCACGGACAGAGGTCGTTGCCCGAATGATCGTCAATGTCCAGCGGAAGGTTAAGCTTGAGGCTCGCGGGTATGCGGGCTTTTTGGCGGAGGCGTTGGCGGCTATCGATGAGGCGGCGGGCGGCGAGGCGGCGGTTGCATTTGTCTCAGACCGCCGGATGCGCGAGCTCAACAAGCTCTTCCGCGGCAAAGATGCGACCACCGATGTCCTCTCCTTCCCCCACGAACCCGACGAATTCGAAGCTATGAGTTCCGGCTTTGGCCGCCCCGAAGCCGAAACACCGCCCACCGACGACCAAACTCTGACAACTGACAACCGACAACCGACAACTGCCTTCCTGGGCGATATCGTCATCTCCGCCGAGCAGGCCGCCCGACAGGCCGCCGAGGCCCGCCTCCCGCTCGAACTCGAGATAAAACAGCTCATTCTCCATGGCCTTCTCCACCTCTGCGGCTACGATCACGAAACCGACACCGGCCAGATGAACACCCGCGAACTCGCCCTCCGCAATAAACTCGGCATCGAATAACGCAAATTCCCACCGTCGACCGATTGCTCCACGGGAAACGACGTTAACTGTCTGAAAAGAAGCTCTTTCTCCGAGGTTGACCTTTTTACTGATTTTCGTATTATATTCAAAAAATTCGTTCCCGCTTCGCGAAATCCCAAATTCGGAGAACTTTGATGGCTCGAAAGTTAATGTTCCTACTCGTCGCTATTGCTCTAACTGCAAATTTAGCGTCCGCCGCTGACCCGGTGTGTCATTCGTTTACCACCGGAAATCTTACTTGGACAGAGAATTTCGATGGACTGAGCAATGTCGAGGCTACTACTAGTAGCGTTGTACCCGACGGCTTTGGCTTCATCGAAACGGGAACCAACGCCGATAACTTTTATACGGTAAATAGAGGAAGTGCAAACACGGGCAATACATATAGTTATGGTAGACCTTCACCAGAAACATCGTTCACTGATCGTGCGTTCGGAGGTCTTCGAAGTGGTTCAAATGTGCCACTAATCGGCGGCTGCTTTGTTAACGACACCAACGCTGCAATCGCATCTGTCAGTATCACGTTTGATGGCGAACAATGGCGGCTTGGTGCGAACGACCGAGGCGTTTCCGATCGCCTCGACTTTCAATATAGTCTTGATGCGACAGCGTTGACCAACGGTACGTGGACGGACGTGGACGCTTTGGATTTTGCGAGTCCAAATACGCTAAGCGCTTCTGGCGAGAAGAACGGAAACGACGTGACGAATCGAACGCCAGGTATCAATTCTGTTTTGACGTCATTGTCGATTCCAGTTGGCGGAACATTCTATTTTCGATGGGTTGATTTCGACATTGCGGGGGCAGACGACGGTCTTGCGATCGATAACTTTTCGATGACGGTTACGAACGCGACTGGGCCGAGTTCTTCGAATCTTTCGATCTCGGGGCGGGTTTTGAGGGCGGATGGGCGTGGGATCGGCGGGGCGTTTGTGCGGCTTGCGGGCGGCGGCGAGAGCGGCGAGCGTTGGGCGGTGACCAATCCTTTTGGGTATTACAGGTTTGCGGGGCTCGCGGCGGGCGGAACGTATTTTGTCACCGCCGGAGCAAAACGCTTCACCTTCGCCGCCCCGACCCGGACCGTCACCCTCGATGAAGACATCGCCGGCCTCGATTTTGTCAGTGAGCAGTGAAGCCAGAAGTCAGAAGTCAGAAGTCAGAAGCCGGAGGGCGAAGCGGTATTTTTTTAAGCTTTAAGCCGTAAGCTGTGAGCCGTAAGCCAGATTCTTAGATCTGATAACGGGTCATATAAAACGCCCTTGCTAACACGCGGGCTTCTGCATTCGAGAACTGGAAACTGAAAGCTGAGAACTGCAAACTGAAAAAAATGCCGGCTGCGTTGAACAGCCGGCATTTTGTGGAAGAGGGGCGTTCGCCTCTATTGCAAGGCTAGGTTTGCGGGGGCGCCTGACGTGATCGAAAAGACCGTTCCCGCGTCGAGCTCGAGGTTGTCGCGGCCCTGCAGAATTACCGTTCCCGCACCCGCTCCGGCTCCGACGCCGGCACCGATCGCCGCACCGGTCCCGCCATCAACTATCGCACCGATGATCGCTCCGATCACCGCTCCGATGCCTGCCCGTGTCGCGGTTCTCGCCGTCTGGCTGCTGTCGCGTGCCGTGCCTTCGTTGTCAACCGTCACGATGTTGCCGTTCGGCTCGCGAACCTGCTCGACGAGTCCGGCAAACTGATAGGTCCGGCCGTCGGTCATCCGGATGGTCTCGAAATTGAGCCCCATCGTCGCCCGGCCGGAAACTACGCCCGAACGCTCACCGATGACCGTTCCTTCAATTAACGCACCGGCAAACTGCGATGGCGAAGTTACCGTCATCGAGAAGCGGTCGCGGTCGCGGGCCGTCTTTGTCGAGAGCGGCGTATCGAGCCGTGCCGTCATCCGTGTGTTGTTCGGAACAACGAACACGCCGGTCTGGTCGTTTCTCGGATATCCGGCCGTGTTCCAGGTCGGCCGCTGGTCGATCTTGTCGTAGATGCTCGTGACCGTAACGGTCTGGTTCTGCTGGTCAAGATAGATGCGACGGGTGACGCGTAGTTGGCCATTGTCCATCGGCATAAAGCTGATGTAATAGTCATTTACACGGTCGCCTTCATAGCTGATCGTCATTTCCCGGTCGTTCGAGGCGACGGTCGTGGTGACCGTCCGGCCGTTCGGCGACATCTCGGTGCGGCGGACACCATCGGTAGTAAGCATCACAGGAGCCGCGTTCGAGGCGGACATCGTTACCTGCTGGCCGCGTACGTCAAACGAAAGCGTCTCAGGCGAACGAAGCCGGCGTTCGAGATTGGTCCGAGCTCGCTCACGCTGGTTCGCGTTGTAACGAACGTTCTGAATAGCTCGGTCTATGCTGGCCTGTACGTTGTCGCTTTGTGTCGAATTAAGCCGATAGTTTCCCGTCAGGCGCGAGTCGAAGTTGCCGGTCTGCGTTCCGGGATAAACCGGAGCGTCCCAGTTCCAACTGACACGGTAGTAGCTTGCCAGCGTGTTGAGGTCGTTGCGAACCAGATTCCAGCGGTTGTTAACGGTCGCGTTTGTTCGATTCGACGCGAGAAAGCTATTGATCGAAGCAGACGGCCGAAGCAGTTGATAAACATCAGCGTCGGGTGAGTTCTGGTTGTTAAAGCGTTGACGGAAATTCGCTATCGCCCGTTCAAAGTCGGCAACTTCCTGTGAGATATTGCCGCTCTGCTGATTCTGATTGCGGCGGGCCCAGGTGTTGTAGCTCACTCGGAACGAGGTGTTCCGCTGTGCGAGCCGGTTCAAAAGCGTCCGAAGCTGTGCGTCCGTTACGTAATATCTCGTCTGCTCGCCGGGATATGTTTTCGTTTCGGTCCAGTTGGACTGAACGCGGTAGTAGCCAGCCAGAGTATCGAGGTCGGCTCTGATCTGATTCCACTGCATCGTGCCCGTCTGCGAGATGCGGTTGTTCTGCACGAAGGCATTCACATAACCCGCACGGTCGAGAACGACCTGCACGTCATTTAATGTGGAACGGCGTGACGCGAAGTTGTTACGAAGGTTGTCGGTCGCACTCTTGAAATTCGCGATCAGTGTATTGATCGAGTCTTCGCGATACGAACTTGGGGTCTCATATGAACGCTCAATTTCGCGGGTAAATGTGTCGGTTCGCGAATCGATGCGATCCAGCACTGTCTGAACCTGACGATCGGAGACCTGATAAACACGTTGTTGGGCCTGAGCCACCGTGCCAAATGCGATCACAGATGTGATCAAAATGAAAAGTAAAGATTGTTTTAAGTTTAATCTCATTATATTGTCCTCCCCGGACTAATTTTGCCTGGAATGCCATTCCTGCTCCCTCGAACCGTGTGGTCAGACGATGGATCAGGAATTGCCGATCAATGGAACCCCTAGCTCCAGGCTGGCCGCGGGGTTCGATAGCGTCAGGTTGTCAAACAACGATGCGGCAATCTCAGATGAGTTGACGTCGCGTGATCCTAAGAGTTCAAAAGCTACGAAGCCTTTGCGGCCTTCGATATGTTTTGGGCGACGTTGGCCGATTCGTTCTGCATCCGATCGATCCCGTCGGCAACAGTTTCCTTCACGGTCGAAGCTACGTCCGAAACGACGTCGCTGCGGTTCGAAAGTTTCGAAGAAGCGTAATCGATCGCCGAGTCGGCTTTTTCCGATACCAAGTGGAGCGCATTTGCTGACTTCTCCTTCAGTGCCTTCGCTCCTTCGAGCGTTGAGTCGTATCCCTTGCGGGTCACATCCGCGATGTCATGCCGGAATTCGCTGCCGGATTTCGGTGCGAAGAGAAGGGCAAGTGCCGCCCCAATTCCGCCGCCGATCAAAAGATAACCGACCGTTTTGCTTATCGAGCCCTTGGCTTCCGAACTCGGCACATACCCCTGATCAAATTTATTTGTGTTATTCATTATTTCCTCAAAGTGTTAGCGATATTTCAGCCGCTGAAATAAAAAGACGCAGCGAATACGACATGGCTCATCGTGCCGATCATCAGCGGGGCTGCAATAGGCGTTTGACCACGCTTCCGAATCCGCTGCGTATGTAAACTATGCTCCGCGTCGCTGGATAAGTTGCACCACTACCATGACCACCGCAACGACGAGAAGTAAGTGAACGATGTTGCCGAGGGCACCGAAACCAAATCCCAGAGCCCAAAGCACTAAAAGTATTATTACTATTGTCCAAAGCATTTTTGTATTCTCCTTTATCTGAATCGTGCAAGGATCAAGTTCGTCCGCGCTTGTCGCGTACTTCCTGGCCCGGTGCACTTCAATCGATGTACCTATCTAATCAGTTATTTGCGTCGGTGTATGTGCGTTTACACACAATGAGCTATGTTATGGCGATGAGAACGTGCGGTCGAAGTTCAGTTATTGTATCCTCTGAAGTTTGCAGTTGATACCAAACTTTAACTAGAGGAAACCGATAATAATGAGCAATTTAACTTTTGGGATAATCAAGCCGGACGCAGTCCGGGCGGGCAATCAGGGCAAGATCGTCGACCGCATTTTGGCGGCCGGTTTTAAGATCCGCGGAATGAAGCTGATCCACCAGACACGGAAGCAGGCCGAGGGCTTTTACGCTGTCCACGCCGGCAAGGGCTTTTTCGACGAGCTTTGCGATTTTATGTCGAGCGGGCCGTGCGTTGTGCTGGCTCTTGAGAAAGAGAACGCCGTGCCGGCATGGCGTGAACTTATGGGCGCGACCAATCCGGCCGAAGCCGCCGAGGGAACGCTCCGTAAGGAATTCGCTTCGTCGATCGGCGAGAACGCCGTCCACGGCTCGGATTCGGACGAGAATGCCGCCATCGAGATCGCTTATTTCTTCAGCAAGCTCGAACTCGTCTAATCTTAAAGGAAAAAACGCTTCCGGCCGGGCGTTTCGAGGCTCGGCCGGTTACGCTTTTTCGAGTTTTCTGCTATCCTAACGGCAATTTTTGTTTAGTTCGGCCTCAGGAAAACGCTTATGAAACAACACCCCTCGCCAAAGCCACCGGATTGTCCGACCGAGTTTGCAGAGAACCTCAATTTTTGCCAAACGTGCGGAGCCACGTTGATAGATGCTCCGGCCGCCGAGGAACCGCTCGACCCGTTCAAGACGATGATCGGAAACCCTGCGGGTTTCGCCGCGGCCATCCCGAAGTCCGATCCGCCGCCGGCAACGCCTCCACCGCCGGCGACCCCGGCGAAGCCCGATGACGTGCTCGACCTTCCGGAAGCCGACGATTCGCGTGCAACGCAAGTGGTTTCTGAAGAAGAAATGCGGGCGGAACTAGCCGGCCTCGACCTCGGGCAGGCAACGGTCGTCGATATTCCGCCGGCACAGGCGAGCGAACCGCCGCCTCCGGCATTTATTGAACCGGAAAAGCCTGAGCCACCAGCGGCACCGGGCCACGACCTCGGCGGCGATCCGTTTATGCATACCACGCCGCCGATCCCATCACCGATGGGGCAGCCGCTAAATATGCCAAAGCCGGAAGCGGAGATCAAGCCCGAGCCGACGCCTGTGCCGGCAATGCCGAACTTCGGTTCGCCCTTTGCTGAACCGCCAGCATCGGCAAATCCATTTGAACAGGCCGCTTCGCCGTCATTTCCGGCAGAACCGGCGCCGATCTCAAACTTTGAACAACAGGAGACCTCAATGCAAGATCAACAGTTTGGACAAGGCCCTGCAGGGGCAAATATGGGCGGTGCGGTCGGCGGACAGCAGAGCAAGACGCTCGCGGTCGTTTCGCTCGTTCTCGGAATTCTCGGTATGACGATCTGCTGCGGCTCGCTGCTGCCGAGCCTCGCGGCAGTGATCACAGGCTTTATGGCCCGCGGCAAGGCGAGCAACGATCCAATGAACTACGGCGGAAGCGGACTCGCGTTAGGCGGTCTCATCACTGGTGTTTTTGGGCTGCTCCTCAGCATTGGATATCTCATCTTCGTGTTCTTCCTCGGTGGAATGGAGATGATAATGAGAGGTATGTAGGTCTCTACTTCAAGGGGGAACGAATTTTCAAATGTCTATCATTTCAGACGTGATTCAATCGACGACCGCCGTGCTTAAGGGAATGCGGCGGACCCTTTCGGAGATCCCGAGGGAAAAGTGGACCGTGCAATATCCGGACGAGCCGGTGACCGTTCAGCCGCGTTATCGCGGACAACATCTGCTGCACGTGGACGAGAATGGCAAAGAAAAGTGCGTTGCGTGCTATCTTTGCGCGGCGGCTTGCCCCTCGGATTGCATTTACATAGTGGCCGAAGACGACGCGAGGCCTTATGCCGACCGCGTCGGCCGCGATGAACGGTACGCGAAGGTCTATAATATAGATTACGGCCGCTGCATTTTCTGCGGCTTCTGTGTCGAGGCCTGCCCGAAAGATGCCATCACACATGGCTATAATTTTGAGATCTCGGTCTATAACCGGGCCGACCTTCTTAAAACAAAGGACGATCTGCTGATCACAAAGCAGAAGCAGTCAAAGAACTACCGCGTGGCGCTCTCGGGCGAGGACGTTGACTCGGAGTTCAAAGAAGTTTAGGGCTGATGACGGCTTCACGCCCGGAAATGAATGGGCCGGGAGCCGTTCCCGGCCCGTTTCGCATTTTAGAGCAAGGCCAGAATGCCAATATCGCAGCTAAGAGACGAGCCGCCAACGATAAAGGGCAGGCACCATGAAACAAGGGCCCGCGGGCTTCGGCATTTCGCTGGGCTAACCCGCGACGACCAACCGCTCGATCCTTTTGAACTGGCTAGATATGCGAATCTCTTGGTCGCGCCGTTCGAGGCCGTCGAGGGGTTAACTGCGGAGACACGCGAGCATCTGCTCGGGCCAGGAAGTGAAATGTGGTCCGGCGGAGCCGCGTCGATCGCGTTGCCGAATGGACAAAAGCTGATCATCCTCAACCCGAAGCACAGCACGCTCCGGCAGCGGGCGACGCTGATGGAAGAGATCAGCCACGTATTTCTCGGCCATAAGCCAAGCCGGCTGGCCATCGAGCAAAAGGGTGCGGACGGCCAGACGCGAGCTCGCGATTATAACGCCGCCATCGAAGAAGAGGCGTACAGCACCGGGGCAGCAGCGCTCGTCCCATATGTCGGGCTGAAAGGATATGTCGAGCAAGGGAAGACGTCGGCGGAGATAGCAAAACATTATGGCGTAAGCCGGCCGTTGGTCGAATACCGGATCAAGGTCTCCCGGCTTTGGGACAGCTATAAGGAAAATATTTTCCGAAACTCCAAATAGATGGATCAAGAAACCGAAAAGCGTACTTCCAAGATCGCGGACCTTACGCTTGTAGATAAACTCCGGATGCTTTTGGACATCACGACCAAGATCAGCCGCTCGGCTGACCTTGAGGAGGTGCTCAACCTCGTGATGGACACGCTGTCATCGCTGCTAGAGTATGACGCGGCGGGGATCTATATAATCGAGCACACCGATAAGGACGGCAACCCTTATATCTTCAAATCCAAGGTCGTGAGAGGTTACGAGATAAGTTTTGAACTTATTGAACCGAAGCTCAGGTTGGGCGAGGGGTTCATTGGCCACGTTGCACAAACCGGAACGCCTATAATCTCGCCTGATGTGACCAAAGACCCGCGGTACTTTGCCGCCCGTAAGCCGACACGTTCAGAGATGGTGGCCCCGATCATTTCGAACGATCGAGTCATCGGAGCATTTGACCTTGAAAGCGACGAACTCGATGCCTATAACGAGGACGATCTTTCGGTGCTGCAGCTTCTTGCCTCGCAGGTCGCGATCATCATCGAAAAGGCGAAGTTGCTCGAGCAAGCGATCGAGAAAAAGCGGATCGAAGCTCAGCTTGAGATCGCCCGGCAAGTGCAGCTTGAGCTTCTTCCCGACAATGACCCCGTTTTTGGGAATTTTGATATCTCGGCGTACGTTTTCCCGACCGAAGAGGTCTCGGGCGATTATTACGACTGGGTCAAGATCTTCGATTATCAGCTCGGGATCGTCGTCGCGGATGCGGTCGGCAAGGGAATTCCGGCAGCTCTTTTGATGTCATTCTTGCGGGCTTCGCTAAGGGCCGGTGTCCAGGTCGGCTACGCTCCGCACATCGCAATGACAAAGGTCAACACGCTCCTTTGGGACTCGACCGAGGAACACCAGTTCATCACCGCGATCTACGGTATTCTCGATGGCACGAACCGGACGTTCGTGTACTCGAACGCGGGACATAACCCGCCGATGCTGATCAAGCCGAATGGTGAATATCGCTTTGTAGAATACGGGGATATGCCGCTGGGCATGTTCAACGATGCTCGCTATCACCAGCATTTCATCCGGGTCGAGAAGGACCAAGTGTTGGTCATTTACACCGATGGGTTAACCGAAGCGGCTAATGCCGATGGCGAGGAGTTCGGCAATGTCCGATTCGCCGAAAGTGTGCTGGAGTGCATTCACTTACCGGCTAAGAAGATGATCGACCACGTCCGCAAGAGCGTCGCGGAGTTCACCGAGCGTAAGTTTCTCGATGATGACGGAACGCTTTTCATAATTAAATCGATATAAAAAAAGAACCCCGAAGGGTTCGAATGCTCGAAACTGGTCTTCCGGGTTCTTCAGTTGTTGGAACTTGTTGTTGCCGCTAATGGGCGAGGACCGAGGTATGTATCGAATCTCCGCCGGGGACAACGGGGGACGTGTAGTCACCATAGTTAAGCTTGCCGCGTTTGCCTGAAAGTTCGTAAATGTCGAATCCAAATGCGTCGAGCACCTCGGTCAGATCGTTTACCCTCTCAAGAAAGATCGCCGGGCGATAGCCGAGTTCCTCGCGGATCTCAAGCAGGCGCTCGACCACTTCAAGCGGTGCGAAGCAAAGTGTTGGGTCTTTGATAGTGGCCATTCGGTTTCCTTGGCGGTGCTTTCCGCCGAAATTAAGATTACGATGAGGGGCAAATGGTTGTTCGGGAAAAACTCCGGCAGACGGAGCCGACGGCGAATCCATCAGATGAACGTAAAGAAATGTCACTTTTTGCGAAATTTATTGTCGAATGGCAAAAAAAATTGTATTCTGGTGCTATCTTTCCCCAATTCTATTGACGACGAGGCCGAAAACTATGAAGAATCTCACGATATTGGCTGTTGCTTTATTAGCGATTTCCTCAGTTGCCGTTGCCCAAAGGGTGAATAGCCCGACTTCGGTCAGTGATCGTTACATCATTTCGGCGAAAGCTGGCGGGGTAAATCTTGTCGAGGGGCAGGTTGAGGTTCTGAGAAAGGATGGCCGAAAGCATATCCTTTTAAAGGGCGATTCCGTTGAAATCGGGGACGAAGTGCTTACCGGGGCGAACGGACGTGCCGAGATCCTTCTAAATCCGGGCTCCTATGCCCGCGTCGGTGCAGATTCGTCATTTTCTTTTAAGACGACTTCGCTTGACGACCTTCAACTCGTCGTGGATCGCGGATCGGTAGTTTTTGAGGTTTTTGCGAGCAACGACTTCAAAGTCGTTGTTGAAACGCCTGAGACAAAGTTTCTGCTTGCCGACTCCGGAGTTTACCGCGTGAATGCGGATGATGTGAACAACTCGATAGTCGTAATGCGTGGCCGTGCGGAAATTCTCGGAATGGCCGATGGCCGAGTAAAAAGAGGTCGCGAGGCGTCGGTTGTTGAGGGGCAAGTAAATGTTGCGAAAGCTCAAAAGAAAGATCGCGACGAACTTGATGAGTGGAGCAGCGATCGTGCGAAACTGCTTGCACGTGCCAATTCGCGGCTCGACCGCCGGTCGCTATATGAACCGCTTATGAGTGCGTTTGGCGCTGGTGTCTGGTCGGTTCACCGGTCGCTAGGCGTCTGGGTCTTTAATCCGATCATCGGCGGCTATTGCTTTGTGCCTTTTGGCTATGGTTGGGGGTCGCCCTACGGTCATTTTTATGGCTCCGATTTCTGGAATATAGGTGTCCCGCGTTGCGTCTATTATGGAAGCTGCAGAGGGTATCCGAACACCGGCGGGCAGACGGGCGGAACGCCGTCAACCAATCAGCCGACAACTCCGACAACCCCGACGACTTCGACACCAGAACGAAGAGGGCCGGTCATGCCGCCTTTCCAACAGATGCAGCGGCAAGAAGGACGCATTCCGGTTGAGACAACGATCGATCGCGGTCCAATTTTTCGGCCTTCAACGCCGGTCGTGATCTCGCCGCCGGTTGAACGCCGCGGTCCCGCGGCACCGCCGCTTGCAGGTGGTTCGTCAAAAGGCCGAGATAACTGATCGGTTACTTGGGATTGGGATAAAGGCGAGTCCTTTCGGCTCGCCTTTATTATTTATGGGGTTGCGGTTTCGGCATAACGCCGAATGAGCGGCTCGGCAAGAAGTAGGGCGATCTGCGTCCCGTTGATCAGCGTATGGAGGATGAAAGCGGGAAGCAGGCTCCCCGTAACCGCCCTGAGGGCCGTGAGCATAAAGCTAAGAAGCGTGAGGAGAGCGATCTTGACCGGGTTCTCATAATACTGCGGTACGTGGACAAGGGTGAAAAGAATGGTCGTTAGCGTGACCGCCAGCGGCATTCCCATTCGCTTGAGAAAGCCCGGGTACATAACGCCGCGGTAAACGACCTCCTCAACAAGCGGAGCACTGAACACCGCCAAAAAGCCCACAATGTAGAGTGCCGTTGTTGAACTCCTGATAATGCGGTCGAGGTCGTCCTCACCGGGAGGAAAAAAGTTCACGAGCGTAAGTGCGGCGATGAAAAAGATCATCATCATCACGAAGTAGTGCCAGAACTTAACGCCGCCCGAGGTCCAACCGATCGTGCTCCAAAATGGCTTTTGAAAAAAGGCTGTGATGACCAGCACGCACAATGCGAGAGTCAATAGATGCGCGGGCAACGTCGCCGAGACCTGGACAATGATCGCGGTTGGGTTCGCTCGGGCAAACTCGACGAAGGCCACGTTGTCGGCAAATTCGAGGCCTGAAAAAGCCACGTATCCGCCGATAGCGATCGTTTGAGTTACAACAAGAAGAGCGATGCTGCCGATCCAGACGCCGAGCGCCGTGAGCACGCCCCAATGCGGCCGGTCGGGCAATGGTATCTGGGCGGCTCCGGCGTCCGAGTCGTTAAATTCTTCGGGTTGAAGGGGAATTTCCACATCCGAAGTTTAGCGAACCAAATGGCCGCTTCCAAATTGCACGAACGCACCTTGAATTTCAGGACCTTTCAATATAGTCTAAAAGCCCGTGGAGTCACACGGGGAAAACCCCAACCAAAATATCGTTGCGATCATACCGGCCAGGTATGCTTCTGCCCGTTTGCCGGGCAAGATGCTACTTCCGATCGCCGGGAAACCTCTGATCCTCCACACCGTGGATCGGGCCTGCGAAGCTGCGACCATCGGCCGCGTAATCGTAGCTACCGACGACGCCCGAATCTTCGATGTGGCAAGGGAAGCGGAGGTCGAGGTTGTGATGACCTCGCCCGACCATGCCTCGGGCAGCGACCGAATTGCCGAGGTGGCCGAGATGCTTCCTGTGGGTTCGATCGTCGTCAACGTTCAAGGCGATGAACCGGTGATTCCGGCGGCGACAATCGATGCGGCGGTTCGAGCTCTTATTGCCGATGCGGGCGCACAGATGGCGACGACGTTTGAACCGATCGACACCGCCGAAGAGGTTCTTGACCCGAATGTCGTGAAGATCGTAACCAGTCCAAACGGGCGGGCGATATATTTTTCGCGTTCACCGATACCGTTACCACGGGAAGCGGTGCAAAAATTCGGTTCGCTCGAGTCCGCACTAACCGCTGAACCGTTGCTGGTCGGTCAGTTCAAAAAACACACGGGCCTTTATGTTTACAGGCGAGAGTTTTTGGTGGAATTTACGCGGCTTGCACGAACGCCGATCGAAGAGACAGAAATGCTCGAGCAGATGCGTGCCCTTGAAAACGGAGCGGTGATCGTTGCGGTCGAGGCCGCCGGCCGATCGATCGGCGTCGATACCGCCGCGGATCTTGAGCGAGTTCGCCAAATGCTCGGGGAGAAGGTAAGGGGCACAGTTTGATGGGCGATTGGATCGGACTTGGATTTATTCTGCTTGTGATCGCCGGAGCCTATCTCGGCCTTCGAACGCTTGCGAAGCCGGCAACGCGAACCGAAGAGGAATTCGAGCGGCGGGCAGCCGAGAGCACATCGGGAGTTGGAGCTTCGGTAAATGCTCTTCAGGAGATCCTCGATCCGGGCTCGGCAAAGGCAAAACAGGTGGCAGTAGAGATGAAAGAGGGCCGATACCAGAAGACGAAGCAGGACGGAAAGGCTGAGGACGAATAGGGTTGTTTGACCGTTGTGATCGAGGCAAGCGAAGACGCCGACGATCCAGTCGAGAAAGATATGACTAAGTACATTTTTGTGACGGGCGGAGTGGTTTCGAGCCTCGGAAAGGGTTTGGCGGCGAGTTCGCTGGGCTATCTTCTTGAGGCACGCGGGATGAAGGTCCAGATGATGAAACTGGATCCTTATATCAACGTCGATCCCGGGACGATGTCGCCCTTTCAGCACGGCGAAGTGTTCGTCACGGACGACGGAGCCGAAACCGATCTCGACCTTGGGCATTACGAGAGGTTTACGAATGCGAAACTCACCCAGGCGAATAACTGGACCAGCGGCCGCATTTATCTTTCCGTTATCGAGAAAGAGCGGCGGGGCGATTATCTTGGCAAGACCATACAGGTCATTCCACACATTACCGACGAGATCAAGGCGGCGGTAAGGGCCGTAACCGAAAAGGACAAGCCCGACGTGCTTATCGTTGAGATCGGCGGAACGGTCGGCGATATCGAGTCGTTGCCGTTCATGGAAGCGATCCGGCAAATGGGCAATGAGGAAGGCCGCGGCAATGCGATCTTTATCCACGTAACGCTCGTGCCGTTCATTGCGGCTGCGGGCGAGCTTAAGACGAAGCCGACGCAGCACAGCGTCCGCGAACTCCGTGAGATCGGCATCGCTCCGGATATCTTGCTTTGCCGCTCGGACCGTCCGCTTCCGCTCGACCTTCGGCGCAAGGTCGCTCTTTTCTGCAATGTGCAGGAAAACGCCGTTATCTCCGCACTCGACGTTCCGACCATTTACGAGGTGCCGCTCGCATTCCACGAACAGGGCCTTGACGACCTGGTCGTCGCCGACCTTAAGCTTGACGAGCGCTTCCCGAATGCCGACCTGAAGCGATGGCGTGAACTTGTTTCGACCATCAAGGAGCCGAGCGGCGGAGCGGTCAAGATCGCGATCGTCGGCAAATATGTTGAGCTTGAGGATTCGTACAAGTCGCTCCGCGAGGCACTGACGCACGCCGGTGTGGCAAACGATCTGCGGGTAAATGTCAGTTGGATCGAGTCGGAAAACCTTGTAAAGGAAAACTACGAGAACGACCTTCACGACTACGACGCGATACTCGTCCCCGGAGGCTTCGGTAAACGCGGCATCGCAGGAATGCTCAGGGCAATTCGATATGCGAGGCGTTCGGGGACGCCGTATTTTGGCATCTGCCTCGGTATGCAGACGGCCTGTATCGAGTTTGCACGCGAAGTCTGCGGGCTCCGCGATGCCGATTCGACCGAGTTCAATGAACAGACACCGTTTCCGGTGATCTTCAAGCTCCGCGACCTGGTTGGCGTTGACGAAATGGGCGGCACGATGCGGCTCGGGGCGTGGGATTGCGAGTTGAAAGAAGGTTCGATCGCGAAGAAAATTTACGGCGGGGCAGATCTTATCAGCGAAAGACATCGGCACCGATTCGAGTTCAATCCGGAGTATCGCGACGCACTCGAACACGAGGGACTGGTTGTCAGCGGAGTCTCACCGGACGGCAAGTTCGTCGAAATGATAGAACTTCCGCGTGAAACGCACCCCTATTTCGTCGCCTGCCAATTTCACCCGGAATACAAATCAAAACCGCTCGCCCCGCATCCGCTGTTTGTCGCCTTCGTAAAGGCCGCTTGGGAAAACAGGCTGAAGAGCGAAAATCTCGAGCACGACGTGACGAGCGAAAGGCAAGTTGAATTGCCGGAACGTGCGGACGTGACCGCAGACGAGTAGATTTGAGGGAGTATTATTGGCTACGGTATTTGGCTGTTCGGTTTCCTCTTGCTTTCTCTGGTATTTTCTTAGGTAATGACAGTCAGTTCATTTGAAATCGAAAATGTGCCATTTGGCGGCGGCGAGATTTCGTTCATTCTCGGGCCGTGTGTTGTTGAGTCTTACGAGCATGCCTCGATGATGGCGGGGTCTATCAAGGAGATCTGCGAGAGGGTTGGGGTCGAGTTTGTTTATAAATCGTCGTTTGATAAGGCAAATCGAAGTTCGATCGAGAGCTTTCGCGGGGACGGGATGGACGCCGGGCTCGATGTGCTTCGGCGAATAAAGGAAGAATTCGGCGTCCCGGTTATCACCGACATCCACGAACCCTGGCAAGCGGAGCCGGTTGCCGAGGTCGCTGACATCCTGCAAATCCCCGCATTTCTTTGCCGGCAGACCGATCTGCTCGTAGCCGCGGCAAAGACCGGAAAGGCCGTTAACGTCAAGAAGGGGCAGTTTCTCGCACCGTGGGACGCTAAAAACATCGTCGAAAAGCTTCAAGCTGCGGGCTGCGAAAAGATCTTGCTGACGGAACGCGGGGCGAGCTTTGGTTACAACAATCTAGTCGTCGATCTGCGTTCGTTTCCGATAATGCGGTCGTTTGGCGTCCCCGTAGTTTTTGATGTGACCCATTCGCTCCAGCTCCCGGGTGGGCTTGGCAAAGCAACCGACGGGCAAGGGCAATACATCGAACACTTTGCACGTGCCGGTGTTGCCTGCGGCGTTGATGCCGTATTTATGGAGGTCCACAACGACCCCGCAAACGCTCCGAGCGACGGCCCGAATCAATTACCGTTGCAGCGGTTGGAAGCTCTGCTGGTAAAGCTCAAAGCCATTCATCTACTCGCTCAACCCTTATGAGAATAATCGTCTTTATCGTTTCTGTTTCCTTCTTGACGATCTCGGTAAATGCACAATTAAAGTGTAAAAAGCATTCCATCGAGTCGTCGCGTGCTTCAATCGGAGCAAACATCGTTGGAATTGAGGAGGAAAACGTGCTGACCCGGAGGATCATTTCAGGTATCGTTCTAGATCCGACCGGTACTCCGATCCCTATCGGAGTGATTGATGTCTATAAGATCGAGGGTGAATTTCAAACCGATGATTTAGCATGGAAAATGACACACGGCATAGAGCCGTGGAGATCTTATAAGGTGGATGATAAGGGGCGATTCTGCATCTCAGAGATTCCCGACGGCAACTATATAATTCGCGTTGGAACAAACCAATTTCTTTTCAATCACATGCACCTGAAGATCAAGAAACTAAAGAGCGGTTCCCAGAAGCGGGTTAAGGTTCACCTCGAATTAGGAACATAATATAGCGAATGAGATTACTATCCTTCATATTCATCTTGTTGCTGGCATCGACCGCCATCGTTTCCCAGACGCCGACCGAGCGTATCGCCGCGACGTGGCAAGTTGTGTCTTACGACATTGCAGCCTCGCTCCCTGCAAATGAAAGCGACCGCAACCTGACCGCAAAGGCGACGATTCGCGTTCGGAACGTGACCGACCGGCCCGCGACGAGCCTTACCTTTCGTATAAATCAGAACGCCGAGATCGCGTCCGCGAGCGTCAACGGCGCGGCGATCGAGGCGGCAAAGAGCCAAGAACGGCTCGGCGGAGCAACGCTCCAGCGGGTCGCACTTCGCGTTCCGGCCGTAGCGGCAGGCGGCGAACTGACGGCCGTCATCGATTACAAAATTCCGGTTGCGGACAACACCGGCGTTAATTCGATCTCTCCGGTCGCCTCGCATTTTCTCCCGCTGTCATTCTGGTACCCTACGCCGAATAGTTGGTTTTTTGCCCGCGGTGCCGACTATGCTCCATTCAAGATCCGGCTGACTGCGCCCGCCGGCCTTACGGCGATCTCAGCGGGAACCGAATCGACCGGAGCCTTCGAAAGCAAGTTAAACGGACAGCCATTCGTTGCCGCGGGCAGTTGGGACCGAGTGGATAGCTCGGGAATCGCGGTCCATATACCAAAAGGCTCCGGCGAGCTTGCTAAAGCACGGGCTGCCGAACTTGCCACGTTGCTGAGCGAAGCGAAGGCATTTACCGAAAAGACTCTTGGCCCGGTGCCGAATGTTCCCTTGTGGATCGTCGCGATGCGGCGGGGCGGCGGATTTTCGACCGGCGGAACGGTGCTGATCGACGAAGCCGTTTTCCGCAGACAGAAGATCGACTCGCTGACCGCGATGAACATAGCCGAGGCCGCAGCAAAGCTCTGGCTCGGCGAAGCAAACCGCCTGACAGACGATGGTTCGGGCGTGATCCGCGAGGGACTTGCGCGTTATCTCGCGACAAAATTCATAGCGACAAAGTACGGAGCCGAGGTTGCCGAGGTCGAAGTTCTGCGTCAGCGGATCGCATATGCCGCGATTGCCCGCCGAGATGCCCCGCTCAACACCGTGACGCCGCTCGATGATCATTATTTCGCTGCCGTTGCGAACAAGGGGGCGATGTTTTGGCGGGTGATGGAGCGGAAGGTCGGCACCGCGGAGTTCAACAACAAGCTGCGGGCATCGCTTGCGAAAGACATCACGACCCTCGCCGGTGTGCGACGTGAATTTGAGGGCCAGAAAGAGGTCGTCGATTACATGCTCGACCAGGTGACGGACATGAATCTCCAAGCAGGACTCCCGCAGGCGGCCGGCGGCGAGTGGAAGGTGGCTCTCCGCAACACGGGCCCGATCGACGTTACGGTCGATGTGGCCGCTAGGCTTGAGAATGGCGAAACCCTGTCGGCACCGGTGACAATAAAGGCAAAAAGCTTCGGCGAGATGAACTTTCGTACGCCGTCGCGGATAGTGCGTGTCGAGATCGACCCTGAAAAGCTTTACCCACAGAACGATTATTCCGACGACATCGCCCCGCGGGAATTTACCGATAGCGACCTCCTGCTTGCAGTAAAGCGTGAATTCGATCGGCAAGAATTTGCCACGGCTGAAAAGAATGCGCGACAGGTGCTAGCCGAATTTCCACGATTCGATGATGTGCGGGTTCTACTCGGCCGTTCGCTGCTTGCTCAGAACAAGATCTCCGAAGCAGACCGCGAGTTTCGGGCGGTGCTCGCAGAGCCGCTCCCAACCTCACGCTCGATCGGCTGGGCGAATGTGGGTGTCGCCGACGTTGCTCTCCGCACCAATCGAAATGCGGATGCGGCGAAGCACGCGACCGACGCGATAATAGCCGACGCCGAATACGGCGCCGGACTCGCGGCACGTAACGTCCGGACCCGGATCACACAAAGTTCAGCAGTTGAAGATGCGATCAAAGCCTTTTTTGTCCAGTTCGACCGAGCCGCGATCTCTAACAGAAAGTCCGAAGTTGACGCCCTTGCGGTGCCAGGAGAGGTGAACCGGTTCGTCAGCGGCATTTCGGGCCAGGCGACGGTCTGGACGACGACCGTTCTTCATGCCGACATGTTCGACGCGAACACAGCGATCGTCGAGACGAACCTGAGCGTCCGCCTGCTTACGCGCGAACCGGAGACGGGCACGGCGGTCTTCAGGCTCCTGCGGACCGGAACGGGTTGGAAGCTTGCGGGCGTTGAGATCTTTGAGGTCCGCTAGTCGATCTATATGAGTGACGAAAGTCTGATCGAAGCGGCACGCAACATTCGGTTGCTCCTGATGGACTGCGACGGCGTGCTTACCGACGGAAAGCTATACTTCTCCGCGAGCGGCGAGGCAATGAAGGCCTTTCACGTCCGCGACGGGCAGGGCATTGTTGAATGGCACAAATCCGGACTTATCTCTGGGATAATTTCAGGACGTAGGTCGGAAGGGATCGTCGAGGCTCGAGCGAAAGAATTAGGCATTCAATTTGTCGTGACGGGGTCAAACGACAAGACGGCCGACCTCGAGCGCATTCTAGCGGAATCCGGCGTTGCCGCTGAGCATACGGCTTTCATCGGAGACGACATCGGCGATATCGGTTTGATGCAGCTCATAGGGCTTCCTGTAGCGGTCGCTGACGCGGTTGAAAGTGTTAAGGCCGCTGCGGCCTACACTACAAGAGCGAATGGCGGAGACGCTGCCGTAAGGGAAGTGATCGATATGCTACTCGCGGCTCAAGCCGGCTGACCTGGCAGTCTTTCATTTCTTGTCGTGATTCGTGATTTCTGCAATAGTCTATTTCACAAAGCGGGCGTAACTCAACGGTAGAGTGTCAGCTTTCCAAGCTGAAAGTTGCGGGTTCGATCCCCGTCGCCCGCTCCAGAAGAAAGCGGGCAACCGGCTCCATATTTATGGCGTCTTACTCCGACACGCACATGATGCGTACTTTCCTGAAAGGGAAATGGTTCCTCCGGGCATTTGCTTGAAGGAGCCAAAGTTCTGCGGCAAACGTTAGAATCTCTCAGATAAACCGAACATAAGCTAGGCCGAATCCTGAGACCGCTCGCAGATAGTTTTGATCTTTGTAAATAATTTGCTCTGGCTGCTTGACAGCATAGGGGTCGATGTAGAGAATACATATTTGCCCCTGCGGTTCGCCGAGACGAAATTTCGACGAAGCGAAAAAAAGATCGCAAGAGCAATTGACAATGAATCCTGGTTCTGTATAATCAGGAGTTTCGCCTCGAGAGAGGTTTTCTTGGGCGAAGATTGATGTTTGAAAACTAGATATGTAGGTCCATGTGTTAATTCGTATAACGAACAACGTTCGTTGAATTTCGATTCAACGAACACGTCAGATGAATTTCTGACGATAAATAATGAGACAGAAATCAACGAGAGTTTGATCCTGGCTCAGAATCAACGCTGGCGGCGTGCCTCAGA